>JAJCZD010000001.1 GCA_029262615.1 Candidatus Babelota bacterium
AAACTATCTATTTTATTACTTTTTTTCTTTTTATCAGCAAGACCTCTTGCCCTTGTTTGTGACCTTGGTGGTGTTTTTATAGAGACAAATAAAATTGAAGTCGCCAAACATATTGGTGTTGCGAGCTATTTACACTATTTAACCTCTTTTTCAATTCCAACCGGTTATATCCTAAAAAATACCTTATTTTCTTTTTTAGAAACATTGGATTTCTCCCACGACCTTCCTATAGTTGCCCATGATGGCAATGGCATGCCCCTACCATCCGTTATGCATGCCTGGCTTAGAGGAACCCATTCCTGCCAAGAAATAACTACTGCGCTGGAAAATGAACTACATAGGACGCAATTTTTTACGTGCTTTGCGGAAAAAAAATTAATTGAAAAAATTGCACACATGATTTTTGACCCCTGGCATTTTGCCCAAACACGCCATATTAGCAGAAGTGGCACCACTTTTTTAAAAAATTGCAAACTCGCCGGGCACCAACTATTTATTTTATCCAATTGGGATAGAGAATCTTTTACTATCTTATATAATAACAATCCAGCCTTTTTCCAATTGTTTGATGGGATAATTATTTCCAGTGAGGTTGGTCTATTAAAGCCTGATCCAGAAATTTTCACCTATCTGCTTGCTACGTATAACTTGCAAGCAACTGATTGTTTGTTTATCGATGATCAAGTTATTAATATTCAGGCAGCTCAATCTGTTGGCCTACATACCTGCCATTATCAAAAAAAGAAAAAATTTTTTGGAGAGCGCCCAAACTTTGAGTCAGTTGAGCGTGCAATTACTTTGCTAAGTTGAGTGCCTCAAGTGCTTGAATACGTTTTTCAATGGTTGGATGAGTACTAAAAATACTTTTAACCTTTTTTAGTAAATAATCTCGCCAAGATTCTGATTGAGCAAGGCCTAGATGAGTTGTTGATGCCATTGATTTACACCAAGCAATACCCCCATCGGCACAATCAAGATTTTTTGCAGACCAGTAATCTGCTTGAAATTCATGAAACCGACTTAGTAAATAGAATAAAGGTAAAACAATTAAGATACCAAATGAGCTAATTAATTCTTGCTTTAGTTTAGATGGACTTAATTTCATAGCTAAACCTTTAAAACCACATAAAGTCATAAAAACAAACAGTATTCGTTTGCTTAAATGATTCATCCTTAAATGCATACACTCATGGCCGATTAGAAATATTTTTTGATCCTCAGGAGCCCCCTCAAACCATTCTTCCCAAATAAACATATGCTTTTGGCTGAATGGTACTTCGAGCACACAAGCATAACAAGTTTTTACTTGTTCATTTAGTTTTCGTACGATTATCGTTTCAGAATGCTGATAATTGAGTTTACGTAGGATTTTCCTCACTTCTTGTTCATTTTTTTTCGTTACCACTCCCCCATCATAGAATGAAACTTGAGGGTGAGATAATCCAAACGAGTTTGCAAAAACAAATAAAAGTAAAAAATAATAGACATGATTATATTTCATGGTCCCCTAAATACAATACAATTAAAATTAAAGTATTAGTTTACCATATACCGCGAAAAAAGAAATGGAATAAGGGCTAAAAGTGCCATAACACAAAATATAATAAATAATGGCCATGAGAGAATATCTTTTGTTGATTCTAACTGATGTAAAAACTTGCCAGCATACACATACAACCCATTTCCAATTGCAGTGCCTGCAAAGGTGGTCCATAAAAAAGTCCACCAACTAATAGTGGTAAAGCCAACACTCATATTTAATAGCGGTGTTGGTGTAATTGGCAGGAGTTGAATAAAGAGCAAATATGGTGCACCATTGGCTTCAATTTTTTGGTTCAAGCTCTCCAGCTTATGGTTATATTTTTTTTGTATCCAGCTACCAATCAGATAACGAACAAGAAGCATCGAAAATAATGAGCCAAAACAAAAACCGACTTGCGCCCACAAAAATCCCGGCCAAAACCCAAACAAGAAGCCTGCAGAAATCAACAATAAGGTATTAAGGGGAAGAAAAAAAATCGAGGAAAAGAAAAAAACAATAAGGTATAAGCATACGACCAACACATAATGCATGCGCGTCCAAGAGCGCAACTGATCGGCTTGCATTTTTAACCATTCAAAGGTAATAGTATCAGAAATAAGCAGATACAAAAGTGCAATCAATACAATAAATAAAACAAAGCCGATAATACGATTCTTTTTCATGATTTTCTTAATTTCTTAATAATAACTGGCATAAGAGCAAGCAAACCCAGCAATAAAAATGCAAGAAGCACACTTGGTGAGAATACATCTTTAATCGTATTGATTTTGTGCAATTGCCCGCCAGCAAAAGCATAAACTAATGACCCAGGGATAATTCCTACAGATGTTGTCCATATAAAATTAAACAAAGAGATATTAGAGATGGCGGCCAGAATGGTTATGAGAAATAATGGTACTACCGCCACAAAACGAGAAAATAATAAGAAAAACACCCCATGTTCTTTTACCATTTTATTAAAGTATATCAACTGCTTCTCATACTTTGTTTGAATGTCTTCTCCAATTAAATAACGCATCATCAAAAAAGCAATTAGTGACCCTATCGTAGCGCCAATATTGGTATATAGTGTTGCCAACAGGGTTCCAAATAAATACCCTCCAGCGAGGGTAAGAACGGCAGCAATAGGTAAAGAAAGTGAAACAACCAGAATATATAGAAGAATATATTCTAAAACAGCAAGTTTATAATGTTGCAAAACAAATAGCTTGAACCATTGGCTATTCATTTTAAAATTGGCAATAGTAAGGTTATTTGAAACACCCGAAAAACGAAACAATATGATCAAACCAATAAAAACAAAAAAGATAATCCAACGCTTGTTTAATTTCATAGTGCCGGGCCTTTAAATCGTCGAATTATAATTGGAATCAGTGCTAATGCCAATATAAAAACAACCAAAAGAAAATAAGATGACCAGGAAATACTTTGCACACATTGCAAGCACGCAATTTGGTATCCAATAAACGCATATATAATCATAAAGGGTATATTGCCCACCACTGTGGTCCAAATCATAGTCCAAACAGAAAAATCTGCCATGATAGCTGCTAAATTAATTATAAAAAAAGGCACTACTGATAAAAATTGCAATATGAGCAAATAACTAACCCCATTTTTTTGTAACCGGTTCTTGATCATCTCAAGTTTACCTTTGTATTTTTGGTGGCCTGCTTTTCCAATAAAAGAACGAATAATTATAAATGCAGTCACTCCACCAATGGTCGTTGCAAGCAACGCATAACCAATTGCCCATAATCCAAACACAAAGCCACCAATAATCGTTAATGGTGCAACAACTGGGAATGAACAGGCAATCATAATGGCAAAAAGAGTCACGTAAAGAAAAACGGAAAAACCATAATGATGATTAACAAAAAATCTAATGGCTTGCTCATTTTTTTTGATAGTTTCTAATTGAATAAAACGATGAAGACCAAAATAATAAAAAATAGTTCCACCAATAATAAATATACTGAAGATAATTAAAAATCTTTTTAAACTGTTATTCATTTTTTTGTCCCTTTACTAGCAAATAGTGACCGAAAAAACCTCACCAAAGGATTATTCAATAGTTTGTGTACAAATGCAAGTTTAGCATCTTTCCAGATCAATTCAGAATAGGTTGGATAAGCATGAATAACCGATTGGATCTCCCACAATTTCATCCCTTTTGTTTTTGCCAGTTGGGCTTCATGAATTATATCACCCGCACCAGCACCAAGAATATGAATGCCTAGAATAGTATAAGAATTGTCACAAATAATTTTACACAGACCGAACTCAGTCTCATCGGTCATAGCACGATCTAGTTTTTTATAATCATAACGGAAAACTTTAATGCCATTTTTGCCGTATTTTTCTATCGCAGCCTCCTCGGTTAACCCCGCGGTTGCCAGCTCGGGTGCAGTAAAGGTAACCCAGATAACATTTGTGTAATCAACTTTCTTTTTAAAGATTGGAATCAATGTATTGCGCACTGCAATTACCGCCTGATACCAGGCCATATGAGAAAATAAATACGGGCCAACAACATCACCGCAGGCGTAAATGTTTCCTGCAGTAGTTTTTAGCGTACTATCAACAATAATTCCTTTTTTAAACCAATCAATACCGGCATTTTCTAAATTAAGCCCATCAATATTTGGCTTGCGTCCCGTTGCTACAAGAATTTTTTCGCCACTGTATTGATATTTTTTCCCATCTTTATCTACTGTTTCAACAACTATCAAGCCATCTTTTTCATCTATCTTTATTGCAGTACGATTGACAGCAACAACAATACCCTCAGATTTAAACTTTTGGTTTAAGAGATTTACCATCTCCAGATCTTCATGTGGCAGGATACGATCGTTCATTTCAATGATTGTAACGGTAGTGCCTAATCGATTAAGTGCTGAGGCCATTTCACAACCAATCGGTCCTCCACCTAAAATAATCATCGATTTAGGAAGTTTATCCAATTCAAATAGATTTTTATTGGTCAAGTAATCAACCTGATCTAGTCCCTCAATTGGAGGTACAAAGGGAGACGAGCCGGTGCAAATAATTGCTTTGTTAAAAGATATTTTTTTGTTGCCTACCAAGATATGATGTTTATCGACAAATGATGCAGCACCAAACAATATTTCAATCCCCTCCTTCTTAATTTCTTCTGGTGTATGGGTTGCATATACTTTTTTAATCGTTGTGCGAGCGTGATCCATAACCTTTTGGGCATTTAACTCGGTCATGTTAGAAGCAAGACCATATTTGTGCAAATTTTTTGCATAATGTGCAATGTTTGCAGATCTTATTAATGCTTTACTGGGCACGCACCCGGTCCAAGTGCACTCGCCACCAATTTTTTCTTTTTCAATTAATAGAACTTTTTTACCAAACCCTTTTGCTGTTTTAGCAGCCGTTAAGCCAGCAGAACCACCACCAATGACAATCACATCATAATCAAACTTCATCTTACTCTCTCTAAAATTTTAAGTTTGTGTTAATAATTGTTTGCTACAGGATTGTGGAATTGACCATTGCCCAACGCCATCAGTTGAAGCCCCCAAGGTGGTACTTTGAGATATTATACCACCTCCAGCTGCAGGGTATAATGCACATGCAGCAAATACTCCCATAGTAGCACCGGTGTACTGTATGTTTCGGTTTGCTTCTTGTATGCCTCGATTAGTTTGTTGCTGATTACCCGCAATCTGTTGCAACAATATTTCAATGTTTCCTAACCGCGCTCCCTGAGAATTTAATGTATCTTGCACTTGGTCTAATACTTCTCCTTGTTGCGTTTGTGAAGTTTGAATTGAACCAATTTTTTGCAGCATTTGGGTTTGGCCTGTTTGTATGCGTTGTATTGAAGCACCCTGCTCTTGTTGTTGTTGTTGAAGAGAACCTAATTTGGCCGTAAAATCTTCTTTAAACTGATTGAAATTGTCTTCAAATATTGAAGAATTAGCATTCAAGCTTTCTACCAATGCTTTCAAACTTTTTAATCCATTTTGCACAGACGAAACATTTGTATTTAAGCTTATTACTTTTTCAGATAATTTTCCAAACTCATCTCCAGATACAAGCGTTTGCAAAGTATTTTCTAGCCCTCCTATTCTGCTCAATACTTGTTCTCGTTCTCCTTTGGCTAATTCAAGGTTAGCCTCTAAACCAGCAATATCATTTTTGCTTGCTCCATCCGTTTGCATTTGTGTTAGCTGAGTCTGCATGCCATTAATTTTGTCAGAAAGTTGCCCAACCTCAGTTCTAAGGCCGGTAATGTTATCACCATTTGTTTTCAGTTTGCTATTTATACCCTTAAGGGTAAAGCGCATATCCAACCACCTGTAACCAATGAAGCTCACAGATGCAATCCAGGGAGATAATTTTATAACTGTGGGGCCATATTCTTTTGTTAATTGAACGGCACTATAAATAAAATTACCAATATCAGATGAATCTATCGCGTACAACTGATTGGTCTGCAAAAAGCTAGAAAAAAATAACATTGTTAAAAAAATCGATCTCATTTTCATAAAAATCCTTTTTATTCACGGTTAACTATTGCAAGAGAATACTTATTTTTTTAAAAAAAACAAAATAATAAAAATAAAAAACCACCCCTTTTATCTTAATTATTGCTATTGGCAACATAAATACGCCACAATTACTATAAGTTTATAAAGTTAGGGTTAGGAAAAGAAAGGGACACCATGTGTTTTTCATCGCACGTTAGTTTTGGGGCAGCTGCCATTTTGGCCATTATTGGACTCTTGAGTATAAAAAAAGCAAAAACGCGCAATGAAAAACTACTAGCGACCACGCCACTATTTTTTGCAGTACAACAAGCTATTGAAGGTGTATTTTGGCTTGATTATCACCGACACCTTTCACCAATTATTACCAACCTTGCAAAATACGGGTTTTTGTTTTTCGCAATGCTTTTTTGGCCAATCTGGATACCATTTGTCATGTATAAGCTAGAAAAACAGGAACTACGCAAATCGATTTTGGGAACTTTTCTGATGTGTGGCATTCTACTTGTTTGTTATTTTGTTTGGCAAATGGGTTGTGCTGGAGGGCAAGCTTGGATTGAAAATCACCATGTTACTTATGATATTGGTTTAACTGAATGGCAATATTATATTACCGGTATTATTTATGCAATAGTTACGATTGGATCAATGTTTGTTTCTAGTATACCGTTTATGTGGTCTTTTGGAATAGCTACCTTAATAGCTTTACTAATTTCATTCATTTTCTATAAATTTTGGCTTATTTCTGTTTGGTGTTTCTTTTGTGCAATACTTTCTATTTTAATTTATGCTATTATTTGTAACAAAAATAGGAAATAAAAATAGAATGATTGAAGCAAAAGTACGAAATAAAATACAACCATTATTCGATTGCATTGGCAAAATAATCGGGTTATTTTGCACACCAAACATGATTACATTCTTTGCCTTTTTGGCCGGGTTGACTTGTTGCTTACTTATTTGTTGTCACTATTTTGTCTTTGCTATTTGTTTTTTATTACTCTCAGGATTGTTTGATATTCTTGATGGCACTGTTGCACGATTAACCAATAACAATCAAAAAATTGGTGCATACATTGATTTAATTTCCGATCGCATGGTTGAAGCACTGGTTGTAATTGGGCTTGCTATCGCATGGCCACAATACAGTTTTGCTTACATTTTGTTTTTAATTGCCCTTCTATTTCATTTTTCCACGTTTTTGGCGGCAGGCGCATTGTTTACAAACACCGGCATAAAAGGGATTCATTTTGAATATAGTTTTATTGAACGAGCAGAAGCATTTATGGTTTTTTGTTTACTTTTACTGTTTCCAAAATGTATAAATTATGTATTAATTCCATTTTCCCTTTTAATTGTTTTTGACGGTTTGCGTCGGTTTGCACGAGTAATTCAATCACAAACAGGAGATACATGAAGAAATTATTTGTTTTATTATTCTTACCTATTTTTCTTTTCCCGCAAGAAGATGGTGCGCTTGATATTACATTCAATCCAAATGGTCCTATTCCTGGCACCAACATATTTGATGTAAATATGAACTTTGATTCTATTTCACGCATTGCCATTCAACCGGATGGAAAAATTGTTGGATCTGGTACTACTTTTAGTTTTGGGCCGATAAATGCCGATTGGATTATTATGCGCTATAAAACAAATGGTGTACTTGATACCACTTTTAACCCGAGTGGTATTGGAAGCCAACCTGGCAGTGTTATTTTAGATTTTGGTGGCACTTTTGATCAAGCTAATGCCATTACCGTGCAACCAGATGGAAAAATTGTTGTTGCCGGTAGCGCTAATCCACCACCCGGCATTCAAGATTTTTTTGTTGCCCGTTTAAATAATAATGGATCTTTAGATACCACCTTTAATCCTTCTGGAGCAATAAGTGGCATTCCAGGTGTTGTGCGGACAAGCTTTACGAGCGATGATAATTTAGCAACCGGAGTTGTTATTCAGACTGATGGCAAAATTGTTGTTGGTGGTTATGCATCATCTCCAACTGATCCTAGCATTACTGCATTTTTAGTTGCCAGATATAATACTGATGGTACTTTGGATACTTCTTTTAATGCTACTGGATCAGAGCCAGGAAAATTAACTGTTAATTTTATCTCAACTGATTTTGATTTTGCGCTGGATCTAGCCTTGCAAGCTGATGGCAAAATTGTACAAGCTGGTTATACAAACCCAAATCCAATACCAGGGCCACCCTTTCAAGAAGCTAGTTTTGCTTTTGCTCGTTATAACACTGATGGCACATTAGATACCACTCTTAATCCAGATAGCTTATTTGGCCCAGAGCCTGGTAAGGTTACTCTTGATTTTGGTGTCGGCACAGATGACACTGCCTTTGCCGTTACTATTGCTCCAAATGGAAAAATAATTTTAGCTGGTTCATCGGGAATACCTTCTATTTTTAGTAATCCACAAGCTCAATTTGCCTTTGCACGGTTTAATGTCGATGGCAGTTTAGATACAACACTCAATCCAGATAGTTTATTTGGCCCTTTTGCCGGAGCGGTAGTTACAAACTTTAATAATGCGACTTTTTCACAAATTAGGGATGTGGGAATCCAACCTTTTAATAAGATTGTTGTTGTTGGCAGAAATGGTCCACTTTTTGGCAGTCAATTTGTTTTAGCTCGTTATAATTTTGATGGTAGCTTAGATACCACTTTTAATCCCAATGGATCATTTGGTCCTGCACCAGGAAAAGTAATAACTAGTTTCGGGGATGATATTGATGATATCGCTTTTGGCATGGCAATTCAGGAAGATGGAAAAATTGTGGCGGCTGGTCTTTCAACAAGGGTTAATACTAATAATGATTTTGTCATTGCACGTTATTTTTATGCACCACCAGATCCATTATCTCTTGCTATATCCAATAAATACAGCCCATTTTGTCCGTAAGGTTTATTTATAGTTTTTTGTTAATTGCTTAAGTGCTAGCAACAACTGCTCAACTTCTTTTTTGGTATTGTAAAAATACAGGCTAACCCGAACCGATGCATCTATGCCAAGTTTTTTTGCTAATGGTTGAGCGCAATGATGACCAGCACGTACGGCAATGCCTAGCTGGTTTAAATATTCAGCAATATCATGCGGATGCATACCTTCAATAACAAAGCTAACGATACTGCCCTGGCTTTTTAATTGTTCAATCGGTCCAAGTATTTTTACTGTTGGAATTTTTTGTAGTCCTTCAATCAATTGAGTGACCAATTGTGATTCATGCTTTTGAAGCAACTCAAAATCAACATGCTTCTGTAGATAATCAATTGCAGCAGCCAGGCCAATTGCTTGTGCGATCGGCGGTGTGCCTGCTTCAAACTTTTTTGGTGCCACTAAAAAGGTAGTTTTACCTAAATCGACTTCAAAAATCATACCACCCCCAAAAGCAAACGGTGGAACCTGATCATGCAAATCTTTTTTAATATACAATACACCAATGCCAGTTGGCCCCAACATTTTGTGCGCAGAAAAAACTAAAAAATCTGCATCCAGATCATGCACATTAATTTTTTTGTGCGGAACAGATTGTGATGCATCAACCAATACTTTTGCACCAACCTTGCGGGCTTCTTTAATTATTTTTTTAATATCATTGCTCGTGCCAAGTGCATTGGAAACGTGAGACACTGCAACTAACTTTGTTCTATCAGTTAACAATTCTTTTAATTTATTGAGCTCTAAATTCCCATGCTTATCAACGGGAATAAATTTCAGCATTGCACCAGTTTTTTTTGCTAGCTGTTGCCATGGAACTAAATTTGAATGATGCTCAAGCTCAGAAATAAGAATCTCATCACCAGATTTTATGTTTTGCATTCCCCATGAGCTTGCAATATCATTAATCGCGCGAGTAGTACCAGAAGAAAAAATAATCTCCTCTGGCCATGCGCCAATAAAATCTGCAACTTTTGCCCTTGCTTGCTCATATAAATCTGTTGCAGCCTCACCAAGTTTGTAAATACCACGAGCAACATTCGCATTATCTTTTGCATAAAAATAAGATATAGCATCAATCACCTGCTGTGGCTTTTGGGTAGTTACTGCATTATCAAAATAGATTAGTGATTTTTTCTCATCTGGTTGCAAAATAGGAAAATCAGCTCGCAATTTACTAAACATTGATAGTTCTCTTCTAAAAACAATTTTACTTAATTAAATAATTCAAAATTCATCTTCTCCAAAGTGCTCAATAGCTCGAATCAGTAATGTTGCCGCACCAGCTCCAATACAAACCCCTATTGCTACTGCCGTTTTTGAATAATAACTAATCCAACTTAATTTTTCTTTTTCTCTATCTTTTACTGCTTGCTTAAAAACAGCAAAGTCACCTTTTTTTTCAGCAAGCTCTTGCAAAGGTTTTAATTGCTCTTTTTTACTGCCAATTTCTTTTTTACCTTCTTGAAATACTTTTTCTTTTTTCTTTCTGGATTTTGCTTGATACGCTGCATATAATTTGTCTGTTGTTGAATCGGCAAAAATGGTACTCATAGAAAGAGTAAGCAGAACTATTGTGATTTTTTTCATATGAATCCTTGTGGTTAAACTGCCTCTAGTATACCTAAAATAGCAAGTTTTTTAAGCAGCAACACGCAATAACTCTTCCAAGGAAATGGCACCATCCTGAACTTTTTGCATACCATCATCAAACAAACTGATCATGCCGTCTTTGCTTGCTTGCTTTTTAATATGATCAAAGTCAGGATGAGCAATTATTTGTGCACGTAAACTGGTTGTAGGAACGAGCAATTCAAATATGCCAGTCCTACCTTTATAACCAGTTTGTAAGCACTCATCACAACCGGTTGCATCAAATAATTTTATGATTGATTTATTTTTTAAAATCTGCCTTTCTTCTTCAGTAAGGTTCCGTTCAATTTTACAGTTAGTACATAGCTTGCGCACAAGCCGCTGTGCCATTACACCAGAGATTGCAGCATTTAATAAAAAAGAAGGAATACCCATATCCATTAATCGCATAATCACACTAGGTGCATCATTCGTATGGACTGTGCTTAAAACAATATGGCCCGTGAGGGCAGCCTCGATTGCAATTTGTGCAGTCTCTTTATCACGAATTTCACCAACCATAACTATATCTGGATCTTGGCGGAGTAATGAACGTAGGCCTTGCGCAAAAGTAAAACCGATTGCTGGATTAACTTGGCCTTGCGTGACTCCTTGCACATTATACTCAACAGGATCTTCCAAAGTAATAATATTTTTTTCTGGTGAGTGCAAATAAGAAAGTGTACTGTACAATGTGGTGGTTTTCCCTGATCCGGTTGGCCCAGAGACTAAAAAAAATCCATTTGCTTTTTGTAGCAACTTTGTAAATTGATCTGCAATTTGGCAAGCCATACCTAATTGTTCTAAAGAAAGTATATTGTGCGCATGATCTAAGATCCGCAAAACAATTTTTTGCCCATGCAAACCAGGAAAGGTTGAAACCCGTAAATCAACTTGATCTTGAGAAGTTAATGAAAACTTACCGTCTTGTGGTAAGCGTTTTTCTGATAAATCTATTTGAGCTAAAACTTTAATACGAGAACATAACTGTTGAGCAATTTCATTTGCAACTGGATCCTGTTCCAATAATACGCCATCAATACGATAACGAATTCGCAATTTCTTTTCTTCTGGTTCTAAATGAATATCAGAGGCTCGCATTGCAATAGCCTCATGCAATAAAAAATCAACTAAAGCTACTGGATCATTAGGACGTTTTTTCATGATGTCAACTTAATACGTCAGGCCACTCGCCTTCAGTTGCTGCTGCTTCATTTTCTTCTGCATCAGGAGTTTCTGTTGGTGCCTTATCATAAAATGCTTTTACTGCATCTGAAATTTGACGCCTAATACCAACTTGAAACTGAACATCATACGAAACATAATCACCTATAATACTAAGTAGAGCCGTATCAAATGGGTCATTGACCACCATAATCAAAATATTTTGGTCTACCTCACGGGGAATCATAGCACAGCGAAGTAAGATGTCTTTGGGAAATTGATGCAACAACGAACGCTTAAAAAATAAACCGGTAACATCAACTGCGGTAACTTTATAATACATTTCTAAAGCACGCAGTATATCTTCCTCATCTACCAGGCCTTCTTCCATCAAAAATTCATCATAATATTGTTTTTCTGAATCTTTAAAAGCTTTTTTTAAATTTTCTGCTTCTTTAGGTTTTATTTTATTCAATTCAACTAAGATATCTGTGATCGCTTCTACAAATGTTTGTTCTGCCATTATTCCTAACCTCTTTCTTTGAAGCATTCCTCATTTTTTAGAGTTATACTACCATAGCTCTTTGCAAATTTAAAAAGAAAGAATTTATCCAAGCTTAATACCAAAAAGAAATCCAATTGCAAAACTTATAACTATGACAAAATTAAGCTTGAACCATTCCCAATACACAACCATCATACTGGCATCAAGAGAGGTTTGCTTAATTCCAAAAGTTGCTTGCACCTGTTTCCAGTTGATAGCAACATCAATCAGGTTATAATATTGTGCAACATATAAACCAATAATAAATAAAACGACCATAAATACGTAGGTTGAGAACTTACGTAATAAAAAACCGACGATAAATCCCAGGCCTAAATAAAGCCCGATCTCCATCAATGTTTGTTTGTTAATCTGCAATTTAGCAAATAAATTATTAATCCAGTCCTGCACCTTACTGAAAAAGCCCTGTGCAGCCGTACCATTCATATTCATAGCCCCTCCTGATTCAAACCTTTTATTTACTCATAAGTATAAATCAACAACACACAAATAAGCAATATTTTCTATTATTCAATAATAATCAGGGGAAATAGAAAAAGGACGCCTCTTTCAAGGCGTCCTTTTTGAGACACTTTTTAGCTTATTTTTTAGCCAACAAGCGTTTTTAATGCTTTACCTGGACGGAATTTAGGAACTTTTTTAGCAGGTATTTGCATTTTTTTACCAGTTGCTGGATTCACACCAACTCTGCTTTTTCTGTTCATGACCATAAAGGTACCAAAACCAGTAATAACAACTTGTTTACTTTGCTTTAAGGCTCCTCTTACGGAATCAATGAAAGCTTCCAAAGCTTCTTTGCATGTTGATTTAGGCAATTTGGTTATTTTTGCCATATTCTCAACTAATTTTGCTTTGTTCATGAATTTATTCCTTTGCTAGTTAATTTACTTCCAGGCAAACAAAACTAGTACTTATAAGCTAAACTAGATTTCTAGATTAGATTTGTCAAGCATCAGTTTTCAAGAATCACTACTGCTCTACCCTACTAACATTTTATTGCTCATTGTGTTCATATTTCTTCGGCATAATTTCAGCAAATCACTCAGAAGAAAAGGAGAGATTGGCCTGCCATACCAAGCCCTTGGCAAAGTATGGTACCGAGAGCCGGACTCGAACCGGCACAGACATTACGTCCGAAGGATTTTAAGTCCTTTGTGTCTACCTATTCCACCATCTCGGCTCAACTTGGAGGCGGCACCCGGATTCGAACCGGGGATCAGGGATTTGCAGTCCCATGCCTTACCACTTGGCTATGCCGCCCTCCTTTTTATATTTTTCAATTAATTGAGCAAAATCATTACTTGAAATAATTTCAATTGCATCATCATGCTCAGTTGGAGGGTCAATTTCCATTGTTAGAAATGACATTAAGCAAGCACCTTCAATTGGTCTCTTTTCTTGATGCCATTTTGCAATGCCCGCTTCAAAAGCTTTTGCATTTGAAAAGCCCATTTTTTTAAGCTTTTTTACCACCATTCCACTGGTGCTACAACGATAGTTACTACAGTATATCACCATATCAGTATTTTTGTCTAAATTCTTGGCAAAATCATCGATCTGCTCAAAGGATACATGAATAGCCCCAGGAATGTGGCAATCATCGTATACTTCTTTAGTATTAACATCTACAATATACAGTTGTTTTGCAGCTTGTTTTTTTTGGTTTTTTTCTGGCCAACAGCCAGGCAATCCAAACAACAAACCTGCCATCAAAATAATAACTTTTTTCATTCTTTTTCTCTTCTAAAACGTTAATTAATGTATCCAGAAAAAGCGTGGATTGCAAGTTCTTTTTGGTTATTTATTCAGTAATTTGTTTAATTGCTCTATCGAAATTTGATCAACTTCAGAATGCAACGGTTTAGGTGCCTCTTTCTTGAGATAACTCTCTTTGCAAGCTCCTTCAACTGGATATCCTTTTTGGTTCCATTCTGCCATACCGCCCTCATACGCCTTTACGTTAGTAAATCCCAAATCATGCAATACTTTCCATGCACGCCTACTTGCATCGCATGTATAATGTGCGCAATATAAAACAATAAGTTGATCTTTTGGTATTTGCGTAGAAAATTGAGTTAATGCTGCAAGAGGCATACTAAGTGAACCTTTTATTCGACAATCTTCATACATAGGTTTGGGTAAGACATTTATAACTAGAACATCTTTCATTTTATACTCTCCTTATTCTTCTAACGGAACCTCACCTTTTATTAACTTACGGTAATATTCAGACTTTGTAAGTAGTTCTTCTTTCGAATAAAATACCATTTCTTTTTGGAGTGGTAATAATGAACAATCCAAAATACCTACCGCTTGTTGCAACGTTTGCATACGATGGGCAATAACTAGGGTTAGTGCATGCTGTGCTAACTGTTCTATCATCAAAGTAATTGATTGTTCGGATATTTGGTCCAAGCTACTAGTTGGTTCATCAATAATAATAAGCATTGGCCTATAATGATATGCACGCAAATATAAAGAAGCAAAATTTAATCGTTGGCGTTGCCCTACAGATAAGCTCATGCCACCTTGGCCAATTTGTGTATGTAACCCTTCTTTTTGTTCAAAGATTGACCACAAACCAACTTGTATTAACAAGGTTATTAATGATTCCTCTTGCATAGCTGGCTCACCTCTTGGAATGCCCAAAAGTAAATTATCTTTTACATTACCGCTCAAACTTGTTGCAACCTGACCTTGGTATGCAATTAAATTACGACGCATATAATCATCAACGTGATAAATCGGAATATTATTTATTCTCACGCTACCTGGATCTGGTTTTAGCTGCCCGCCAAGAATCGAAGCTAGCGTTGTTTTACCAATACCAGAGGGACCAATAATACCATAGAGTTTATTTTTTTGTGTTCTATCAATAGAAAGATACAAATTATGGCCATCAAAAATACGGGCTTGTTGTGGGTAAGCAAAATGTAAATTTTGCGCATCTAGGGTGATTGAATCTACTTTTACCACCTCTTTAAAATCTTTTGTTTTTGAAAGATCATTAGGTAATACTGGGAATGATTGTTCCCCAAAAGATTGTATGTACTCAAATAAATCATTAACCCGAACCATTGATTGATTCAGTTTTTGCACGGTACGACCAGCACGAACAATTCTACGAGTCCCATTATAATAGGTACTTAAAAAACCAATCGCCATGGCAACAGAAAGGCTATCTGCTTGTTGTAAATAAAAGAGATACCACGCGATAACAAAAACAGTACAAAAATAAATAAATCGAGAAACAAAATGAATGGTCCAAAACGAAAAACCATAGGTGCTCAAAGTCTCAAGAGCTGTATGATTGGAACTTTGTAACTTAGTTACCCAGTCTGGCGTGGCAAAAGATGAGCGTATTAAACCAAACTGTGAGATACTCTCAACACTTTCATTTTTTACTGTATCGTCAATGATTATTATTTTTTTTTCAAAAACCAAGCCATTAAAAAGCACGAGTATAATATTGAAAATCGTTACTATTGCAAGGCAGGCGGTAGCTAATAATCCAATTTTGATTCGTATAGCAAAAAATGAAATAATAACTGCAGTTACTCTAAAAAAAATAGGCAATAAATCGGTAATGACTAAATCCATTATTTGTTCAATTGCTTGAGTACTGCGTTCAATTTTGGCAAAAATTTCTCCCGAGGAGCGCATACCATGATAGACTGGGTCAATTAATAAAAAATGACGATAAGCGCTAAATTGAATGCTCGCAAGAGCTTGGCCTAATGAAACCGCATAAGAATAATGAATAAAAAACTTAAGAGCTTCTAGTGTGACCAAACCAAATAATAAATAGATAAAGTAAATAAACAGTCCAGATTCAAAGCTATAACTTATAAATAAAGGAACTATTGCACTTAAACTAAACGTAAGCCCAATAACAAAGATAACAAAAGCCCAGCGCCATTTCTGGACTAAGAAAATATGCCACCATGATTTATAAAAGTTTATTTTTATTAGTGGAAATCGCTTTTTTATGCCCAAAATATTTATGCAAAAATCATAATACCTTTGGGCAATGTCTGTTAAGGCCATACCAATTCCTTTTTTCATAGAAGCATTTTTCATAGTCTACTGTTGGCCAATAAAAAAAATAAAACAATTAACGAATAATTCTTAAAGACCTGCTCCAACGCACTCGTTTCCAAAAATCAATTGGATGAGCAAGCAAGTCTGCAATCCACCAGGTAGAAAAGTCGAAAATTGGATTTATGAATGACCAATTCAAAATCTTCCATCCATTTTTTTGATCGATAGACATGATCAATAGAACAATTTTACCATGGATTAAATCACCATTAATTGGCCCAAAAAAACGTGAGTCTTGAGAACCTCGGCGATTATCTCCCATCAACCAATATTGATTTGGCCCGAGCTCAACATAAAACTCATCTGAGCAACTCCAATGGCTCTTTCCATATCGACCAGCTCGTGGACAATTAACTTGTTTATCAATCGGTTCAAATGGCTTTTTAAATTCTGGATCACCCGTTAAAGGATTTTTTACAACTAAGTTTGGATCAATACGGTAAAATGGTTGATCTCTGTATGAAAATGCAGGATCATATGACCGCCAATTGATAAAGTAACTTGGATATGCATTCATCGTTTCCACAGAAATTCTTCCTTGCAATAATAATTTCCGGGCTTCTTTTTTGAGCGCTGCAGGATCTTTTTTGTATTCAGCAATTAATGGATATTTATTTACATAAGTCTCATCAAGCTTCTGGCCATTACGATAAACTACTGGCTTACCATCTTCAACCTTGCCTTCTATGATATCACCTGGCAAACCAATTACCCTCTTGGTCCAATTAGATGGTCCCCACACATACTTCTGCCATAATCGTTGTAAACTATTATCTGAATAATTAAATAATGGATCGTTAAGTGAAATAACATCGCCATGCTTTATTTTCATAAAAATGGGAGTAAATTTATCTGCAAAAAACCGTTCGCCAACAAGCATCGTTGTTTCCATTGAACCAGTTGGCACCTGGTATAATCCAAAGCCCCATGTTCGCACTATAAAAACAATCGATAAAATAACAACGATTTCTTTTAAATGAGTGCCGAGAGATTTTTTCTTTTTTTCTTTTTTTGCCATAACAATTTCCTATTAACTACATTAATTTTTTAGTATAAACAAATTGTAAAAATTCGCTATGCATGTTTTTTGTGTGGTAAAAAGGCAAGTGGATTGACTTTATGACCTTGTTCATACACTTCAAAATGCAAATGAGACCCGTCTTCCGAAGTTTTTCTAATCAGTCCTGTTTCACCAACATGACCAATAATTTCTCTTTGTTTAATTTCTTGCCCTTTTTGTACCAAAATTTTATCTAAATGTGCATATCTTGTACGCAGCTTGTCAGAATGCTTGAGTAGAATTGTTTTTCCATAACCTGAGGCCAGGCGTGCTTCTAAAACTGTTCCATCTGCAGCTGCTTTTATTTCCGTTCCCTTTACTGACGCCATATCAATACCATGATGAAATCCCCAGGAACCATTCGGTTTTTTTCTTGGGCCAAAATAAGAACTAATCCAAAATTTATTTTTTGTAATAGGCCAAATAAATTCTAGTTCTTGTTTGACCTTTTTAGGTAATTGCACCTTTACTTTTTGCTGTGCTGCCATTTGGACTTTTTGTATGATCTTTTTTTCATGTTTAAAATCCTCAATCAACTGATCGTACAGAGCAACACAATCAGTATTGGTTGCAATCTCATGACCATAACGAGCAATTACTTTATCAAGAGTAGCAAATAAAAAAGCATATTGTTCTTGCAGTAATACTATTTTTTGTGATTG
Organism: Candidatus Babelota bacterium; assembly: GCA_029262615.1. GTDB lineage: Bacteria > Babelota > Babeliae > Babelales > Vermiphilaceae > JAJCZD01. The sequence continues at coordinate 18,203 of JAJCZD010000001.1, forward strand.
GGCATAAAAAAAACGCATTTCTGTCCATAATAAACAAAAGCAGGTAATAAAAATGCTACCAAAAAGTACTTTGAATAAAGTGGAAATATTTTTAATGATAGTACTCCGGACAAGGTTTACAATATTGTCATTGTATCAGCAGTTACCCAACCAGACAAGCCAGTTGCTTCGATTTTATACCAATCATCACTTCTTTTTTTAATCCTCACCTGAGAACCAGGTGTAAGATTTGCAATAGAATGAAATTTCCTACGAGGACCAACAAAAACATCAGTTTGCTTTTTTATGATAGCAGTTATACGTGTTGAACTAATAGATTTAACAGATAACAATATACCACTACATAAAAAAATAATACCAAACAAAATATAGAGATGTTTTTTTCGCCAACAAATAATAGCAAGAGCAAATAAAAACGCACACAGCAAGCACACTAATTGCAATGGTAATAACGGTAATAACCCAACCAATTCAAACAATGAGTTCCTTATTTTCCCATACCAATTTTTTTGTTCATGTATATTTAGTTTTTTTTGTAGACCTATAACTATTTTTTCAACATCTTGCAAGGTTTGCAGCATTGCACCTTTTTTTGCTCGTTTATAATAGACAAGTGCGTCCAAGTAATTTTCTTTTATAGCTTGTATGTTAGCCATATTAAACCAAACAGCAGGACCTTTATTTGTAATTTGCTCATATAAGGTAAGGGCTTGATCAAAATCACTCTTCAAATAGGCATTGTTTGCTTGCAAAAATAATTCTTGGTTTTTGCTTGCTTGCAAACCAAAGCACAAAAAGATAAACAATAATGACAATCTTTTCATGAAATATCCTTTTGAGCAAAAAACTCAAGCCATGCTTTTGCTTGTTCAAACAATTGCTTGTTTTTTGTTTTGTCATGCTGAGAAAAAGCGGCTGCGGTAATATTTCCAAAAAAGATAGAAAATGACTTAATCTCATCTAGAGAGCAGCCGGCATTGCGCATTATCACTACTATTTTTTCTTCTGTTATCCTAGAGGGTATCTCTTGAACCCTACGGGCAAGTAGTTGTATAAAAATAGGGTACAATTGTTCTGTTGTTTGCTTAGAATTACTTTCAGCAAGCATTTCCTTAGCACGCATGAATGCAAATCTCTTCAAAACATACTGATGATATTTCTTAAATGCACCCCTACTTAGTTGGTAGGTTATATAACTAAGAATGCTTACTAAAGGAATCAACAATAAAATAAAAAATAACCACCACGGCAAACCGCCCTCTTTATTTGCATACCAAAGATCAAAATTATTTAAAGGCAATAATTTATCTTGAGATCCATCTACTGCTTGTTCTGGCTGAGTTAATAAAGCAGCGCTTACTCCTTTTTTGGTTTCCTGACCATTGGATAATATGGTAAGCATAATAGGATTTGTTTCTAATGATCTGTAGGAATTATTTTTCGTATCATAAAAGGTAAAGGTTTGCGCTGGAATCTCCCACTCGCCACGCTTGAAACCTTGCACAATATATTCTGCTTTTAGAGTTGGCAGAGGAGTGCCAGTAGTTTTTTCTGTTTTTGATGGATAAAAGCGAAATGATGGAGGCATTCCTTGCAGATCGGGTATACTTACTCCATCAACTGAATCTTTTGCGCTCAATTGCAAGGTTAGTACCATCCCTTCACCTTCTCTTGCGGCAACAGGGTCTAATTTTGCATCAAATGAAACAAATTCTCCTATCCCATCAATATGTTTATTTGTTTGCGGTAAAGGATTTACTTTTATTTTTAATGCGTTTGAATACACACGTTTGCGCATACCAACAGAATTAAAGAAAGATGCGAGGATAATATTATGGTTGGAGGTAGTTTGTTCAATATAATCTGCACCAAATGCTGGAATTACAAATGTGCCAACCTTATTAGCTGTTGCAAACCAGTTCCACTGGGTTACATTGTAAGTCAACCCGTTAATCTTCTCTTTTGAATGTTTTGGTTCCTGCTGTGTAAAAAAAGTAAATGCTTTCAAATCTTCTTTTGGTTCACTAATACTTTCCAGATTAATATTGCCATTACGGAAATAAAAACGCAGAGTAAATTTTATTTTTTGGCCAAGAACCACCGTATCGTTATCTATAGATATACGTAGGAATACTCGTTCATCTTTTTGCTCACTTTTTGATTTTGCTTTTTTTTGTTCTTCCACAACTCGTATACGTATTGGATCTGATTTTAACGTTTTATTATTACCAGTAATAACAAAGGCGGGACCAAGGGTATAGGTACCAACCTGGTCAATTCGTACAATAAAAGTATATTTTACCGTACACACATTGTTCATTCGCTTTTCTTCATATCCAAGTGCTTTATAAAAAAACTCATGCAAACCTTCAATGCGTGGCTGACTAATGCCTTGTACGTTTTTAATAACCACTTCCAACACAAATGGCTTACCAAGCTCTGCCTGTTTAATTGGTGTACCATCACTGGTTTTTGTTCTTAACTCAATATGTTGAGCATAGCCAACAGACAAAAAAAACAATAAAAATATGCTACCAATTATTTTGGTCTTCACGATCTCCTGACCCTTTTTTAACCTGGTATTGTGTATACGACTTATTCCATTGTGCATCAGCTTTTTCGACTGCTTGCAAAATTTGTTGTGCCTTTTTATCTACTGGTGCCTCTTGCCCAATCGGTTGTGGCACTTCATGTTGTAATTCTTGTGGTTGTTGTGACATTTCCTGTGGTGACGACTTTCCGTCAGCTTGTTTTTTTTGATCTTCATGCTCCTCGGTCCGATCACCCTGATTCTGCTGTTCAGAATTTTTACCCCGCTCATCCTGCTTGGCCGAGTCGGATTCTTTTTCATTTTTCCTTTTTTCTTCAGGGGATTTTTGGCCTTCTTTTTGTTGAGCACCAATGTCTTTATCTTTATCTAATGCATCTGATTTTTGGCCTTCATCTTTCTGCTCTTGCTCTTTATCTGCTTGTTTATCCTCAGAGGACTGCTGTTTCTCTTGCTGTTGCCTTTCCGAGTCAGAATCGGAATCTTCAGAAGATTTGTTTTGATTATTTTGTTGATCTTGGTTTTGTGATTTCTGTTTTTGATCTGCATCTTTTTCTTTATTTTGCTCATCCTGCTGTTGGTCCGATCCAGACTGATCCTCATCGTCTTTTTTATCTTGGTCTTGCTTCTGATTTTGCTGATCTTTTTTTTGTTGTTCTTGCTTTTTATTTTGTTGTTTATCTTGGCCTTGCGATTTTTCCTGCTCTTTTTGTTCAAGCATTTTTTTAACCAGATCCTGATTATGTTTTGCTTTTTGGTTATCTGGGTTTATTTTTAATACTGATTCATAATTAGTGACTGCTTCTGGCAACTGATCTAGTTGTACCGCTGCATTACCAGCATTAAAAAATGCTTGCTCTTTTAATAGATCTGGTGCCTTGAACTCCTGAGCAGCTTCTTGGAAATAAGCACGCGCTTTATCGAACTCATTTTGTTTGTAAGATGCAACACCTATATCATACAGCAATTGTGGATTATCTGGTTGCTCAACGACCAACTTAGTTAATTTCTTATGTGCCCTTTGCCAATCATTTTTTTGTGCAGCGGTAACAGCCATATCATAATCAAACAAACCATATAATGACGTACAGCTAATACTTATAACTAAAATCCAATTTTTCATAGTATCCACTCAAGCGCAAAACAAATAAAACTAACCAATAAAAAATAGGGGTATTGATGCTCAAGTGATGTCACTTTTGTTTCTTCCATCTGTCTTTTTTCAAATTGTTGTACCATTTTTATAACCGTATTTATATCATCAGTATTTGCCGTTGCTTTTACAAAAATACCGCCTGTATCTTCCGCAAGCTGTTTCAAGATATCTTCATTTAACCGAGTAATAACAATAGTACCTTTTTTATCAGTTTGATGACCTATTTGTTTTTTATTCTCATCATATAATGGTATAGGTGCTCCTTGAGCAGTACCAACACCAATGGTAAAAATATGCATCCCTTGCTGTGCAGCCCTTTTTTTTACCTGATATAAATTACGAGAAAAATCTTCCCCATCAGTAAATAATAACAATAATTTATTCTTCTGATCTGGTATCTGTGAAAAACCATCTAATGCTTTAATAATTGCCCGGTCAATTGCTGTGCTGCCAGAGGAAATAGTATCAGCATCAATTTGGTCTAAAAACATATAAAAAGCTGTATGATCCATAGTTAATGGGCATTGAACAAAAGTATCACCAGCAAACAAAATTAAGCCGACTCTTTCTGATTTTAATTCATGCACCAAACTTTTTATTTTTGCCTTCGCCCATTCCAAGCGGCTAGGCAAGACATCTTGAGCCAACATTGAACGCGAAATATCAAGTGCAATAAAAAGATCACGCCCCTCTTGTTTTATGGTTTCTTCTTTTTTATTCCATTGTGGTTGAAGCAATGCAAAAAATAAAGAACAAAATCCAATAAAAAAAAGACAATATTGTATTCTTGTACGTCCTAAAGAAAAACCGGGGAACAATAATTTTCTATATTTTGAAGCAGTTAATAGCTTGAGCGTTATTCTTTTTTTCCTCAGTGCATGCCAGCAAAGTAAAACAACCGGCACCAAGAAGAAGGGTAATAAAAAAATAACGTGCCATGAGCCAAAAGTAATGCCAAATAATCCAATCATAAGCCAAACCAAACAATAGTTTTCAATATCAAATTAATCAGCACTAATGTCATAAGAATCCAAACATAGGGAATATATCTGTCTATCCATCTTGTAAATAGGGGAATCTCTTGTTCCGTTTTTTCTAAACTATCAATTGTATTATAAATTTCACGCATGCTCTTGGCATTTCTTGCCATAAAGAATTTACCACCGGTTCTCTGTGCAATTGCAGTTAACAACTCTTTATTTACTGCCCCTTGCTGAACCATTCCACGCATTGGATCGATCCAAATACGACCTTTTTCTGAACCAATACCGATAGTATAAATGCGAATCCCCAATTGTTTTGCAATATCTACGGCTGCTTGTGGATCAAGATCACCCTGGCTGGGTGCACCATCGGTCAATAAGATCATTACTTTGCTTTTTGCTTTTGATGTTTTAAGCCGATTTGCTGCTGCTATCATAGCGGTCGATAACAATGTGCCCGCAGGGTCAATAGCGCCAAGCTCAAGCTTTTGGATAATATCTTGCAAAATTGCTTTATCAACCGTCAGTGGCACACGAGAGATGACCACATTACCAAACATGGTTAAACCAATTGCATCGTCGGTTCTTTTTTTTATAAATTGTATCGCTTCATCCTTGGCTATATCAAATCGTGATCGTGAATCGTCTTCAAAATCAGTAAATTGCATACTCCCGGATGCATCCAAGACGAGCATAATATCAATGCCTAATATTTTTGTTTTAGTTGTCGGATCCACCCATTGTGGCTTTGCAATTAACAGGGCCAATGAACATAAAATAAGGGTGTTTAATATGAGTAAAAACCATCTTCTCCAATTAGATTGGCTCTGGCCAATAGATAGTAACCATGAAACCAAAGAAAATCGATAGCGAATTTGCCGCCGAGCATATAGTTGATAAAAAAGTAGCAAAGCAATGATAGGCAAAAGAATGTATAAGTACCAAAGTTGTGCAAAACGAAACACTCAAATTACTCCTGTTTTAAAAACCAATTGCGTACCCGATTAGTAAAATCTCTTTCACCCTCATTTTGGTGTAGATACATTGCTTTACCAATTACCACTTTTACTGGATGATAATATACCCAAAAACTATCTGGCGGATACACCCTATGAAGGTCAAAAATATATATCGGCACAACTGGTAGTCCCGTTTTTTTGGCTAGTATAGCAAAGCCCGCAAAAAAGTCATGCACCCTGCCATCAACATATCTACCACCCTCAGGAAAAATAACAACACTGAGATTATATTCTTTTACTAATTTAATAATTTTAACTAATGATCGCGATCCTTTGCTTGGTGAACTCATATCAACCAAAACCGCAATTCGTGGTAAAATGTAACGTAATAACCATGTGTCCATTAATTCTGCTTTTGCCATCCATACATGGCCTCGGCATTGTAATAAACCTCCAACCACCGGAATATCTATTGAGGATTGATGATTGGCAATATAGATTGCTGCTTTTTTTGGGATATTTTCTTTACCTTTATATGAAAAAGGCAAGAATGAAAGTTTTAATACGGTCCAATAAAAAAGATCAGTACACCAATAAAATAATCGGCTCTTAAACAACCATCGGCGAGGAACAATAATAATAATTAAAAATGGAATTGCCCATACAATAAAAATGAGAAATAAAAGGAACCGCGACAAAAGAGTATAAAATATAGTTCCCAAGCTTGGTTTCATTTACAATCCTTTTTTATTGTTCGGCATATATAACTGGAACTGAGCATGCACTTGCTTGGTATAAAAATTAGCAAACCAACAAAGTGGAATTGGAATAAATAATAAATAAAATGGCCAAGCAATCATTTCCTGCAAGAGAGGCAATGATTCAGATAAAGTTAGAATATAAAAAAAATTAAAAAATAGTGGCCATTGGATGAATAAAAGTCTGCCTAGTATCATAAAAAAACCATAACTAACCAAACAAAATGGCAAATTATACCATACCATTTTGAGACTTTGCCAAAATGGTTTAAGACTTAATGCAGAACCGTCCAAATAAAATAATGTCAAAAAAATACAAGGGGGAGATATAAAAAACGGTATAAGCATTAACCAGAAACCAATTGTATAGAAATTAATAAATAGTTGCTGATGTACAAAAAAAATAACAAAGAAAAAAATAAAATAAAACCAATAATCCTTGATGTAATAGTAATTTTTTAATTTGACTGATGGTCGTATAATCAAGAAGCATAAAAACAAAAAGAAAGCATGAAATAAAAAAGCAAACACTATTCCAATTAATGGATTAATAAAAAATCCCTGCAAAATAAAACGAATTAAAAAAAGAAACACTAAAACTGGCCAAAACTTAAATAAAAGTATTTTATACGTTTCAATAATTGATTTAAGGGTCACCAAGAAAAATAGTTTAAAGTTCTTTGGTATAAAAAACTTCAATGAATCAAGCCATGTTTGTAAAAAAGCCATTTGTATTCCTTTTGCATAAATTAATGTGCTTCTGCTAGTGTAGTATAGGTTTATACTAAAAAAAAGCATTCTTAATCCAAGAGAGTAATTCATGAAAACGATAGTTCTTTTCTTTTTGAGTATTGGTAGTTGCTTTGCAATGAGTGACCCAGAAAAATTAACAATGACTAAAAAATATAAACCGTTGGTTGCTGACCCTCCTTTAGAATTTCGTCAAAAAGTAGCAATATCAAGGCACCTATCAGGACTAGCTCGTTTACAGTTTGTGTTTTTAAATAATGTTTCCGATAAAGCTGTAAATAAAGAAAGAGATGGTCATACACCTTTAGAAGAGGCTCTTTGGGAAAGAGATTATACTGCGTTTCATCACTTACTTATTCTTAAAGCTAGAGTACGCCCGCAAGCATTTGATATTGCAATACAAACCAGAGCTGCTGAAAAAATTTTTCAAATGTTAGATACAAATTCAGAGGATCAGATACTCAAAGGTGCTGACTTGATTCTATACAGAGCGATTTTTTTTGAGGCAATTGCACAAATACAATATCGATTCCCGCAAGCTCGGACAGATATAATCGACATATTACTAAAAAAGGGATGCAATATAAATACACAAAGAAATAGTGATGGTAGTACGCCGTTACACTTTGCGATAGTGAAAAAAGCTCCTGAGGCTATTATTCTGCATATTTTAGAAAACCACTCTCCAAATATATCTTTAACTAATGATGATGAAATAACAGCAAAACAATTATTAGAAGAAAATAAACAAAAGCAAGAACTTCTTTTGCAATTATGGCCGCGCACACAATCTAAAGAAACAAAAAAAGATAAGAAGAAAGAAACCCTTCAACAAGCTGATCGGGACAAAAATACTGATCCTGGTAAACATTCTAAGCAGCAGAAAAAGAAAATTGCCGGTATCAAGATACAAACTATTGAAGATTATACTACTGAAACCACTTCTGGTGGCGACCAACACTCTAACTCAGAATCAGAAGATGAATGGCAACGCTTATAAATCAGTGTATTTATCAGGTTTGCCATAAGATTTTTCTACCGGGTATTTTTTTGCAATTTTTTTTATTTTCCGCTCAATTGCCCTACTCAAATCAATGTTATTGGTTTGGCAAAAATTAAATAATGATATTGCAATATCAGCAACCTCATCTTCAATATGATCTCTTTTTTTCTCAAAGACATCTAGTGCTTGGTTTTCACACCACAGAAAGTGCTCCATTAATTCAGCAGCTTCTACAGCAATGGCCATTGCTAAGCTTTTTGGCGTGTGAAACTGTTTCCAATTACGCTCAACCGTAAAATTTTTTACCTGCTTTTTTAATTGTTCAACAGTTGTGTTAGAATCAGCCATCATGATACCTTTAGTAAAAAAGAAATTTATATATAAGGATATAAAATGAAAAAGAATTTTACCATTGGTGAGGCTATTGGTTGGGGCTTCCGAACCTTTTTTGATAATATTGGATTATTTTTGGCAATTTTAGTTGTGTATTTTTGCATAATACTTGGGTTGGGATTTCTAAAGCTGCTTGGTACATCAAAATTAGTAACCACCTTGATTAGCATTATAGTGTATTTAGTATTGGCAGGTTTTTATATTGGTTATACAAAATTACGATTAGATCTTTATGAAGGTAAAAAGCCTTCGGTAGACGTATTATTTGGTTCTTATCGTCTTTTACCTAGAATTGTTTTGGCTAGCATCGTATTTGGATTAATGGTAGGGATTGGTTTTCTTTTATTAATTATTCCCGGCATTTATTTAGCACTACGATATGGCTTTTTTTATTATGCAATGGTTGATAAAAATGTAAACATACAAGAATCATTTGATCAAAGTACAAAACTAACCAAAGGCATTAAATTTGAATTGCTTACTTTGTATATTGTTTGCGGAATAATAAGTATCATCCCAATATTTATGCCAGCAGCAGGTCTTGCTATTGTGTATGCATACAAGAAGCAACAAGCAATAGTTGAGTAAATAATCACCTTTAGTTATATAATTAGTTTATGTTTAAAGTGATTAATCCTTTTTATTGATTTCCTTTATTAATCAATTACACTGATGCCAATTAACTCTTTAGCAGTTGGCATCTATGATAGACAAAATTCATGCAAAGCTCGTTTCTTTCTGGCAATTTTTGCACAACCTTCCTGGTCTAGTTGCAATTGTGCTTATTTTTGGATGCGCCTTTAGCCTTTTATGTACTCTCCATTATTTTTTACCCAAGCAAACCAATAATGCAATTCTATTGCCTAACTTTGACCCAAGAGATCAACTAGAATCCCTACGATTGATAACAATTACCAATCAAACACAAACACCGCAAGAAATTACTGTTGCATTTAAAAGTAAATATACCTTTGAAAAGATCGGGTATTTCTTCATAATGCCTAAAACAAGTGGCAAGTTGCCAATAAATGAGTGTGGCTTTATTCAAATCACTCTCAACAAAAAGGAATATATACTTAATATTGAGGATACTCAGTTTGATTATTTTGTTGATATTCAGGTAAATAATACGGTGCATATATACACAAAATTAAAAATCACTCCTAGACTACAATATGAGATCTAAAGGAGATCATATAGCAGGATATCAAATAGCACTCATTTTTTTGTATCTTTTCCCTTTAGGGGTCTAATTAAGCTCTTTGATCTTAATAAATTAGCTTAAAGATTATTGCATAAGAATCAATTTTATAGAGAAATTCACCTTTACCTTCTTTCTTTTTTTACAAAAAATTATAGAAAAGCACAACCAACAAGCAGAAGAATCAGCATAAATCGCAATATCTCTTGCCCAACCACTTTAAAGAAAACAAATTATAAATTATTTGACTTTTTGTAATTTTTCTCATTATTATAAAAAATAGTAGTAGACAAAAGTTTGGCGTGTGATACAACATTAGACAATTACTTTGGAAAAATCCCGTATCATACGTATTATAAAGAACTCGTATTTGAAAATAATGGTTGGGTTGTATGAAAAAGCTATTAATCGTTGAATCGCCCGCAAAGATCAAGACAATCAAAAAGTTTTTGGGCAATGAATTTATAATTATGTCTACCATGGGTCATATCATGGATTTGCCACCAAAGCGTCTTGGCGTAAAAATTAATGGTGAAATTGAAATCGATTATGAACCAATCAAAGATAAAGATAGAACTATTGCAGATCTCAAAAGAGCCGCAAAACAAGCTAACCAAGTTTATCTGGCGCCTGACCCTGATCGGGAGGGTGAGATTATAGCCTGGCATGCGCTCAAAGTGATAGAAAAATCGGTTAAAGATAAAAATAATATTCATCGCATATCTTTTAATGAAATTACCAAAACAGCGGTTTTGGAAGCACTGGAGCATATAACTGATGTAGATATGCAAAAAGTAGCAGCTCAGCAAGCACGTCGAGTTCTTGATCGATGGGTTGGCTATGAAGTATCTCCTATATTATGGAAAAAAATTGCTCGTGGCCTTTCTGCCGGCCGAGTACAATCGGTTGCTTTGCGCATTGTTTGTGAGCGTGAGAGTGCTATTAGAGTTTTTAAGCCTACTGAATACTGGTCTGTTACTGGTTTGTTTGGTTATAACAAAGCAGCTTTTGAAGCACCATTGACCCATATTGGCAAGAAAAAAGCAGAAGTTAATAATAAAAAAGAAGCCGACACTATTGTGAAAGATCTAAAAAAAGAATCTTTTGTTGTTGAATCGGTTACTGATAAAAAAAGATTAAAAAATCCATTGCCACCTTTTATGACCAGTACTTTACAACAAGCGGCCTATAACCGCCTTGGTTTTAGTGTAAAAAAAGCAATGACCATTGCACAAAAATTATATGAAGGTATGCCACTACAAGACAAGAACACACCAGTTGCTTTGATTACCTATATGCGTACCGACTCCTTGCGCTTATCCGATACTGCCATTAACCAAGCACGCAAATATATCCCTCATACATATGGCAAAGAGTATTTACCACCCAAAGCAAAGGTATATGCCAAAAAAACAAAGGCCAAAGCACAAGATGCCCACGAGGCTATTAGGCCAATTGATGTTTCTATAACACCGGCAATGGCAGCAAAGCATTTATCAAAAGATGCAGCACGATTATATTCTTTGATCTGGCAACGGTTTGTAGCTTCTCAGATGAAATCTGCCGAATATGCACAACGACAAGTAACTATTAAGGGTGGAAAATATACCTTTAAGGTAACTGGCTCTACGTTATTATTTGACGGCTTTTTGAAGGTATATGGCATAGAAGAAAAAGAGCAAAAAGTTACCTTGCCAGACGGCCTGAAGGCAAAGGATGTTGTTGATCTAAAAAAGATCGTACCAAAACAACATTTTACACAACCGCCACCACGATACAGTGAAGCTTCCTTAGTAAAAGAGTTAGAGAAGGAAGGCATTGGCCGACCAAGTACTTATTCTGCTATTTTAAACACTATTCAAGCACGAAAATATGTCACCTTAGATAAAAAACGATTTATACCTACCGAACTTGGTATGACCGTTACAGACATGCTGGTAAAGAATTTACCCGATATCATGGATGTTAAATTTACCGCAACCATGGAAGAAGATCTTGATAAGATTGCAAGTGGGGATATGCAACGCGATAAACTATTGCGTTCTTTCTATAAAACCTTCCAGCAAGATTTAAAACAGTTTAAGGGTAAAAAAACAAAAAAAGAGCCACAAAAAACTGATATTAAATGTACTACCTGCAAAAAGGATATTCTCCTGATTCGCTTTGGTAAAAGTGGAGAATTTTTAGGCTGTGCTGGTTACCCTGAATGCGCGTTTACTACAAACTTTTCTCGAGATGATGAGGGAAATATTGTAATTACAAAGGCAGAACCGCCAGCTCTCCGTGAAGAAAAATGTCCTCAATGTGATAAACAATTAAGGGATGTCAAAGGTAGATTCGGCCCATTTATTGCTTGCTCTGGCTACCCAGAATGTAAATACATTCATCAGATAAAAGCTGGTTTTAAATGTCCACAAGACACGGGTGATATTGTTCGCCGCTCCTGGAGAGGTGGTATTTTTTGGGGTTGCGCCAATTACCCTAAATGCAAATTTGCGATCTTTGGTGATATTGAGGAAACCTCTTGCCCAAAATGTAAAGCTGTATATATGTTGAAAAAAACAACCAAAAAAGGTGAATCTCTTATGTGTGCAGATAAAGAGTGTGGTTATAAAAACTAGCAACTCTTTTATAATCTCTTTTTAAATTATCTTTTATTTTTATTACTTTTTCTTGATATGCACTTTTACATTTCAAAATCTATTTTGTCCTTTACCAAGAGGATTTTCGCCAACCCTCTTGGATCACAGGCGCTTAAAGCTGCGCCTTAAGAATCGCTCTTTCGCACGCAAGCTCATGCACACGTCACTTTAATAAGTGACTTCGGCATTCGTCGCACTACCGGACCGAAACGGAATAATTTTATAGAAAAAATTTCATTGATGTTTATTCCAGTAGCACGACGTATACCAAAGCCGTCTTCAAGCGGCGTGTGTATGCGCATTTGTGCGAAAAAGGAATCCAATGGAAAATTGGTGCAGGGATCGGTAAGGGTTTTGCATCAAACCCTTACCAAAAAAAGAATAAATAAACTTGATACTAAAGTGATTGCATACCAAGAAAAAAACAAAGATAAATTATATATAACAACTACATTTTTATTAAAGTAATATTTCCAGTAGCTGAATGAATAACAATTTTTAAATCCCCACCTTTGCCGATTTTTCCAATGATTTGGCCACGGTCTAATTTTTGTTCCTTGATGAAAAACTCAGAATGCAATCGCCCACGTGGTGCCATAACTGAAATTGATGCGTTGATTTTTTTAGGCAAGCGTAATTCAATACGGCCTGAACTTGTCTTTAACTCAATAATACCTTGTTGGGGTAATTGTGTTGGCTGCACAATAATAGTACCACTGCCGGTTGTTGCCCATACATTATCTACTGATTTATAAATCTCAATTCTACCTGAGCCGGTTTGCGCTCTGATATCACCTTGTACATCGTTTGCACATAAAATATGAATTGAACCACTACCAACCTCAGCATTAATTGGACCAGAAGCATTATTAATATCAATACGCCCTGAAGAGGTAGTTGCTCGGATAGATCCTTTAGCCTCATCACTTTGTGAAATCAAAATAGCGCCACTTCCGGTATGAGCATCAACAGAGCCACCAGCATTTGCAATATCGATTCTTCCAGAGCCGGTTTGCACTTTCATATCACCAGTAATTGAATTGATGCAAACAGAGCCACTTCCTGTCTGGATATCCTTTAAGCTCATCGTAGGAGGAACACTGATTGTATAATCGACAACTGCATTCACAGACCGATTTAAATACTTTGTGCGTACCATTGCACCATCATGAAAGACAGTTATTTTTGGTTCAACCCGTTTCAGATCAGCCTCCGTTTCTGCTCTTTTGTAGGCTTCTACTTTTAATTGATTTTTTTGCTTGATGCTAGGAATAATTTCAATCGTACCAGCACCATTTTTAACTTCTAACTTTCCTTGAGGATCGACAGGAAATTCTTTTGTGATTAATTTTTTTTCTTTATAACCAGTACTAATCATACAGGTCGGCCCTTCAATGCATCCTGCTAAGATTGTAAGGATACACATGGCCAGCACAAATACTCTCATTATCTACTTCCTTTTTTTATTATGCTTCAAATAAAAGATAACGAGAAACAAAAAAAATGGAACTATTCTTTTTATTTTTTTCTTAGCAACAATACATATTGTTTACCAAATGGACCGTTCTTCATACCAATGTCGGCAAAGCCAGCTTTTTTTAATGCCCTATAAGAACGGGCATTGTTTACATCAACATGAGCAAGAATTTGTGGTTGATTTGTTTTTTGAAAATAATAGGTGACCGCTAATCTCATAGCTTCTTGAAACCGATTGCCGCCCCAAAATTCTTGGTTAAGCCAGGTATACAATTGACCGGGATATTCTTCTGCATCACGTATCTCTAAGGCTCCTATCAATTGATTAGAGTCATTTTCAAAAATGCAGTAAAAAAAAAGATCGGCACAATTTGCATCTTTAAGACGATCTGCAATGTATTGTGCTTCATTTTGTACTGACGGAACATGCAATTTTGTAGCAACACACTTTGAAAACATTGATAAGTAATCTGGAATACATTTTTCTGTAAGCCTTTTTAATGTAACAAGGCTCCCAGACAACGTTTCTAACACCCTATTTCCCCTATGACCCTTCAGTGCTTACCTTAAAGAAAACGGATAAACAAACACAATAGTTAATTTATTTTCGTACAATAAATAATTGCATGTTTGTAAATGAACAGATGTTTTACTTTAGTTGTATACCATTTTCTATTTGTGTTGTTGGAGAAATAAGTGAAAAATTATCCTCATCTTTGGCGGTTAAAATCATTCCATGTGATTCTAAACCCATCATTTTGCGAGGTTTTAAATTAAATATAAAGACAGCCTGCCTACCAACCAATTGCTCTGGAGTAAAATAATTTTTTATTCCGGAAAGCACCTGCTTTATACCAAATTTACCAAAATTGACTTGTAATTTATAAAGTTTTTGAGATTTTGGAATTTCTTCGCATTGTTCAATAGTACCAACCCGTAGTTGTACTTTAACCACATCATCAATAGAAATATAATCCTCTTTTTTTTCTTTCTCCTGCACGGTATCCTGCTCGACTGATTCTTTCATTAATTCTGGCTTTACAAACAATGGTTCTCCTTTATGAAGGGTAAATGCATGATGCCATCTGCCTAGTTCAAGATCCTGCAACATATTATTATGCAAATCAAAAGTAATACCCAACCGAGATAATAAGTCTTCCATTTTTTTTGGCATTACCGGCCATAATAAATACGCAATAACACGTAGGCTATGGGCTGTTGCATTAATAATTTCTACAAATTTTTGTTTATCCGTTTTTACGATCTTCCATGGCTCCTGTTCATGAAAATATGAATTAACTTGATTAATAAATTTCCACAATCGTGCAAGTGCCATATGAAATTGGCAATCTTCCATATAAGATTGAAAATCATCAATTATATTCCAGCTTGCATCTCGTAGATCACGAGATTTTTCCGACCAAGAATTTATTGCAGGAACGATTGCTAAATCGTTTTTATACGCAAGGGTTACCATTCGGCGCACTAAATTGCCCAAATCATTTGCTAAATCAGAAGCTATATGTCGTTCTAAATCCTTTATAGAAAAATCACTATCATGGGTTATTGCCATTTGACGCACAAGATAATAACGCACCGGATCAGCACCATATTTTTGTAATAAAACAAGTGGGTCAACTACATTACCAAGTGATTTTGACATTTTTTTCTGATCAATTTTAATCCAACCATGTACCAACAGTTGCTTTGGCAATGCTAAATCAGAAGCCATTAAAAATGCTGGCCAATAAATAGCATGAAAACGAATAATATCTTTACCCATTACCTGCAAGTCAGCCGGCCACCATTTTTTTAATTCATTTTCTCTGCCCTTTTGAGCGTAACCAACAGCAGTAATATAATTATTTAACGCATCCGCCCACACATAGGCAACATGCTTTTCATCACCAGGAAATGGCACACCCCATTTAACCGTAGTGCGGCTAATGCTCAAATCACGCAACCCAGATTTCACAAAATTTACAACCTCTTTGGTTCGTTCTTTTGGCACAATAAACTCTGGATGCTGCTTATAAAAATGTAATAATTTATCTTGATATGCTGACAATTTAAAAAAGTAAGACTCTTCTGCAATAGCAATAGTTGCTCGATCGCAACTTGGGCAAAATGGTTGGCAGGATTCATCTTCTTTTTTTGAAGCATCTTTTTTAGTTACAAATGTTTCGCATGGAGTGCAGTACCAACCTTCATAAAATGATTTATAAATATCACCTTTTTTAATTAAATCTTTAATCCATTTTTGTACTGCTTGAATATGATAAGGATCGGTAGTGCGAATAAACTTGGTATAATCGATATGGTATTTGTGCCATGTATCTTTGTACTCTTTGATAAAACTATCAACAAACTCTTTTGGATCCATTCCTGCTTTAGCAGCAGCTTGTTCAATTTTTTGACCATGCTCATCGATACCGGTCAGAAAAAAGACATCTTTACCATTAAGCTTATTCCAACGAGCAACCACATCAGCTAGCAAAGTTGAATACAAGGAACCAAGATGCGGTTTTGCGGTTCCATAATAAATTGGCGTGGTTACATAAAATTTATTTTTCATACAAATAGGCCCAGTAAATATAATTCAAATTTATTTTTAGTGTATTAAAAAAAGACTATAAAAACAAAGTTATCTGCCATCCTAAACAGTTGCTCAAAAGAAAGATCCTATCATAGACCAACGGCAAAGGCCTATTCTCAGGAATATACCTATAAATAGCTATATTGACAATATTGGTAAACAATGTATAATTACTATTATGAATTACAATTTACAAGATGGAGACACTCGTGAAAAAGATATTAGTATTTTTATTCATCTCAATTGGACTATGTGCTATGGATGAACTAAGCTCACAATCACCCTTAACTGCAGAAAAATCAGTGAGACAAACTAATAAGCTGAATCAACCTAAGGCCAGTGACGAGAAATTCTTAACGGAATTAAAGGCTCAAATTAGGCTTTCTATAAAAAATATAATACTGAGTAAATTGATTACTAAAAATGGAATAACCAAAGTTCACGGCCCAGGAGGCAACAATGGATTTTCCGGATATGATACATTAAACAGTTCTTTAGATTATATAGATCTTTCAGCTAAACCATTAGAGATACTAAAGCAAGAGCCTAATAATCATTATACATATCATTCAATTCAGTTTAATCCTAACAGTTCATTATTAGTAACAGCACGTGGTCACAAAATCTGGATCTGGGAAAAGGTAACAAAAAAAGACTGGAAGTTGCTTTCTCAGCTATCATACCCAACAATGGTTAGTTCTGCAGTATTACATGCTGATGACAGTTCTTTATTAACAATTGTTTCTTGTAATAGAAACCCTGTTTACCGGCTTTATGATCCAGCTGACTTAGAAAAACTGATCAACGCTAGCCCACAAGAAATTCGTTTATTTATTAAACAGTCTGATAAAAATAATAATTAAGAAATCCTTAATTAAAAAGGCCCCTGAAACTCAGGGGCCTTTTTATTAATTAGTATTGTTTATGCTAGAAATAAACGTTCATACCTAAATGCCACTCAGATTCTTTTGCGGCAAAACGACCCGCAAAAATGTGGGAAGCACCAGCAAAGAATTCCCAGCAATTATGGCGATGGAACATTTCACCATGCACTTTTAAAGATAATGTATTAGTATTATCTTCTAGCAGGCTTGGATCCATATCAGCTAAATCATCACAAAAATCTCTAATTGCTGATTGACATAAAAATCGTACATTGTCATCTTTTTTGGCAAATAGCTCACCACCCAAGGTTAACCCAGTTGTTGGACAATCAGGATGGAATAAGTTCCAGTTTAATTGTGCCACCCAATAGCTCCAACCAATCTCAGCAGGAGTTGATGGACCAATATTTTTTACTGTTGAACATTTAAATGCAGCAGCTCGGCGCTCGCAAGTATCAAAGACGTGGTTATAAGATACATTCCAATTAAATACCCAATAATAATGAGGATACCAACCACCCTCTAGACCAATTTTAAATTCACCATGACCATTGTTGCCTGTTGAAAGTAAATATAACCGTTCTGGGTCCTTATTTGTTTTGTCAGTTGGTAATCTAAATCCGATCATAATATCATGATAATAGCAATCTGTCTCACAACCAGCATATAAATCAAATGCTAAGTTACCCGGTCCAACAACGCGCTCATCTTTGCAGAAGTTAACTCCTTTTTCACGGAAAAAAGCCAAGGCATTATCCCGACCAGATGTTTGCAGTTGTAATAAAATATTGTTCAATTCATTTTGAATTTGAATTGACTCCGAAGTAAATGCTGCTCCTGCAGGTGGGTTCAAAGTATCAAGTAGTACTGGAGCTATGTATAATTGACCTTGTTGGTCACAATTAGTTTGTAATTGACGATAATCCTGATTATTTTGGAATTTACCGACTTGGTCATTATCAAGACCGGTTCCGTCACCATTTACTATTGGAAAAATAGGTGAGGCAGTATTCGTAACAGAGGGAAAAATAATATCTTGATTTGAACAGGTTCCATTATCTTGCTGTAGAACAGCGGCTACTGGATTTTCAGTTAATGAGGCAAGAGCTGATTCTTGACCTGCAATAATTAAAGAACCATTACCATACTGAATAAAAGCTTCACCACTGGTACGTTGCAATTGACTTAAGAAATCTAATCGCCCTAAAGTCCCTTGAACTTGGAAAGCAAATAAAGTTGGATCAGCATTAAGATCTTGTGCCTGAATA
>JAJCZD010000002.1 GCA_029262615.1 Candidatus Babelota bacterium
ATTCTAATGATACGGGTGATCTAAATTGACTAACCGAACCATACAACGATAGTGAACAAAGCACAGTAAGTGCAATTACTTTTTTTAAGGTTGCTCCAAACCTTGGAATCATCATTACGCTCCCTTTAAATTGAAATACTATGTACTACATATAATTCATAGTTATTTTATACGGCCATGTCAACGGTTTTCATAGATTATCCAGCCATTACCGCAATCCAAATTTTATTCAATTGATCTTCTGAAACCACATTTTTAAAGAACTCAAATCGTTTAAACTCCTCTTGTGTTGGGCAAAATGGCGCCGGTAGCTGTAATGAAACGGTACTAATTGGCGAGCAAAAACCAAACTCTTGCATATGATATTCAATAACCTTGGGTTGGTATAAATAATTTAGAAATGTGTATACCAAATCATCTTTTTTTGAAACCTTCGGAATAGCAAACATATCAATTAGCGCAAAAGTACCTTCTTTTGGAATAACAAATTCAAGATGTTTATATTCAGTTTTTATCTTCCATAAATCTGGGCTTACTACCACTGCCAGTGGCACACTCTTTGATGCCAAAAGCTCCTCGGCACGCAAATCAGTGTACACTTGCACCCACTCTTTTTGAGTAAGTAGCAAGTCTTTGACCTTTTTTGCTGCTGAAGGTTCTTTTAATGTATTAATATCACCAAATAAATAAAACGCTGCCATTAAAATTGCCTCACGACCATCATTGGTCATGCTAATTGTGCCGGGCGTTTTGCCTTTTTCAAAAACGAGCGCCCAGGATGGATCTTTTGGTATTTCCATCAGCTCAGGATTTATACCCAAGCCATAGATCGCCCAAATGTAGGGAATCGAGTAGTCATTATTCGGATCACAATATAATCCTTGCAATTGTGGAATTATATCTTTTAAAAATGGCAGCTTTGTTTTATCAATTTTTTTTAGCAGGTCATCCTTGATAAGTAATTCTACCGCATGGCCAGATGGAACAATTAAATCCAAACCTTTTCCACCAGTGCCTTTCATTTTCGCCAAAAGTTCCTGATTGGTTTCAAAATAATTAAGATACACTTTAATACCTGTCTCTTTTTCAAATTCAGAAACGATTTTAGGATCAATAATCAATGGCCAGGTAAAAACCGTAATGCTTTTTTGGCTCTGGAACTTTTGCAAAAAGGACGGAATAAATAGAAAAAGAATAAATAGTGCAGCCCAAAAAGCAATAATAAAGAGCTTGTGCAAGCCGTGGGCCAACCTCATGACAAAATATCCATTTTTTTAATTTTTAGAAGAGAAAACAACACTACTACCAAGCAACTGATCAAGAGCATCAACACAGAAAGTGCATTGACAACTGGAGAGGTGCCAGAGCGTAACATAGCAAAAATATACATAGGCAGGGTTTGTGTTGAGCCACCCGCATTAAAAAATGAAAGAACAAAATCATCAAATGAGATAATAAACACCAATAGGCCTGATGCTAATAATGCCGGTAGTAATAACGGCACAATAACCCTTGTTAGTGTTTGGGCTTGGGTTGCACCCAAATCATATGATGCCTCAGTGTACTGCTTACTTAATTGATTAAAACGAGTTTGCAAAATAGGAATCACATACCCTAGGCCAAGAATGGTGTGTGCGGCAATCAAAGTGGTAGTTCCCAATGGAACTGATAACAAAGAAAATAAACTTAACAGGCCAACCGCCAAAACAATCTCTGGTGCGGCCAAAGTAACATAAAATAAAACAACCGCTTTTGCAAAAATCGTTTTTTCACTATAAAAAACAAATAAGGTCCCCATTACCAATGAAAGAAATACGGCACTACCAGAGACTATTAATGATGTTTTTAGTGCATTAATAATATCGATTGAGTACCAAAGCTCATGATACCAGCGCAATGAAAAACCACGCCACTGATAGGGAAATGCCGAGTCATTAAATGAAAATAAAATTAAAACGAGTATTGGTGCAAATAGGAAAAAATATAATAGCAAGGTATAAAGAGGAAGCGCTAGTTGAGAAAAAAATTTTGTATCTCTCATACCACTTCCTTAGTAATTACTTTTTTAAGCAATAAATGAAACAAAAATGCCACTATGATCAATACAAAACAAGCAATGATAGTGAAAGTTGCACCAGTATGGGGATTTTGGGCAGCTAAAAAATAATGGGCAATTAATGAACCAACATAAAACTGTTTATTACCTCCCATTAAAGTAGGAATTACAAATTCCCCAAAAGCTGGAATAAAAACTAAAAATAGGCCGGTTCTGATACCCGGCATAGATAATGGCAAGGTTATACGTAAAAAAGTTTGCCAGGGGCTGGCACCTAAATCTAATGAGGATTCCAAAAGTTGTAAGTTCATCTTTTCCATTATTGTATAAATTGGAAATAGCATAAACGGCAAATAACAATAGAACATAACCAAATAAATGGAAAAAAGATTATTTAATAAAGTAAGAGGCTGCTTAATAATGCCAGTAAACAGAAGAAAATTATTAATTAACCCTTCTTTTTCTAGCAAAAAAAACCATGCATATACCTGAATCAATAAACTAGTAAAAAAAGGCAGTATAAGAAAAAAAAGAAAAAGGTTTTTATACTTTTTCACTCGAAATGAAATAAAATAAGCAACGGGATAACAAAAAAATAAAGTTAATAAACTGGTTACTATTGCAAGTATCAAAGAACGGCCAATTATTTTAAAATAAGACCACGCAAAAAATGACTTATAATGAACTAATGTAAAAAAAGTAGCCCCGGTTATTTGTTGAGTTTTTATTACACTCAACAAAATAATCATGCAAATGGGAACATAAAAAAAGAGCAATTGCCATACTAACGCTGGCATCATGAGGAAAAAAGGAAAATCTTTTTTTACTATTTTTTTATATTTCATTGTTGCAGTAAAACCACATTATTTTTTTGCCAATAACAAAATACTTTATCATCATAATCGATTACTTCAGTAGGAAAATGTTCTTCATTTTGTTCAAAAACTTGAAGCAAAAAATCATTCTTAAGGCGCACATTATATTGCGTTGATCGTCCATGGTACACTATCGATTCCACAATGCCAGTTACCTCATTTGCAAAACCCGAAAGAGGAGTTTTGCTTATTTCAATTTTTTCTGGACGCATACTCATAAAAACCTGTACTCCACTTTGAGCCCAAGGTTTTTTAATCAAGGGCACCTGAAATGTTCCTAACTTAGCAACCTCAACAGAGGCTGTATCATTTTCAAGATGCAACACCCCAGGGAGAATATTAGTAGTACCTACAAACCTTGCAACAAACGTAGAGGCGGGAAATTCATATATTTGTTTTGGTGTTCCAATTTGTTCAATCTCACCATCTTCATTCATAATTGCCATAAAATCAGCAACTGTTAATGCTTCAAATTGATCATGCGTAACATAAATAAACGTGGTGTTTAATTCTGCTTGCAGGTCAATCAACTCAAGTAACATTTTTTCACGTAATTTTAAATCTAGAGCCGCAAGTGGTTCATCCAACAATAAAACTGATGGTTCATTTATAATTGCCCGCGCCAGTGCCACTCGCTGTTGTTGACCACCAGAAAGTTGATCAATCGACTTGAACCTTTGTTTTTCTAGGCCAACGGCTTTTAATACTTTACGAACTTTTTTATCAATTACATCTTTTGCTACGCTTTTAACACGTAAACCATAAGCAACATTATCGTATACATTTAAATGAGGAAAAAGAGCATATTGCTGAAATACTGTATTAATCTTGCGCTCATGAATAGGGATCTCGGTTATATCTTTATTACCTAAAAAAATCTTACCTTTATCTGGT
>JAJCZD010000003.1 GCA_029262615.1 Candidatus Babelota bacterium
TATTGGTGCAGCACTTTTGTATGCTTTGCAAAGCTCTTATTTGTCTTTCTTGTTATTTATTGTTACTTTTTTTATAGGTTTTTGGCTCATAATTTTTATTAGTAAGGCCAAGTATGGAAGGATTTGATTTACTGGGTGCTAAATACTGGCAACCCTTTTCCTATTTTAATTTGGATCATTATTTTTTTAATATAAATAGTGAAACCATTATTTTCACGTGGATTACCCTTGCGCTGCTTTTCATTTTACTCTTTCCTATCCGCACTATTATATGCGGCAAAGCCAATGTTCTTCGTTATCTTATTATAGAATTTACGCGTGCTTTTATTAACTTATGCACAGAAACAATTGGTTCTTTCCAATTTAAACACTTTGCATTTGTTACTTCATTATTTGTTTTTATCTTTGCCTGCAATGCTCTTTCCATTCTACCATGGACTCATGGTTTTATGGATGAACCAACGCGAGATATAAACACTACTTTAGCTCTTGGTATTATTTCATTTTTATATATTCAGTGGCAAGCAATTAGTGTGCATGGCCTCTGGGGATATATAAAAGAATACTTTGATCCATTTTTTATTATGCTCCCATTAAATATCATCGGAAAATTAGCTAGTATCATCTCTATTTCATTCCGCTTATTTGGTAATATTTTTGGTGGTTCCACTATTGCAGCAATTTATTTGCTTGTTATACAGGGGAAAATTATTGGTGAGGTTTTTGGGATAATATCTGGTATAAACTTAATAGTCATGGTCTTTTTTGGTTTGTTCGAGGGATTCTTGCAAGCATTTGTATTTGCTATGTTGACCATTACCTATCTTGCAATTGCGATTCAAGAAGAAGTTATTGAGGAAATGGCATGATCGATTTTGCAAACGCACTACCATATATGACCGTTGCTCTTGCGGTTGGTATTAATTCTATCGGTACAGGCCTAGGTGAGGGCTGGACTTTTAAAGAAGCCATAGAGGCAATTAACATTCAACCAAAAGCAACTATGGATATAACCAAATTAGCACTCCTTGGCACCGCTCTTATAGAAACAGCAGCCATCCTCGGCTTAACTATGTCTATTATTTTATTATTTGGTATGCCAAAAACAATGAGTGTAGCAAATAGTTTGGCACAAATTGGCATTATAGCGGCAATTTGCATAACTGGCTTTGTTGTCGGGCTAGTTTCAAGCTTTCCTGTGGTTGCCTCTTGTCGCGCCATTGCACGACAACCATTTTTGTCTGAACAAATTATGCGATTAATGTTAATTACTCAATCTATTATCCAAACACCGATCATTTTTGGTTTTATTATCGCATTGTTTATTCGTAACCAAGCAGCTACAACGTTATCAATAGCTGAAGGAATGCGTTTGGCTGCTGCTGGTATTGCTATTGGTTTGGGCAGCTTAGGCCCAGCTATTGGTTTAGCGGTATTTGCATATGCTGCATGCTATTCACTAGGTATGAATAAAGACGCTTATACACGGTTATTTTCCTTTTCATTCGTAAGCCAAGCAATTATTGAAACGCCAATAATCTTTGCACTCGTAATTTCTTTGTTACTAGTTACCCTTTCATCTGGTGATAGCATTCTAAAAGGTGTTGCAATGCTTGGTTCTGCATTCTGTATTGGTATTTGTACTATCGGGCCCGGTATTAGTTCAGGCAAAATTGCAGCAGCCGCCTCGTATCATATTGCACTCAACAAAGATATTGCTTCTCCAATTTCTCGCCTGAGCATGCTCGCACAAGGGCTTGTTGATACCTGTGCGATATATGGTTTATTGATCGCAATATTACTGGTCATTTTATAAAATAACAGTTGGTGCCCTTCGAGGGCAAGTTGCCAAATAAGTAATTTTAACTTCTTTGACCTATTTCTACAAAAATAATTTCTTTTTCTAGGTAAGCAATAATTAATTTCAAAACCAAAAAAGAATAAATAAACTTGATACTAAAGTGATTGCATACTAAGTAAAAGAGATAAAAATTAAATGCTCTTTAGCTTATTTAAAAACTTGTTATTATTAAGCAACTTAAAAAGAATAAAATTTTATTAAATAAGATTATGAAAAAAGAAAAAGTAGTAATATATATAATTACAAAGTTGGAGTTGGGCGGTGCACAAAAGGTGTGCTTATCGTTATTTGAGGGGATCCCACAAAAAGATATTGATACATTTCTTATTTCTGGCATACAAGGCAAGTTAGTTGAAAAAGTTAAAAGTAAAAAAAATGTCATCTTACTAAAAAATCTAGAACGAGAAGTTTCTCTATTCTCTTTTTATAAAGAAATTATCTGTTTCTTTCAATTAATCAAAACAATCAGAAAGATTAAAAAACAATACAAAACAACCATTGTCCATACTCATAGCACCAAAGCTGGTTTGCTCGGCCGCTGGGCTGCCCTGCTGGCTGGCATTAAAAAAAGAATGCATACCGTGCATGGTTTTGGATTTCATCCTCATCAGAACAAACTAGCCTGGTGGATAAATTATTTTTGTGAATTGATGACAAGTCTTATCACCACTAAATATATCTGTGTGTCCAGTTTTGATATCAAAATGGGTAAAAAATTATTACCACAGTTTATAAAAAAACATTCCTTAATTCGTGCCGCAGTTGATGATAAACAATTTTATATCCCGGCACGGAAAACAAAACTACCAGATAAGCCAAAAGTTTTTGGCACCGTTGCCTGTTTTAAACCACAAAAGAATCTGTTTGATTTATTACAAGCATTTGAAATGGTTCATAAAAAAAATAGTGATTCTCGATTAGAAATCATTGGTGATGGACTGCAACGCAATACAATTGAAAAATGGATTAAAGAAAAAAATTTACAAGAAAAAATAGTATTGCATGGTTGGCAAGAAAATGTTGCACCAATTATGAGTAGTTGGCACGCCTTTGTCCTGACATCTTTGTGGGAAGGCCTTCCATGTTCGATTGTAGAAGCATGTATGCTTGGTTTACCAGTTATCAGTTATGATGTTGGTGGTATTTCTGATGTGATTCAGCACGGTAAAAATGGTTTTTTAATTAAACCAGGAAATTGGCAAGAAATGGCAAATGTAATTTTGAATTTGCTTGAAGAAAATAAATCATTTCTTAAAAATGAAATCATACCTGACTTTTCAAGAAAAGTGATGGTACAACAACACAGACAACTGTATTAATATCCATTATATCTTTCTATTGCATACCTTCGCGCATACCAAACAAAAAACTCCAAATAGCACTTCCGCTCAAAGCACATTGCTCGATGGAGGTATTTATTGTAATGTTTCTCTGCATTGCAATATTACGCTGATTTAGTGAATAATTTCTATGCAGAATACCAACGGAATATACACCTAAAGACATAACTGCCAATCCAGCCATAGATTTTAACTCTGGTTTAAAAGAATGCAAGGGATGATGGTATATTCTTAGCAATGAACCCAATCCACCAGTTACCGCCCTTCCTGCAAGAAATCCAAGAGCTCCCCTACTAAGACAAACTGGAGCAATAACTTTTACATGAGCTTTTAACTTTTCTAACTTAGATGGTTGAATCGGTTGACCCGTAGTAGGATCAACTTGCATTCCAATCAAAGAAAAACTGATCAATCCACACAATAAGAAACTTGCTATTTTTTTAAACATTTTTAACCTCTATTTATTCCATCTAATGCCACAATATGCGCCAGTTACTAATCCCATTGCCACAAATGGTAACCCTATAGTTGGTTTTAACCAGTGCTTAATATTAATATTTTTTTGTGATGCAATTGTATTTTGATTAGTAGCATATAAAGTCGCTATTTCTAATGCGCCCTTTATACAGCCATTTAATAATATTGTAGCTGCCCCAATACTAATCATTCTTCCAAGAGAATCTTTATTTGCACTATCAACCAGCTTAACTAGACCAAAAGAATTTACGGCAGCCCCCAAACCACAAAGAAAGGCAACTGGTGCAATAATTTTTACATGAGTTACAACTTTTTCTCTTTTTGATGGTTGAATGGGTTTACCATCACTATCACAATGAATAACTGGTGCTGGTGCCATCCCAACTAATGAAAAACTAATTAATCCACACAATAATAAACTTGTAATTTTCTTAATCATAATTAACCTCTATTTATTTTGGAACAATTTATAAAAACATAAACCAGAAACCACAGCTCCTGCTGCTGCACCGACAAGCATCATTTTGGGATTATCTAAGGTCACACCTTCTTTCTGTGCAGAGTCTTTTGCTATTTTTGCAATGAATAAAGTAGGACACGCTGAGCCCAAAAAACCAACCAATAATGATGGTACTGCAAGCATAGAACTAAACACCTTTGATGCTGGAATTCTACCATTCAAGTATTTATCTGCGACCAAAGCTCCTACCCCTGCTGCTGCAGTTGTCAAAGCACCATAAGCAAATAATGAACTGTTGTAGGCCAATTTTTCCCAAGTTGTATCTTGCTTAGGAGCATAATTAGGTCTCATGGCTGAAATTGTGCTATGCAGAAATATAAAAGGGATACAGAGTAACATAAGTTTTTTTATATTTTTCATATTCTTATCCATTTAATTGTTTTTTCTTTTTTCTAAAATTTCTCTAAATGATGCTCGAGTAAAGATTTTAATACCAGCATCCCTGAAGCTAACCGCAAGGTGTTTACTATCCCGGCTCCACTGTATATCAGTAATTTTCTTTTCTGAGATAAAAGATTTAATAACCTCACCTTGCAAATTCAGTAATTCGATTTTATTTGGATTATTTTCTTCGCATAAAACAATTGCAATATTGCTACTGTTAGGTGACCATTGCACACCGTGAAAACATGAATTGCGAGTAAAAATTTTATTATTTATCTTATCTGTTAGATTATTTGTGATAGTAAAAAACTCAGGAGTCGATGCAATTCTGTGATTACCATTTGGACTAACTGCTATACTTTCAAAAGAAGACCCAACCCATATGTCTTTTTCAAGGTCAAATAATTTATCACAACTTATAGCTGCAACATATCCAACCTTAACAAGGCGTACTTTAAGAAACCTTTTATCATTCCAATGTAATGAAGTAATGTTAAATGATTGTAAAGCAGGAGGTAGAGATTCTTTTTTTAGCTCCTTTCCTTCAAGATCTATGATATGAATATTATCATCAGAAAAGCCTATTGCTAAGGACTTGCCATCTGGAGCCCATTCTACCGCTTTAATAATTTTTTTTAGTGTGATTGTTTTAATATATTGTTCTTTTTCAAGATCAAATATATGTAAAGAAGAACCTTCAAAATCTGCTATCAGGTTACTATCAGGACTCCAAGCAAAAACTGGATTACATAAAATAGTTACCGGTTTTTCTTGTCCAGTTTCAAAATCAATACATCGTAAACCATCTTTGCCGTAACCAATCTCTTTTTTGCCATTCGGGCTTATATGAGATTGGAACATAAATAAGGCTGCCGGTAGGGAAAATTCATAATCACAGATCTGAGTAGCAATATCAATAACCCTCATCTTTCCCCGATCCAGCACATTTAATTTATTATTACAAGTCCATCCTAACAGACGACCTGGTAATGTTTTTTTAGAGCATAATTGCCAACCAAACGGCTTTTCAATCTCATTTCTAATGTAAGATTGTAAAAAAACCGGTAATTCAGTTATCTGGGATTCATTGGTAAGATTTTCTGCAACATAATTGACCAGTTTACACACATATGGAATTTCAAGTATTTTGTGCCAAATTGCATGGTTAACCAGAGGGAGCTGTGATAATGGCATCATTCCTGATATTCCATTCAGCTCAAATTCATTAACCTCATCAAAAGTAATACTCGTTGCATTATCAGGTTGGTTTGAGCGAACTAAAGAAAAATTAGATACAAATTTTTGTAATTTCTGTACTGCGCCATTAACACTACTAATTTGGCTTGTTTTTTGAATGCCAGCTCTTTTGACTGCCAGTGTTTTGATTACCTCTGGTGCATCCATAGCTATTAAATGATGACCAATAAAGAAAATACAGAGTAAAATAAGCTTTTTCACAGGGATAACCTCCAATAATATTTACTATTTATTATTTTATATTAGTAAAAATTACTCTATTTGGCAAGCTATACAATGCTATGTTTTCATATAGAAAAGATTTCTTTTTTTGCCTTTAGCAGGCAACGCGCCACAAACTCTCCACTCATCCTGAGCCTGTCGAAAGACGGTATCACTACCTACCGCTATTGGATCGAAACGAAGTTTAATGGAATTCCGGTAGCATGAGGAATGCCGAAGTCGCTTTCCAAGTGACGTGTGCATGACTTTCATTCGAAGAAGGATTCTTAAGGCGAAGCCTTCAAGTGCCCGGGTTGTTAGGGGTGGGGCAAGCTACCCCTAATGAAAAACTAAAATGATTTTGAATTGAAAATAAATGTATACCAAGTAAAAGTAAGGTGAATATAATAAAGAATAAATAAAATATGAAAAGCAAAAAAGGGATTTTATGAAAAAAATACTTATTTATGTATTAGCTTTTATAAGTGCAATACTAATCAGTTTTGCACTTATAAAAACCTTACAATTTACTACTTATAAAAAATCACTCATTCAAACCGAATTCAAAAACGCTCAAGAAAAAACAAAGCAGACAGCCCAAAAGGTTTCTTACTTTATTGATACGTTAGAGCCATTAGTTACTAACCTGGCAAAGTTTACCTCAACCCAGCCAACTACCGAACAAATCAAAAAAGAGTTGGAGAAAAAACCAGTTGAGGTTGCTGGTGTTGGGGTGGTTACTAATACCATAAACCTGTATTATGTAGAAAAAGAAGATCAGCAACAATTTGTGGAATTACCACAAAATTTTATTAAAGAAATTAAAACAGAACAGACAACATTTCTAGAGCCAAAAAAAGATCCGATAACCGGTGAGCTTATTATTGTATATACTGCTCCAGTATATGCGCAGGGCAAAGAACCAATCGGTACCGCATTTGCAACCCAATCCCTCTCACATATTAAGCACGTACTGGCAACTACCTATTTAGGTGCAGAAGGATATTGGTTCATTGTTAATGAAAATGGCACTATTTTATCCCATCCAAAAAGTTCTCTCGTAAAAGAAAAAAAGAATATAAAAGATTTTTCAGCATCTATTGAGTACAAAAATGAAATTACTGGTTCACCCTCTTGGTTATTTAAACAACCGATCACCAATACACCGTGGTCTTTAGTTGGTGTTTTTGATAAACAGGAACTACCGATCGATAAGGATAGTTTACGCCAAAAATTGTTTTGTATCATTATCCTTCTTTTGCTGGGAGCTCTTACTGCTTGCTTAATTCCTGCGCTTATTTATCTTCAAAAAAATAAAATGATATGGTTCAGTTCAATTACAGCAACGTTAGTTTTGTTACTTACTCTTATTTCATTGTGGCTGGTAACTAATTTATTTCCTGATTACAAAGAAACACTAGAACCAATAAAAACCAAAGCATACCTTTATAGCCAACTGAGTGGTTATGAACACAATGCGACACCCGTTCCAGAAAATGAGATTGATCAGTTGCATTGGTTTTTACAATACCGCTACAAAAAAGGCAAATTTGTCCCAACCGGCATTTTGGTAAATGATATTAACTTCGTTGGCAAAGAGCAGATTGAGTTTGTCGGGCTTGTTTGGCAACGCTATTTTGATGGTATTCATGATGATGTATCGCGTGGCTTTCTATTACCGCAAGCAGCAGGAAAACCTGATATTGTAGAGATTTCTCGTACCAAAGAACATAAAACAGAAACAATTCAGTGGTTGGTGCGAGCAAAGCTCAATCAAGATATCAGTTATAAAAAATATCCATTTGATTTTAAAGATCTGGAAATTCAATTTTGGCATAAAGATTTTGAAAAAAATATTATCTTAGTTCCGGATCTAGACTCATACAAAGTAATAAATCCAAATTCACTGCCTGGTATTTCAAAGACAGTTTTTATGCCAGGTTGGAAACTAACTGGTACTTTTTTTGGCCTACGCAAAGAATTTTATAACACTACTTTTGGCATGTATCGGTATGGCCCGTTTGGTATTTATAAAGAAACTGAAAAATCTGATTCTCCTGATCTTTATTTTAACATAACGGCAAAACGTAAACTCATAAATGCAATCATGATAGATATGCTTACTATATTAGTTATTTTGTTCATCTTATTTATTATATTACTTAATCATCGCTCATT
The DNA here is from genome assembly GCA_029262615.1 of Candidatus Babelota bacterium. Taxonomy (GTDB): domain Bacteria; phylum Babelota; class Babeliae; order Babelales; family Vermiphilaceae; genus JAJCZD01. The sequence goes on from JAJCZD010000003.1 coordinate 8,219, forward strand.
AAAAATCAGTTGGACTATCGGTTCTGCTTCTACTGCATTTTTTAGCACGATTCTTGCTCAAATGAGATTCCGCAATACAATACCAACCAATGAGCTTGTATACTTTGAAGCTTTTTATTTTTTGATTTATGCAATCATACTACTGGTACTAATAACCTGTCTTTTTGATTTAAAGAACTATTTTACCTCTGGATGGCTCAAGGATGGTTTTATAGTCCAAGTGCTTTTTTGGCCCTTTTATTTGATGTGCATGGTATTGATAACATTATATTATCTATATTAATTGTTTCTTGGTTTAATTTTCATTTGGAATTTTCCAAGATCTGGGTGAACACTTTTTTCATGTTCTGTGATTGCAAATGACCAGACAAGCTGTTGATTACATTCTGGACATTTTGTAACTGGTTGTTCAATATGCTCTGCCCAAAAATGATTTTGCAGTTCTTCATTATTAGTACAGTTGACTAAACACATACAACAAGAAATAACAGACTTCTTGTCCAAGATACCCGGTTGTGATTCAGCAGAGGAATTTGCTCCAAAATCAACCGACAATAATTGGCCAAACAATCCTTCCAAATCCATTGCCACACCAGTCATAACAAATAGGAGTAATACTCCGTATCTTGTTTTTTTCATGATTTCCTTCTTTTTAAGAGGGCCCGCTTACTTACTCAATATGCCATTTTCAACAAGAATTACACTTATTTTATTTATTTTCAAATAGAAAATATGATATACTGTGAAATAAGAGGAGAAAAGTATGAAAAAGTATTTAATTTTAGGGATGTTGTGCCTAATGGCTACCCAGGCTCGAGTAATAGGAAGATCTGGTTCATCATCAATGCATCAGGCAATCCAACGAGCTCAGATTGACCGGATTAGGCGAAGGAGGGCACGTTCAAGAGAATATAATTATCAAGAACAATACCAAACGAAAGAAAAAGTAACACAGGATAAGAAAAAAAAGCAAAGAACTCGGCCGCAAAAGAGAAAACATAATAACTTTCGCTAGTAATTTTGTAATCTGTTTATTAGCCTTATCAATAAGTCATTAAAGATACTTAATTTGGAATAAAATGCATCAGAGTGTGCTCGAAGTTATTGGTAATACGCCTCTAGTTAAGGTTAATTCAGGATTACCTGGTAACTTATTTGCAAAACTAGAATATTTAAATCCTGGTGGCAGCGTCAAAGATCGCACCGCCCTATTTATGATTGAACAAGCAGAAAAAGACGGAAAGCTAAAACCGGGTGGTACCTTAATTGATGCCTCCTCCGGTAACCATGGTATTGCAATTGCAATGATTGGTGCGCTCAAAGGTTATAATGTAATTATTACGGTCTCAGAAAAAAGCAGTGCAGAAAAAGTTAATGCCATCAAAGCATATGGTGCACAAGTGGTAGTGTGCCCAGCAACGGCCTTTTTAGATCATCCAGATAGTTATCACTCACAAGCTCAAAAAATTTTCTCTCAAACACCAAACGCATTTATGCCAAATCAATATTACAACGTTAATAACTCACAAGGGCATTATTCATTTTTAGGACCGGAGATTTATAAACAAACTAATGGCAAGATTACACACTTTTTTGCTGGTGCTGGCACTGGTGGCACCGTTTCTGGCGTTGGCAGATTTTTAAAAGAACAAAACCAAACCATACAAATTATTGCCGTAGACTCAATAAACTCTTGGCATGCAACTGGTGGTTGCCCGAAACCATATAAAGTTGAAGGAATGGGTCTTGATTTTGAAACACCAGTATTTGATGAAACAGTAATCGATGAAATCGCAACTGTTTCTGACGAGAATGCTATTGGCATGCTCAAAATATTGGCTTGTAAACATGGTATTCTTGCTGGCCCAAGTAGTGGTGCGGTAGCCTGGGCAGCACAAGATTATTTGCAAAAACACAAACCTGTGAATATGCTTGGTGTCATGATCTTTGGAGATTCTGGAAGAGCTTATTTAACTAAGGAATTCTATGAATAAAAAATATTCTCTCTTGTTTGTCATTGCTTGTGCGCCAATTACTGCCATGAATACATTGGCACAAAGAAAAAATAGAACGCAAACAAACCCACCAGAAAACATAAAAATTCAACCGACTAAGAAGAAAAAACAATTTACCTCCACCAGAACAAAAGAAGAACAAATACATAACAAAGAGATCTATGATTTTGGATATGATTGTGGTTGGTACGATGGGTGCTGTTTTGGAACCTTACTAACCACTGCAACCTCTGGGTTAGTCTTTACAACCGTTTATTTGCTTGAGGGACTCTGAATCTGGCAAGCAGAGAGTAAATAAACCCAATTATTTCTATTTGAACTCAAAATTACTGTTTTCCTTTATATTAGAGCATTTTTGTTGCGCTATCCAGCCATTCTATGCCATAAAACTTGACTAATTTATTTGCAAATGTAAAATAAACAGTATAATCTAACTAGCTTGGAGGTTTAAATGAAAAAAATATTTTTAGCTTTTCTTTTCTGTGCTTCATTTACTTTTACTATGGATACTCCATTAATAGAAAAAGTAAATGAGAAAACAAAATTATCATTTCAAAGGTTACCAGCTGAATTACAACTTTACATATTCAATCTTTTGGGTGATTCGCTTGATGAGAGTATTGCCGAGATTCAAAATGCACGTTTTGTATGCAGAGCTTGGAATAATCTTATAAGTGGTAATCCAATAACAATAATTGAAGATCTGAAAACTCGGTATGGCAAGCACGAAATGATTGTATCTGCAAAATATGGATATCCTCGGGAAATAAATTTTAGTGAAGGCCCTCTAAATGGTTCAATTCCTTTTAAACATGTATATAAATCTTGGAAAAAAGGGGGGAAAAAACTTAAAAAAATCTACTATAAACACATAGGTACGAATATACTTAACGATTTTTCCAATCTATATGAACTAATCGATGAGGATCCACAACAAAAAATAGACAAGTATAAAACAAAGCTTGTTAATCAAATTGCCAAAGCGGATGTAAATTATCAATCAAAAAAAGGTCTAACAGCATTAATGGAGGCAGTACCTTTTGGAGATAGTGAACTTATCAAGCTTCTTTTGGATAATGGGGCCGATCCAAATTTGAAAGACAAAGATGGAATGACTGCTCTCATGCTTGCAGTTGCATTAGGGCAGGTGGAAGCCGCTGAGCTATTAATTCAATATGGTGCTAAAGTAAATATATCTCACTCAAAAATAGATGACGATTCAGAAAACAATTCCAAATGCAGAATGTATCCTTTAGGGTATGCTATCCTGAGTGACGCGACTGTGATTAGCGAAGCAATAAAAGAATTTGAAGATATCGCAGAAAATACCGAACATGAAGAGGATTTTCATCTTAATTTACCTGATGAAGTAACATTCACCCAAAGACAAGCTCAATTAGTAAAATTATTGTTGCAAAATGGTGCCAACCCACATGTAAAATTTTATAATGAGATTTCACCTTTACATGCTTGTGCTTACAAGGGAAATTACGAAGCAATGGAGCACTTATTAGATTATGAAGCAAATCCAAATCCATCAGCCAAAATTTCTAAACCGCCTCTCATGTATGCTGCCAAATATGGTCATCTTGATTGCGTAAGATTGTTGCTTAAAGCTGGTGCAAGCCCGATAACCAAATATCTAAAAAAAGGCAATAAGACGGCACTTGATTATGCAAGAGACAAAGGCCATAAAGATATTATTTCACTGTTAGAACCGATAACCAAAGAAGCAAAAAAGCAAGAACAATTTGAGAAAAATAAAAAGATAATGATGTCTGCATGGTTTGGAGATGAAACATCTAGTAGCAAATTTACACAAAAAGAAATAAGAAAAATCTCTGGTGAAAGATGGCATAGACCAACATCTAACATTTCTGGGCTTATTGGCACTGCCGTGCAGGTAAGGACCCCTCCAGTTGCCGCTCCCCCTCAAGCACCTCCAGCTGTAGTTGCTCCGGTTCCAGCAATACCAATGGCACCCCCAGGAGCTCAATTAAGTATATTTCAAAAAATAAAAACTCATGCAAAAGTTTTAACTCCGATTGCTTTAGGAAGTGGTATTTTTGGCTTATCTTGTGGAAATTTGATTTCTTCTATATTGCATGGTAGTTATTCTGACCAGCTTATAAGCACCCCAATCTATTTGTTATCATTTTTACCCCATATCTATTTGGCAAGATACTCGCATTCACAGCAAACAACTAGCACTATTTCAGACATCGCAACAGCGGGAGCCTTAGTTTCTTTTGGTCTAGGATTTGCTGAAGGATTTTTAGATGGTAATTACTTCAGGACAACGCCAAAGGTCCAATTACCATCCCTGCTAGATTTTAAGACTTGACAAATATATTTTCTAATATAAATTAAAAGCTATAGATAACATTAATTTAGGAGGTTATATCTATGAATATCTCAAAAATAACTCTATTGGCCCTTGCATTGGTAGGATTTTCTGCTTCTGCCATGGATGCACCACAAATAGATCAAAAACAAAATTACAAAGTGATACTTGAGCAAGAACAACAAAAAGCCCAAGCTCGCCTTGTAGCGATTGCAAACCAATTAGAGTTGTACAAACAGAGAGAAAAACTAGCATCTCAATTACAAGCGTTAAACGCTCGAGTTGAGGAAGGTAAGCAAGAACTGGGTTTAACCAATGAGTACTCACTACCTAAAACATCTCCTTCCTTGGATGATTTAGCATCGATAGCTGACGCAAAAAGAACCAAAGACCAAGAGAAGGAAAACCGATTAGATCAACACAGAAAGCAGGCTCTAGCAATACAAAATCCAATACGCAAAAAGAATAAAGTTAATACTAGTATTTCTTGCCCAAAGTGCAAAAAAACATATTATGGCGAACTTGCTTTAAGATCTTTAGGTAGACATATGGTAAATAAATACAGCAAACATTTAACCTGTAATCTTTGCGGACAACAAGAAAGAGACGCAACTAAAATGTATAATCATATGATCGAATCGCATATTACTTTAAAATGTGAGTGTGACTTATTCTTCCTAAGCAAAGGAGAATACACTAAACACATTAAATCTTCTCATCTAGTTCCGGTACAACAAGAAGATGAAGTTGCAACTGATGATGAAGTTGCAACTGATGAAGATCCCACCTTTGTACTTTAATAAATATCTATCTTTTAAGGAGCCACAAAACGTGGCTCCTTTTTTTTTGCGCAATTTTATTTTTAAATACATAACTTCTTGCCACATAATGAGTTCACCTAATTTACAATGTAAAACAATGCAATAAAAAATTATTTTTTCTCTTTTTTTGCTGGAAAGCCTTTATTAGTATAAAATAAAAGCTATAACTTAAGGAAACTATGGCTATTTTAAAAATCATTCCTTTAACATTAATTCTTATTGCCTCTACCACATTTCCAATGGATCAAGAAGCAAATGATGTGATTCCTGTAGAAGAATTAGCAGTTTTATTACTTAGCTTTAATCCTGTTGAAAAAGTGGAATTAACCAAAATTGCAGAGGTAAAAACAAAACCATTACAAACAGAAAAAGTACGAACCCCATGCCCACACTGCAATCGAAATTTTACTGTAAGAGGATTAACTCGTCATATAAGTAGTGCTCATCCATCTGTAAGTCCGAAAATTAAAAAAAAAATAAAATATAAATGTTATGGATGTCTATTCCAATCTTGTAATAAGGTTGTTGTTGAAGAACATATGCAAAGAATGGATATGAAAAATTCAACAGTTTAAGACTTTGCACAATTTTATTTTTACATTACACTTAGGACGCAATTTCGAGGAAATAATTATGAAAAAAGTACTCTTTATTTTATGCTTATCAGTACCATTAATAGCTATGGACCCAGCGAGTCAACCTGACTATGGCTCTATTCAACCACCTGCAGGTCTGCAAATGCCAAATCGTAACCAAACCACACCTTCTGAAAATTTAAAAAACTATGTTACTTCTACCCCGTTTAAGGAAGGTTGTTTATTTGGCTGCTGTGGTGGACTTGCTGGAGGATTTGTTATCGGAGCAGGAACAGTCTTTTCTATGGCCGCCCTTGTCATACTTAGCTCGCCAGAGCATGCACATTCTAATTAGTTGCATCATTTCTATTTGTAATTATATCATTTACTTACCTTTTGACAATACTATTTTTGCATATAATACTAGAGATAACTAAGTGTTATAAAAAACACCAAATGGAGGTTTATATGGTTATCAAAAGGATTATTCCTACTTTTCTCGTATTATCATTTTTTGTAAGTAACTCAGTTATAGCTGGGCCAGAAAGTAGATTGCTTCCCTGGGTAATTACTAGTGTTATTACCTCAATCGGATCTGTGGGATATATGGTTGGTAGATCTACTCAAGAAGCAGCACCGCAAATAACCCAACAAGCAATTGAGCAAATTACAACTCGCGCAGCTACACAAGTTGAACAAGGTCCATCATTGATTGCACAAGCAGCCTCTTCTGGGTGGCAAGCAGCCAAAGCAATTGCACCATCATTACTTTCAAAGGAAGGTGTTGGTATTGCTGCTGGTATAGCTGCAAGTTCTGCTGCATGGTATGGCTGGAGAAATAGAGCGGCGATAGCAGCAAATGGCAAAAAAATTATTGAAAACAATAGGTTGATACAAAGTTTGCGTACATACGTGGAACAGCAATTTACAACAATAAAAGCTAAGCTTGATGAATTTCGGTCTGAATCAAGAGAACGAAATGAAGCGTCTACACAAAGACAACAAGAAATGCTCCAAAGACTATCTCGCTTGGAAGAAAGAGCTCAAACTCAAGCTGATAGCTTAGAGGCATTAAGTGGCATTGTTCAAGAAAACAATTCATTACTTCGCGAATTGCTCAATAGAATACCAACTGGTTGGATGGAACAATTACGCTCACGATTCTTTGGCAATACAAATACTACTAATCCAACTGAATAATAAATTCTAAGCTCGCATTTTGCGGGCTTTTATTTTATATACTGCATTAGTAATCGTAAATCCGTTGCTGCAGGACGACGTTCCTTCCAGGGAATCATAACCTTAGAATAGGCAACACTACTATCTGGTTCATCCTCGTAAGTTAAGGTGGTAGATTTATGAGACTTGTAGCCCATTTTTTGCAATATACTAATTGCTCTTTGAATATGAGTTCCACCTGCGAGTGCTACAACAACCGGTTCTTTGCTTTTGAGTGTTTCATGGATAAATTTGAAATCGAGCAATACACTATCAAAAGTAAGTAATCGCTTAATAAATGCACTACGTAATGAACTTTTAGTATGTTCGGTCAGATAAGAAGCAATATTCAACTTATGATCATAGCCCAAATTAAAATCTTTTGATTGCTTGAGTGCAGAAGCAATCCCCTTTTGATACAACTTTTCTAATTGTGGGCCATCCTTATATTGCTTTATCTGATCAATAGTATCATCAAGCTCCTTTTTCACCTGACCTACACAAATAGTACAGGCTGGTTTGTATGAATAGGGATTCACGGTCGTATTTTTTAAAAGTCCCGCCACCGACAATACTCTATCATAACGGTACTCCAAATTAGTCGTTGATACGCCTAACTGCTTACACTCATTAGTAAAACCAGCAAGAATACCCGGTTTTGCGCGACGACTAAAATTGATACGTGCACTTTTGCCATTATGGTTCGCTGATGCCAAGTCCTCTACCAACACTTTTGTCCGGGCTTTATCGCAACCAGCAAGCAATCTACTAATAAATTGCCGCTGGGGGGCATTAGCTTCATGAAATTTATCATGAAAATCACTACACCCAATAAAATAAGAACAATTTTCTGGTATTGGGTCCCATTTAAGCAGTACAATATCAACCTGATAAATAAAACTTTTGGTTGATAAAAATAATAAAGCAAGTAAGAAAAAAAAGCCTTTTTGTCTCTCCACTCTACACCCAAACAACTTTTTGAAATTTATTACTTTTCTCACTATGATTATATTTCAAAATGAAAATAAATTGCAACAGTTAATTTTACAAAGGCTTAAATAAAAGGGTTTTATATTATTTATTTTTTAACTGATTGTAATATTTTGGCAAAGGGGTACTAAAAAAAGTACCCCCATCCAGACAGAACGTCACGGATAGGGGAAATGGAGGTTATCTAATTAAAAGCTAATTTTATGTAAATTAATGTAACCGATGTTTGAAAAAAAATCAAACTTTGGTAAACATCTTTCAGAGAGGATTATAAGGCATTTTTGTTCTTTAAAAATAGATTAAAGGGAATTAATTTTTAGAGTTTTGAAAATAATTACGTATTGTGTAGCCATTTTTTTGATGGTATAGGATTCATTCACCGTTTTTTTTGCCTGATTGCCCAGTCTCTTTATCAATGGCCTGTCATAATACATGCACGAAATCGAATCTATCAGTGCTTTAAGGGTTGGTTTAATAATCAATCCATTATATTGGTGAGCAATAACCGAATGATCCCTACCAGTTACAATCGGGCAAATACCGAAACTCATTGCCTCAAGCAATGCTATTGAAAGGCCTTCTGAGAGTGAAGGTTGAACAAACAGATCAAAAAAAGGGTAATAGCTGCAGGCAGGTTTACCGATAATGAGAGTTACCTTGTTACTCAGGTGAAGCTCTTGTATCAATGCCTCTAGCTTTGCTTGCTCTGGGCCAAATCCAACGATAAGCAAACGAGCTCCGGAAATGGTTCTGCTCAACTGAGCAAAAGATTGGATAAGCAAGATATAATTTTTGCGTGGGATAAATCTGCCAACAGAGCCGATAATAAATTGATCTTGTTTCTTTACAAATTTTGTATCTTTTTTTGATTGCTCAAAAACATAATCTTGGTTTATACCATTTGGAATAACCTTAATCCGCTCAAGGGATGGGCCAAATTGATTAACATATTCCTGTTTAACCCCTTTTGAAACAGCAACCAAACCAGGAGCCTTAATGGTTGTCCATCGCTCAATAAATGAACGAAGACTATTCTTTTTACTTTTTTTCTCATCTGATGCGGCTAAATGCAACACACACACCACAGGAATATGCAGAAGCCAACCAATACTGGTCGCCAATACATTTGCGGCCCATAAATGAGAATCGATACAATCTGGTGCAAATTGCCAAATGTGTTTTGCAAAACGCCACAAAAAAACCGGATCATACCTAAAGAATAATCCCTTGATCTGATAAGTGGCAATACTAAGAGACTGTATCTTTGCAACCAACGGACCATCATGGAAATAAAGTACCTGATGATCAAACTCTTTTGTGCCCAACTGATGCAAAAGATCACGAAAAACTATTTCTGCGCCACCAATTTGCAAGCTAGAAATAATATGTAATAAACGTACTTTTTTATTTGGCATAGTCTACACGAAGGGCTTTTTTATTTACCTTTCCCGTTGCGGTAATTGGCAATGCTTTTGTAGAGCAGATAAATTTTCGTGGTATTTTATATGAAGCTAAATCCTTTTTACATAAGGCCAATAATTGCTTTTGGATGTCCTCTTGTGGCTCGCGGAGCTGAACATATGCAATTGGAATCTGGCCAGCTGCATCTTCTCCTACCCCAATAACACCACAAAAAATAACATTAGAATGGGTTAAAATAATATTTTCGATCTCTTGCGGATAAATATTTAACCCTTTATGAATAATCAAATCTTTCATTCTACCAGCTATAACAATGCGTCCTTTTTGGTCGATATAGGCAAGATCACCAGTATCAAGCCAACCATTCTTTAGAATAGCATTAGTTGCTTCTGGCGCGTTATAATAACCAAGCATGACATTATCACCTTTTACCCATAACTCACCAATATTACCATGAGATAAAACTCGCCCTTGCTCATCTCTGATTTGTACCTGCATACCCAATACTGGACGCCCAACGGTATTGGTTGGTTGCAACTCATCATCAAAGTTAACGGCAATTAAGGGAGAGGTTTCGGTAAGACCATAACCATTGCATATTTTCCGACCATACAACAAGCCAAAACCGGCACGTATCTTATCTGGCAAAGCGTCACCCCCAGAAACAAAATTTTTTACCTTTTGGAAATCTGCCGTTTTTAATAGGCACATCAACCCATACAATGCTGGCACACCCAAAAAAATAGTTGGTTTTTTCTTGAGCCCTTCAAGCAATGAACGGCGCTCAATTTTTGGAATAATTATTACCGAGCAGTTAACAAGCAAAGCTCCCCACACGCAGGTTAATTGAGAGAAACTATGAAATAATGGCAGTGCTCCGAAAATTCGTTCTTTGGAAGTAAGCCCTAGTCGAGAAATACCTTGTGCAATATTACTTAACATATTTTTGGAAGAAAGCATTACCCCTTTTGGCAGGCCGGTGGTCCCTGAGGTGTATAAAAGTAATGCCATCTTTTCAGGGTCGATAGAGGTGATGTCAAAATCTGGTATTTCGTTGACTTCAGATAAGTCAAAATCATCTTCTGTTATGATCTCAGGAAGTGTAATGCCAATATCATTATCATACAGTGTTTGTGCCAATTTTTTTGAAATGATGAGTAATGCTGGTTGTGCATCTTGAATGATTGCTTTCATTTCATTTTGTTTTAAAAAAACATTTAACGGCGTGGCAACAGCACCAATCTGAACTATCGCATTGATAGCAACAAAAAACTCAATCGAATTTTCGAACCATAGCAACACTCTATCGCCTGGCTTAACGCCTTTGTGCTTAAGTAGATTACTCAAACGCACTGCCCAACCATAGAGCTGTTTATACGTAACTTTTTGATCTTTATACAAAAGAGCTACCCAGTCAGGATTACGCATTGCAGCAGCTTGTAATACCTCGCTCAAACTCATAAACGTACCATCTTTTTTTATATGCTTGAGCGCAAGTTCATAAAATTCTTTTTCTGGCAAAGGTTTGGGGGGAAAGAATGCTTCTTTTTCTTGAATTATTTTCACAATCGGCCTTTAGTTTTCATAAAAAACAATTTTGTTTATACTACATATATACCACTAAATAGGATTTTCATGAAAAAACTGACAAGCGGCATCTTGATTGCAATTGAGGGTATTGACGGTTCTGGTAAAAGTACATTGGCAAAAAACATTGCTCATGCTTTGGAAAAAAAACAATTTCCTATTTTGCTCACCAAAGAACCTGGTGCAACTCAGCTCGGGAAAAAAATTCGCGCCATTGTGCAACAGCAAGATGTACCAGTATGCGCTAAAGCTGAGTATTTATTATTTGCTGCTGACCGGGCTCAACACTTTGCACAAATAGTAATACCGGCCCTAAAAAATAACATGCTTGTACTTTCTGATCGCATGAGTGATTCATCTATAGTCTATCAAGGATATGGCCGCGGTTTGGATATTAATTTTATAAAAATGGTAAATGAATGGGCTATGAATGGTTTTTTGCCAAACGTGACTATTTTTGTACAAACACCATTTGAGGTTGCACTCAAGCGCCTGCAAGCAAGAAAACAATTAACCACATTCGAAAAAGAAACAGATTTTATGAAAAAATTAGAACAAGGGTTCAATGATCTTTTTGCAAATCGAGAAGACGTTATTATTTTAGATGGTAATCAAACACCCGAGCAATTAACTAAACAAGCAATACAAAAGATTGAGCAATGGTCAAACAACAACATACTCTAAAAAAACAACCTCCAGTTTTTGCCAGCAAGCATCCTGCTTATTTATGGATAGGTTCGATGGAGCAATTGAATGCAAAAACAATTGGTGAGTTGCAAGACTTTTTTTGCCCAACCAAAGGTTGCAAGAAATGTATTACATGCATACAAATTTTAAATAAACAATTTCATGGTGCCATTTGGTTAAAACCAGAAAAAAAGTATAAGTTACAAGACTTGAATACTATTTTTGAAACAATGGCTTTTGGTCTTGAGGACAATCAACATTGTTTTTTTATTTTACAATACGCAGACTATTTGGGCACCTCATGCGGGAATAAGCTATTAAAATCATTAGAAGAGCCTCCAGAAGGCTATCATTTTATTTTGTTAGCACAACATAAAGAAGCATTGCTGCCGACAATTGTTTCTCGTTGCGTAGCCCAATACATTCATGAAAAAACAAACCCAATTGCACAGCACCCGCTGTATAGTTTTTTTACTGAACAACAAAAAGACCCAATAGCTCTACAAACAACTTTATTTGCAAGCAAGATAACTGAAGTTGAGAGCATGCAACTGGTTAATCAACTGTTGCAATTTTGGGTCAGTAAGCTAAAAAAAAGTAAAAGTGAAAAAACAATAACTCTTTGCAATCACGCACTTGCCTGCTTGCGCTATGCATTGGAATATCCTCCCATGCCAGGGAGTGCTAAGATTTTTTGGAAAAATCTTTTTTTACATTTTTATAAATAATTTTGAAAAAATTAATAAAAGTTTTTTTTTGTTTCTTTTACTTGGCCCCTTCGATACAATTTACTTCGTAAATCACTCAGGACGAAACGGGTTTTTATAGATCCTATCATACTAACGCAATAAAATTACTCCGATCATCCTGAGCTTGTTGAAGGGTTTCCGCACAAATGTGCATACATCTATTTTATAATCGATCATCCTGAGTGATTTACAAAGTAAATTGTGAGGAATATATATAGTTTTAATAAACATTAATTTTGTCAAAATTATATTTATTAAATGCCCATTTTGTTAGAACTTGTATAAATATTTACTGGAGTCCCTCAATGAAAAAACAATTGTTACTGTTGTTATTTCTTATTTACCCATGCCTTTGTGGCTGTTTCAAAAGAATTATTCACCTTTCAAAACAAATTACTCGAAACCCAAAACTTGGCCATGCTCATGTATATAAAAAACAATTGAAGTTATTAAATACCTTAAAAGAAATTAAAACAACTGATGATATTCCCAATGACGTTTTGCAAGCTGCTGTTGATGGCCTTCATAAAGGAAATAATTTCCCACTATTAGAAGAAAATATTGTCATCATAGATAAGGCGCTAGATGCTTTTATGTATAAAAGAAGAATTTCTCAATTCCGCCGCACATTACTTGTTGCATTACGCAATATAGAAAATGAGAACTATGCAAAAGGTTTTTTGTATGAAATCGAGTGTGCCGTTAAAATAGAAAAAGAGACCAATCAAGCCGTTGTTAGTTTTGAAAAACCATTTACCAGCTCAAATGGTTCATTATCTCGTCGATTTGATTTGGTCACCAGTGAAAATGGTATAGAATGTGCTTGTGAGTGTAAAAATATTAATTGGCAGCGTTTAGCATCACATTCTAAGAAACTCAAGACACAATTATTTGAGCAAAAACAGATAATTGATACAAAAAAGGGAATGATATATCGATTTTACTCTAAAAACCCAATTCCAAAAAAATGGCAACAATGGCTGCAAAAAAACAACATTGAATTTACAGATACTATTAATTGACCAACTTTTTTAGGACCCTTTTTCAGTATCGGCCTCATAACCTGATTCATGAATTAATCTACGTAAGGCAGTAGATAAATTACGCTGTTGGTTTCGAACATGGCTATCTTGCTCTTCTTTTTTCTTTTCCACCACAGGTGAATCTTCTGGTGAATTTCCATGAGCCTTTTTTCTTGTTTCTATTTTGTTTTTTTTTCCAAGATCCATGCCATGGATGCTACTGAAAAAAATAAACAGCCAAAAAAAATTTTTCACTTATCCCCCTTTTATTACTGCCAATGGCCTAACCCGAGCAACCCTTTTTGCAATGCCTGCATCAGTTATTACATTAACAACATTATCGACATCTTTGTAAGCAATTGGTGCTTCTTCTACTAATCCACGATCGGCATCACAACGAATAACGATCCCTTGCTTTTCTAATTGCCTACGTAATTCCGGACCTTGTACTATTTTTTTTGCTTTTGAACGAGATAATCGACGACCAGCTCCATGGCAGCAAGAACCAAATGATTGCTCCATACCACGCTCATCACCAGTTAAAATATATGAAGAGGTTCCCATAGTACCGGGAATTAAAACTGGTTGTCCCACCTGCTCATATGCTTTTGGAATACCTTGTGTATGTGGCCCAAACGAGCGAGTAGCTCCCTTGCGATGCATAACTACTTTTAGATCTTTGCCATTTATAGAATGTGTTTCTACTTTTCCAATATTGTGTGAAACATCATAAACAAGATCTAAATCTACATCCTGGCCGAGGACCGTTTTAAATGCCTCACGGGTCCAATGAGCAATTACATGTCGATTAGCCCAAGCAAAATTAGCTGCCGCTGCCATTGCGGCATAATAATTTTGGCCCTCTTGGGAAACAAATGGCGCACAAACCAGTTCACGGTCTGGCAAGACATAACCCCATTGCATAATTTTGCTCATCATAATTTTAACTTGATCAGTACAAACCTGATGCCCAAGCCCTCGCGAGCCACAATGAATCATAACCACAACTTGGTTTTCATGCAGGCCAAATGCTTTTGCAACTCTTTCATCAAAAATCTGGTCCACTACTTGGACTTCTAAAAAATGATTGCCGGAGCCAAGAGTGCCAAGCTGATCCAGACCACGTTGCTTTGCACGCTTTGAAACTAAATCTGGATTGGCGGCATCCATTCTGCCCGTCTCTTCACAGAACTCTAAATCCCGCTCAGTGCCATAACCAAGTTTAACCATATAATGAGCACCATCTTTTAACACGCGATCCAATTCAGAATAATCTAATTTTAGTTTTCCACCCTTACCCACGCCAGATGGAACTGCATGGAAAAGTGCTGTTGCTAGTTTTTCTAACTGCGGTTTTATATCTTTTTCATCCCTATTGGCCGCCAGAAGACGAATCCCGCAATTAATGTCATAACCAATACCACCGGGAGAAATTACACCACCCTCATCTATTATAGTTGCCGCAACCCCACCAATAGGAAAGCCGTAGCCTTGATGAACATCTGGCATAGCCAAAGCAAACTTTGCAATACCAGGAAGTGTAGCAACGTTAACCAATTGTAATAACGAACGATCATCCTTAATATCATCAATCATATTTTCTGTCATATAAATTCGTGCAGGGACCCGCATATCGGTACGAAACGTTTGTGGTATCTCCCAAAGATAGTCATTAATTTTTACCATATCTTGCAAGGTAACGATTTTTTCTACCATATAATTCTTTCCTTTTCTAAACTTACAACTTGAATATGAATTCGACTTTCAAGCTACAAAAAATATTAACTTCCCGAATTGAAATCTCCGAGCATCCTGACGTGCCGAGCGTAGCCTTGGCCAAGACTGGAGCAGATTAGATATCAAATACAATATCAGCTTGATACTGGTCATTTATTTTTTCAATTTTCAAACCATGATGTGTTGTTGCTTTTATCTCCAGGTCAATACCATCAAGCAGTACTCCATACAACACACCAGTTACATTGGTATTTGAAAAAGAATCAAAACTCACATCTAAAAATAGTTGGTTATTAGCATCACACAAATATAATGCTTCATTTAAAAAATCAACTAGTAAACTCTGGATATCTGGTGCATCTACTGAAATTTTTTGGGTAACTGGCAGATCAGGGCATTCAAGCTTTTCCCCTTTTAGTACACACATACGCGACTTTGGTTGCATGGATTCAGACATGCCAATAAGTGCATTTTTGAATAACTCTTGCAGGGTTTTGCCCCATACGCGCAATTGCAAGTCAGCAGTGTGCGAGATTGCTTCATACTGTTTTTCCATTTTTTATTCCTGAGTAAAATGTTGAATTCGTACTATCAAAAGATCGAATTTGTTATCAGTATCTATCGCAAATGAAAAAGTTCTCAACAGTTTTTTTATTCTTATGGTAGAGTATTGTAAGAGGGGTTTTAAATGGCACAAGCAGTTGGACAATTATTAGATTCTCTTTTCAATCGTAATGACGATTGGAAAATGTTGTTACTCAAACAATGGCCCGAAATTGTTGGTAGTCTTGCACAACATGTTCAGGTTGAGAAAATCAAGGGCGAAACGCTCATTCTTGCAGTACAAGATTCTTGTTGGCTGCAAGAATTATATTTATTATCAGACCTGCTACTCAAATCTATTAATCAAAAGCTAGACCGGCCCCGGATAAAAAGGCTACGATTTAAAACCAAAGGACTACCACAACAAAAGAAAATTAAACAAATAGTACAACCAATTAAGAGAAAAACTAAAAAAATAACTCTTACAGAGCATGAGCAAAATGCACTTGATAAGATCCAAGATAAACAATTACAGCAAGTCCTAAAAGAATTTAGATCTCGTATATATCAGGAGAGTTAATGAATACTTTAGGTTATTTATATTTATTTATACTTGCTATAAACTGCCTGCAAGCAGAACCATCTGCTCAAAGTTTTCATCGCTATTTTTGGGCAAATTATTTCTCATTTTCAAACGAATCACAAAAAGCCGACAAATGGTTTAAAGAGTTACTTCCTAACACCGATTCAATGTTTCCATACAAAGGATACATTCACCATTTGGCGCAAACTGGCAAAACACAAGAATTAGCAGCAATATCACAGCGATTTGAAAAACACTTTGCAAAAGACCCTGACATACAATTTATATTTGCTAAATCATTGGCACTAATAGGCAAAAAACAGGAAGCATATAAAAAACTGATTACTTTAAACCGAGAATTCCCAACCCATTCAGAAATAGCCATGCAAGTTTCACAATGGTATATCGGCCAAAAAGAAATTCATAATGCCATTGCTGTTCTTGATGCACTACTTAACCAAAGCCCGCGTAAACCAAACAATTTTTTATTTTATTTTTTAAAAGCGCAAATGCACATGCAATTGCAAGAACAAGAAAAAGCACTTGCAGCTCTGAAAGAAAGCTTAGATCTCTATCCCTCTTTTGATAAAGGCTGGCTGCTCTATGCCCTATTGCAAGAACAAGCTGGACAATTGCATCATGCCGTAAATGGCTATACTACCTTTTTAGAAGTAACAGGTGGAACCAATACAAAAATTGCTAAACACCTTCTGCAACTTGCTATAAAGCAAAAAACAACACTGTTCCAGGCAAGTAATGTATCGGTAAACAAAAATTGTTTTGAGAAAGTCATGTTGTTATTTGAACAAAAACAATACCGTAAGGCTCTAGATGCCTTAGACAATTGTATAACGCATAAACTAGATGAAAAAGCAATTTTATTAAAAGTGCAATTATTAACAGCTTTAGGCCAATTTGATTCAGCAATATCAGTTTTAAAAACCTGCATTTGTCAACAACCTGATAATCAAATTTGGTACCAAACGATTCATTTACTTTGCGATTCAGGGTTATCGCTACCAAAAGCCATTGCTGCATTTAAAGAAATTGAAAATAAAAAATCTGGTAATATATTAGTACAATTATATTTAGCCGATCTTTATTTGAAAAATGAACAAAAGCGCCCTGCTATTATTTATCTTAAGCGAGCCTTGCGCATCAGTAATGATTCACAAATAAAAGCAAAAATTCTCTTTCAAATGGCAGCAATGTATTATGAGCAAAAAAGATTTGCAAAAATGGAAAAAACATTAAAAATGGCAATAGAGTATGATAATCAATTTGTACCTGCAATGAACTTGCTTTCCTATTATTGGGCGACAAAAACAAATAAGATTGAGCAAGCTAATGTATTAGCTCAACAAGTTTTTGCAATCGACCCAACTAATCCCCACTTTTTAGATACACAAGCGGTCATACATTATAAGAAGCAAGAGTTTGCTCAAGCTCGAAATGTTTTAGAAGGAATAATTAACCAAATTCCTGATGATTTTCATGTATTGAAACATTTGGGCAAAACATATAAACAACTTGGTAAATTAGACATGGCAAAAGAGCATATTTCAAAAGCAATGCATGTTGCACAAACAAGCAAACAAAAACAACAAGCCCAGAAGTTAATTGATGCGTGGAACTAGTTACATTTGTTTTGTTGCAGGCCGTTCTGGTGGGCATATTATCCCCGGCTTGACGCTCGCAAAAAAAGAAAATAAACAAGACAAACAGATTTTGTTTTTTACCACCCATAAAGAACTGGATAAAAAAACAATTGAGCAAGAAGTGGTAGACATTCATATAGCTCTTTGGCTTGATAACATTGCAAGCAATCCAATTAAATTAGCACGTTTTGGCTTTCAGTTTTGCATTGCATTGATTCGTTCTTTTTTTTATTTAATAAAATACAAACCACAGAAAATAGTCTCCATGGGTGGTTATATTTCCTTACCTGTTTGCATTGCTGGCCTGTCGCTACGCATTCCAATTGAACTGTATGAATTGAATGCCCAACCAGGAAAAGCAACCAAAATCTTGGCACCATTAGCACAAACGATATTTGTTTGTTTTAAAGAAGCTAAGAAATTTTTTAACCCTAAAAAATGCTACTTAACTACCTATCCAATACGTTTTACCAAACATATTTCCAAAACAGAAGCCTACCAACAATGTAATTTAGAATCGGACAAAAAAACGATCTTTATTCTTGGTGGTTCGCAAGGATCAATAGAGATTAACAACAACATCAAAAAACTAATCCAAGAAAAACAATATGATCCATGCGCGGTTCAGTTTATTCACCAAACTGGTAAACAGGATACAACCAATTGGGAAGAACTGTATAAAAAAAATAATTTTCAAGCATTTGTTTTTGATTATTATGCTTCTCTAGAGCACTGTTGGACTATTGCTGATTTGGTTATCTGTCGAGCCGGGGCTGGAGCTTTATTTGAAGCATTGCATTTTCAAAAAAAATGTATCCTATTTCCTTTGATGGCAAAAACAACAAGCCATCAACAAGAAAATGCTCTTGCAATGATCAAAGAATATCCAGGGTTGTTTAGCAAAACAAAAGCCTAAACCTATTGCATTTTGGACCAAGAAACCGTACAATATCATAAGGTGACTTGCAATATTGTACAAATTGGAGTGTTTTATGTTAATTAAAAGAACCTTAGAGCCCTATCTTCGTCATTATGCCTCTAAATTCCCCGCCTTATCAATAATGGGGCCTCGTCAATCTGGTAAGACAACATTAGCTCGAACAACCTTCCCTGATTATGCATATGTTTCTCTAGAGGAACCTTCTATTGCCCAAGCAGCCTTAGATGACCCTCGTAAATTTCTAAAGGATGTTGGTAATGAGCATGGTATTATTTTAGACGAGGTACAAAATGTTCCTTTTCTCCTTTCTTATATTCAAACCATCATTGACCAGGAACATAAACCTGGTTATTTCATTATCACAGGATCACATAATCTATTATTAAATGAAGCAATTACTCAATCCCTTGCTGGTAGGGTAGCTATTATGACACTGCTTCCATTATCAATTGCTGAATTAAAGGAAGCAAACCTACTTCCCAATTCATTAGAAAAAACAGTTTGGCATGGTATGTATCCTAGGTTATATGCATTTGGTCTGTCACCCAATGAATGGTACCCTTCCTACATTCAGACTTATCTAGAAAGAGATGTAAGACTCATTAAACATATAACCGACCTTTCTCTTTTTCAGAAATTTTTAGGACTATGTGCTGGCAGAACCGGACAATTGTTGAATATAAATTCCCTTGCTAATGATTGTGGTATTAGTTTTGCAACTGCTCGTGGATGGCTATCTATTTTAGAAATGAGTTACATTATTTTTTTATTACAGCCTCATTTTAAAAATTTCAGTAAGCGATTGGTTAAATCACCGAAATTATACTTTTATGATACTGGGCTAGCCTGTTCGCTTTTGAAAATTAAATCTCCTGAAGAATTTTCATCCCATTATCTGCGCGGAGGCCTTGTAGAATCTTTTATAATCAGTGAATTCTATAAAGAATATTTTAACCATGCCAAAAGACCTTCGCTCAATTTTTGGCGAGATAACCATGGTCACGAAATAGATTGCATTATAGATCAAGGATCTGATTTGATCCCAGTAGAAATAAAAGCAGGCTTAACAATAAGCAATGACTATTTTAAAGGACTAGTTTATTGGAACAAGCTTACAGGAACGCCATTTGAAGATGAATATGTTGTTTATGGAGGTGACAAAGATTGGCACCGTTCTAAAGGAAATGTAATTGCATGGTCCAATGTCCCTAACATAATTGCAAAATATTTTTAGACCAAAATTGGAATGTGAGATTTTCTAGATCTTCCAAAGCGCCATTTCTTACCAGTCTTTTCATGAATTTTTACCAATTTAAGCGTTGGATCAACAAAAAATTCTTGATATTCCAAATTGAGTTTTTTATGAAAATAGTACCAGATTGGAAAAGCAGTTTTTACGGGAAAAATATCTTCTCCTAATGACCGATTATCATCGTGACCGATATAAATGCCTGTCGTCAACTGGGGGATTGCACCCATAAACCAATGAGTTCGACAATCATTGGCCGTTCCTGTTTTAGAAATTACATGATTTGCCAATATTCTTGTACCAAATTTTTCTCTTATACGTGCAAACCCTAAACTTAATATTTTAGCAACTTGATGAGCTATTTTTGCTTCCATAACTAATTCATTTTTCACCGTATGGGTATACAATATTGTCTCAAAACAATCAGTAACTCGATTAATAATAAATGGCTGCACATACTCACCATTATTTGCAAATACATTGAACATACCCACCGCTTGCTCAAGGGTACCATCAACACATCCTAATGATAGTGATGGATAAGGGTGTAGATTACTTGTAATGTGACATTTTTTTGCTAAATTAATGACCGGTTGCGATCCCGTTTTTAAAAAAGTTTTTATCGTGATGATATTATTTGAATGGGTTAGAGCACTAGCTAAGGTCATTTTGCCCTGAAACTGTTTATCATAATTATTTGGTTGCCATATGCTACCATCAGCTTGAGGCAAAAAGAAAGGTTCATCAACCTCTGTATCAGCAAAACTCATGCCTTGTTGCAATGCTGCTGCATATACCAACGGCTTAAAAATCGAACCCATTTGCCGCCTTGCTTGCATTGCTCGATTAAATTGTGAAATACAAAAATCAGTTCCCCCAATTAATATTTTTATCGCTCCTGTTTTTGGCTTAACAGAAAGCAATGCGCCATCGAGCGTTGGTCCAAATTCATTTTTTAGTTGAATAATTTTATCAATAAATATCTTTTCTGCTTGCTGTTGCATTGCGGTATTAATAGTTGTATAAATGCGCAAACCTCCATGATAGAGTTGCTGAGCACCAAATCTTTGTTCAATAACACGTCGAATATATTCTTTAATATGCAAACCTGTTTGTTTGATATGTACTGGATCAATCTTTATAGGTTCTTGCACGGCACTGATAAACTCTTGCTCGGTGATACATCCTAATTTTTGCATTTGCTTGAGAATAATATTTCTCCTTTGCACCGCACATAATGGAAAAAATAATGGGGAAAAATTACCTGGAGAGCGAACAATACCAGCAAGCAATGCTGATTGTGCTATTGTTAATTGATCGGGCTTTTTATCCCAAAAGCGTTTACTGGCAGCTCCAAGTCCATATAATCCAGAGCCAAAATAGACATTATTGATATACATTTGCAAAATTTGCTCTTTAGAATAATGACGTTCTAAAATAAGTGCACAAAACTGTTCTTTTATTTTGCGTACAAATCTTTTGCGTAAATCACCCCGTTGTAATTTTATCAACTGCTGAGTAATGGTACTTGCACCCTGTTTGATTTTACCATGCGCAATATTAATAAAAAAAGAACGAATAATTCCTTTAAATGAAACACCACAATGAGAAAAAAAGTCCCAGTCTTCTGCCGCAACAAAAGCATAAATAACATGCTTAGGCAGGTCTGCAAGTGCAACTAAAATGTGTTGCTGCATGCAGAAGATTGCCATTTGATTATCATCATCATCATAGACAATTGAAGGCGTTCCTTTTGTGCACGATTCTAGTTGGACAAGATCATAGGAAGCAGAATGCAAAAGAAAAGACAATGCACCACACCCAAAAGAAACAATTACTATACTGGTTATAAAAAAAATGTTTTTAATGTTCATAAAAAAAGGAGCTGATAATACAGCTCCTTTTTACTATAGCAAATTTTTTAAATAATGCTTATGGTTTGCTCGGGCAAACTCTTGGGCATCGCTCTGAGGTTGGCATTGATTTATGGCAACATTTTGAGCATGAGCTGCATGAACAGCAGCATTTTTTGCGTACTATTGGATCTAATCCAAGTAACTCACGCACCTTATTTTTAACAGTTAGATTCCAATTATATAATGCAGCACCACCTAATGTAGCAACAGCACCAACTGTTTTCCAAAGATGTTCTTTTACAAAAAAATCACCTGATGCTTTAAATGCTGCTACAACGCCTGTAACAGAAGTAACTGCAGCATCACCTTCTGCATGCATGTTTTGACATGCAAACAATCCTAAACAAATCGCCAAAGCGGTTAATTTATTTTTGACCATAAAGATCTCCTCTTTTTATAATACATATTTTGCGTACATCATTACCCGAATATGTTTAAATGTCAATATGAATACTTTGCAGCAATTTTCTTGTCCACAAGAAAAAAATTTTATACATTAAAAATATGAAACAGATACTATCATTTATCTTTCCCATTTTTTTATTTTTTTTGGACCTCAATTTCTATTTCACTGTAGGAACGCCACTCTTTTTTTGCTTGTTATCTTGGTATTGTGTGCAACTTTTATTCTTTGAAGAACCTCTCTATTGGCTCCCACTTATATTACTCTCCTTAGAATCATTTTTATATTTTGGCATCTTTGGCCTAGAGCTGATTTGGCTTATACCATTAACCATTCTTTTTTCTCTTTTTTCACCAAGCATATCTTTTCTTTTTTTCCAGCCTCTATTAATGGTGCTTATGGCCCTACTGGCCAAGTTCTTTCTTAGTTGGGTTTTCTTTGGCCTAGCCCCATCTGGCCTATTTACGATGGGTTATATATGTGTTAACTTTATTATAACTTTAATATTCTCTTTGAAATATAAAGGCAAGCTAGGCAATCGCTTTTCCCTGGGTTAAACCTGGAAAAAGAGGAAAGTCCGGACTCCTAACAAATACGGTACCTGGCAAGGTATACTCAAGCCAGGGAGCCCCTAAAAAGGCTACGGAAAGTGCCGCAGAAAATAACCGCCATCTTTATTGATGGTAAGGGTGAAAACGGGTGGTAAGAGCACCCGATTGATTGCAGCAATGTAATTAGTGGGCAAACCCTACCGGGAGCAAGACAAAGTAGGTATGCATGGTAATTTGTTCCAGTTATGCATACGGGTATGTCGCATAGATAGATGGTTGTCGCCTGTTTATTCAGGTACAGAATCCGGCTTATTGCTTGTCTATATAGAAGAAGAGAATAAAGTTAAATGAGTTATATTATTATGGAGGAATCATGATCTCAAAAAAAATGTTTAGTTTAGCTTTTTGCACCTTGTTGTCTCTTTCCATATTTGCAGCTCCGGAAAAGCCATCTTCTGACAATCCACCAACTTCGATGAAAAAAAAGTTATTGCATAAAACTGCCCTACTTTCTGCTGGAGCTATGTATTCTACCAGTCTTGGAGTTATGGGATTGGGAGCATTGCAAACACTAGATGGAATTATCGAAAATGAAGTGGGTTCTTGCTTGCTAGGTCTGAGTATTTGTACACTAGGTTATTGTCTTGTATCTCATTTACCAGAAGCTATTTTACATCTTGAGGCTAAATATATTTCCAAAAATAGATATATGAGTAAATCTGATGCAGGATTTTTTGGTGCAGGGTTTTTAGCTCCAATAACAGGTATTTATTATCTATTAAATCGAGAGTCAAGTGTTGTAGTTGATCTTAATGGTGATTATGCCTAAGGAACAAAAATGAAAAATCTATTATCTTCTCTATTTTGTATACTTTTTTCTTTTGGTCTCATTTCTGCTGATCAAATTACAACACCAAAAACCATCTATTTTCCAGAAAATTGTTCTCAAGAAATAGTGAATACAACAGAATGTAAAATATTTTGGGATATCCACAAAACATTGGTCAAAAGAGATAAAAAAGAATTTCTAAAACCGTTGGCTGAGCATGCAACTTTTATTGCGACTCAACTAATCTATTATAGTTATGAAAAAATCAATTATGCATTGACCCGTAACAAAGGACCGTTACTGGAACTTTTGGAAGAAAAAGAAAAACTTAAAAAAGAAGATTGCTCTGGTGAGGGTTATTATGAACTGTTTAAAAGTTATGATCAGCGCCTTGCAGATCTAACAGCTAAAATGGCTAACGCATATAAACCTATTGCTGGTATGCCAAAATTAGTTCAAGAAATTCAATGTAAACAACTTTATGCATCAAACATTGGAAAAAGATTTTTGGCCAACTTGCAGGAAAAAGAGTTGAATGAAAACTTCCCTACTATTACTGGAGGACAAGTTATTTCATTTAATAAAGAACAAACTGATCCAACTTTTGACCAAGAAACTAAACTTGCAACTGTTCCTTATAAAATACAAAAACCACAAACAGATTATTTTACACATATTCAAAAACAGTTTAATACAAATCAAAAAAGTACCTTAGTCTTTGTTGATGACAAATTAGAGAATGTTATTGCAGCCAAGAAAACAGGGTTTATAGCAATCCATTTTGTAAATCCGCAACAACTGAAAACTGATTTACAATCAATTGGATTAATTCAGTAAAATATTTTTTAAATGGGGTTATTTATGAAATTCAAATCTTTTATTATTGCATGCTCAATTTTTTCGTTAGCAGCAAAAACTACTATTTATTTTCCGAAACATCTTTCTGCTAATCTTATACAAGCGCGTAAACCTGATATCGAGTTTGCTTTTGATATTCATGATGTTTTAGTTCAAAAAAATAATGCAGAACAAAAACAAATTAAACACAAATATCATAAAACAGTAGGTAAGAAAAAAATGAGTATTGTTGGTGATATTTTTAAACGTATTTTTTCTTTTGGCCTGCACAAAGGAGAACATTACAAACTTTATAAAGAAATATCTCATCTTCAAAAACAGAAAGCTACCGGCCAGGCCTTTGCACAAGTATTTACACAATATAATGATCTACAAATGGCAAACTATGTAAAAGAACGGGCTAGTGCACAAGATATAACTCCCGGGATGGAAAAACTAGTCGAGCAACTAAGTAAGTATTTTACGTTGCGCATTGCATCCAATATTGGTGATCAGTTTTATATCGATCTAAAAAAGAAGCATGCAACCTTTTTTAATCATTTTACTGGTGGAACAACTGTTGCCTATCGATACGGCAAAAAACCTGTTACTAAACCTTTTTCTACTTATTACCAACAACACGATAAGAACTATAATCCTGAGAAAAAAAAGATTATACTTTTTGTTGATGATAAAAAAGAAAACGTAAAAGCTGCTGCAAAACATGGATGGGTTGGTATTCATATTTATAAAAAGAAGAATCAAGCTCAACAGTTACATAATGCTCTGCAACAATTAAAAATAATGGCATGATTAAAAAATACCTTTGGCTTTTTCCCTTTATCTGTTTTTTATGTGGTTACTCATGTTTATTTTTTCTCCTACCACAAAAGACAATTCAAACACCGGCAATTGTTGGCTTGCCTGTTGGGCAAGCTGCTCTTATTCTAGCCAAACAAAATCTTAACTTACGAATCATTGCCCAGAAGGATGAGAACTGGGACAACCAAGAGATTATTCTGTCCCAAAATCCCAAACCTAATTCAACTATAAAAGAAAATCAGCCAATTTACTGTATCATCTCAACAGCAAATACATCTCTTACTATGCCCAATTTTATTGGTAAACAAAAAAAAGAAATAAAAAAAAGGGCTAAGGACCGGGGTCTAAATCTTCAGATGTATACCCTTCTTTCAGAACATCCACCTGGCATCTGCTTTGCACAATCTCCAGAGCCTGGAATGAAAGTTACTAATCCAAATGAAATTATTATTTATATAAGTAAAAATAATCTTGCTCCTACCGACTAAACTCATTTACAGTAATGTGTAAGGAGATAAAAATGATTGAATTAGTATTGTTTTTCATGTTCTGTGCTGGTTTGCTTTTTTTTATTATATTTGAGTACAAAAAAAATCACCAAAAAAAAATCGAAGAAAAACGCCTCATTAATTTTACTCTCACCCCAAAAGGTACCATCATCTTGTTTGATCTACATGATGTAGTATTTGAATCTGACTGGCCCAAAGTATTTGCACTCCTTAACAAGCGAAAAGATAAATGGTGGCTTTTGATTCGTTTCATCAGACCTTTATTATTGTTTTATGCTGCAGTTCTATTTTATACTCAAGGATCTTGGAACGAATTTGTTCACTTTTTAAGAAAACGGTTTCCACATTTAATGCAATATATTCCTTTATTTAAAGATATACTCAATCAACAAAAACCAATTAAACAAACCATTGCCATCATTAAAGATTTAAAGAAAAAAGGATACCGTGTAGATGTTGCTTCTAATATTGGGTCACTTTTTCTAATTCATTTAGAGAGTACTTTTCCTGAGATCTTTGCAAATTTTGACTATGTAAAAATAATCTCTGGTGATGGAGATTCGTTATTAAAAAAACCAAATCTAGAATTTTTTCGTACCTATATTGCTACATTCAATTCTGATGGCAAGCATATCGTTTTTATTGATAACTTCTTGCCAAGTGTAAAAGCTGCACAAAAATTGGGTATAATTGGTATACATTTTCAAGATCCAAAACAACTCAAAGACCAACTGACCAAGCTCGGTATTCTGCCCTAAAATTGATTATTTCCTATTTGGCAAAATTTGCCTACAACCCCCTAGTTTACCTTTTTTCATTAGATGGTATAATGTTCTATTATTATGAAAAAGTATTAAAATTACCTTAGATAGGGATATTCATGAAAAAGCTCTCAGCTCTCGTATTAATCTTATTAATAAGCGCTACCCAAGCACATACCTTTAAATGCTCAACTTGTGGCAAAAAATTTAGTGCTGTAGAAATTAAAGCCAAAAGTGAGTTTGCAGAAACCATGCAAGATCTTGGCAAATCTATTGGAGATGCCGGTAAAGATCTTGGCAATTTTTTCTCAGCTACTACACTTACCTTTATTAATAAAACAAAAGATGCTGGCCTCACCATGAAAGATGGCATTGTAACTGGGTATACCAACACCAAAGATGGTATTAAGAGCGCTGCTACAAAAACGAAAGATGGCTTTGTTAATGGCCCAAAGAATATTAAAGATGGCATTGTTACTGGGTATATCAAGACCAAAGATGGTATTAAAAACGCTGCAATTAAAACAAAAGATGGTTTTGTAGGCGTTATTCAAGCTCCAAAAAAGATGACGGATGGAATTGTTAATGCAAGCAAAAACACTAAAGAGTTTATACAAAATAAAATGGCAGAAAGTGGTGAATTTATTGCCGTTTCTGTAAAAAAAACTGGTGAGGTTATCAAAACTAGTGGTGAAACCCTAGAAAAAAATAGCAAAAACTTCCGCCCTGAAAGCTACATTGAAGAACCCGCTGAAGAAGTTAATCAAGAAGAAGAATCTAACTAATTCATAGTTAGTTCGTTTTCACTTAATCATTTCAAAATTGTTCGTATCAAATAGGAGGAACTATGAAACGTTATTTCATATTACTAGCATTAGCAACCGGTATAACTTGTCTAGCAGAAGCTAAAAAATCAGAAACTATTGGCCAAAAAATGGACAAAGCTCTTAGTTCTGTAAAAGAAACAAGCAAAAAAGTTGTTGCTAATACAAAAGAACTTGGCAAAAAAGTTGTCCTAGAGACCAAAGAAGTAGCAACTAAGGTTGCTGATGCAGGTAAAACAGTATTAGCAAAAACTGGTGAATTTGTAGGCAATGCAACACAAAAAATCGCCCAAGGAACTAAAAAACTTGGTAAAAAGATAACTAGAGAAAGTGAAAATTTAGCTAAAACTGAAGAGGAAACAATTCAGGCATAACTTTAGTTCACATTTACTATAATTTTTGAACGGTGTTAATAGCACCGTTCTTTTTTTTGGACTCGCAAGAAGAAAGTAAATTAATTTTTAAGAAACGTCCGAATCAAACTTAGTACGAGAGAAGTAGGAAAAAATAAACCCTTGATTCTTACCAAACCAAATTCGCACCATAGTAAGTAAGTTTTCTGGTGTCTAACACGTAGAAAAAAAGGAAGAAACAATGAAAGCAATTTGGGATGGATCATTATCATTTGGCTTAGTAACTATTCCTATCCGGCTGTATTCAGCTACAGAGTCACATTCACTCGGTTTTAAAGTTCTGTGTGGTAAATGTCATAATCAGTTAACCTATTCGCGCTATTGCCCTAAATGTAAAAAAGAAGTGCCTTGGGAGAATGTAATAAAAGGATTAAAGCTGCCAAGTGGAAAATACTTTATTGCAACACCAGAGAAAATCAAAGAATTAAAACCGGAAAAAACTGATACTATTTCTGTTGTTGAATTTATTGATAAAGATGAGATCAACTTTATTTATTTAAAAAGTCATTACTATTTAGCGCCCAAGAAAAAATCAGAAAATGCATACTTTTTGTTTCAACAAGCCCTTGAAAATAGTAATAAGGTGGGTATTGGCACTTTTGTAATGCGGGACAAAGAATATGTTTGTACCATTACCCCGTATGAAACAGGCCTATTATTAACCACTATGAACTATGCCTATGAGATACGACCGATTAAAAGTATTGCAGCTCTTAAAAAAATGCCTAAAGTAAAACCAGCAGAATTAAAGCTTGCAAACCAACTTATAAAACAATTAACAAAGAAGAAGTTTGACCTTACTCAGTTTAAAGATACTTTTGCTGAGAAACTCAAAAAAGCAATAAAAACGGGAAAGAAAGTAAAACCAAAAACGTCTGAAAAGAAAAAAAGGCCAAAAAAAGAAAGCACCTCTGGCAAAAAAACTGAAGAAACAATTCTTGCCTCCTTGCGTGCGAGTTTAGAAAAACCAAAAATACGCCGACGGCCTGTTGCACAAGCTAAAAAAGGCAGGCGATGAAATACAAAGCAGAGCTATGTAAGATTGGCGATAAGGATGATCTGGCATTAGAAGGCTATCTTTATGAGCCCAAACTGGACGGCATTCGTGCCTTGTGTGAGGTTAGCCCAAAAAGCATGAAGTTTTTCACTCGTAATGATAATAATGTAACAACAGAATATCCCGAGCTAAACTTCCGTAAAAGCATTAAAGCAAAAAGCTGCATCTTGGATGGTGAGATTGTCATATACGATAAAAAAGGAAAACCTAGTTTTCATTTGTGGCAATTGCGCAAACAACACGATTTAAAAGCTGTGTATGTTGTTTTTGATATCTTGAGCAAAGATGGAAAATCACTTTTGAAAAAGCCTTTATATGAGCGCAAACAAATATTAGAAGAAACCATAAAAGAATCAAAACAACTTGAACTGATTCCCTTTAGTTTAAATGGAAAAAAACTTTGGAAGATTGTTTCTAAACTTGGGCTCGAAGGGGTAATTGCAAAAAAAATAGATAGTACCTATAAACCTGGTAAACGCCCGACTGATTGGCTTAAGGTTAAATTATCCGATTCAGCTGATTGTGTCATTGTTGGTTATACACAGAAAAAAAGAGAGGTTTCTTCACTCGCTTTGGGCTTGTATAAAAAAGGAGAGTTGCATTATATCGGCAAAGTTGGTACCGGCTTTAATGCCAAGGATATAGTAACACTGTATAATAAGCTGGAAAAATTAGAAACCGATAAACCACCCGTAGTTAATCCTGGGCGCATGCGCATTATTAACTGGGTAAAGCCCAAATTAGTTGCTGAAATCAAATATGTTGAGCTAACCAAGGGTGAGCATCTACGTGCGCCCGTCTTTTTACACCTTCGCCCCGATAAAAAACCGAAGGGTTGTACCTTTAAAGCAAATTTTGGCAAATAAATTTTCGTTGAGCCAATTTATTTATTTTACTTTTAGTTTATACTTTTATATGTAATTTAACCCACAACAAGGAGTATCCATGAAAAATCTTTTTTTATCTCTTTCATTGATCAGTTCACTCGTTTTTGCAGGCACTGGATCAGACCAATTAGAAAATGCTTTTGCAAAGTTTAATAATAACCTAATTGCTATTAGTAAAAATAAAGATAAAAACGAAGTAATGAAAGCAATGATGCTCAACATAAACCAGTTACTTCAAAAAGTATCCCAACTAGCGCAACAATATGACAAAAATGCTGAAGTCAACAATGTAGTTGAGCATTTGATGGCTAATGTACAAAACATTGATCAAGGTCACTTAGTACAGGAAATTAAAAAACGTGCCCCACAGTTAGATATAACTGGCGCAGAACCTGAAGATCTATGCATGAGCTTATTCTTTATTGAGTTAGAAGAAATTTTCCAAGATTGCTAATTATTAAACAACACACTTTATTTAGGGAACAATATGAAAAAAATATTTTTAATTGCACTGATATCATTTTGTGCTCAATTTTCAATTCTTTCTTCAACAGTAGCCACTTGCAAGCCAGAGGAAAGTAAAACTGAATATTGCATTTGTGGTAGCAAAGAAATGCTTATAAAAATGCTTTCATTAGCACTGCGAGCACATTTTATTGAAATTGAACAAGCATATACTAAACTTGTGAACTCTGAACAATTCAAAACAATACCAGAAACCGAAAAGCTAAAAGCATTTTATAATCTTAGAGTACGAAATGTTCAAGGACAAAGAGAAATTTTCGAACAATTAGAAAAACTTGTTAATGATGAAGAAGCAAACGAAATATATAGACAGACTAAAAAATCAGTTCAAAATATTAAAAAAAGCTAAGTGTACCTGCTTAGCCTTTTTAGTATCTCTTGTAATATATTCCATACCTATTGCAAAAGGTGGGTGTTGCACACCAATGACCCAATTTAGCAAATTACCGAATCTAAACCTTTAGGCCAAAAGGACCAGGTTAGATACAAAAGACTTCTTTGGATATTTTTCTTTTTCTCTTTTTCTTGTAACCAACTATCACAATTTTGTGCAAATTCTGCTAATTGAGCAATTGTAATATCGCCATTTTGTTGGCCAAATGCTACTAAAAATGGAAATTCTAAAAAACAAAAACTTGTAGTTTTCTCTGGTGTATTAATAGATTTTGCTACTTGTTGCAATTGCAGATCCCAGATTTTTATTTTATTATCATCAGATAAGACTGGTAGCAATGAATCTCTTACAAGGCCAAAATGTATTATTTTTCCTCCTTGCTTACCCAGTTCCTTAATCCTTGTACCTGTAGGTAATTTCCATCGTTTAATTGTGGTATCACAAGAGGCTGAATACAAATCATTCCCATTCCCATGTATAATTACATCTGATATACATGCAGTATGTCCTTCCATTATTTTTTTGCATTCACCTGTTTTCCGGTCCCATATTTTTATTTTTTTATCTTGGGAACCGGTAACAATTTTGTCTGTTTTTTCAATAAATTTTGCAACCCAAACTACATTATCGTGCCCAAAGGTTTGTAACAATTTTGGGTTTGCAACATCTTCCATCGTCCATAATTTTGCTGTATTATCTGCAGAGCATGTTAATAATAATTTATTTTGCACATCACCTGAGACCATGGTTACTTGTGCAGAATGAGCTTGCAATTCTTTGATCAACTTGCTTTTAGATTGGTTCCACAAAACAATATTTCCATCTCCACAAGCACTTATCATAACCGTTGGCGAATAAAGCAAAAAATCATACACTGGTGATCCATGCCGATATGATATGCGGTAATGCTTGTAATCCTGGAAATCCCAACTACCAACATTACCTTCAAGTGAAGCTGAATATAATCTTTGATTTCCAGAATCAAAAGTAAGATGACGTACCTGATCAGAATGCCCTTTTAATGTCTTTATAGGCTTATAGGAACCATAGATGAAATTAAATTCCCTCTCAATTAACTCTCGTAGTTCAGAAAACTTAAATTGATTCATAATAAAATCTTTATTTTCTGGAGTCATATCTTTTGCCACCTTATGCGTATTTGCAAGAACGCATAGCTGCATTAATGTCTTTACTCTCGGGGTATCCATCGCACTCAAAAAAAGACTAATGCAAAAAGAAGATAAGAATAATAATTTATTGAATTTCATTTTATAACCTCAAAAATTTATTTATGAGTGCATGCCATACTCAGAATTTTTCTTTTCAGTATCACCATCATTGAAAAATCCATTAATAGCTTTGTTCATGTGCTCTTGGGTTACTGTTTTTGATCTCTCAAGAATTGCTAATATTTTAGCTTCATTAAGAATCTTTTTCATCTGTATGATATTACAATCTTTTAAATTGCCAGCAATAGTTCTTATTTTTACCTCTTTAGCCAGTGGCGGTTGTATTTGAGCAGTAAGTTTTTCCAACAAAAGAATTCTTTGGTTATTATTAGGCAGCTCTACTTTTATTACTTTATCAAATCTTGTTCTTAGCCAGGTATGAGTAGCTTTATCAAAGCGAATGCCCCATTCAAAAAAAACAATAAGATGTTTACCTTTTTGTGTAAATTCTTGTTGTTTTTGTTTTATAAGCTCTGTGAACAAGTCGGTATTTGTAAAAGTTGCTTTGTGAATTATTGGTAATATGGTACTCATAGCATGAAAAACAAGGACCCCACATGAGGATTCTATAGATTTTTCTGCAATAGAGGTTAAATGAAGATTAATTTTTTCTAATAAGGGTTTAATGGTAGGTAATTTTTTTGGATCCTGCCGATTAATAATATATTTAAGTACTTCAAGGCCAAAAACATTTTCTATTTGTGCACTTGGTAATAAACTAATTAATTGTTGTATTCGGTCTGTTTTCCCTGAAGCATCTGGACCATATAAAACAATAGTTTGAGGAATAGTAACGCCAACATTTTTTAATTGATCAATATTAGAAAATACTCCTGCAAGATATTGTATACCACCTTCTTTTTCATAATCAGGCAAAATAGCCTTTTCTCTGTTTTCTTCAGCTTGCATTGCCAAACCTACTGGCATGCTACAAACAAGTAAAAATAAGGATAAAGACAACCTTTTCATGAATACCCCGGTTTCTAGAAATTTAATGTGTTTATTACAAATATAACTTATTTTATAATTATTGCAATGTTTTTATTTGTAACATTCCTAAGCCCGATCACCCCAGTCAGTCACTTTTCAAGTCAATGGCGGGAAGACCTGAGTTGCCTTAAAGGCATATCGAAGGGCATGTTATAACCTCAAAATTTATAACCAATAATTTTCTTTAAAAGATTTACAACAAACCTTAGTGGCATCTCTCCACAACCAGCTTGTCGCTTTTTTTAAAGTATTTGACACAAAACTCTGATTAATGTGCTTCTTAAGTAAAAGGTTCTCAGTTTCCAATTCATTGATTGTATCCAGCAAATCCACAAATAATCTTCGCCATCTTGGGGGACGGGAACTAAGTATAGATTTCAGTTTCTGCTTAAAACCATTGTTTAATTGGCTAATCCATTGCGGCCTTTTATACAACAAATAGCCTGCACCGATAGTTATAGCAATACCAGAACCGGTAATGAGGCATTTGCGATAAAATTTCCATTTCTTCTTTGATTCTATTTTTTGTATAACGGTTTGAATTTCTTGCGGTAATGATTGAAAAATTGATTGCAATGATTTTGATGAATAATTAAATGACCAATTGTTGTCCGCAGCTCTTTTGAAAGCTAATAAAAATAATGCTTGATTAAGAGTTAATTCATTTTCCAAAAACTCTTTTATAGTGAGCAAATGAGTTAAATCATAGGTTTGTATATGAAAATTAAACAAAAAACGAATTTTTGTGCCATCTAATGAGAAATAAAAAGTTTTTGGCCGCTTTGATAAAGAAATTTTTTTGACTATGGTAGTAGTATTCAGATCCCAAATAGATAAAGTACCATTATAAGAGGACCCAGATAAAGAAGCTAAAAATTTTCCATTTGGGGATAAGCATATGGTAGGTACTGATTGTGAATGGAATAACTCTTTTATGCAATTTCCATGTAAATCAAATATTTTTGCTTTTTGGTAACCAATTACGGCAAAGGTTAAACCATCAGGAAAAAATTGTAATTGTGTACCACCCGTATTAATAGTAACTAAGTTATTTGCTTGTAAATCCCAAACCTTTATATTATTGTTTGTTAGCGTTACTATATATTGACCATTTGGAGAAAATGTTATCTGCCTTATTGGATTAAGATGACCAATACAATGTCTTACAGTATTATCCTCAAGATTCCAAACTATTCCACTGTTATGGACCCTTGAACAAGCTGCTATCATTTTTTGGTCCGGTGAGAATGCAATATAATTGATTGAAACATCTAATGGATTTTTTATGTTTAAAGTATTTCCATACAAATCGATAATAATTATCTGGTCATCTGCGGCAATAGCAATGCGCTTATCATCAGGAGAAAAGCAAATAGAATTAATATTAGCTTCAAATTTCTTGGTGAAAATACAGTTAGTGGTCTTGGTATCATAAACAAAAATTTGCCTAAACTTACAGAAAATTACTTTCTTTTGATCATGGGATATCGCTACAGGTTTATTATAATTTGATTTTTTTGTAAATTTCTTTGTTGAGGCAACTGGTGAGATTGCATTTAATACATAAGGAACTATTTGACCGCTTACCATATCAATCGCCTGTTGATCAATTGGCGCAGGCAATTGTACAATAGGAATGTCAACTTTATTTCTGTTTAAATAATTTTCCAACAATTTGCATGATTGTGTAGCATTAAGAATATAATTAAAATTCAAATCTCTTAATGAATCTGCAACCATACCTTTTGCATTTAGGATGAGAAAAAATAAAAAAAACGATAATCTGTTGAATTTCACTTTATAACCTCCAAAAAGACCTTAATAATTACAAATATAACTTATTTTACAAATAATGCAACAGCTAAAATGTTTTCTATTTGTAACTTTTCCTAAGTCCGATCACCCGAGTAGTCTGGAAGGCATATCGAAGGGTGTAACGTTTTGATTACGTACCGAAATTACGCTTGCATTCAGAAAAGGTAGACACCGCATCTTCTAAATGATTATTGGTAATCTCCGGCCATAAACAATCGAGAAAATAAAATTCTGTATAGGCTGCTTGGAATAATAAAAAATTACTCAAGCGGCGCACTCCACCGGTGCGAATAATAAGCTCTGGCTCGGGAATACCTGCGGTCCATAAATGATTTTTGAGTGCTTGCTGATCGATCTGATCAACCGAGAGCACTCCACTTTTAATTTTATGTGCAATCTGCTTGATGCCACCCACAATCTCTTGTTGCGAACCATAACAAAACAAAAAGTTTACCTGCAGTGTTGCACATTGCTTGGTTGCATCCTCTACTTCTATGCAAGTTGGTAGCACATCCTTGGGAAACAAAGAACGATCACCAATAAATTTTATACGAATATCACTTTTTAAAAAATCATTTATCCCTTTTTTTGCCTCTTGCACGAGCAGGCGGAAAAGATATTTTTTTTCTGTGTGGGAGCGTTGAAAGTTCTCAATTGAAAAAGTGTATAAAGAAAGATAAGAAATTTTTTTCTGCAAGCAAAACTCAATTACTTTTTTGACTGCCTGCACCCCTTCTTGATGCCCATACCATGGCACGCGCCCTTGCTTTTTTGCCCAACGGCGATTGCCATCCATAATGCAGGCTAAATGTTTTATCATGTATTAACCTTGTTTTACATGCAAAGAAATTTTTTGTTTTTGTGCTCTCCATGCTAACACAAAAGAAATCAATTTGTGAACTACGCACATACCGGCTGCAAAAAGTAATCGCTCAATAGCTACAATAGGAATAAGGGCATACCATTGCCAAACAGTCATAGGTATTATGTATAACCATAAAACTGAACCAACCGCGTGGGCAACAAAGGTGCTCCCTAACGACTGCAGGAAAATTGAATCTTGGTCTTTTTTAAATAGATATAAACAAATCGGAATCAACCAATAAAGACTGTAGACAAAAGCCTTGCAACCGACCGGATGAACAATAAATAATACCATGCATACTGCTGGGACCATCAGGCGGGTAGTCCAATGATTAAAAACCCAATACCAAGAAGCAAATAAACTAGGTATATGGTTAATGAACAGTCGCCAAAAAGAAAAACGAAAGTATAAACGAATAAAACCATAAAAACCAAAAACTAGTAAGCTTCCCCCAAAACCGCCAAACGCCCCCGATAAGGGAGTAATACAATTGCGTAGGGAGAAAAATGAGGTCCAAGAACCAACCATATAGCTGATTTTAGACAAGGTGGTTATTAATAAAAGTCCAATTATGGCACTTGTACCAATACATTTACGTGCAAAATTATTCATGCTGTTTCCTTTACAATCCAGATTGTGCTGTATAATACTTAGTCTACCAAGAGGAAAAAAAACATGAAATACAAAGCTATTATTTTTGATATGGATGGCACGGTCGTCCAATCTGAAAATTTTTGGATAGAGTCTACCAAAAAACTACTTGGTAGGCGTAATATCACCTTATCAGAACCAAAGCTCACCTATATAAAATCACATTTTAGTGGTATTGGTTTATTTGCCAGCTGCAACTTTTTAAAAGAACATTTTGATCTGGTCGATTCTGTTGAAGTATTAATGCAAGAAAAAAAAGAACATGCCCACCTGTTATATGTGCAAAATGTCCGCTTTATTCATGGTTTTGTAGAATTCCATAATATGCTACAAGCACTTGATAAAAAAACAGCACTTGCTACCAATGCGGGCCGCCAAACAGTTGAGATAACTAACAAAAAACTAAACCTCGAGCAATTTTTTGGAAAACATCTTTATACCGTTACTGATATTGGTAAAAGTAAACCACACCCAGCAATTTATTTGCATGCCGCCCACCAATTAGAGCTACATCCTGCCGACTGTATTGCCATTGAAGATTCTGCTCATGGCATTCAAGCAGCAAAGAGTGCCGGTATGGTTTGTATTGGGATTAATACTGCAGGCAATAAAGAACGATTAAAAGATGCTGATCTGATTGTTGATCAATATGAGCACATTAATTTAAAAAAGGTACTATGAAGTTTTATGTAGGTACATCCGGTTATATGATTAGCCAAAAAATTTGGTGGGAACTGGATTTTAATTCTTTAGAGATTAATAGCACTTTTTATTCTTTACCAAAAAAAACCTCAACGTGGCAAAGCTGGTATACAAAAGCACCAAACGATTTCCTGTTTAGCCTAAAAATGAGTAATTTTTTAACCCATAAAAAAAGATTAATTGACTCGCTCGAGCCGTGGGATCGCTTTTGGAATGGTGCACAACACCTCAAAGATAAACTGGGCGTTATACTTTTTCAATTTCCTCCATCATTTGAATACAACCAAAAAAAAGGAAAGGATGGTAAAACAACCTTTGAGAGATTACAATTTCTAAGTACCACTCTACCCAAAAAGGTTAAATTTGCATTTGAATTTCGTAATACCAGTTGGAATAATAAAACGGTTATAGATTTTTTGAAAAAACAAAATTGGGCTTTTGCCAATGTGTTAGTTAACAATACACGCGGTTGGGCGGACGATTTACCCTCGCAAGAGATCTGGCCTAATGTGAGTACTGCTGATTTTGTTTATTTTCGTTTTCATGGAACCACTGGCATGTTTCGTGGGTCATATCCAAAACCACAACTACAAAGTGTGATCAACTTTTGCAAAAAAACAAAAGCAAAAGAATCATTTGTATACTTTAATAATTATGCATTTGCAAAACGGGGCATGCATTGCACCCTCAACGATCATAAGGTTAATTGTGCCGCAGTGTGTAATGGCGTGCAGTTTATGGAAATGAAAAAATAAGTTATTCTTCATTCTCAGGTAAAACTATCAGTTTATTTTCAAATTCCTGTACTTGTTTTGCTACAAAATGCACTGCACATAAAAGATCATAATTTGAAACATATTCTTGTTCTTGATTTTGCGGGTGCTCATAACGCATTTCAACAACCGGTGTTTGATTATTAACGACAACTGCTTTTTTAGGTTGCTTCTTTCTTCTTAATTTAGAAAGAAACCAGGTCACACCAGCAGTAATGCATGAACCAGCAACAAAACCAATTGCTGCAGTAACTAACGGTTTTTTAGAACAAAAAGATGACATTGATGAACCAATG
This sequence comes from Candidatus Babelota bacterium, assembly GCA_029262615.1. Taxonomy (GTDB): domain Bacteria; phylum Babelota; class Babeliae; order Babelales; family Vermiphilaceae; genus JAJCZD01. The sequence continues at coordinate 46,408 of JAJCZD010000003.1, forward strand.
GTGTGCAATGGCGCAGACCAATTCCAGCAAAAAGATTGAGAAAAAATACTTACAAGCAAAATAGATAAAATAGCTTTTTTCATGATTAATAACCCCATTTTTAAATTACAAATACAATTTTATCACGTATTCGTATTTTGGTCAAATAGCTCTTTTTTACAGGTTTAGCTTACTTAAAAAGATAATTTTCTATGTTTTTTCTTACTTATAGGCTAAAATTAAAGAAAATAGGGTACATTATGCGTATATTTTTTAATTTTTTATCACCACAAAAAAACAACCATCTTTCCATATTTATTCCTCATCATCCTCATTCTTAAATTCCTAATGTTTCTAATAATTTTTAATTTTAAATCCTAAAGGATTGAAGATGAGTATTTTTATCTTTGTAATTACATTAATAGCACTCATGGTGCTCTATGGTTTTATCACTTATATTGCTGCCAAAAAAATTACCACTATTACTGATTATTTTTTGGCCGGGCGTAATCTAGGGTTAGCAGCGGTAACCTTTACCTTAATCGCAACACAACTTGGTGGTGGTATGCTTTTGGGGACCGCACAGCAAGCCTATACCGTTGGTTTTTATGGATTGTTCTATACTATCGGTATGAGTATTGGTTTTTTACTACTTGGTTGTGGAATAGCTGGCAGGCTTCGTGAACTTAATGTAGCAACAACAGCAGAAATATTTCAGACTAAATACAACTCAATCACTTTAAAAAAGATTGCTTCAATACTTTCTATAATTACCCTTTGTGGGTTATTAATAGGCCAGGTTATCGCCTCAAAGACATTATTAGCTGGCCTTGGTATTGCAAATGAATTTATATTCCTAGCGTTATGGCTTTTTATAATCGTACATACGGTAATAGGAGGTTTGCAGGCAGTGGTTATTACTGATAAATTTCAAGTTTTATATATTATTTGCATTTTTACTGGGCTTTTTTTCTATGCGATCTACCAAGATCCTGTTTCGATACTAGCTTCCTCATTTCAGTTGCAAGGCCAATTTTCTCAATTATCCATACGCTTTTCTCAAGTGGTTGCCGTATTGCTTATGCCTATTTTATTTGCTCTGATCGAGCAGGATTTAGCGCAACGCTTTTTTGCAGCCCGCACCAAAAAAATTGCAATCAGTGCTGCGTTGATTGCCAGCGGGTTTATGCTCGTATTTTCTTTTGTGCCTTTGTACTTTGGTATGAAAACCAAATTACTAAATCTCACTATGCTTGCAGGAGCTAACCCGTTAATTGTCTATATAGAATGGCTCCTACCAAGAAGTTTAGTTGCCCTTGTAATCATTGGTGTACTTGCAGCAATCACCTCAACAGCAGACTCATTGCTATGCGCAATCAGTTCTAACTTGGCACAAGATTTTGATTTTTCTTTTACTGGTTTAAAAAACAAATTAACTCTTTCAAAAATAATAACTCTTGTTATCGGTGTTTTTGCACTTACTGCATCCTATTTTATGCCAACAGACATCATTTATATATTAATTGAAAGTTATGCAATCTCAGTTTGTTGTCTGTTTGTACCATTAATTATTGCTTACTTCAAAAAAGATTGTAAAAAAAGTGCCGCAATCGGTGCAATTGCTTTCGGTTTAGTTGGTTTTATTTTCTTCCAAATTAATCCAATTGCCTTACCACACCAGATTGCAGCATTACTACTTTCTGCGCTTGGTTATCTAATCGGTTCCTTTATGCATCGTTAATGGTAAATCCTCCATTGACTGCTTGCAGGACTGCTGCTGGATAAATTTCAAGCAATACATTGTTATTAGGATTGGTACCATCGCCAAGAATCAATGAATTTACAATATCAGAAACGATAAGATTAACCATTGCAGCGGTAGATGTATTACACCCATCATTGACCGTAAACATAAAAGAATCAAAACCTTCAAATCCCATATTTGGAGTATAGGTAAATGCGCCAGTACTCGCATTAAAACCAGTAATTATACCATTGGAAGGCCCACTGGTTATAGCAAAAGTTAAAGGCAATGCCTCTGGGTCAATCCCCATTAACACACCATTTATTGGAGTATCAATTCCAGTAACAAGACTTTGTGGTATTGCTGTTGGTGCTTGATCTAAAATAAGCTGCAAGGGAACAGAAAATTCAGAAGTATCAGTTGAGGTTGCACCGCTCATACGAGTTGCTGTTGCCGTAACAAAATCATTTGCTACTCCTGCTACTGGTATAAATGTTTCATTAAAGCTCACATTGCCACCACCATCAGTAACAACTGAGAAATCACCCATGAAGGTACGGCCTTGCTCCGGATCATTGCTAACGCCATTGGTAAAAACCTGAATGGTAAAGGTAGTAGTTGGGTCGGTTCCATTTAAAGACCCTATAAGGGTCAGTTCATTTGTTGGGGCACATAAATCTAAACTGGTAAGAGTTGGCTCAACTTGATTATTGTTACCATTATTTAGTAACCGAATACCAAAAACGGTACTATTGCCAGTTATTGCATTATTTAAAATAGGATTTTGGTTACCAAAATTAATTAGCACACCAGAAGCAATACCATCAGCACCATCCACACCACTCGAACTACCTCCAAAACCTGCCAATCCACCAAGCCCGGCTGGGCCATTAAGATCAATGGTATTATTAGAGAAAGGAATATTACTTGAGGTAGTCTCAATACCCGAAGCATTACCCCCATTACCCCCATTACCACCCGTTCCTCCTATTGAAGCACCACCAGTACCACCAGTACCACCGGCATTACTTTCAATAGTACCGTTGCCAGAAACTACACTTACACTAAGAGCACTAATACCAACACCATCGCCAGCATTACCACCATTCGGACCAGTCCCCGCACCTACAGTACCAGAATTACCGCCATTACCACCGTTATTACCACTAATAGCCAAATTATTCTGTATAATGTTGTTTCCACCACCAATAACTCTCATACCGTAGCCATTTGCACCAGTACCACCCATGAGACTACCAACCGCAGAGCCTCCAGCTCCACCGTTGTTATTGGTTGCCGTGTTACCCTCAATAAGGTTAGCTCCTGCGCTATCGACAAAAATACCATGGCCAGCAGCACCAGCACCACCATTAGCGCCCGCGAATGGTACTCCTCCAGCTCCGCCGTTATTATTATCTATGAGATTGTTTTGTATAGTTTGTGAATTATCACTCGTAACCCGAACACCAGCACCAATACCGCCAGCACCACCATTGCCACCATTAGGTGACCCACCAGCGCCACCACTATTGTTACTAATTGTTGTATTATTAAGAATTGTATTATTAGCACTAGTACCGGTAATATCAACTCCAATACCCATACCACCATTGCCAGCAGTGCCGAGGGAAGCCCCGCCAACCCCACCGCTATTACTGGTTATAGTATTATCTTGAATAATATTAGTGTTACTATTTTGGATAATAACTCCAAATCCACTGCCAGCATTAGATAGGCTAAGATCGGGAGTCCCACCATTATTTCCTGTTATTGTACAATTTTCGACAGTGTTAGAAGCGCCCCCAGATATTAAAATACCTCGTCCGTTCCCACCGGTAGTAACAACACTAGGATCACCACCGTCATTATTCTGGATAGTACAATTTTCGATGGTATTATTACTTGAACCATTTAAAAACACACCTGTACCATTATTTGCCACTGTATTATTTGGCCCAAAGTTCTGAATAGTCATTGCTTGAATAGTAGATCCAGAACCACCTGCATTAATTTGGAAACCAATTAGAATACCATTTACATCACCATCCTGAACCGTTACCGCTGCACTAGTAACATTGACAGTTACTGGTATCGTAATAGCAGGTAGAGCAGTAAAAAAAAGACTAATAGTACCAATCCCTGCACCCATAAAGGTAATCGTGTTTGGACCAGGGCCTGCACCATTAGAATCAAAAATTGCTTGGCGCAAACTGCCTGCGCCAGCACTGCTGGTATTGGTTACATTAAAATTCATTGCATCGATATATACAAAGCTTATTACTGATAGCAGAATGATTGTTTTTTTCATTATTACTCCTTATTAACCTTCAATTACCTGTGCATTTCTATCAACAAGCAAAATGCCTTTAGTCAGTAATAGATCAGTACCGGTAATTTTGAGTGTTGCACCATTTAAAAAGAGTGTTGCTGTTTTATCTACAAGCTCAAGCAGATCTTGCTCATTATTTGACGGTGCGTAATCAAAAATCAAACCATTATTTAACTTCAACGTACTATTTTGGTTAATAGTACTCAGTTGGTCAGTACCAAAAGTAAAGGTCAAGCCATCGCCAGAAATAGAAACTTTATTTTTAATATCTAATGTTCCTTGCGAGAAAGTATAATTACTATCTAAAAAAAGCTTGGTACTTTTTAGTGTTAAACTTGAGGTTGAATCAAGTGGAATTATTCTACCAGTCTCAAGGCCTTGCACAATAATATTTTTTAACAATAATGATGCATTTGCATCAATTTGAATGGTACAAGTTGGTTGCAAGGTTAAACAATTACCTTGGCCAGAAATAATAGAATTACCCGTAAAAGTAATACAGCAATCTTGCAGTGTTATATTAGAGTTTAAGCATACTGTTAGATTTCCCCATTCAAAACATTGGTTAGAACTGGTCTGGGGTAGTAATGAAATATTTTTTGCCAAGCTCAATACGTGGCCATCACCAATAATCGTGCCCATGGTATTAAGCTGAGAAGTATTTGTTAGTATCAAATCTTTTTCAAGTACTAATGTACCCCCTGTTAAATCTATAGTTCCGGCAACTGGAAAAAAGGAATCAAATGTTCCAGTAACTAAATTATCTAACAAGGAAAACCCAACATTTAAAGCCGCAAAACTTTTTATACGACAATTATTTGTTATTGTTTGTTGAGTATTGAAAACCTCAACATTAAAATCTGATCCAATATCTGCATGAGATAGATAGAAAGAAAATAAAAAAAATAAATATCGACATTTCATCATTACTCCTAGAAACCAAGATTTTTATGCATCATTTTCTACCACAAACCCTTGTGTAATTTTCAATTGTGCTGCGGGTAGAATATCAAGTGAAATATTATTTGCTGCAACTGCGCCATCACCTAGTTTAATACCAGTAGTAAAATTAGTTCCATCACTAGATAAGAATGACTCACGATCAACTTGTAGAATTCCTTTTTCTAATTGCAAGCCCACGTTAGAAGCATGCAATGTTGCTCCTTTTAAGAATAGTATTGAGGTGGTATCAAGCAATTGAATTCTATCTTCTCCCGTAGCAGGTTGATAACTAAAGGTCACCGCTGCATCCAATTGCAAGGTAGCATTTTTGCCAATGGTGCTTACTTGATCACTTTCATAAGAAAATGCTTTATTACGTCCAGAAATTTTAAATTGTTTGAGTACATCAAAATGACCTTGTGTAAATGAATAATTTTGGTCTAATACCCATTCAACACTTTTTAAACTAAGCGTTGAGGTTGAATCCAAAGGTACAATTCTTCCTGTTTGTACTCCTTGGATAATAATATTTTTCATAAGTAATGATGCATTTGGTGCAATTCGAATAGTACAGGTTGGTTTTATCGTTAAGCAGTTACCGCGTCCGTCTAAGGTAGAATTACCAGTAAAAGTAATACAACAATCTTGAAACATAAGGTTACAGTTTAAACATACTTGCAGATTACCCCATTCAAAACATTGGCTTGAGCTAGTTGTAGGCACTAAAGAGATATTTTTTGATAAACTCAAAACATGATTATTGCCAATGATAGTGCCAAAGTTAGTAATCTGGCTTTCGTTATGTAAAATTAAATCGTTATCTAAAATTAAAGAACCTCCTGAAAAGGCTATATTACCCTCCACGGCAAAAAATGAATCAAAGGTTCCGATTACGGCACTATTTGCCAGAGCAAATCCTGCAGCAAGAGCAGCAAAGCTAGCAATACGATCACCATTATTGACTGTTTGTTGTGTATCAAAACGAGTAACCAAGATGTCTGATCCAATATCTGCAGCAAAAAGAATGTTTAAAAATAAGCAAGAGAAAACTATGTATTTTTTCATTACTACTCCGTTTATATGCTCTCAATTGTTGAATTTCTATCAACACTGACAACACCTTTTGTCAATTGCAAGTTTGTTGTGGTTAATTTTAGTGTTGCTCCTTTTAAAAAGAGAACCGAGGTGTTATCTGCTAATTCAAGCAGGTCAGTATTAGCCGGTGTTGGTGCATAATTAAAAGTGAGCGCATTATTCAACTTCAAGGTACTATTTGCATTTATGACACTGTTTTGGCTGGTTTGATAATTAAAGGTATGGTTAACTCCAGAAATGGAAACATTTTTAAAAAATTGCAAAGAGCCTGCCGTAAAATCAAAATCATTACCCAAAAAGAGCTTGGCACTTTTTAAACTTACCGTTGAGGTGCTATCAAGTGCCAGAATATTACTTGCTTGCAATCCTTGAACAATAATGTTTTTCATTAAAAGCGAAGAGTTTGAGGCAATTTGAATGGTACAGGTTGGTTTTAATGTCAAACAATTACCCTGGCCATTAATAGTGGAATTACCAGTGAAGGTTATACAGCAATCCTGAAAACATACATTAGAATTTAAGCATAGATCAAGGTTCCCCCATTCAAAACAACTTATTACAGGAACAAACTCAAAAAAAACATTAAATAATTCAATCGTATCATCTGTAATAAAATCAGTTCCAAAAACTACATTATTACTTTTTCCTTGGGACCAGCCAAGCGCTGAAGCATCAGGTGTTATATTTAGGCTGTCCACAAGAGTTACTGTATTATTATTTGGATTAAATGAATAAATAGCTATCTCTGGATCACTATTAGCACCTACACCAAGACACTGGCCAGATGCATCAAATAATATTTTCTGAATAAAATTACCAGGGCTTACAATAGTACTAACTGAAGAAACTGTTTCTGAATCATAATCAAACAGGAGCAATTGAATACTCGAACTACCTGCAGAAACAATGACTTTAGGGTATATTGGATTCCAATCAGTGGTTACTACTCCAGTCGGAATACCTTCATTATCAACCTGCGTTAATGTTGAACCGTCAAATGAATATATAGTTACTGCACCAGCAGTTTCACTAAAACCACCTACCACTAAAAAACAACCTGAAGGATCCCAATCCATTGCATCAATTCTAACCCCTAAACTTGCTCTTGATACCGAATCGATTAAAGTTAAATTACCTAATTGATCTACCGCATACACCCTAACTACAGACATAGCGCCAGTTGTATTAGTAGTACCAACCCCTACAAACTCTCCATTTGGATGGTAAGCTACTTGCCGTACATCAACGTTTGGTTCTGCCGAATCAACCAAAGTTAACATACCAGTAGAGTTGACTGAAAAACTTCGTAAATTATCTACTGCTCCTCCTGGGTCTTCTCGACCAACAATTAATAAATTCTTTTGAACCGGATTCCAAGCAACCGAAGTATAATCTTCATTTACCGTTTCAGAGTCTAGTAGTGCCAGGCTAGTGGAATCAAATATACGCAAAAAACCTGCACCTATACCACTATCATTTGATGTGGCTGCAGCGACAAACTTATTATCAAATGACCATTCCATGGATTGATATGTTTGGTTGGTTGCCAATGTATTACTCACTCCAGTTGTTACAATCTCACACGTTGGTTGGATATAACCACTCCCTGTTGGAACGCACTCAATATTTTTTGAAAGTGATAGCACATGACCATTACCAATAATGGTTCCTACAGACGAAATTTGACTAATATTTTGCAAAATCAAATCTTGATTCAAGGTAAGTGTTCCACCACGCAAGTCAATTGGCCCTTGCACAGAAAAAAGAGAATCAAATTCATCAACCGTGCTAGAATTAAATAATCTCAGGCCACCATTTAGTGCAGCAAATCCTAAAACGCTATCATTGGTACCTAGCCCTACAACATCATTAAACCGACATGGCCTTGAATTAGAACCAATAGTTTCTGCTTGTAAATAATGGCAAAAGATTACTAGTAATAGTATTTTTTGTAGCTTCATACATTCTTACCTTTTTTTCTTTTTTATTCTTTAACCTAGTATTTTTTGAATACTTGTAAAGTCTCAGATACTTTGTAATCTTTTTACTAATATTTCATGGACAATCAACATCATCCTGTTGCTATTAAAAAAATATCAAATTCTTTTTTCAATGAATGCTTGGCTAATACCGTTGTTACCACCAATCTACAATTGGATTCCAATATTTTTTTCCAAAGAAAAATACTAAAAACCAGTAAATAGTCGGTAAATTTTATCCTCCATTTTCTACTTCGCATCCTTTGCGAATAATAGAAAAAGCCTCATCAAGATCATCTGTTAAAGTAAGCAATTTTAAATCATCTGAGCTTATTAATTTATGAACGAGCGCTTCTTTCTTGACCCAGGCCATAAAATCATCCCAATATTCAATACCGATCAAAACTATTGGTACAGGTTTTATTCTTTTTGTCTGAATTAAAGTGAGCACTTCAGCTAGCTCATCAAGAGTGCCAAAACCACCAGGAAAAACGATAAACCCTACTGAATAACGAGTGAGCAACCATTTCCTTGCAAAAAAATAGTCCAGTTCAAATGATTCATAAGAACAGGGATTCAAACCCTCTCCTAAATCTTTCACTCCTATACCAATAGAAAGCCCCTTTCCTTTGATAGGAGCGATAGCACAACTGGCGGCTTCCATTATTCCTGGACCTCCACCAGTTAAAACTGAAATATTTGCTTCTGCAAGTTTTTGCGCTAAAGCATGAGCCTTATGAGCATACTTATCGTCTAACTGTATTCGCGCTGACCCAAAAATCGAAACTATTGGTTTTGGCAGTTTTAAAATTCTCCAGGCACCATACAAAATCTGAAATTGTACACGTATTAAGCGCCAGAATAAAACAAAACACTGTCCCAGTCGGCTAAACATCATTACTCCTTGTTTGAGGATGAGCATACGAACATGCGTATGCCTTTGTAAACAGTTGTAACGAAAGAATATTTTAATTCTATTTGAAATCAATGCCGTAGTTTTGATATATTTAATATTAGAAATAAGTTTCAATGTGAAAACCAAATGGTGTAAATAATGGGGTATGCAAAAAAATCTCTTTTAATGTCTCTGCTAGCTTGCCATTTTTCGCTATTGCCTCGGCCGGTCGATGGGCCAAAAGAGGAATGGATCACTATTTTTATCCACGGCATCATGACAGTTAAAGGCAGCGTATCAATGTCTAACTTTGTAAATTTCTTAACTGATAATGTGCAAGGCACCATCTACGAAAAAAGTATTGAGATCCTACGGAGCGATCCTTTTTTTTATAATAACCAACCAATGCAACAGCTTGGCTTGCACCCAATCGATATAAATATGCTGAAAAAAGGTAATGGATGCAATGTTACTGCCCATCTTTGTGATCATGTTCATGAATTTATTCATCCACAGGCAGGCATAAATCATTATTATTCATTTGGTTGGTCTGGCCTACTGAGTCGAACTGCACGCTATAAAGAAGCACAATTGCTTCATACCCAATTAGAAAAAATATTGAAAAATATAAAAAATAAACGTCCTAAAATCAGAATCATTGCTTATTCTCATGGTGGAAATGTCGCCTTATACCTTGCACAAGTAGCAAAAGACAAAAAATTAACCCCCTTTTATATTGATGAGCTTATCTGTCTTGGCATGCCGGTTCAACAAGAAACCGATCATCTGATTAATGATCCAATGTTTGGTTCAATTTTTCATCTTTGCTCTCGGGGTGATTGGATTCAACAGCTTGATTTTTCCTCACAAAAAAGCTTTTTTTCAAATCGTTTCTTTGAGTCTCGAGAAGGACTTGTGTTACCAAAAAAACTAACCCAGATTGAACTGCGGGTTACCAAGCGAGCAGGAAATAAAAAAATACATGATCAAGCTTCTTGTATTGAAACAAAATCGATTATTCTTGGAACCTCTAAATATTTGCGGGATCGATCTCCTGGTCATATTGAATTATGGTCCTATGGCTGGACCCCAGATAATTATCGAAAAAACTTTCCACTCTACCCATTGCCAATGGTTACCCTATATCCATATTTGATCGACCAGGCAAAAAAACAAAATGATACATTTGCTTCTGACAGTCCATTGATTTTTGATATACGTCCTGAATATGGACATATGATAATAAGACCATACGGGAAAAAAGCCCCCCACAAAACCGTTTCTTTTTTGCCACAAAAAACAATGGAAATCATGGCAACAGCAGCGCTGAAGGCCAGGCCTGAGAATTTCTCATCTTATGCAGTAAAACAACGAATAAGGCTCGCCTATAAAAAAGCACGCTCGTTCATAAAACAAAAAAATAAAAGAATCATCGAATAATTACAAATTGTCAATTTGAATATTTTTTGTTTTTTGTTATTATATTAATTAAACATAAGAATAATTTAATTTTTAATAATTGAATTATTCTCTTATCAGGAGTTTTTTGTTAAAATGGAGGTTCTTCAATGAACTCTTTTTTCAGTATAAAGGTAGGCAGAGTGAGTATTTGCCATTTTTTTAAAAAATGGGTCTTTATTTCGTTTTTGTTTGGTTTTTTGGGCTTGAGTGCTACCAACCAAACAAAAAAAAAGAACGTTACTATCTTTGTACATGGCATTATTAGCATTACACCTCACCTATCAGTTTCTAATTTTTTCCGTTTTTTAAATGATAGAATCGAAAATACCATTTATTTTGAAGCAACAAAGTTAATGCGCGATGATGAGTTCTTTTTTCAAAATCAAGCAATGCTCGGACGTGGATTACACAAAATCGATTCCTGCCATAATCGTCATATAGGCGCATCATTATTATCTCGTCTCATGGATTCTATTAAAACAAATACTACCCATACGGATTATTACACATTTGGCTGGTCTGGTCTGATGAGTTCATCTGAGCGCTTAAAAGCATCAGAGCAACTACAAAAGGCGATCATAGGGTTACAATTACAATACAAAAAAGAAAATATCACACCAAAAATTTCTGTTATCGGGTATTCTCATGGAGCCACCGTTACACTAAACCTTGGGTTAATTGCACAAAACAAAAAACTTAAACCTTTGCACAAAGTTATTTTACTTGGCATGCCAATTCCGGTTGAATGTTATGAGTGTTTAGCACAGATACCAGCAAAAGATGTATATCATATTTATTCTCGAGCAGACCGCATACAAGCTCATGATATTTTTAGTTCTGGTAATTTATTTAATCCACAATGTATTAAAAAGAAGAAAAAAATAACAATTCCTAATAACCTGCATCAAATTGAATTGCGAATCACACGAGCACGCAAAGGTTCAAAAAAAATATCCAAAAAAGTAACGGGGAATTTTTCTAACCGACGCATCTTGTTAGGAAACTCAAAATGTTTGCGTTGTGCAAGTCCAGGACATTTTGAATTTTGGTTTTTTGGTTGGCCGTCTTCAAACTATACTAGGCTTTCTGGCCTCTATCCACTACCTATTGTTACTTTTGTACCTTATATCATTGAGCAGATAAAAAAATATGATCATATATATCAATCACATGAACCATTAATTGTTGATTTGCGAGTAGAGAACCATAAAATGGTCATACGTAATAAATGTAAAAAAAATATTATCTATACAGCTGATTTTCTTGATTCTGACAACCTACAATCAATGCGGGCAATTGCGTGGAATAGTTCACCAAAAGATTATACGAGCAGGGCAGTCAAAAAAAGAATGAAGCAAAATTATCTTGCAGGCCAAAAGTTACATTTACAAACATACAAAAAATGTAAAGTAAAATTAGTTACCAAAGAAAACAACTTTATTGAAACAACATCTCATAGTCCGTTGGCTATTAAAAAATAAAATTATTCTTTAGGTCAATTGCAATTGGCCAATCGGTTTAAGACGTAAAAGCTCAACTGCTACTTTTGCTTGAGATTCTTCTGGAACTGTAGCAATTTCCTCATGGTTTCCTTTTACTTGCATCTGAGTACAAACGCGCATAGCCAGGTCTTTTAGAGGTGAAACATAAGCCGTAGTTTGCTTCTTTTTTGATTCAACGTGTTGCGATTTTGGCATACCCATATTAAATATATCATGAACCAAAACCATCCGTGGATTTACATCCTGTGGTGCAATTTTTTCAAATAATACTTGTTTCTCTACTAATTGAGCACGGGTTTCTTTTGGAAAATGTAAAGCCAATTGAACCAGAGGCCAATCACTTAAACTATGCACAAGTTCACTAAATTCAGATGCTACTTTTTTTGTTTTTTCACCCTTCATCCCATTAGACAAACAAACTCTCCGAAGCTCATAAAATTTGCGATGTGTTGCTCGTTGAAATGTTAAATAATCTGCAATTTGCTTTTGTGATGATTCTTCATCTTGCTGGTCCTCATCACACATTGCATAACAATAAGCAGAAGGAGCTAAATCTTCTTGAGTGAAATATACTTCATTACCAAATCGTTTATCTACATGGCGCAAATTCGCAAGAAGTTCTTTTTCAAATTCTCTCATATATGCAAAATTGCTTTTTCTTTCTTGCAATAATTGCCAAAACTGAGCAACTGAAACTATTTCTTGCTCAATTTGCAATCCTTCTTTTTTCCATTTTGCTATTTTTTCTTTTATATAAGTTGGAAAACGTTCTTTACGCATCCCCTCTTGCTCATTAGCGCCCTTTTGGCCTTTTCGTTGTAATGAGTGTGCAAAGCCACCTACATGAGATAAGAAACCTGTTTCATAATCATATACACGTATACCATGATCCTCAGGCTTTAATATAATTCTATGGCCATCAATGTTTCCAAACAACAAATGTGGTTGCCCAGTTGGAAACAGTACAACATCTTTTTCTTTTTCAAAACATAACTCCAGGCCATAATGCTGTTGCTCATATTGCTTCAAGTGTGATGATTCACGAGGGTACGCTCTACTGTTACGAGATGTTATTTGTAAATACTCTAGCCATCTAACTGGTGCTTCTAGGGTATATTGCCAAACTGGGGCTTGAGCATCTTTTTTTTCTTGATATTGAGAAACAATCTCAACATAGTTTTTTAAATAACTTAGTACTTTGAGATTTGGATCCTCAAGAATTATTGTCCCTTGCTTGAACAGTTCACCCCTACTTGCACCCTCAGCATATAAAAACCATATAATTGCATTAATGGCTTGCTGATATTCTTGACATTGCTTTTTAAATTCGCTTTTACACTTAGGAGTTTGCACTCTTGTTAATAATCTTTGTTCTATTTGTGGTAATTGTGGCAAATGATCTTGTTTACCTGATATTAGCTGATGGTAATAACAACCACCAAGAACAATTAATTCCTGTGCTTTTTTAAGATCAACAGTTACATCTTTTTCTTTAGCAATATAAGCCAAAAATGACTGCACCGTGTCAGGGGCAATTAAAGAACAACTTTCAACATATTGCTGAACCTTTTTCTTGTTTTCTTTTCTTGTTTTTTTACTTGGTGCAATTATGGAACCTGTAGTAGGAAGAAGTTGGAATTCTTCGCTATCCTCTAGCGAGGCTTCCCCCATACTCCCTTGCCAGTCGCCTTCTTCGATTTGGAATTCTTCATCTTTTTTTTGTTCTTCTTCAGCTTGATCTTGAGACAATTCATCTGCTAGAGCAGCTTTAATTTGTTCAGAACCAAATAATACATCACCACTTGGATCAAACTTTTGTCCTTGAGGTTGATTTTGGTCTAAGCAATCCCTTTTTTGGTTGGGTTCTTTTTCTTCTTTACACATTGGCTCTTGCGAGCTTTGGTCAGCTAAATTTGTAGGCCCACCAAACCCTGATGCACCACTCCCAGATGAACCTTGTTCGTTATCAGGATCAGAGTCAAACGAACAATCACTCCATTCCCCTGAACTATAAACAGGAATAGCTTTAACGTCTTCTATCTTTTTCTTTAATGCTTTAACTTCTTTATTATAAGCCTTAATTTCTTCGTCTTGATTATTGTTTTCTTTTAATTGTTTAATAATATCGTCTCTTTGAATAACCAATTCTGCTTGTTTAGAATGTATCGGGGCAAATAAACTATAATGTGCAACTAATTGTGTGTCTTTTGTAAACTTAACGATTTTGTTTAAAGAATTTTTTAAAACCTGAATTTGCTCTTCATGTTCATTATGGTTTTCTTCTTTCTCAATTGTAAGTCGATCTTTTCCTTTACGATCTGCACAACTTTGGTATCTCTTCCATAATGCAAAAGCAACTGCAGCAACACCAATACCACTAACAATACCAGTAAAAATAGCTGTCTCTCTGTTTTGGCGTACTACCTCAACAGCTTGCTCGGTTTGGCCACTAAAATAGCTAGAAACAGAAGAAATGGCGTTTTTTGCCCATGAACCGGCTGACTGAACGTAGTCATACCAGCCCGCTTGAGCAGTTTGTACCTGGCCTATAAGGAGGCAAACGAATAAAATTTTTGCTATTGATCTCTTGAATGTATTCATCAAAAAACCTCCAATTGGTTTGTTCTTCATACAAAATAGTTTACTATATGTAATAAAAAATGCAAGATTTAACCTTATTTATTCCTTGAGTATAACCCTAGAAGCAGCCTTACTCAAAGGGTTAAGCATTACGCAGGAGGCCCCATAATATTACAAAATCAGTGATTTTTAGTTGTTGAGCTCTGAGTAGTAAGTATTTTTCTGGTATTTTGGTTAAATCATAATGAGCTTGGGTAAGATTATTCCTTAAGGTTCGGCGTGGTTGCTTGAAGCAGATCTTAATAAAGGTCCAGAATTCTTGCTCATTGGGTATTTTTGGGACTTCTTTTTTTGGCTTAAAATAGAGCAACCGAGAAAACACTTTGGGCGGTGGATCAAAATCTGTTGGTGGTATTTTGGAGAGCTTTTTCCACTCAAAATAGTATTGGAAAAATAAAGAAATAAAACCATACCCTCGACCACTGGTTTTGAGGATTTTTTGCGCAACCTCTTCTTGCACCATAATAACGCCCTCTTTGAGCAGATGGCGATGCTTATGCAATAAATGCAAAATAGGAAAGGTTACTTGATATGGCAAGTTAGCCAGCAAGATCCATGGTTTGAACTGTTCAAATGGCGCAAAATCAATATCCAAGAAATTTTCTTGAAAGATAGTTAACTTTTGGTTATCAATTGTTTGCTGCAAATATTCAGCCCATTCTTCATCAATTTCAAACACCCATAAGCGTGCAATATCTTCTTTTAAAATGGCATTCGTCAAAAAGCCATCACCAGGGCCAATTTCAAACACTGAACTATTTTTTGTTAACAATACGGCATCTATAATCTCATGTATAACATTAACATTACGTAAAAAATGCTGGCCATATTTCTTTTTTTTTCTGATTTTTGTTTGCATTTATTCCATCAAGGCTTCTTTGAAGAAGTCAAAATTTTCAAGAACCTTACCAATGCCATTGACCACACAAAAAAGCGGGTCATCTGCTATTGAGACTGGTAGGCCTGTCTCTTTTTTTAGCAATTCATCTAGTCCTTTAAGCATTGCACCGCCACCAGCAAGCATAATTCCTTTATCAACCAAGTCAGAAGATAGTTCTGGTGGTGTATTTTCTAAGGCAACACGAACGCCATCAACAATACTTGCAATGGTCTCAAGAAGTGCCTCATTAACCTCGGGAGCACTTAACTTAATTGTTTTGGGTACACCAGTAACAAGATCTCGACCTTTCACATCCATTTGTTGTTTTTCTGAATTTGAGTCGAGCAATGCGGCACCGATTTCCATTTTGATATTTTCTGCAGTCCGTTCACCGATTAATAAGTTATATTTACGCTTTACATACTGCACAATAGAACGATCCATCTCATCACCACCAACTCTGATAGAGCGACAAAAAACAACTGATTTTAATGAGATAACCGCAACTTCTGTGGTACCACCGCCAATATCAACAATAAAACAGCCTGTTGGCTCATCAACCGGAAGCCCTGCACCAATTGCAGCAGCCATCGGTTCGATAATAGTCTCAACAGAACGAGCTCCGGCTTGCATAGCAGAGTCCTTTACGGCTCGTTTTTCAACTTGGGTTATTCCTGAAGGCACTCCAATAACCATTCTTGGTCGAACAAGCGTGTTTCTATTGTTGTGTACAGCACGTATAAAATAACGAAGCATACTTTCGGTCAATTCAAAGTTTGCAATCACACCATCTCGCAATGGACGAGAAGCAATAATATTTTCTGGCGTCTTACCTAGCATATCTTTTGCTCGCTTGCCTGCCGCCAGAACACGGTTAGAGTTAGATTTAACGGCAACTACCGACGGTTCGTTAAGAACAATGCCCTTATTTCGAACATATACCACGGTATTAGCAGTACCTAAATCTATTGCCATGTCATTTGCAAATAACGAAAATAACTTTTGCGCGGGAAAAAACTTCATGTTTTTCCTTTTTTAAAATTTTTATTCTTATCTTAAAAATCATTCTAGCAAGTTACAATCTTTTTAAAAATTAAGTTGAATTCCTAAAGAAATACGGTGTGTTCGTGGAACCCGATCAGCAATAAATACCGCCATTGGCACATCCCATTGCAAACTTACAATTGGCGCGCAACCACGCTCAACTTTCATTTTTCCAAAATCATAAAATGCCGATAAGCCAACATAATCTGAACCCCACGTGGAAAGTTCTTGAATATCGCATATATTTACTTCGATTGATTTATCACATCTTTTATCAGTTATATCATCCTCACGATGCGAGGTTAATACATATTGTACGCCAATACCAAACCCATCACGTAAATTTTCGAAGGTAACATAAGGAGAGAATACAAAAGTGGGGCCCGGGTTGACTCTAAACTCTCCCACAACGGTACCAAAAATAAACGGAGTGCTCGCCTTTACAATTTCCTCATCTCTAGAATTGGTTTCTGTCAGGCATGTTGCCAGGCGCAAACATTTTGTTCTTGCCAAACGTTTGTTAAGACGGAATAAAAGTCCAACATTCCAATCCTCTTTAATTTCGAATTCTGCGTCAGCTGCAACATACACTCCCCAATGACCACTACCACCAAACGGAACTGAGGTTGGTTCAAAAATGTCTCTTGATTGACCAGATGGTAATAATCCACCGATTGAAAAGCCGGCTTGAATACGTCTGAACTTAAAGAGGTATTCCCATGCTTTGGTAAAACGCGCATACACATCAAAATCACCAATACCAGACTGTCCTGAATCATTTTGGCTTAAACATAATAATTCAAACATTTTTCTTCGTGCATTTTCGATCGTTTGCAAGGTACCTGGTTGCAGATTTCTTGACGAACCTCCTTTTGTGGCATCAGTATTGTAGAAAAATTCTTGTCGGGAATGCACATTCATGAATAATGTGGAAAAACCAAATTGCAACCAATGAGTAACGGCATGACGAAATATCAATGCAATACCTTGTGCTTGAATTTTTCCATCTAAAACAAAAGGACTCGTTCCAAGGCGCAAAAAAGAAGGTAATGGATTGGGCAAGCCAACTTTTTCTATAGACTCACCTAGCTTATTAACATCTAAGGGCCCAAATAGGGCTGGGATACCAATCTCGTCTTGATTTTTATTGTAAGCGCTACTAGCAGTGGTAAAAAATGGTGAAACAATAAAATATGATGGTTTATCCTTTATATAGATCGGTACTAAATCTTGAAATGGAAAAAACCGATTGTCATAAATCATCGGTTTGCACGTACCAATCAATAACATGGCAACTAAAAAAAGAAGAAAACGTATACGCTTTGTCATAGCTCAACCTACTCTGTAGTACGATAAAATTGTTAATTGCCCTACTTTGCTAAAGAGTACGAAGGGCATACTTCGTAATTATAATTTCAACTAACTAAAAATTAATTATTCCATTTCTTGACTCAATTTACTTGCGTCAAAAGTCAAAGAGATAATTATAGCTATATATAATAACTGATTTGGCTTTTTTTCAAAGCGCGAAAGAGTTTTTCCAAAAAGTGTCTTTATAGATATCTTATTAAAATATGATACACTTGCCTAAAACTTTATTGCATTTCTAACAGCAAAAAGGAGGATGTATGTTCGGTCAAAAAATGCAAGCTATTGTTTTGGCAGCGGGAAAATCTAGTCGCTTCCAAACAGGAAAAAGTAAATTAGTTGAAACGATTTGTGGCCAAGAAATGATTTTATTCTCCACAAACTTATTTTCAATTTTAAACATCCCAACCACCGTTGTACTTGGTTATCAAAAAGAACAGATTCAAGAAATTATTAATAAAAAACATGGTGGCGCCGTAAACTTCATACAACAACAAGAACAACATGGCACCGGTCATGCAGTAGCCTGCACCCAAAAAAAATGGGATAAAGAGCATATTCTTATCATGAATGGCGATATGCCTTTGGTCACAAAAGATATCATCATGGATCTTTATAAAAAGCACATAGAGCAGGACGCTGTTATAAGTTTTGTGACTTCCTGCTACACCGGATCTAATCATAGTTATGGGCGTGTTGTCGAAGATGGTAAAACAATTGAAATTATTGAAGCAAAAGAATTTCATGGTCAACAAACTGAAGCCTGTACTATTAACGCTGGTATTTATTTAATTAAAAAAGAGTTTTTACAAGATTCCATTAATGAAATTGAAAAAAGCAAAGTCACTAAAGAATTCTATCTTACTGATTTGGTAAAAATTGCTAGTGATCAAGAATTGACCATTTGTACCGTCAATGCCCCATTTGACCAAATCCGTGGTATAAATAACTTACAAGAATTATGGGCTGCCGAACAAGTCAAACGAGCAGAACTGATAAAGCATTGGATGGAAAAAGGCGTTCGCTTTGGCATTGCTCATACGGTACATTTAGATTTAGATATCGAAGTTGGTCAAGGTAGCAATATTGGCTGCGCCGTGCATATAAACAAAGGCACTCGTATCGGAAAAAATTGCATTATTGAGCAAAATAGTATCATTGAAAATAGCATTCTAGAGAATGAAGTAACGGTCTATCCAAACAGTATTATAAACGATGCGTACATAAGCTCCGGTGCCTCGATTGGTCCATTTGCTTATATTCGTGAAAATACCATTGTCAAAGAGCAAGCCCAAGTTGGTAACTTTGTTGAAGTAAAAAACACAATACTTGGCTCACACAGTAAAGCAAAACATTTAAGTTATCTTGGCAATACCACAATTGGGAAAAATACTAACATTGGTGCTGGCACAATCACTTGTAACTTCAATGGTGTTTCAAAAAATAAAACTATCATTGAAGATAATGTTTTTATTGGTAGCAACAATACAATAGTCGCGCCGGTAATAATCAAAGAAGATAGTTTTACTGCAGCTGGATCTACTATAACTGAAAATGTTCCTAAACAAGCACTTGCCATCTGCCGGACACGACAAATTAATAAAGAAAATTATGGTCCAAAACTAAAAAAACGGTACCAGGAAGAAAATAACCATAAAGAATCTTTCGTGGCCGCTGAAAAAGTAAAGGAAACCTCAAATACTGAATTATTATGAGTATACGCTTTATTCACACCGCCGATATCCATTTTGGCATGGAAAATTATGGTCGCATCAACTCTCAAACTGGTATTCATACTCGATTGCTTGATTTTCAAAAAGCATTCAATTTTTGTATAGATAGTGCCATTGAAAAACAGGTAGATTTTTTTCTTTTTGCGGGGGATGCATATAAAACAACTACACCAAGCCCAACACAGCAAAAATTAATGATCAATTGTTTATTACGTTTGCATAAAGCTAGAATCCCAGTAATTCTTGTAATCGGCAACCATGATAACCCACTAAGTTTTGGCAAAGCACATAGTTTAGATGTATTTTCTGCACTACCCTTTGATGGTTTTCATGTTATTTCAAAACCAAAAACAGTTCACCTTAAAACTAAACACGGCCCTATCAATATTGTTGGTATGCCCTGGCCAACCCGCAATACTATTGCTCTTAATAATGAACATATCTATAAATCATCTATAGAAATTACCGAATACATTTCTCAAGCTGCCGCGCATATTATAAAAGAATTAGCCAGTGATCTTGATCCTGCAATTCCTGCTGTTTTATCTGGACATTTGACCGTTTCTTCTGGTGTTTTTTCTGGTTCAGAAAAACGAGCAATTTATGGCACGGACCCGATTTTTTTACCATCTGATTTAGCAATAGAGCCTTTTGATTATGTAGCACTTGGCCATCTACACCGTTACCAGAATCTTAACCCAAATGGTTATCCCGCAATTGTATATGCAGGCTCTGTTGAACGCATTGACTTTGGAGAGCGCAAAGAAGATAAAGGATTTTGTTTGGTTACCATCAAGCAAAAAGGAGAAACTCAGCATCAATTTATAAAAACCCCGACACGCCCTTTTGTACAAATTGGGGTGAAAATTAAAACAGGCGTCCCTCAAACAGAACAAGTTTTGGAAGCAATAAAGAAACATAATCTTAAAGATGCAATTGTAAAAATTGTTTATCATTTGCCAGCAGACCGACCTGATAAAGTCGACTTGCATGCAATCCAACGAGCTTGCTCAGAAGCTCATTATACCGTTGGTATTATACCGGTGCATCAAATTACTAAAAGAGAGCGACGCTCACTGGCAAAAGTTGACATGGATTTCAAAACATTGTTAACAACCTATTTTGGTACCAAACCGGAACTACAAAAAGAAAAAGATGAGCTTATAACCAAAGCACTTGAACTTTGGGAAACTCACCAAAAAGAACAAGAAGAAAAACAAACTCAAAAATATTGACTTCTCTTCTTCATTTTCTATGCTCAGAAAAAAGGAGTCTAAATGAAGAAGAGTATTATAGTTTTATTGTTTTTATCTTTCTTTTCTACACAAGCTGCAACATTTACCGTAAGCAACACCAGTGATGCTGGTGCTGGTTCACTACGCCAGGCCATTATAGATGCTAATGGTGCAGTGGGTGCGGATCTTATTGATATTACGGTAAATGGAACTTTGAGCTTAGCCTCACCGCTACCCACAATAACAGAAGATGTAACAGTCGATGGAACTGGTCAAAGTTTTATTATTGATGGTAATAATAATGCAGCAATTGGATTAGAAATCACAAGCACCGCACCAAACTCCCAAGTTTTAAATGTAACGGTCCAAAATATTGGTACCGCAACAAGTGGCCAATCTGCTACTGGGATTATTGTTGATGGGGCAAGTTCGATACTTAACGGCGTTATAGTTTCAAGCATTACAGGAGCAAATGGTGCTGCAGGCAATCCACCTGATACTGGGGGAAATGCAATTGGTATCGATATTGGTGCTAATACCGTAATGGTTTTAAGCTGTACCGTAAATTCAATTCTTGCTGGCAATGCTGGCAACAGTACAGGAGTGGGTGGCGAAGGTGGTGCTGATGGTGGTTTTGCACTAGGAATTTCACTAGATGCTGTAACCAGCACAAGTATTGATAGCACAATAATTGAAGATATAACTGGAGGTAATGGTGGCCAAGCTGGGTCATTTGGCTTGGGTGGTGACGCTGGAGATGCAATTGGTATCTTTATGGCTAGTGGCGGAAGCCTAACCACTGTTGTAACAACGAGCATTAGTAATTGCACTGGTGGCACTGGTGGAACTGGAGGCGCTGGTGGCGGTGGAACTGGTGGAGCTGGTGGCCTGGGAGGGCTAGCTGCGAGTATTAATTTTGAAAGTGGTAATAATAATTCCTTAAGCTTTGGCAATTCATTTCAAAATAATAATGGAGGCATTGGTGGAGATGGTGGAACTGGTTTAGCCATGGGAAAAGGTGCTACGGGCGGAAAAGCAGTTTCCATATTATTAGTAGGAAACATAAATACCATTAATAACAACATAACTATTTCTAATAACCAAGCTGGTAAAGGTGGTGATTTTGGTAATACTTCACCAAATCCTGAAAGCAAAGGTGGAGATGCATATAGTATCGAATTAACGGGAAACATGAATACTATTAATAACAATAATCAAATAAGCAATAATACTGCAGGAAATGGTGGTAGTGGCTTTGAAGGAGCAGGAGGCCAAGCAGGAAGCTGCCTCTTAATTGGAAACAATAACACTATTTTAAACAATACAAATTTTGGAACTAACACTGGTGGTAATGGTGGTGGGGTTTCTGCCGCAGGCGGTAATGCTTTTAGTTTAGATGTAACAGGCGATAGTAATATAATACAATTGAATACTCAAATGAATCTTAACCAGGGTGGCCTTGGAGCAAATGGATCGGGCGCAGGTATATTTGCTAACCCTGGAGGACCCGGAGGTCGATCTGCTAGTATAATTATTTCGGGCAGTAATAATACAATTGACCAAAATGATACTATTGGTAATAATACGGGTGGTAATGGTGGTATTGGAGGACTTAGTGCAACGCCCACAGGAGCTGGTGGGGATGCTGGAGATGCTATTAGTATAATACTAAATAACTTTAGTAATACGGTAAGTAATAATTCTAACCTCGGAAACAATACTGGTGGAAATGGTGGCGATGCAGGAGCAGGAGGAGGGTTTGGCGCTGCAGGCATTCCAGGAGAAGGAATAAGCATATTGATTAATGGCTCATCGAATGTGATAACTAATAACGATTCGCTTCGCTTAAATACTGGAGGGAATAGTGGTGCCGGCATTAGTATACTTTTTGGCTCTCAACCCGGTGGTCTTGCAGTTAGTTTTAGCCTTACTGGAAGTAGCAATACTGTTACAGGAAATACAAATTTAGGACTACACACTGGAGGAACTGGCGGTCAGGGATTCCCCTCAACCACAAACCCACTTCCGGGAGGGCCCGGTGGGATTGGAGCTAGTTTTTCAATTTCTGGATTTAGTAATACCATTTTGCAAAACAGTTCGACCTTAGGCAATACTGGTGGTACCGGTGGAACTGGTGGGACTGGTTCTGGCGTTGCCGGAGGTGTTGGCGGTATTGGTGGTAACGGAGTAGATATGGTTATTACTGGAACTAATAATACGATCCAGCAGAATACAGTAATGTCTTCGAACAATTTTGGAGCTGGAGGAGCCGGTGGTACTGGAACACCAAATGGGCCAATGGGTTCACCAGGTTCGGTATTTGGTATTTTAGTGGATACCGGTGATGAAAATGCAATTCTAACAAATAGTATTTTTGGATCAGCAAGCCAACCAGGCATTCGATTGCAAAATAATGGTAATAATGATCAAGCAGCACCAGTACTGATTAGAGTCAGTGTTATGAACGGTACTTCATTTGTAGATGGATCTTTGACCAGCGTTGCTAATACTGATTTTCGCATTCAACTTTTTAATAACAATGGCAGTAGTGATTCAGACCAAGGTCGAACATTTAATAACGAGTTTCAAGTTACTACAAACGGTGCGGGCACCATAAACTTTACAAACCCAGTTATTCCTGTGCCATCTGATGGTGATTTTTTTAGTGCAACAGCAACAAGAATAGAAAATCCACCAACCGATACATCAGAATTTAGTAACATTAAACAAGCATCCGACCAAACTGCACTTATTTTGGGTGATGGAACACAAGAAAATGAGGTGAGTTTAAATATCTTGCCCGCAGCAGTATTGCAAATACTTTCCACTATAATGGTTAATGACCCATAATTAACCAAGTATTTTCATCTCAGGCTCTTGTAAATATACAATTGCCGCTTGGTCTGTAAGCTCTTGTTTAACTTCTGTAATAGCCAGTTGTGATTTTGGTTGGCGCAGCAGCATAAGAATATCGTTATATCGTTCTTGCAAAGTAAGCAAGCGGGATTCTTTTTTATCTTTTAGCCGAAATAGTTCAAGGCCATACAACCCTTCCTGCGCAGGAGAAATACCATGAACCTTCATAGTATGAATAAATTCTTTATCTGCTGCTATCTCATCTTGAGCAATCCAAAATTCACTTGACCATCCATTATCATTAAAACGAACACCTGATTTTGCAGCTCGAGCTAAACGTTTTTTTTGTGTATCACGAGATATTTTGTCTGAATAGGGGATATTGATTTTTTGTAAGCAATAGTGGGCTTGTTCATATTCTGGGTTTTCTTCATAATATGATTGAATAACTCTTTCTGGTACAACAATTTTATCACCAACCTTAAATTGCATTACCGTATTGACCGTTTGCAAGCGTGCAAATTGTTGTTTGCCCTCTTGAGGCGTATACCCACCTTGCAAGAATATTTTATCTAATCCTTCTTTTGTTAAATCATTTTCTCGCTGTAATGCCTGCAACCGATCTGCAACTGCTTGTTCATCCGGCACCATTTTAAAACGTACTCCCTCTTGCCAAAGCAATGATTCAAAAATTAAATCATCTTGCGCTCGCATAGAACCATCAAGACCAGGCCGATCAATATCGCTTCGAGTAATAATATCGGTAGATTGGTCACCAAATACCACAACATCAATAGTATCAATTAAAATTCTATTTTTGGCATTAACAAAATTAAGAACAAAAAGGGACAAAAAAATCATTTTCTTCATATATACACCTGTAATAAATAAGGGAATTTACAATAGTAAACTCCCTTATTAGTATAATCAAAAATCAGCTTTTGGCCTAGAGCGTTTGAGCTGTATCCAGAGTAGCATCATCAGCGTCTTTTGCTACTTCTACTGTTTGTTGTCCATTTTGTGCCATCATAGCTTGTTTAAGTTGATCTTGTTTTTGTGCTTGAACTTGCTGTTTTTCTTCTAAACGTTTTTTGAAATAGTCGTCATTGAGGTTAACTTGATAATCCTTCATGTAACCCTCAAGCGCTATTTTAACCACCTCAACTTGTTTTTGCTGAGTTAAATATTGTTTTAATTGATCTTTAATTTGAGCAAATTCATGATATTTTGGTTCTTCTTTTTTAGTTACCGCCACAACCCAGAATTTCTCGTCATCGCCTTTAACCACCTGTACCGATGGAACTTTAGTAACTTTAAGCACTTCTGCTTTAACCGCTGGGTCAATCCCAAAGCTCATTTGGCTAACTAAGTTGAAATCTTTGAAATCATCTTTTAGATCAGCTTGCTTTGCAACATTCTCTAGTTGAGTTGGTTTGCTTTTTGCTTTTACTAAAAATGCTTTTGCCTCTTCTTGCGTTGCAAATGGCACGCCCATGGCTTGAGATCCACCTTTAGATACCATAAATTGTGGATTTTTATCTTTTTCTTCGTCATAAAAATCTTTTACATCTTTATCAGTTATGGCAGCTGAGTGTTTTTCCATAAATACTTTGCCATCTGCTACTTGCCGCGCTTGCTTAAGCCCTTTTTGGTATTCAGCTTGATACTCAGGTGTTTGGTCTAACTTTTCACGCATTACATATTCGCGAATCACATCTTGCTGCACAATTCCTTTGGCAATTTCTTTTTCATACTGTGGCTGCATTACAAACATGGTTGCAAATTGAGGATTAGATTCAATAATAGTCTCGATTTCACCGTCTAACATATTTGCAGTTAACAATGGTCTTTTATCAGGACCAATTGTTGCCACGATCATTGATGAATCTCCTGCAGGAATTTTTCTATCAATGGGGCACGCTGCTTTTTGCTCTTTCGCTGTTCCTTCATTTTGGAAACAACCAGGTAGCAGTACTAAACCAGACATGAGTAAGCTTAAATGAAATAACGTTTTCTTGTTCATAACGCCTCTTTTTTGGTATTAAAATTAATTTTCTTAAGTATTGTTTAAGAATATAGTAAATCGGACTTTCTATCAAGAGCACTAAAGTGCTAAAAAAACCTACAAATTATGCAATAATTGATTTGTTTTTAGAACTTACCTAAACTGAAAATCATCTTTTAAGGAGAAACAATGAAAAAATTATTTTTACTTTTGGTTATAAATTTTATATCAGTAGAAGCAATGGATGTTGTAAATGCTGTTAGACATCTTGCTTGGAAAAAAGTTAAGCCTGATGAATATATAGGTAGCCTAGAAACAAAAGAACTATACGCAGCCATAAAAAAACAAATTCAAGAACAAAAGATAAGTGATCTTTTAAAAAATCCCACTTTTGTAGAGAATTTAGGCCGGCTTGCCGAAAGAAATTACAATGCAATTTTTCTTTTGTCAGAGAAAATGCAAAATAATAAAACTTCAGAAGTAGAAAAAATTTTTAATGAACAACAATTTGTTTTACCCGATTATTTAGCTCTCATAGCGTTCAAATTTATAAAAGAAAATACAACTGAGAAAATAAAGGAGGCCGAAGAAAAAATAAAGGACGCAGAAGATACCAATAAAACATTACAATCTCCTATGTATGAAAGGTTTGCACACTTAATAAAAGAACCTTCAAAGTCAAATCCCACAACATCACCTACTCCCCCTAAACCAACTAGAAATACAAACTCATCTGATAGTGATATTTCTGTAGAGGATATACCTGCGCCAACAGGAACTTTTCCAGATGATACTTTAATAGTAAACGATAATTAAGTTACTACTCCGGCAACAACGGTTGAAATAGAAGCTGGCTTTAGCTTTTTTAATTGTTTTGCCGCCGCTTTGAGCGTTGCGCCAGTAGTGAGCAAATCATCAATTAAGATAATATGTTTATTTTTATATTTTTCTTTATTTTTTATTGTTAGTGAAAAAACGTCTTTTACGTTTTTATGACGGTCATCAAAAGAAAGCTTTGATTGAAACGATGTATATTTATCTCTTGTCAAAATCTTTTCTACCGGTTTTTTTGTAACAGCACTCACCTCTTGTGCAATAACCTCAGCTTGGTTAAAGCCACGTTTTATTTTTCTGCTCCAATGCAATGGAATTGGCACTAAAAAATCACACGGTAAAAACTGTACAATCGTTTTTTCACAGATTAATTTTCCCATTTGAAAACTAGCAATAATATCGGACCAACCTTTTGCTAATATAAGGGATTTTAGTGGTTCTTGATACGCTCCCACTGCATACACGGTAATGCCAAATGATTTGGTAACCTGCAGTCTTTTTGGAATTATTGGCTGAATTTTTCCCTCGCAAGAAACACAAAAGACGGCACGTTTTTGCATCAACGATTTACAGTAATAACACATCGGAGGTGATAATATATCTTTTGCACCGATTTTTAGGAAAGAAATGATTTTTTTTGAATAATCAAGAAGTTGCATTTTCATGCTGATAGTTTAGCAAAAAAATAGTTACCCAATCAAATGTAAAAAGATACATGCAAAGATCCCGGCAACCACATCATCAATTATAATACCAGTAGCACCAGGGAATTTTTCAACATAACCAAAACCAAGCTTCGTAATATCAAAAAAGCGGAAAAATAAAAAGCCCAGAGCTACCGTTTTATTAGTCATAGAAATACCAACAAAAGTAACCAAGGTGCCAACAACCTCATCAATAACTATTGCGGGTGGATCAGGAAAAAAATTAAATGCCGGCAATGCATAATGTACAATTATCCACGACAAAAGAGTTATTCCAAGGATAACCAATACATAATAGGTAGTTGATAAATTTTGTGATAAAAGATACACAAATGGCAATGTGCATGCCGTTGCCATAGTTCCTGGTGCTGGCATAAAGCCAATGGGCCCTAAAGTAGAAATATATTTACAGACTTTATTAAACATATGTATCACTTTTTTGTTTATAATTTAAATACTTATGTAACTATATCAAAGAAAAAATACATAAAAATGTTTTAATTTTATTCTTCTATAATCACACTCAAACAAGGACAAAGTAAAATTTCTAAAGGGTGGTTGTTGTTCATTCTGAATTCAATGTTCATTTTTCCCGGTTTTAGCGCTTTGAATTTCCATTTTGTGGTAGTATTACCATCAAATTCAACACTGATTATGGATATACAATCATTATCATGAACAAATTTACCGGTTTGGGTATTTTTTTGTGAAAAAAACTCTGGAAAAAAGAGAGAACGATCATCAAAATATTCCCCAAAGTTAGTGTCTGGTGAAATATGCACATCTGAGGGCACTATAAATTGTTCTCCAACTTTTACCACAAACGGTTCTGAAAATGTCTTAACTTTTCTAACCTTTGCATGACTGAAACTAATTACTAAAAAAAGGGGAATAAAAACACTGATCAGCGATTTCTTTTTAATCATAATCTATCCTTTGTTACAAATTGAAACAGACACTATAATTATAACTAATTTTAAAATAAACAAAACAGGCGTTAATTACCAAATCGTATTATTTATCTCTCGTATAGACATAAAGCATAATAAATACACCTATTACAATACTCATGTCAGCAATATTAAAATAGGGCCAACTCCAGCCTTTATAAGAAAGTAAAATAAAATCAATCACACCATGGAAAAAGAATCTATCGAGCAAGTTAGAAACTGCACCAGCTAGCACTAAGGTTTCACCAAAAATTAATTTACCTTGTTTCCATCGGTTTATTGTTATCCATGCAAGCAATAAGACAATTGAGATAATCGCAGTAGTCACCAAACCAAATTGCATAGCTTGATTGCTATGAAAAAGGCCCCAAGAAATGCCGCGGTTAAAAACTAATTGCAATGATAAGAATGGTAATATGGTAACTTTATTTTTTATATACGTTAACACAAGCCATTTGGTAAATTGATCGATAGCAATAATAGAAAAAAAAAGTGCTGCATAATTGAGATATTTTTTCATCGAATAGTTGCCCCTATGAGTTGCATTGCTTTTTCAATTGAACCGAATACCACATCAACCTCTTGGCTTGTTAGTGTTTTTTCCGGATGTTGAATTTCAAAACTAAAGGTTACTGCACGTTTATCTGCCCACTCTTTCTTTTCAAAAAAATCAACCAAACGTACATTTTTGATCAGATCATCAGCTTTTTCAATTAGTTGGGTTATTTTTTTTACGGTAACCTCAAGAGGTACAAACAAACTAATATCGCGATTAACCGAAGGATATTTGCCCAATGGTTGAAAGGTAATGGCATTTGGTTTTGCTTGCAGGAGATAATCAGCATTTAGTTCAAACAAAAAAGCATCCCCTAGTGTAAGCTTATGCAGAAATTTTTGATTTATTTTTCCTGCAATACCAATACTCATGCCATTGTGTTGCAAGTTCGCAGTTTGGCCTTTTACATACCAAGGTGGAACATCTTCTGCTAATTGCCAAACAACTGATAAGCGCAGTTGCGCAAACAAGGATTCCAATCCGGCCTTTGCATGATAAAAATCTATTGTATTTTTTTTATCAAAGAAAATTCCAGCAACTGATTGTTCCTCTTTAAATGGTTCATTTTGCCAAATTGAGGCCCATTCAAAAAAGCGGAGTTGATCGTGCTCATCACAATTGTTTTTTACTGCTTTGAGCAATCCCGTTACCAAAGAACCGAGTAATCGTTTGTAATTTTGCGATGTAGGGTTGGCAACTTCAATATAGTTTGTTGGCTGCCAACCAAGCTCGAATAAAAATTCTTCATCATACATGGCATAACGTTGCAACTCATGCATTTTCAAGCCATATGCTAAAAATTGTTTTATGTTTCTTTTTTTAAAAACAGGTTGCACGTCAAATGGTTTCATTTGTCGGCAAGCAAAAACTGGTTCAATAGTATCAAAGCCATAAAAGCGGCCAACTTCCTCAACAATATCATTTGCAATGCCAATATCTTTTGTAGCTCGATAGGTAGGAACTGTAATTAAATAATCAAGATGCTCTTTTTGAATTTTGAAGCTTATTTTTTCTAAGGTGGTAATAATAAATTCAGAAGAAATAGAAACTCCTAATGAATCTTCTATAAAGGCATGGGAAACTTTTATTTGTATTGGTTCCACTCGTGCACCCAAAGAAACAATCTCATCACACATATGCATCGGCACTTGAGCAATTTCCAGTAATTTAATAAACCTCAAGATTCCCGTGATATTTTGATTTGGGTCTAGACTTTTTTCAAATCGTGCAGAAGCATCCGTGCGCAATTTATAACGAGTTGAGGCTCTACGAATTGTTGTTGCATCAAAGTTAGCCGATTCTAAGAATATTGATTTTGTTTCTCTTGAAAC
>JAJCZD010000004.1 GCA_029262615.1 Candidatus Babelota bacterium
TCAATCGATTTAGTGTTTTTTTACCAGAACCACTCTGGACAAGCAAGGCAAAAAATTTTCCGCTAGGAATAACAAAATCAATATTTTCTAATACAGACTCACCATTAAATGCTTTTGAAATATTTTCTAATCTGATGCTTCTCATTTTTATTTACCATTTTTTGCAAACCACATCGGCACTACTACATCCGACAAAGTGCATGGTACCACAACCGCAAGAATTAAAAATAGAAAAACTAATCCAATGCTTTTGTACCAATCAAAAAAGCCATGTGAGACCAAAAAGAAACTTGAGGCCAGAGAACTTATTAAAATATGCCCAAAATGGGAAGACAGCGCATAGACCTGTTGATGTTCTTTGTGGTGCCGGCTTAAAACCAATCCACTAATCATGCCAACCAACAAAAAAGGAAATACGTTGCTAAATTCTGTCAAAAAGCAAAGATGAAACTTCATATCTACCCCCAAGCATAAGCCCCCAAGATAAGGGAGCACCGCATCAGAGAGTAAACAAAAAAAGACCGCACAAGTGGTTCCAACGATTAATCCTTTTATAATGTTTTGTGAAAATCGATAAAAGGTAATTAAGGAACCGGTAGTAGCAAAAACAATATGCATAAAATGGAAACTATGAAATAACAATTTTGTTCCCTTTTTAATAAGCGAAGGATTCGAGCTTCCTAAATATCCAACACTTACAAACGCAAGCAAGATCAAGGCTATACATATAGAAACTACCGCATATGGCCAATGGCACATAAGCTCATCATAAATTTTGTGAGAATGTGGGTGAGCATGTTCTAGATGATCTTTCATTATTTCCCTAACTAACAGTAAAAAACCTATTTTCTCACTGTACGAATTTTTTCCTAAAAATGCAAAAATAATATGAATTAAAAAGCCTGACCAAAACTCAAAAACCAAGCATAGCGCATAATGCATGGATCAAAAACGCGCCACTTCCAGGCAATATCAAACCGTAATGGCCCAAGAGGTGTATTGTAGCGCAAACCAAAACCAGAACCGGCCAACAATTCTGTTTCACGCAATGCTCTAATTTCATCTGCATCTGAAAGTGTGCCCAGATCCTGAAATAGGGCAAAACCAAATTGTTTGTAAACCGGAATACGCAACTCGATGTTTACATTGACCATTGATTTGCCACCTTTGGGTACAAAATCTCTTTCGCCATTCTTATTACAAATCTCACCCAGTGGTGGGGCCATATCTGTTTGATAAGAACGAATAGAGTTTGCACCTCCCAAATAAAATCGTTCGGATGGCATAATACTAGAAAAACATTCATGAAAAATATGACCAAAGCGAATACGAAAAGCAAAGGTTAGTTTTTTAAAAGGGATAAAGAATGATTGTTCTGCCATCAAACGCAAAAAATAGGATTTAATAGAAAGCAGGCCGCCAAGTGGCAGCATTCCTTTAAGAGTTGCCAAGGACAAGATACCATAATGAGGATCTAAGTTGTTATCCAGCAAATCGACCAACATGGTCGGTTCAAAAACAAAAAAGGGAATTTTTTTATCCAGTAAGCGAGGTTGAAAATTAATAGCCCGTGTTACCTGTTCTATAAATACAGGATTTTGCGGTAACTGCTTAGAAATAGTTGTTTCCATCCACTCAACGCCAATATTCGCTCCAGAATCAAGATAAATCCATTTGCGGTTAAAACCAACTAAGAAGCCTTGCTGGGTGACTTGGTACAAATTTCTTTTATCATCAAAAATACCCGGGTATTGATATTTGTTGTCATACACTTGAAACAATGTACGAATTGGCTTTCCGAACAGCCAGGGGCGGCTATAGGATGCAACAACATTATGATAAGCTCGAGTAAAGTCTGTTTCTAACTTAAAATGATCACCAAAAAAGAATGGGTTTTTAAAAATAAACGTTCCACCAAGCTTGTATGATAAATGAGCTAAATCAAACCGTTCGGCCAGTTGCTGCAATTCGGCACCAGCGCGAAACCGAATTTCATACGGATCGTCTTTCTGCAATTTTAATAATAATGGCTTTTTACCATCCGGTGCTGTTTGTTTTGAAAGTTGAATTTGAATGTGCTCAAAAAGATTCAATTCTTTTAATTTTAAAAATGAATTTTTAAGCTTCTTAGGATCTTTAATCTCTCCCTCATTGATTTCTAGTTCTTTTAATAACATCTGATGAGCATGCAAGCTTGGCCCAACCATCACCGTTTTACCAACAATAAGTGGCTTTTTTTCTTTTACTGTCCAAACAATAGAAATTGCGGCCTCTTCTTTTTGTACTGTTGGTTGCAACTCAAAGTTTTTAATTGAATTTTTTTCCAAACATCCTATAATCCTCTGTTGCTGTTGCTGCAAGACTCCTTCAACAAATGCAAGACCGCAATATTCTTGGAAGATAGACATTTCTGGGTAATCAAAATCACTTTGCACTTCAATTTCTTTGATAATACTTTGAGAGCCTTCATCAATCGAAAGGTGTAATAAATAGGCACCATAGGTATCCAATGGTTCAAAATCGTATTGCAGGATAGAAAAATCCCAGTACCCGTGCTGGGTGTAATGAATTGCTAATGCATTAAATAATTGGTTAATTGTAGCCTCATCAACGTAATGCTGTTTAACCACGCTTGCGCATGCTTTGTTAATTACTTTTTTTACATCAAATTCATTTACCCCGGTAATTTCGATTTGTTCAATATGAGCTCGCGGGCCTTCTGTAATATAAAAGCAATGACAACTTTCTTGCTGATTAACCAGTACCTGAGCTTGCCAGTAACCTTTTTCTTTATAAAGATGCATTATCTCTTGTGCTAATAAATCTGCTGGTAAAAAATGAATCGATTGACCAAATAATAATAGATTTTGCAAAAGCTCTTGGCCAGAAAAGAGGGAGTTACCATAAAAATAAAATTGATGCTTGTCTGGTAACTGAATTACAAAGTTAAGATCAATCGCATGATTTTGCAGATCTACCTGTTCATAAAGTATAATAGCAGTTTCGAAGAAGCCCTCTTTTTGTAAATAATGCTTAATATCTTTGGTTATTTGATTTATTTTATCTTTACCATACTTAGAACCTCGCAAGACTTTGAAATATTTTTTTTCTAATATCTTTTTAATTTCAAGCTCATCTGTAAAGCATTGCTCTGAATCAATTTTTAAATCAACTGAATGAATGGCAAATCGCTTACCTTTTGAAATATATAAATGCACAATTATTGATTTACTTTCTTTTTGTTTTTCAATTCTGGCAGATACCGTTGCTTGAAAATAGCCAATCTCATGCAGAGAGTCTGCAATTTTTTGCAATGACATTTCATGCTTTTTTTTATCAAATACCTCTCCCGGCTCGAGCAGGTAATGCTGCCTAAATCTATCTTTACCGAGCAATACCAATCCATGAATTTTTATTTTCTCTAAAGTCCAAAGACCACAAAGAGTAATATGCACATGATACCCATCAGGTTCTTTGGTACTGGTTATGGTAATATTTTTAAATTTTTTTTTAGCAAATAAATAAAACAAAGCCTGCTGTATTTTTTTATCATTAATCGGTTTATTTTCATGCAATTGTGTTAAATAATAAAATTCATCTTTCGGTAAAAAAATGTCACTGGAATAAGTAACCTTAGAGGGCTTAAATGAACATTTTGTAAGGATAGACCGATATTGCTCGTCAGCAGTAACACAAAAGCTAAATTCATTTGCTTTTATGCTAAGCCCTAAAAAAATAGATAGTATAAGTAACATCCAATGTTGCAACCACAACACATATCATCCAATTGCCAGAAAAACAAGAAACTACAAGCCTCATCTGCAAAAATGATGCCTGAAATTCTGGTTATTAGCAACTGGAGATACCTATTCTATAACGCGGAAAACACCTCTATAATCTTTGCTTTTTAGAAATGGTTCAATTTCAATATAGTCAAAGTCAATTTTTGCAGATTCTTTATGGATCAGATCAAGGAATTCCTCTACAGGATCAATATCACCACAAACTACAATCCGAATAGTATTGTCAGCCATTGGTTGCACCGTACCTTCAATGCCAAGTGACCTGGCGTTTTTTTGGATATGTTTACGCAAAAAACCCTCTGGTAGGTGCCCTACCAGGGTTATTTTGAGACATTTATTCATTATACTGCTCCTTACTACAAACTCTCTTTTGTGCACACCGTATCAAAACCATCTATATACTGTCAAAAAAAATTAAAAAGGAGGCTAAACATTCATAGACTCACAAAAAATTCTGCTAGACGAAGCCTATTTGTTTAGTAAAATAAGTATAAAGTAGGAATTTAAATGTCAGAAAAAAAACAATCTCGAGTCAGATTTGCTCCATCGCCCACCGGAATGCTTCACTTAGGAAATATTCGAACTGCCCTCATGAATTACTTGTTTACCAAACAGAATAATGGTGATTTTATTCTCAGAATAGAAGATACTGATCCAGCTCGTAATTTTGATCCCGGTGCAAAAAAAATAATTGCTGATATGCAGTGGCTCGGCCTTGATTATGATGAAGGGCCAGAAAAAGATGGTCCACATCAACCCTATTTCCAATCTGAACGCCAAAAGTGCTACCAAAAAAAATTACATGATTTGATCGATAACGGATCGATTTATCGCTGCTTTTGCTCCTCTGAAGATTTACAAAAACGGCGAGCACGACAAATAGCTCTCAAACAGCCGCCACGATATGATCGTAAATGCATGAAATTAACTCATGCAGAAATTCAAGAAAAATTAAATAAAAAAGAACCGTTCATTTGGCGGTTTAAATTAGATCATGATAACAAAATAACGATACATGACTTGGCTCATGGGGATATAATTTTTGATCCTAAAAATTTTTCCGATTTTCCACTGACTCGCCAAGATGGCACTTTCACCTTTATGTTTGCAAACTTTGTTGATGATGCACTGATGAATATGAGCCATGTATTGCGCGGTGAGGATCATCTGACAAACACTGCCGGTCAAGCTGCTTTATTTATTGCACTTGGTCTGCCTTTGCCAACCTATTGGCATCTTCCAATTTTGGCCAATATCGGGGGTAAAAAATTATCAAAACGTGATTTTGGTTTTGCACTGCATGATTTAAAACAAGCAGGGTTTTTACCGGAGGCAATTATTAATTATCTTGCCATTATTGGCGGTGGTACCTTTGCAAAAGAAATCATGTCAAAAGAAGAACTGATTCAAAATTTAGATTTTAAAAATATTAGTACCACTGGTCAGGTAAAATATGATCTTGAAAAGTTAAAATGGATAAACCATAAATGGATAAACCAATACGAACCCTCGCAGTTAACTGAGCAATGTTTGCCATTTTTGCTCGCTGAGTTTCCTGAGATTGATAACCTAGATAAAAAGAAACTAACCCAACTTATCCAAACAATAAAAAGTGATTTAACTACCTTAACAGATGTTACTGATGCTCTTCGTTTTTATTTTAAAGAACCTCAGATTACCAAAAAGTTAATTGACCAACATTTTGATTCTCAATTGGTTGGAAAACTAAAGCCGTTAATTAAAAAACATCTTAATTTACTTTCCTCTCCATTATCGTTTTCTAATGAAATAAAAAAAGAAGCTAAAGAACAGAATATAAAAATTAAAGACCTTTTTGGTTTTTTACGCTTTGTACTCACCGGACAATTGCATGGCCCATCTATTACTGATCTAGTTGAGATGCTTGGTGAGGATGAGGTAAAAAAGAGAATTGAAAAAGTTCTTTAGGTTCAAATGAAATGAAATTTATGATTGTTCACTTTTTTCTATTTTATTAATATCCCATACCTTAATAATTCCCCTCCTTGGAACGGTAACTAAGGTTGAACCATCTAATGAAAATGCCATGTGATGTCCAAAGAAAGATCTTTTTTCATTAAATCGCTTATTCTTTTTGTTAGGATCCCATAAAACAGAGTAAGAATCACAAATATCTTTACCAATGCAATTGATCGCCATTGCGGTTGTTTTTGGACGAAACTTAGCCACCCTCGCCCTTCCCTTGTCTTTTTGCTTATATAGAGGTTTAAATGTACCTTTTTGTAGATCCTTTATGGCATAAACTTTAACTTTACGTTGGTGAATTAATGCAATTTTTTGTTCGGCATCTACATCAAAAGCAGAGCTATAATCTGACTGTAAGTCAATCGGAGCTAAATCTGAAGAGTAAGTCTTCGATTCATCTTTACCGATCACTGTTTCTTTATCATTTTGCAAATCCCAAATTCTTATACCATCACACATCATACCAGCAACTAATATGCCACGCATAAGTTTAATACAAGAATAATCAATATCTCCTAATGCACCTTCAGGTTTATAAGATTTTTTGGGTTTATCTACTTTTCTTAAATCAAGGATATAAACACTATCTCTTTTGTGATCACGAGTTCCATATGCTAAAGACAAACCATCTGGTGCATGGCTGACCGCTGAAACCACACCATACCTTTCAAGTTGCGCTATCTTTTTTCCTGACTTTATATCCCACCTGATCACATTCCCATCTAAATCTCCAGCTGCTAATGTCTTACCATCTGGATGAAATTCAACATCACAAAAACATCGAATACTGTTAAAATAATCATGAGATTCTATATAATTAAATTCTTGAACCCAAGTCTTGGTTTCTAAATCCCATAACCGTACAGGCCCTCCAGTAAATTGACCTTGATCACGAGATACTTCACCTAAATCACCTGTAATTGCTAGGATATATTTTTTATTTGGATGAAAAGACATAGATTTTATTTGATTAGGATGAACATCAAGTTCTTTAGAACTAGGAAATTTTTTCGTTTGGGAGAAATCATCCATCGCAAACAAAGAAAAAGAATACAATAAGAAACTAATAAATATTTTTTTATAATTCATTGTTTTCCTGATCTGGATTTTTCACATACTTTTTTCAAATTCCACAGTTTAATTTTGCCATCATATAAACCAGTAATTAAAAAAGAACCATCTGGGCTATATTCCATCTTGTTAACAGAACCTCCATTATCAAAGCAAACTGTAGTATCCTTTTCTATATCCCACAAGGTAATAAACTCTTTACCAAACTCAGACCGACTTATTGCAATCGTTTTTTCATCAGGGCTGCAAGCAAGTGCATAAACAAAAGCATCACCTTTATTTTTAAGAATTGGCTTACCTCCTTTTTTATGGTCATAAAGAAAAACATTTCTTAAATCA
Source organism: Candidatus Babelota bacterium (assembly GCA_029262615.1). Lineage (GTDB taxonomy): Bacteria > Babelota > Babeliae > Babelales > Vermiphilaceae > JAJCZD01. The sequence goes on from JAJCZD010000004.1 coordinate 7,218, forward strand.
TATTTTATTGCAAGTTGTGCATTTGAGGTAAAAACAAATTGTGGGCCATGTTGAAGTTCCCAAGGACTATAATGACTACCACGCCATCCAAGTTTTGTAACCTCGCCAGATTCCTGATTCCAAAATACTAATCCTCTATGAGCAAGACCAGCAATAATTAACTCTTTTGTAACTTTAATCTGCTTCACTCCCCAGTCATCAGTTTTGTAAGATTTCTTGCACTTATTATTTTTCAAATCAATCAATTTCAAAACTGAATTGCGGGATGAGATACCAAAGGCTAAAGTGTTTCCATCTTGATTATAACTCAATGCTGAAACCGATCCTTTTTCTTCTAAACAAGAAACTTCTTTTCCAGAAGATATATCCCAAAGTTTAAGTTTGCCACGCAAATCACCTGAAGCTATTGTTTTTCCATCTGGGTGAAATGCAACATCGCAAACCCCAACACTACATGCATCAACGTCAGGAGCAAGCTCTTGAGTACACTTTTGTGTTTTCAAATCCCATATTTTTATACCACCATGTCGGCTACAACTTACTAGTTTAGATTCTATTTGACTACAAGAAATAGCATTGATTTTATCTGTATGTGCATTTATTGTTGTACAAGCTGCACTAATTTTGCGAAGTCTCTTTTTTTTCTTTTTTTTCGGCCCATCCATTGCAAACAAAGAAAAAGACAAGAGTAATACTAATAAAATAAAATTTTTCATACTACTTATCCTAGATTATTTATAAACGTTATAGCGTGGCAACTCCTTGCTTGCTCCCGGTTTTTTTAAATGATATAACCATGCTTCTAAAGACTCATCCTTAATTAAGGCCTCATGACCATTATACTTAAGCTTTAAGGTCTCTCTATTTATTTCACGAATTTTTGAGGAATAAAATAACTGTTGTACCAATTTATAAATATCATGTGAATTTACTTCTTTTCCTGCTTTTTCTGCAATATTATCCAATATTTCAATTGGTAAGCACTTTAGTGCTTCAACCTCACATAATTGTTGAAAATAATAAGATTTATAATTTTCTAATCGTGAGATCAGTCCTATGTTTTGCTGTTTTTTTGGTATAATCTTCTTATATTTTTTTATCAGTTTATGTAAATTATCTTTAGGAAATGAAGTATAGATTGGCTTCATGCCTGATTCTCTATCACAATAACCAATTATTTTATTAAAAATAGGTTGAGGAACCAAAAAAAGAGAGGATAATCCTCCCACTATGACTGGAAGTGGGTGTATCCCCTGTGTATATGATCCAAAAATCATTAAGGAAGTCAAAAATAGTCCAAAAGAATGTAATCCTACATCTAGAACTATATCACGTTTAGGATGAACCCTAACTTTTTTTAATTCTTCTTCTTTATTAAAAGAAAAATTTCTTTTTATTTTTTTGGATTTTGGCCCTTGCAAATGTTTAGAAATTAATTTTCTTTTATCTTGTGGATTGTTAACATCCATTGCCCACGAAGAAAAAGAAAACAAAATAAAAATTAAAAAATTATAATGTTTCATTTTTATTCTTTCAATAATATTCACTACCGTATTATGGAAAGTTAGTTTATCTGTTTTTAGCAATTCCAGCAAAAGCTATCATATTTTTGGTAAAATGAAGTACCAGGCAAATACACTGTTGAGCCAGCTGGCTTCAGATGATATAACCACGCCTCAAATAATTCATCTTTTACCTGCAATTTATAACCTTCTCCTTCAAGCGCGAGCCCATTTATAAAAGTTCTCCGATGTGTCAATTTTTTATATAACACTTGAACTAAAGTATAAATATCTTTTGTGCTAACCATAGTCATCTTAGCTTGTGCAGAAGCTACCTCTGCAAACTTTGCCATTTTCTCAGCCAGTTCAGGAGGCCATTCGCCTTTTTGTAAAGGGTAAAAAAAGTAATCAAAATCTTTTTCAACATTCAACAAATCAAATTTTTCTTTATTTAATGTTAATAATTCTGCCTGCTCTTTAGCAGAAGAAATCCGCTTATAAACTAAAACAAGCTTTTTTAAATCTGCTATAGGGACAGCAATTGATTTTGCAGGCATTTTAACTTTTTTATTGCATGAGCTTGCAATAGATTTACCACAACCTAAACAAGCCTCATCTACTAGAAAAGCACCACAAAGGCAAAGTGGTATTGCACAAGGCGCGCAGACTATGGCTGTAGCTCCTATAGCGCTCGCTTTAAGGCATCCTGCAAGAAAAAATCCACCAAAAGATAATGTTGATGCTCCAAAATAGGTAAGAATCAATGCTGCTCTTTTACCAACGACAAAATCCTTAGTTTCAAAGGGAAACCATCTATAATAATTTATAGCCCCCTCCATTGGGGTCCGTTCTAGTATTATAATTTTTTTTAATTCTTGTTGTTTATCTATCAAAGATACTTGTGGTACTTCTTCAGCCTTATATTTCCGGAGCAAGGGTATTGCATCTGGCCCGGCCATTGCATTAAGTGTTGAACTGATTAAAAATACTGGCTTAAAAGCTAGGTATATTTTGTTTAAAGTAAGCATAATTTACCTCCATATGCTTATTATCGCACTATAATTTATTATTATATAAGAAATTAAATACTTGTCAATTGTTTTATTAGTTTTCTATTTGCAACACTCAAGATTGAGTTATCTTCCTCCAGTGCAACTACATAATTAAGCTAAAAAGTAATCTTGCCAGAGCCCATTAGTGGTAGAATATCATTAAGGAAAGTACAATTAATAAAGGAAAAGAAAATTTACAGTATTTCATCTTTTTGTAACCTATTTGGTAATTGTTGTAATTCAGAAACAAGACCTTTTTTCACAAAATATTGCATGATTGCTTCAAATTGCTCTTGTTGGGATTGCGGAACATAAAATTCAAATAAATGTTTTTGTTTATCTAGGGTCCGATCAAAGCACATGTGTTCAAAACTACGTAAAATAGCGGTAAAGTACCATCCTTTTTCTCTATTAACTAAAGCTTGGTAATACAATCCAAAGTTCATTTCTGTATCTCTTGGAAAAAATTGAGGTTTGTGTAGTCTAGAACAAGTATACCAAAAGTGTTCCATACAAGGAAATGCAATGACACACAGTAAAAAAATTGGTGTTGCAACTGCAACCATTATTGGCATGAATGCAATGATCGGCGCTGGCATTTTTGCAGCACCGGCTGCAATTGGTACCCAAGTTGGTCCTGCCGGTATTATTGCGTATCTTTTTGTTGTGGTTGCTGTATGGTTTATGGCTCAATCACTGGCTCGTTTAACACAATTGTATCCACAAGAAGGTTCCTTCTACACATATGCAAGCCAATGGGGTGGCCATACGATTGGTATGATTGCCAGCATTAGTTATATTTTGGGCTTAGTTATTGCAATGGGTTTATTATGCCAACTAGCAGGAATGTTTTTATTTGCTTTAATGCCTTGCCTAAGCCAAAACACACTCGGTCTTATCTCATTATTTTCTTTAATATTATTAAATATGGTTGGAGTTAAGTTTTCAGAGCTTGGACAACACATTTTAATTGTTTGTACTGTATTTCCATTGATTGCAATTACCATCATGTGTTTTGCCAAAGCTAATTTTGCAAATTTAGTTCCATTTGCACCATTTGGCTTTAGCGCTGTTCTCAAAGGAACACGAGTAGCTATTTTTGGGTTTTTTGGATTTGAATGTGTTACTTCACTATTTAATATTGTCCAAGATCCAGCAAAAAATGTATCTCGTGCGGTAACTTATTCGATATTAATCGTTGGTACAATTTACACCTTATTTATTACCTCAATTATTTTGGCAATTCCGATGAATCTTTTTACGAGTGCTGAGATGCCAATTACTACACCACTAAAAGTTATTTTTGGCTATGATTGGATTATAACGTTAATTAATTTTGCTATTTTAGCAGCAATATTAGGGACCATTCATTCAATGATTTGGGGAACTAGTCATCTATTTTTTGCGGTGCTTAAACGAGTGAAAAATGGAACCATACAATCATATATAGCAAAAAACAAGATCAACCAAACTATATGCGTCTTTGGTATTGGAATTTGTATTTTATTTACCTATCTGACAATGCATAATATTGATCTTTTCTTCAATTTAACGGCAATCTTCATTGTTGCTAGTTTTGTTTTATCCATGATTACTCTTTTAACATTAAAAAGTGAATGGCAGTCAGGCCAGAATATAAAAACAATTCTAGGGATTCTTACCGCTTGTGCCTTAGTAATTTTTGCTAGTGAAGGCTTAATTCAGGAACTGATAAAACTATTATAATATTTGACGTTGATCAAACCAAAATGCTATACCTTAAAAAAAGTCGAACCCAAAGGATGAGTAATGCAAGGTACAAGGCACGTCATTTTTTTAGCACTAGCAATAATTAGCCTTACTCCAAAAGCGCTTTTAGCAATTAATAATTTATCATCACTTGCAAAAAATGATCCGTTTCCGGTATTTACCACCTTAGATCCGCAAGATTTTTTATATACACAAGAAAAACTGCGAATGATGGGCTTCCAAGATACCGTTGCATCACCAAAAATCGGCCTTTCGTTTTCTCCATTTGGCCAGAATGCAGACTGTGCACGAAATATAAATAACCAAACCATTCCACTTGGTGATGTACATGGAAGGTTTTTTCCGGTTGGTCTCTTGTTTGGTTGCTTGCCAAAAGGAGTATGCTGCCTGCCAGAGCCATTAGCTGAAGCATTCGATGTTCTTTTCCCGAATAAAACTCCTGGTACCCTTGTGTGTGATGAGGCAGCTCAGTACACGGATCCAAACAAGCAACTTGGCTTTTTTTCTATTGAATTAAAATACAAAAAACGTGGTATCCGTTTTGAGGGATCAACCAAACTATTTGGTGATTTTGGCCTGACAACTCAATTTGGTATTGTTGATATATGCCAATCAGTTTCCTTAATTAGAAATGTAACTTGTAGCGCATGCACTGTTAACTCTAGTCAAGATTGTGGTTGCTCAACAGCTTGTGCAAATCCTACGCAATCAGAAAGAACTTTTGGTAGTTGTACCAAAGTAAATTCAGATTTTAACCAAGATAATATTAATAAATTTTTAATGAACAAATTTAGAGCAATTGCCTGTTCAATTGGCTTAGATACTGATGACTTTAATAAATTTGGTGTTGAGGATTTACGTTTTCACTTGTTCTGGCGCAAAGCATTACTGATTAATAGCCAACGTGATTGGTACCCAGAATTTATGATCTATCCATACTGGGTTGTTGGCGCTTCCATAGCAACTGGTAAGGAAAAAGAACCATGCCAAGCATGGGGATTACCATTTACTAATAATGGCCATCATTCAGTTGGCGCAACCCTTGGCATCGACTTTGATTTTGTAAACTCAATTGAGGTGGGTGCAGAAGGCGGCCTGACACACTTTTTTGATGAGGATTTTTGTAATTTCTTCGTCCCAACAAGCAAATTCCAAAGTGGTATTTATCCTTATTCAACCAATGTTACAATCAGCCCGGGGCTTAACTGGCACTTTTCGGCAAAAATAGCTGCCTACCAATTTTTGGAAAACCTCTCTTTCTTTTTTCAATATGTCATTGTGCAGCACAAAAAAGACCACATAAAATTAAAATGTTGCGATGATTGCTTCTGCCCTCAAGTGCTCGAGGATATTAGTTTTTGGAAGGTGCAGGTTGCCAATATTGGCTTTAATTATGATATTTCTCCTAATGTCTCACTTGGATTCTTATGGCAAGCGCCCCTGAGCCGCAAACGTGCTTATCGTAGTACGACAGTCATGTTTGGCTTTAATGCCCTATTTTAGCTTGTGGTAAGACCATTAAAATAGGTTCAGATCTAGACAGATAGTAAAAAATGCCCTATTATTACCAATAATGACTATTTTTTATATATTCATATATCTTGGAAAGGTGGCGTTCTCATATGTCAAAGAAAGCAAATATCGAAATACAAGTAACTTCTCACATCGATAAGGCACTTCGTCAATTAAAGAAAAAAATTGAACGTGAAGGTGTCGTTCGTGATATGAAGCGAACTGTTTATTTTGAGTCACCTACCCAAAAACGCCGCAAACGCCTGGTTCGGGCTATCAAACAAGAATTAATGCGTTTAATCGCAGCAGGCCAGTTTCAACCTAAGAAATAAGGCTTGATAATGGATCAATCAGCAATAAAAAAATCACAAAAAGAATCTGTTCTTTTTCGAGCACTTTCTAGCCTATTCATGCAAATTGTTCAAGACGATTCACGTCTTATGGGCCTTACTTTAAACCGTGTGGAATTAACAAAGAATAAAAGTAGCTGCAAAGTATTTTTCTGGACGCCAAATGGCGTTCAAGAGTTCCAAGAGAAGTTGCCTATTTTAATTTTATACAAGCCTTCCCTGCGCGGAGCAATAGCAAAAATGTTAAATTTGCGCTACACACCTGAATTGATTTTTCTGTATGATGCGATCTATGATAAGCAAGAAAAAGTAGAAAAGCTACTCAACCAAATTAAAGAAGAAGAATGATAGCTATTGTTCTTTTTTTTATTTTTTTATGTTGGGGCTCATTTTTAAATGTTGTAGCCTACCGCATTATCCTTGATAAAAGTATCGTGTTCCCTGGTTCCTTTTGCCCACAATGCAACCATGCACTAGCCTGGTATGATTTAATTCCTGTTATCTCTTACATACTGCTACAAGGCCAATGCCGTTATTGCACAAAAAAAATCTCTTTGTTATATCCATTTATTGAATTGTTCACTGCTGCCAGTTTAACTATTTTATATTTTGTAGTTCCTCCGCAGTATTTTTTAGCATACTTTATTTTCATCTCTGCTTTGATCGTTACTATTCGTTCTGATTTAGAAACAATGATGATCTCAGCTTATGCTAGTTGGCTTTTAGTTCCACTAGGTTTTTTGTTTAGTTATTTCGACTTCTTGCCAATATCATTATTAGAAAGTTTTCTTGCTTGCTTTGGTAGTGGCCTTTTTTTATATGCCATCGCACAAGCCTTTTATTACTTCACCAATAAACAAGGTCTTGGCTTTGGTGATATACAGTTAATCGCCTTCATCGGCGCCTTCATAGGCTTGCTTGGTGTTTGGTTTACTATTTTGCTTGGCTCTATTGCTGGTCTACTTGTTGGTGGCGGTTATTTAGTACTCACTAAAAAAACCTTGCAGACCAAAATTCCTTTTGGACCCTTTCTTGCCGGTGCTGCAATTGTATTTGTTTTGGTACACAAATATATTTTGCTTTTTATTTGTGCTTACCCTTATTGATCCAGTGCATTTTTCACAATCGTTATATTATTATCCTGATCAATGGTTATAACATCTGGCGAGCCAGTACCGCGAATATCGCCAGCCGCAACGGCCACAAAGCTATTTTGATTAGCATTACCAGCTGATAAATGTGAAGAGGAGGTTTTTAGTTTACCAGTAAAATTATTCACCCCTTCAGCTCCAGGAAATCCATAGGTATAATTATGATTACCTTCTGGCTTCCAACCAATACCTCCATTGCCTGTGCAAACAGTTGAGTAGGTACCCGTCTCTGCCCAATGAGCTTTTTGTGCACCATAGATTGAACGCAAGTTCATATATGCCTCAGCACGTTTTGCTTTTGCTAAATAACGAGTAAAGGTCGGCACGGAAACCATAGCAAGAACGGCAATGATTGCCACCACAATCATTAACTCCATTAAAGAAAATCCATACTTCATTAGAATCCTATTTTCAAAACCCTTTTTTACAAAGGCTAAATTGTACATTATAATTCTTTATATTTTAACTCTAACTTAAAGGGCCTCATATGAAAAAGAGATTAGCATTATTTCTTGGTGCATCATTATTTTTTGCTTCAGCGATTCAGGCAAGTTCTCGAGCAAATATGGCCCTTCTTGCAGGTGGTGCAACAACGGTAGCTGGTTTATATTTATTAATGAAAAAAGATCCTGAAAATACGAAGGCTAAAACCGTTACCGGTGCAGGTTTAGTTGGATTTGGCATGTTAATAATTCTTAGTAGTAAACATCTACCTGGTGCTTTTGATAAAGTTTTTGGAATTCAAGGATAAAAAAACTGTTAATAATTACTTTTTAATCAAAAAACCCTTTTTACAAAGGCAAAAAGCTATCTTATAATTATGTGATAACTTATTTAAACTTAAAAGGACCACATATGAAAAAGAGGTTATCATTATTTTTTAGTGCATTCTTATTATTTACTTCAGCTCGAGCTGGCTTCATTGATTTTTTTCATCACAATGATCCTCGCTCAACAGTGCTCCTTTGTGCAGGTATAGCTGCAACCGGCGGCGGAATCTATTTATTATTAAAGAATTCTGCAAAGAAATTTAATAAAACAGTAAATGTAATTGGTGGAACTAGTTTAATTGGTGCAGGTATTTTAACAATTCTCGGAAGCAAAAACCTTCCTGGTGGTTTTGATAATCTAGTCAGTACTATTCAACAAGAAATTCAAAAAAACCAACGCTGACTTATCTCTTTTCAAAATATTCTTTTGCGCCCTCTTTGGTCGGTGTAATAGTTTTCTTGCCCGGTTTCCAATTGACTGGGCACATTTTCCCTTTTGTTTTGCATTCCTCAATAGCTTCTAAAGAACGTAATACCTCATCTACACTGCGTCCAAACTTGGTATTATAAACACTCATACTTTGCACTATATTATCTTGGTCAATCACAAACACCGCTCGCAGTGCAACACCTTCTTTATTAAGCACCTTGTATAAGCAGGAGACTTCTTTTGAAACATCACCAACCAGTGGAAAGGTTACTCCCTTAATACCACCTTTATCGGTTGGCATATTAAGCCAAGCAAGGTGAGAATAGACTTGGTCCACTGAAATACCAATTAATTGTGCATCATGTTTTTCAAATTCTGAAATGTTTTCTTGGAATGCTAAAAGTTCTGTTGGGCAAATATAAGAAAAATCACCGGGATAAAAAACCAGTACTTTATATTTTTTGAAATAATTATACAAAGTGATATCTTGTACATCATCAACTACTGCTGCTTTGGCAGTAAAGTTTGGCGCTTGCTTTCCAATTAAACAAGTAACGGGAAATGATTTGCAATTGGCTTGGGCTTTGATTGCGCTTATAAAAAATAAAAATAATAAAATGATTTGTTTCTTCATACGATCTCCTTTTTGTCATCTTATAAAAAATTCACATCATTGCACAAGAATGGACTTTGGTTGCATTAATATATTATTTATTTTTTTATACTTATCTTATATTTTCTAAATTTCTTTTACTTGGTAATGCATTAATTACATTTCAAAATCTATCTTGTCCTTTACCAAGAGGATTCTCGCCAACCCTCTTGGATCACAGGCGCTTAAAGCTGCGCCTTAAAGATCGCTCTTTCGCGCTCAAGGTCATACACACACCACTTTTAGCAAGTGGTTACGGTATGACTACCGCTATCGGCATATTATATTATAGAAAGTTTATTTATCATTGATGTTTATTCCGGTAGCACGACGTATACCACCCTTCGACAAGCTCAGGATGAGCGGGTTGATGGGCGTGTGTATGCGCATTTGTGCGAAGAAGGAATCCAATGGAAAATTGGTGCATGGATCGGTAAGGGTTTTGCATCAAACCCTTACCAAAAAAAGAATAAATAAACTTTGAAATATAAAATTTGCATACCAAGTAAAAGTAATATAAGAATAATTAAAAAAATAATTGTATTAAGGGATAAAAGGATACTATTATTTGTCCTCAAATAATTTATTAATTTCTTCTTTGGAAACAGCACCCTCACGCACAATCACCGGTTTTTCCCCAGACAAATCTACAATGGTAGATGGTAACTGTTTTTGTTGATTGTTAATAACTAGATTCACTTGTTGTAATAATGCCGGTTCAATTTCACTAACAGAGAGTGGAACAGGTCGGCCCGCGCTATTTGCACTGGTTGAAAAAAGACCATTGTACTCTTTTGCTAATGCTCGTAGTTGAGTATGATCCGGCATACGTAGAGCAACGGTCTTTTTTCCAGCGGTAACATAAGGTTTCAAATTAGCATTTGCAGGCAACAAAACGGTTATTGGTCCAGGCCAAATTTTTTTCAAAAAGTTTTCTATTTGTAATGGCAATCTTGAACAAAAGTTACCGATTGAATCCAAGTCCGCTAGTAAAATAAGATATGGCTTGTTGGAACGGTTCTTAAAAAGGTTTAATTGCTCAAAACTTTTCTTGGTAATAGGAGCTAAAAAACCCAAAACCGTATCTGTACTGGTTATTATGGGCCTATCTAAACAAAACTCTTGCACTATATTGCCATGAATTTTATCATCATCCCAGAGATATATCTTGTTCTTCATTTTATTTTTTGTAAATTAACCTCATTCTTTCTGTAAAATTATTGGTCTTTTGACATTTTTATAAATTACCGTAATCTATAATTAATGTCACGCAAATAGATTAAAAAGTTACGGGGCAAGTAGGCATTAGTTACAAATAGAAATGAAATACAGGTTGTTTTTTTAAACACATTGGTGGAGACAAAATGAAATCAGTAAGCAAACAAACAGGAAAGTCAGCAGTCACTGTTGGCAAACAAAGAAGTTACAACGAAATTATCGAATTATTAGATAAAAGTTGGAAACCGATTACTCAAAAAAGTTTGGCTAATGTCAAAAAACTTGACCTAGCTCTGGGCTTGGTTGCACAAAAATTGAATACCATTTTAGTTACAGGAACTAATGGTAAATCTTTGACAATTAATTTTACTGCACAACTTTTAAGACAAGAAAACCTATCGGTTGGCGCTTTCTTTACACCTCATCTTTTGACTTACAATGAACGCCTTTCTATTAATAGTGAAACCATCTCAAACAAAGCATTTACTGAAATAGCAAATGAGGTCTTGCAAGCGGCAGAAGCTTCTGGTCTTGAGATTAATGCATTAGAAGTCTTAACGATGATGGCATTGGTATGGTTCAAGAAAAATAAAGTTGAAGTTGCAATTTTAGAAGTAGGAAACAATGCTAAATGGCATCCAGCAAACATCTGCAAAGCAAAGATAACTGCAATTACTCGCATTACCGTAGAAGATGAAACTAACACAGAACAAATGAAAGATTTAATTACGCAAATGATGAGCGTTACTAGTTCTGGAATGCATGTTATTTCTGCCGACCAAAGCAAATTGAACTTGCAAGCAATGCAAGAATTGGTAGAAAAAAATAAAGGCATTTGGGCAATGCCTATCAGAAAGCTTGCTGCCCTTTCTTATCCATTTGAGCAATTACACGGACGCTGTGCTGCGCTAGCTGAACGTATTGCTGCATTATATGTTAATGAATGTTGGGATAATAAAAACTCCGTTGAGTCTAACAGCTTACTTGTTAAGCAAAAAGGCCAACGTGGTCGCCCAACCTTAGAAGCAAAACGCCAAGCGGAGCTTAATCCGAAAAAAACTATCGATCAATATTGGAAAGATACAACTAACGTTCTACCAGCACGATTCCAGTTGCTTGATAAAGAAAAACCAACCTTATTGCTTGATAATGCAAGTAATTTGGATGCATTCAAAAACTTATTACTTGGTATTCGTTTGTTGCATTACCAACGTCCACTAAAGGGATTAACCTTGGTTATTGGTTGTAATAACCCAAGCTTAAACATTCCTGAATTCTTAAAAGCTCTACGCTATTTCTTCAAAAAAACATCTGGTCAAGTTATTGTTTGCCCAGTTGCAAAAATAGCAGGGCAAGAAGGTAGTTCTTCTTGGAATGTTGAGCAAATTACCAATGATATTAAAAGCATGAAGATTAAAGCAAAATCAGCAAAAAGCTTCAAAGAAGCTTTCCAATCTGCACAAAAAACAGTTG
>JAJCZD010000005.1 GCA_029262615.1 Candidatus Babelota bacterium
AGATAATCTCTTTATTTTAATAGTAGATGTTTTATTGTTTGGTTGGATGCTTCCGTTTCTTGGCATGCCAGCAGAACGCATTGCACCTTTTTTCGTCAGTTCCATGATATTTCAAATGTCTATTTTAAACTACACCATTGCAAAAATTAGAAACCATGATTTGCGATTTGCACGATTTATTGATTACCAACTTACCCTGCCCATTTCAAAAAAATGGTTATTTGCAGAAAAAATTGTATATGCCGGTATTGAGATTTCAACAATTATTGTGCCAATATTTTTTCTTGGTCTTTTTATTTTACGCCATAAATTTATCATTATTCACACCAACTGGTTAGCACTTATTTTAATTTATTTTTTCTCCTTATTTGTTTTAGCTTTACTATATGGTTATTTTGCTTTTGCATATTCATACACATGGTTTGGTAATAATCTTTTTATACGGCGTCTTTCCCCAATGAATACCCTTAGTTCCGGCTTTGTCCCGTGGAAAATTATAGCGCCTGTTTATCCTTTGCTCGGTTGGGTAATATTATTTTCCCCAATTACCTATATGGGTGAAGGAATCAGAGCAGCAATGATTGGTGGGGATGCCTTTTTATCTTTGCCCTTATGTTTTGGCATGCTGAGCATATTTTCTCTTATTACTATTCCTCTGTTTGCTTGGGGTGTAAAAACTCGATTGGACCCAGTATGAGTTTAGAATATATTAAAAATCAATTTTTTGTTTTTTTACAATTTCTGTACCGTGATTTTTTTGTAAAATTCAAACGGGGTAAAGATTTTGTAATAAACTATTTGATCCTTGCGCCAATTTTATACACTATTCTGTTTGGCATTATGTATCCTACTTTTATTATTCCTAATATAACACCTCGCGCAACAACCCTTTTGTATGTTGGTTCATTATTGTTGTTTACATTCAGTCTGACTTTTCAGCTTACTTTTGAAATTTTAGATTGGGAAAATGATCGTTTTATGGCATATCAATTGTCAATTCTTAATGCTCGGCTATTTATTGTGCAACGAATCGTTTTTGCAGGCCTTTTTACTTTTATATTTCTAATTCCCTTTTTCCCCATATCAAAACTACTTATGCAATCTCAACTTGATATAAGCAATACTAATTGGATAAAACTGATTATCAGTTTGTTTTTTGGGTCAATGTGCATTGCATCATACATGGCTTGTGCAATGTGTTTCATGACCAAACCATGGCAAACAACGCAGTTTTGGACGCGATGTAATATTCCACTACTTGATTTTGGTGGTCTCTGGATGAACTGGAAAAAAATTCTCCTACTGTCTCAACCACTTGCACTTGCTATGCTTGCAAACCCTATTATGTTTTTCACCGAAGGAATGCGCCAAGCGCTAGTCGGTGGCAAGCAATTCTTCCCATTCTGGATTTCCGTTGGCGGCATGATTTGTTTTACCGTACTTTTCACCTTCGGTGCATGGCATTTTTTCAAAAAGAAGACTGATCATATTTAAAGTGACAAAGATTCAATATAAGCAATTCGTTCTTCTTCAGTTGGATGATCATCAAACCATGCAAATAGTTTTTGTAATATGGTTTGGTTACATTCTTTTTTGTAAATTTGTTTTCTTTTTTCAAGTAAGCTGATAATTGATTTTTTATCTTTTGTTAATCTAGTTGAATATTCATCAGCAAAGTATTCTCCGTTGCGTGCTAGTCTTGCCATCAACAAGTAATAAAGTGTTAACAAGCCTGCTCCTATACATCCGTTTTGTAGTAATGATTTCCATCTTTGCTTAAACAAAGAATTAATCAGTAAAACTACAAGAGCACTACTGCCTACAATAAAACCGCTAACAAAAATAGCAGTTTTTAAGGCAAGTTTTTTATCATTTAAATGCCCAAGCTCATGGCAAAGTAAAGATTTCAATTCTTGAGCAGTTAATATATTTCGATTTATATAATATGAATTAATCTTTAATGCTCGTTGAATGCCATTGGTACCAATTGCAATTTCAAATAATGCGATATGGCCATTCTCATCCGAGCCTTGATACTCCACCTTTAACTTACAATCACCTAAGCTTTTTTTAAATTCAGAACTGTTAAAAAATTCAGTTAACTCAGGATATTCTCTAGTTATAGTCTCCATTGCAAAACTATTAGTAAAAAAAAATATAAAAAAATATAAATATCTCTTCATTCATTACTCCTGTAAAAAATACTGATTTGTCTTGAGTATACTGTTTAATTTTAGAAGAATCTTCAATAGCTTCAACCAGAATTCTGTGGTAAGGTACCTGCATAAAAAACAAATTCGATGAGGGCAGGCATGAAGATTCAAAAATCCACCCAATCCCAAAAGTCTATTTCTCCATCTATAAACGAAGTTCGTATTTACTCAACTGATCAAACAGCAAAAGCTAAAGAGGTTTTGCATGAGATAAGAACTACATTGGCAATACAAAGCATTAGTAATATTAAAATGATAAAGGTGTATCGAGTTGAAAATACGTTACCAGTTACTTTGGAAGAGTTAACAAAAAAAATTTTATGTAATACTATTTACCAAACATATGTTATAAACAAGCCGGTTTTATTCAAAGCACAAAAAGTACTCGAGGTTGCATACAAACCGGGAGTGATGAATCCAGAGGTTAATTCAATCCTAACTATTGCAAAAGAGTTAAACATACAGATTGATGCACTTGAGATTAGCCGGGAATACCATTTTTTTGGCAACCCGACTCAGCAAGAAATACAAACTATAGTTGAACGGTTACTCGTTAATAAAACAGTGCAACGTATCATCACTGAACCAATAACTACTTTACAAACAGTAACAGTTGCCCCAACAGTACAAACAATTAATGTAAGTGAAATGAATGCTGATCAATTGCAAATGCTTTCAAAAAACCGGCAACTGCATTTGAATATAGAAGAAATGCACGTTATCCAGAAGCATTTTCAAACAATAGACAGGAATCCGACTGATGCAGAATTGGAAACAATTGCACAAACTTGGTCTGAGCATTGTTACCATAAAACCTTCAAAGCAAAATTGATTGTTGATGGTAAAGAAAAGGAACCCCTCTACAGCCGCTTAAAAAAAGTTTCTAAAAAATATAATACTGATGTTGTTTCTGCTTTTGTTGATAATGCTGGCGCATATCGTTTTTATGATGGGTATGCAGTGCTTGGTAAAGTGGAAACACACAATAGTCCAAGCGCCATTGAACCATATGGTGGTGCAGCAACTGGTAGTGGTGGTGTATTTCGAGACATTATGGGAACTGGCCAGGGTGCAAAAGTTATTGCCTCAACGGATATGTTCTGTTTTGGACCCCCAAATTTAGATGAAAAAGAATTGCCACCTGGTTGCTTGCATCCAAACTATTTGTTACGCAACGTAGTTGCTGGTGTGCGTGATTATGGTAACCGAATGGGCATTCCAACAAATAATGGGTCGGTACATTTTCATAAAAACTTTCGTGCAAAGCCAACCGTAATTGTTGGTGCGTATGGTATTGCTCCTGAAAAATATTGTCATAAAAAAGAACCTCAACCCGAAGATATTATTTTTACTGTTGGCGGCAAAACAGGTCGTGATGGCATTCATGGTGCCACCTTCTCAAGTGGCCAAATGACCTCAGAAACAAAATCGGTCAATGCCAGTGCCGTACAAATTGGAAACCCGATTGAAGAAAAAAGACTTACTGATGCGTTACTTGCTGCTCGTAATCTTGGTTTAATTCGAACACTAACCGATTGTGGAGCTGGTGGTTTTTCATCTGCAATTGGTGAAATGGCCTCTACAACTGGTGCTTATATTGACCTTGCAAAAGCACCACTCAAATACTCTGGCCTTGCACCGTGGGAAATATGGATTTCGGAATCACAAGAGCGTATGGTCTGTGCAATTGAGCCAAAAGATGCTGATGCATTTATAAAACTTTGTGCAGAACATAATGTTGAGGCAACAGCCGTTGGTCATTTTACTAACACTAAACAATTAACAGTTGTGTATGAAGATCAATTTGTATGTGATTTGGAAATGGACTTTTTGCATGAGGGACTGCCACAACGAATTATGGTTGCAACTAAAGAAGTAAAAAAAATAAAAAAACAAACAACAATTCCAGTTCCAATTAATTGGGAACAAGTTTTTTGCAATATTATGTCTCATTTGAATGTGTGCAGCAAAGAATCCATTGTGCGCCAATATGATCATGGTGTACAAGGAACCAATGTGTTGCCACCCTTTGCTGGAAAAAATCATAATGGACCAAATGATGCGGTAATTCTTCGGCCATTATTAGATAAACCATACGGCATGATTATTGCCCATGGGATGAATCCGCAACTTAACATGATCGATCCTTACAAAGGTGGGGTATGGGCAATTACTGAAGCACTTGCAAATTTAGTGGCTGTTGGTGGTGATCCAAAAACAGTAGCATTAATTGATAATTTTATTTGGCCCTTTCCAGATGAGCATTCATTATGGGATCTTGATGCATCCCTTGATGCGTGCGTTGAGGGTATGCATGCATTCGAGCTGCCATTTATTTCTGGTAAAGATAGCCTGTCAAGCACCTATCGTTATCCCGATGGCAAAGTATTAAAAATTCCACCGGTTTTGTGTATTTCTGCTTTTGGAAAAATTAAAAACATTGAACAAACAATTAGTGCTGATTTTAAACAAGCCGACTCTGTTATTGCGCTGCTTGGCACACTTGATGTGCAAGCAATGGGCGGTTCTTGCTATGAAGATGTACTGAATATAAAAACAAATCGTGTGCCAACAATTGATATGAAAAAAACAAAACTACTTTTTGAAAAGTTACATAAACTTATTAAACAAAATTATATTCTTGCCTGCCATGATATTTCTGAAGGTGGTATTGCTGTTGCACTTGCAGAGATGTGTTTTGGGGGTGATCTGGGTACAACAATTGATATTACAAAATTATCTTTAGACCGGCCCGATTATGCATTATTTAATGAAACTGCTGGTTGCTTTCTTGCAGAAATAAAAAAAGAAGATGTGCAAAAACTAAAAGAGATGGATATCAAGCATGCCATTCTTGGAGCTACAACAAAAAATAAAGCCGTTACGATTAATCACCAAGAAAAACAGTTGTTCACTATTAAGCTAGAAAAACTACTAAAAGCATGGCAACAACCATTAAAAAAGGTGTTTAGAACATGAAGCCAAAAATTTGTATTCTAAAAACGGACGGAACAAACTGCGATCAGGAAACAAAATTTGCATTTGAAAAAGCCGGTGGTAAAGCAGATATTTTGTTGCTCAATCAGTTGAAAAAAAATCCATTATTACTGCATGAGTATAATATTTTTACTATTGCCGGTGGTTTTTCTTACGGAGATGATGTTGCCAGTGGCGTGATTTTAGCAACCGAATTACTCGTTCACTTAAAAAAAGAAATCGGACAATTTATTGCACAGAAAAAACTCATCATCGGTATTTGTAACGGTTTTCAAGTTTTGGTTCGCACTGGTTTATTACCAACTGGTGCTTTAGAAAAACAAACAGTTGCATTAGTTGATAATGCTTCTGGCCATTTTGAGTGCCGATGGGTTGAAATGGACGTTGCCAAAAGCCCGTGCATATTTACTAAAAATTTAGAAGGTAAAAAAATCAGTTTGCAAGTGGCTCATGCCGAGGGTAAATGCTTTATGCCAGCCACTGTTCTGGAAGAATGCAAAAAACAAAAACTCATTCCCTTACGTTACACAACACAGTCAAATCCAAATGGATCAGTGGGTAATATTGCTGGTTTGTGTGATGCAACAGGAAGAATTTTTGGCCTAATGCCACATCCTGAGCGTTTTGTGAATATATATCAACATCCAAACTGGAGAAAAGAAAAAATAAAACCTATTGGACTTACCATTTTTGAAAATGCGATTACTTATATAAAGGAGCACAGATGATTTCTATTATTTTACTTCATGCACTTTTTGCAACGTCTATCCCGATAGGTAAAGTTTTGGTGGGGATGAGTTCTCCATTTTTCTTATCTGGGGTTCGTATGTTAATTGCAGGTGCACTCTTGCTTGGATACCAATATCTGCGCAAAACTGAGGATTTTAAACTCAATAAAAACCACTGGTGGTTATACGCACAGGTAATATTTATAAGTATTTATCTAAAGTATATTTTACGCTATTGGGGGTTAAACTATTTACCTTCCGGAAAAATGTCTTTCTTAATACAACTGAGTCCATTTGTTGTTGCATTTCTTTCTTATTTATTCTTTAAGGAACGGCTTACCCTTAAAAAATGGTCTGGTATGTGTATTGCATTTCTAGGATTAATGCCACTTGTATTAATGACCTCCACAGGAGAGCCTGTTCGTGCAACTTTTTCATTTTTCTTTTTACCAGAATTAGCAATTATTGGTTCTCTTATTGCCCATAGCTTGGGCCTTATTGCCATGCGCCAATTAATCCGTGAGCATGGTTACAGCGCACCAATGACCAATGGCATACGAATGTTTGGTGGTGGCTTGCTCGCACTCATGACCTCATTTGCATACGAAGGAGTCGGCACACCTGTTACCAATACGTCCTCTTTTGTCTTTTGGCTTGTTGCCATCATTATTATCAGTAATATTATTTGCCATAATTTTTATGCATCACTTCTTAAAAAATACTCTGCGACCTTTTTATCACTGACTGATTTTTTAGGACCAATTTTTGTCACCATTTACGGTTGTTTATTCTTAGGTGAGTGTATTACGTGGCATTTTTTCTTTGCTGGCATTTTTGTATTTGCAGGATTATATCTGTTTTATAGTGATGAGTTAACTGAGATCACAAAAACAACCGTCCCACAAAGCAGTGGAGTCAGTACGCCAAGAGCTGAAACAGTTATGTCATTTAAACAAAAATAACTTTTTCTTAAATGCCCAGAAATCAAAACCCAATTTGCATTTTATTTCAAATAGACTACACTTCATGAAAAGATAAAATAAGGATTATAAAATGCAAAAAGGCATGAAACGGTTTATCAAGCTAATCCTATCACTGTATTCATTTTGCTTGTATGCCATGGACCATCCAACTCCTGATAAAAAAATTAAGCCAGTCGATTCATTAAAAAACATATGCTTATTGTCCTATAGGCAAAGATGGCACAACAAAGAAACGCAAAACAATGATATCACTTCCTTGCAAGCCTACAATTTTCCAACTGATATTTCCTACAAGTTGGGCTCTATATTATTACAGTTGAACCCTCTTACAAATCAAATACTCCAAAAAAGACTTTATTCTCAAATTAAAATACAACCAGAAATACACTACAATGATCGTTCAAGTGAGATTACTGTTTTAGCCTTTAGGCCTGATGGTACAGAATTAGTATTTAATGCTCCTGGAAAAGGTATATTTTGGGATCTAAAAACCTCGAAAAAGACCGAACTTAACTTTGGGTTAAAAAACATTCAGGCCCTAGCATATAGTCCTGATGGCAAACAGTTAGCAATGAGTGTCGGCAATATTGATGGCTATACTATTACAATCTACAATCCTAAAAAACCCTTTACAAAGCTAAAAAAACTTTATATTGAAAAGAATTATAAACCGGGTTTTCATACTCATTCCCTAGTATATAGTCCTGATGGCAAACAATTAGCTAATGCTTATTTTAATGGTGTTGTAATCTTTGATCCTAATGGTAAAAATAAACCAACTACTAATCCGTTTCGTGCAGTTCAGGCTGTAGCATATAATTCTGATAGCACCCAGTTAGCCATTGGTTGTTCAAAAACATATCATGGTGATGACGGTATTATTATTTGGGATCCTAAGTTAAATAAAGAGATAAGTACTTTTCATGATTTGGGTTCAAGTTCACTAACATATGATAATAATGGTAAGCAGTTAGCGAGCAGCAATTTTAGAACGATTACCATCTTAGATCCAAATCATGAAAAAAAGATATGTACTTTCAATGCTGCAAGCAACATTACTTCTTTAGCATATAGCCCTGATGGTAAACAGTTAGCATGTGGCAAGAAGGATTCTAATGAAAATATTACAATCTTGGATCTTAGAAGCAAGATGAAAATACGCAGTTTCAATAATTATCCTGTTAATTCACTAGCATATAGTCCTGATGGTACGAAATTAGCAAGTGGCTCTTATGGTACCGTTCAAATTTGGGATGTACGAAAATTAAATAAAGCAATGAAAAGCTTTGGTAACAACATTTCATTAAAAGACGTAAGCGGAATGATCAATGTTCTAAAAACTCTTGAAGATATGCTAAAAGAAATCGGATAAGGCAAGCAAGCTTGCTACTCTCACTGGCCATACTGCTGATGTTACTTCAGTAGTCTTTAGCCCTAATGACAAGATACTGGCAAGTAGTTCTTGTGATGAGACTATTAGATTTTGGGATCTTCGGAAATTACATGCTGCATTATATGTTTTGGATAATGAAATTTTACTGCAAGAAGCAATTGCAGCGGTGCAATGGGCAAAAAAAGATGATAATTCTGAAATACAGATTCGAAAATTACATGATCTAATGAAGAAAGAATGAATGAAGGTTAACAAGGTCCTATTTGTATTCCTTTTCTGTGTGATCATACCAGTTGTTGCAATGGATGCTCCTGGTCAAGAAACCAAAGATATTGCACAAAACAATCTAAAAATAAAACCTATCGATTCGCTACAACAACTATGCAAGCAACCTCTTGTTGCACGGTGGCAAGATCAAGAATTAAGAGCTCAAGAGGTAACCAAGTTATTAGAATATCATCTGCAAAATAATCTTTCTTATATTTTAGGCTCTGTTTATTTATCATTACATTCTACGGTAAAACAAAAACTCAAAAAAACTATTTATGCTGTGATTCCAGTACAAGAACTCTGCAAGCTTAAAGGCCATACTACTTGGGTTAAGTCAGTAGCCTTTAGCCCTAATAGCAAGCTATTAGCAAGTGGCTCTGAGGACAATACTGTTAGGCTTTGGGATACAGAAACTCTAAAAGAGCTTGCTACTCTCACAGGCCATACTTCTAATGTTAATTCAGCAGTCTTTAGCCCTAATGGCAAGCTACTAGCAAGTGGATCTTGGGATAAGACTATTAGGCTTTGGGATCTGCAGGAATTACATGCTGCATTATATGTTTTGGATAATGAAATTTTATTGCAAGAAGCAATTGCAGCGGTGCAATGGGCAAAAAAGGATGATAATTCTGAAATACCAATTCAAAAATTACACGATCTAATGAAGAAAGAATAATCTAAATTGCTAATCTTTTTTCGTACTCAAATGCAATTTTGCTAAATTATAAAGATAAATTGTTGGTTCTGTGCATTTATTACTTCCAAAAATCTTACTTCCTGAATCAAAACTAACTAACACTTTTTTTTCGAGATCGTATCCTTTTACACTGCCTTTTACATTCATATTCAATTCAGGTTTACATTCATATGTAGCTCCAGTAGTCTTGAGCCAAAACCTAACGACCTCTGAACCTGCAAAACCTGAACCGATCACCATTGCTATCTTTTCGTCCAAATAAGCATTAGTAATGTGATCAAAAGCATAATATTCATGGAGTTGTTTTGTTTTTAAATCCATAATACAAAAAAATCTATTGTTTATTTTAAACAAAATATTCTTGTTATCAGAACTAAAACAACTTACATCCTGATATTTTGAATCACTCTCTACACAAATATCTTTTCTTGATTGTTTTGCTAAATCCAAAATAATACAAGGTTTAGAACTTACTTGTTGACTCACAATTAATTCTGTATCATTTGGGTTTAAATGTATAGATCGAACGCCAATACACTTTTCTTCATTTGTTAATTTTTGTAAACATTCTCCTGTTTTTGCATCAAATATATAAATTGGATAGTTACGGTCTTTACAAAGAACAACTCTTTTTTCATCAAAGGTAAATTCAGATTGTACATAGCAGTTAGATTTCAACGTAAGTAAAGTACAGAGCAATTTTTGTTGTTCAAGATCAAAAATGAATCCTTGGTCATTTTTCCTACAAAAGAGTTTGGTCCCGGAATCACTCAGTGCATAGATCTTATCAAGTTCCTTTTTTGCTTCAGCCTTTTTTTCTTTGGTTTGTAAATCATATAGTTCTAATAAGCCCTCAGGAGAGCTAGTCACTGCTTTTGTACCTGATCGATTAACTATGCATGAATATCGCTCACCTTTACTACCAACAACAATTTTTTTAATCCCATTTTCGTCAATAGGGTTATCCATGGCTAGTAGTTTCAAATTAAAAAAAAATAATAAAAAAAATAGTTTTCGTGTATTTTTCATTGCATACTTTCTTAAGTTAGTGGCCATTTTCCTGTTGTTTTTTTATTACTTTACTCAAATCATAAAAGAGTAATTTGGGTTCTATATTGTCATCAATATAATAAGAGATAAGGATTTTATGCTCTGGATTGTAACCAAGTACCTCAACATGTTTGATGAATAAGAGTTTTTCAGATCCTTGCTCAAGATTAAAAATAGTAAGACTACTATCGGAACCTTGACCACCGGTAACTATGAGATTTTTTCCATGGTAAAATATTTTTCTAACTTTTTGACGACTTTCAAATTCCTTCTTACCTACTGCAACCTTATTTTCATTTTCCTGATAGGCAAAGGGATCATGATGGGTTATTCCTGAATCATCTGTATAAAAAGCAGTGGGCCCCAGATCAGGCTCCCCTTCTACTAACGTTTTGGCCTGCCCGTCTAATGTAGAACAATGAATAACCTTATATTGTCTACCACTTGCAAGAATGTTTTCTGCTGTAGAATCAAAATGGCATGATTTGATACTTCCCCGTAAAGATAGCTGAAAAGTCTTGAGTTTTTCTCCGGAGTTTGTATCCCAAATTAAAATTCTGCTTCTTGTTGCATCAGTAACAATTTGTTTGCCATCAGTACTAAACTCAGCAAGTTTAATACGCTCAGCGAGTTTACTAATTTCTTTTTCTTGCTGTGAGTCATAAACAAAACCCTGATTTTGTCGTGTACATATAACTTTATTACCGCATATACTTAATGCCAGTAATTCCTCAATATCGGTTAATTTCGTTTTTCTTTCATATTCTTTTGAAAGTACATCTAAATGTTTAAGTATGCCGGAATGATAGAATGCGAGTTTTGTTCCGGTTTTATTCGTAACAAAACTCGGTTTTTCTCCTTTTTCACCGACTACAACTGTTTCTACTGGTAAATCCTCCCGGAACCCCATGCCATTACAAAATTGAAAA
Organism: Candidatus Babelota bacterium; assembly: GCA_029262615.1. Lineage (GTDB taxonomy): Bacteria > Babelota > Babeliae > Babelales > Vermiphilaceae > JAJCZD01. The sequence goes on from JAJCZD010000005.1 coordinate 11,261, forward strand.
AAGAGTGCGCCAATAGAACAAAGTTTTAAAATAGTTTTCATGAAGTATTTCCTTGAGGTGTAAAATTATTATAAGCCTAAATCTTTTAGAAAAGCATCTTGAGTAGGTTTTCTACCAAGAAAATCCTCAAGGAGTTCATTCGGATCCTTTGAACCACCCCTGCCTATTACTTTTGTTGCATAATCGCTGCCAATTTCTGGATTGAGGAGACCACGTTTCTTAATCTTGTTAAAAAGATCCAGAGCAAATACTTTTGACCATAAATAGCCATAATATTTTGCACCATAATTAGTTAAATGACCAAAGTTTGCATGCATATGATTTTTGGGATCAAATTCACGATACGGCATTACTTGATCGAATAAACGCTTATTGATCTCATATGGATTTTTTTCTTTACCTTTACCTTTACCAAAACAACCTAGTGATAATAGGGCATAACAACTTTGAGTACATACAAAATCACCGGTATTATACGTTTTGAGGGTCAGTATTTTATCAATCAAATCATCCGGCAATGGTTGGCCTGTTTTATAATGAGAAGAAACTTTTTTTATCATTTCTTTATCCCACATCCACTCTTCTAGCATTTGAGAAGGCATTTCAACAAAATCCCTTTTGACATTGGTACCCGCAACTGAAGCTAATTTTGTTCTACCTAGTAAAGAATGTATTGCATGGCCAAATTCATGGAAAAAGGTGGTCACATTTTGTCGTTTTAACAATGATGGTTTTGTCTTGGTTGATTTAGGAAAATTTGCAATAACCAAAGCAACTACTTTTGTTGGGTCTCCCGTTGGTAAATAAGTCGCCGGAATGATATCAATTTGGCACGCATGGCTATATTTATTTGCTCGTGGATATAGATCAAGCAAAAAATAACCGAGTAAGTTATTCTGCTTATCATAAACTTCAATCATTTTGACCTCATCCGACCACAAGCCAGATACTGCTACTTCTTTAAAGGTCAAATTAAAAAATTGCTCATAAATATCGAGTAGACCTTCAACTGTCTTTTCCATAGGGAAGTATTCTGCAATCTTTTCCTCATCAATTGCTAAATACTTTTTTTTGTATTGATTAGAAATAAAGGCAGAATCTGAACTTTTGAGTTTTCCTTCTTTGGTTAACTCAACCGATTCAGGCAAATCTTTTGTCCACTCTTTAAATTCTTGCAACGCTTTTAATTGTGCTTTTTTAACTAAATCAACAATAAATTGCTGTGCTGTCTCAACAGACTTTGCCATTTGGTTATCAATATCCAGTTGTGCATAACTCTCAAAGCCGAGCAGTTGTGCAAGTTGATCTCTTTTAGTGATAATTTTTTTTAGCAATTCATCATTTTGTGGATAAGCACGATTAACAAATGCATGATACATTTTTTCTCGTGTTTTGGCATTTGTAACGTTTTGCATTACTTGCCGATAGGTTGGCGTATCAACACCTAAAATATATTTTCCACCATCAGTTTGTTTGAGTGTTGAAAGATATTCTTCAGTAAGACCTGAAAGTTCTTTTTTTGTAACCTCAATGGTTGATTTATCTGCAGCGATATTTTGGTCAAATTCTTGGGTTAATTTTGCAATTTCTTTTTGTAACAACTTTACTTTTTCTAATTCTTTTGCAGGGAGGTTAAGGCCTTGGCGAACAAAATCAGCTAGTGTTTCATTGAGAAAATACTTTTGATCTTTGGTTAAGTTTTCGTCTGCAGCTTGATGTTTTGCATAGTAATCAAGTGCGTCATACAATGCAACATTATTGCTCAAATTATCGATTGCAAAATTTTCAATTTTGAGAACATTTTTTTGAGCAGCATTTCTAATCGCTTCATCTGGGCTTACCATCTGTAATACCTGCAGGGCAGCAACTAAAATAGCAGCATTATCCAGAGCAAGATTGTCATACGCTTTAACCGTATTTTCCCACGTCCGGTCCTTATCCTCAACCCTAATGATCGCATCAATCTTTTCTTGCCACTCTTTTAGTGCTTTATCGGTAGCCTGCTCAATCTGATCAGGAGTCTTAGGAAATAAATTGACAACCTCTTGCTTTGTTTTTGCTGCTGCTAACATGGTATTTGTTCCTTTTGCACATATATCTGATATAAATAATCGGTACAAACTTGCACCTAATAATATTGAAATTAAGAAGATTAAGGGCCTGGCCGTTTTTATATTCATCAAAAAACCTTTAAAATAAAAACATTACTCTTTACTTTACTTTAATTTAGAAATTTTATGAACAATACATATTCATTTGCTGCCTGGCAAACCGAGATTATTTCTCAGTTATCTGGTTTTTCAAAAAACAAACCTATCAAGATTCTTGATTTTGGTGCTGGTAGTGGCTTGCTTGCAAACTTTATGCAGAATGCCTTTTTTAATTCAAAAGTAATTGCGGTTGACACTGATATACAAAAAATCAAAATTATTATAGATAATTATCCAGCAATTAAAGCCATCCATGTGAAAAACAACTTACCATTTGCTGATAATAGTTTTGATTTAATTTATACAGCAAATACGTTTCATCACATTGCAAAAAATAAACAGGAGTTTTGGTTGCGAGAATTATTTCGAGTTTTAAAAAAAGATGGGAAGTTGATTATTTTAGAACTCAATCCATTTAATTTAAAAGCGTTATACAGTTTTAAACATAATCCTAATGAAAAACAGGCTCAACTAATTAATCCATATGCATTTAGAAAAAAATTGAAGCAATTTGGTAAACCAACATTACAATTCCATTATTTAAACCAAAAATCACGAATTATACAAAAAATGCCATTTGGAGCTATATATTCTTTAGTGATTCACCAATTTCGATCTCGATAATCTGGACGTTTTTGTATCGCATTGGCAACTGCCATTGGCATGTAATAATGTAATGGCATTCTTATACTACCGCGATTTCTAAAAAAACCTCCTATACATGCACCATGATCGAGTAATATGGTTGCAACTTCTTCTGAATAAGTTCCTTCAATAGGGGTTTGTCCAGCTTTATCTGGTACATTAACTTTTGCTTTATGTTGAATAAGTAATGTAACAAGATCTTTATTGCCCAATGAATTTTTTGCCGCTTTGTGTAATGAAGTAAGGCCATTTTTGTCTTGTACATTTACCGTTGCCCCCTTTTGGAGCAAAAATGCAACAACTGCAGTTCCCTTGTATGAGTGTGAACAAGCCCAATGCAATGGAGTCTCGCCATTCTCATCACCCTGATTCACTAAAGCCCCTTTTTCTAATAAAAGTTCAATTATCTTTTTATTTTTTTCAGGTTCCCAGCAGGCCCAGTGCAGGGCAGTAGCACCACATTCATAAGAAGTTTCAGTAACAGATGCACCTTCTTTTAACAGTCTTCTTACATTTTCTAGATTTGAATCTCTACAAGCATGATGCAACGGAATATCACGCCATCCTTTTTTTTGCATCTCTTTTTCTGCATCCATACCAAATAGATATGGAATTAATAATAATGGTACAAATAATTTTTTCATTACAAACCTTAATGTCTCTTTTAATCTTCCTCACTATCAGAAAGTTGTATACTAATCAAACCGCAATAAAAGGATTTGTTTCGGTAATATTCAAACTTGTAAAATGTTCCTGTTATTAATTTCTCAATATCTTTTTTTAATTCATTATCATTAAGACGATAATAGTTTCTGGCTTCCTGAGCCGCAAGAAATTTTAATCCTTTTTTTAAACCTCGCTTTGCTTGTTCTGATTTCATTTTCTTTTCTAGGTCTTTTGCATTTGCCTTGCTAAAATCAGTTATAATCTGACATCTCTCTTCATAATTAAAACCTTTTCTTTGCAAGAGCCAATGCATTTGAAAAAAGAGAAAAAGTAAAAAGGCTAGAAAATAAAAACATTTTTTTCATAATTGTCCTTTTACTTTTGCTTTGTTCTTTTTCTGCTCTTTTTGGATTCCGTTGCACCAAACTACTAAAGAAAAATCCCTAATTTGATCTAATTGTTTCATCGCACCATGATCAAGTAATAATAAAGCTATTTCTTTATTTTCCTTATAGAATGCTCTATATAGAAATGGGATACACCCATATCTATACATATCACACCAGGCACCTTTTGCTAATAAAAATGATGCTAATGATAGATCACCATGTGAGCAAGCACCATCTAATGCCGTATCGCCATATCCTTCTGGTCTATAGGTAGTATTTGGATCAGCACCAATCATAATTGCTGCAGCAATATGTATCCGTCTATTGCACCAGTACTGATCAGGATAAGATGTTCTCAAGATTTTTTGTAACAATAAATTTTTTTCCCCTTGTGGTACTTCTTTACGTTTTTGCCAAAATGGCGTTAGTATCGATTTGTTTAAAGCTTGGTTTTTTCCAAATCTTTTTTCATTTTCGGTTATACCTAATCCTAATTCTTCAAGATCTTTTTCCATTTGGCAGCAAGCCAAAGCAAGATAATTATCTTGCAGAGTACTATGCATAGGATTTGTACATCTGACTAATAAAAACAAACTAACAATTATTATTTTCTTCAAAGTTGTTCCTATTTTTGTAATCTTAATCGCCATTTTCAATTCAAAATCTTTTTTGCTTCTTCTAAATACTCATAAAGCTCAGTAGGAACTTAGTTGATAATTCTTTAATTTCATCAACCGATTGCCAATTCTTTAAAGCTACTCTTGCTGCATGATTTTTAATCATACTCTTCATCTTGCTCTTTTTGCATTTGTAGTTGAATGTTTAAGCACCACTTTTTTTCATCTGCCCAACCCAATTGCTTTTCAGAATCAGCACCTCGAGCCAGCAATAACCTAGCTAATTGCTCATCTCTCTTTATACATGCATTTTCTAATGCAAAATCTACCATTTTTTTGGATTAAATTCATGCGCATTAGGATTAGCACCAATCATAACTGCAGAGGCAATATGTATTCGCCCCAAATTCCAAAATTTCTTTGGATACCATATTGTTAGAATTTTAATTAGTAATTTGTTTTTTTCTTCTTGTGAATCTTCTTCTTTTCTTCTCCAAAAATCAGTCAATTTTGATTTCTCTAAAGAATAATCTTTTGGAACGCTTGCATCCAAGTCTTCTTCTTTCATTCCTAACTCAAGAAGTTCTTGTTTGCTTTCTGACCAAATACCATCAATATCAGATTCTAAATCATTCCACATGGCTTTTATGCCAGCTGCACAGAATAAAAAAACAAAAACTAAAATCATTCTTTTCATAATTGTCCTTTTACTTTTGCAGGTCTTTTAATTGCTCTCGAATTGCAATTGCTTTTTCAAATTAATTTAATATTTTTTTTGTTTCTTTCAAATACTTAATCATTTCAGTTGGAGGGGGATTTTTTAACTTTTTAATTTCTTCAATTGAATGCTTTTGTAAAACTACTTTTGCTGCTTGAAGTTTTAAACCTCGACCCCAATTCTACCTGATTTTTTATTCTTGTAATCCAGGCTATAGCCTGTTTTTTCTCATCGTCTAAGTTTTCTATATCCATATCTGCAATTTTTGTAAAAAAATTATCTAGCTTTTTTTTCTGGCCATTTAGAATAATTGCTTTGGCAAGTTCTTCATCATCATATCCAGAAGCTAAAACTAAACCCTGCTCAACCGCCACTTGTGATCCAATTATTACTGCTGCTACAACATGAGGACGAAATAAATAACGCGTGGTTGGAGCTTGTAATGTAATTTCTGCAATTCCATCAATTTGCGTATCTTTCTCCTGCTCACTCTTAGTTTGCATATCTTTCCAAAAATCATTTAGTACAAACTCTTTTGGCAAAGGAGATCCTTTATGAAGATCAACAGGATATGAACAACCAATTTTACTAAGTTCTTCTTTGACTTTTTCTATATTAGATTTTTTTCTGTATTTTTTGCTATCTGCTGCCAAACGAGCAAACGTCCTGTTTGCCTCTCTATCCCCCATGCTATACATACCACTCCCCGGGCCAAGCGACATACCATTAAGAGATAATGGAATTAATAATAAAAGAACGAAAAATAACATTTGAATCCTCTTTCTTTGAAACAAATTTGGAAAACTGTACACTATTTCTGAAGTTTTTTCAATTGCACTCGAAACGCATTCGCTTTTTCAAATTAATTTAAAATCTTTTTTGTTTCTTCTAAATAATTAAATAGTTCGTCTGGCAACTTGGTTGATACATTTTTTACTTGTTCAATCACAGGATACTTTTTCAAAACTGCTCTTGCTGCTTGAAACTTTAAACCATCTTCTTGCTCTTTTTGCATTTGTAATTGAATTTTTAAGCACCATTTTAACCTCGGTAAATCACTTAGTTGTTTTTCTGGGTTAGCCCCATAAGCAAGGAGTAAACGAGCAATCTTTTCATTTTTTTTATAATAAGCATTATATAATGGTGTATCTCGTAAATCTTGAATATTAAAATTTGGATCCGCTCCTTTTTGTAATAAAAAGGAAACTAACTGTATATCTTCCATCAAACATGCAATTGCAAGTATACAATAGCCTTCCCTTCTCTCCCCATTGGGTTTGGCGCCACTTATTACTGCAGAGGCAATATGCAATCGTTCAAGATTGTAAAACTTATCCGGGTAGGTTAAAGATAAAATTTTACTTAATAGTTTATTTTTTTCTTCTTGTGAAGCTTCTTCTTTTGTTTTCCAAAATGGCGTCAATTCTATTTGACTTAATGGAAAATCTTTTGGAATACTCTCATCTAGATTTGTATCTTTCATTCCTAGATTGATAAGTTCTTCTTTTGTAGACTGCCAAACTTCAGAGAAATCTTCAAAACCAAATTCCCAACTCTGTACTGGCCATTTATCACCTTTTCTGATCATTGCACTAATATTGAAAGCACCCATTAAAAATACAGAAAGTAAAATCATCTTTTTCATAATTATTCCTATTTCTGCAATTCTTTTAATTGCTCTCGAATTGCAATCGCTTTTTCAAAATCCAAGTTATCAGCTGCTTCATGCATGGCAATCTCAAGCTCAACGATTTTTTCTTTAATCTGTTCTTTGCTTAATGTGCTTGCAAGTTTTTTATCTTTTTTGCGTGCCGAGGCCAGTGCGATTGCAGCTTGAATATCGGTAATTGCTTTTTTGACTTCACGTTTTACCGTTTTTGGGGTGATACCATGTTTTTTATTGTATGCCATTTGAGCTTTGCGTCGTCGAGACGTTTCATCAATTGCGACTTTCATTGAACCGGTAATTTTATCTGCATACATAAGCACTTTCGACTGCGTGTTACGCGCTGCACGCCCGATTGTTTGGATTAACGAACGTTTATCTCGCAAGAAACTTTCAATATCTGCATCCATGATCGCAACCAATGCAACCTCCGGCAGGTCTAAACCTTCTCGCAATAAGTTTACCCCAACCAAACAATCAAACACACCAAGGCGTAATTTTTGTAGCAGCTCAGTTCGCTTTGGTGTTTTTAATTCTGAATGCAAATAACAAACCTTAATTTGTTTCTCTTCCAAATAATCAGCTAGTTCTTCAGCCTGTTTCTTGGTCAACACCGTAACCAACGTACGAAAACCTTTTTTTGCTGTATCTTTAATTTCTTTTACTAAATTATCAAGTTGACCAACGCGAGAGACTATTTCAATTTTAGGGTCAAGCAAGCCGGTTGGGCGCACTACCTGCTCAACAACTTGGTCAGATTTACGCAATTCATAATCGCTAGGAGTAGCCGAGACAAAAATAGCATTATTAAAATATTGTTCAATCTCATCAAAGCGTAATGGTCTATTGTCAGCAGCAGATGGTAGGCGGAAACCGAATTCTATTAATGATTTTTTACGTGCTTTATCACCACCATACATAGCTCGCAATTGTGGGATTGCAATGTGAGACTCATCTACCACCAATAAGAAATCATCTTGGTTAAAAAAATCGAATAAACAGAATGGCTTTTCACCTGTTTTCCTGCCATCAAAATGAGCAGAGTAATTTTCAATACCAGAGCAATAGCCAACCTCATGCATCATCTCAAGGTCATTGGCAACACGCTTTTTAATTCGCTCATGGTAAATTGGATTGGTTAATTTTGGTGCCCATTCTTGCAGCTCTTGCTCAATGCTCTCCATAGCCTTTTTTTGGCGCTCTTGAGTTGTAACAAAGTGCTTAGCAGGAAAAATCATCGTATCGGTTGCTTCCTGGATAACATTATTATTTTGCCGATGCACCCACTGCATTGCTTCAATGGTCTCTCCAAAAAGTTCAATTCTTAATTTTTCTTTTGAATATGGCAGATTAATCTCAATCGTGTTGCCCAACACCTGAAACGTTCCTGGACCACGATCAACCTCATTGCGCGAATATTGAATAAAAATAAGTTTTCTGATCAGATCAGTCCGGCTCATTTTCATGCCAACCGATACGGGGAAGGCTAAATTTTTATAATCATGAGGGTTACCAATAGAATAAATACAAGAAACAGAAGTAATAATGATAACATCACGCCTATTGAGCACCGATGCAGTTGCTTCTAGACGCAGCCGCTCAATCTCAGCATTAACTTTCTTCTCTTTGGGAACGTATACATCTTGGGCTGGTAGGTAAGACTCTGGTTGGTAATAGTCATAATAACTAACAAAATAGCAAACTTTATTCTCTGGGAAAAATTGAGAAAACTCCTCATACAGCTGAGCAGCAAGGGTTTTATTAGGAGATAATATGATTACTGGCTTGTTTTGGTTAGCAATCACATTGGCAATACTAAAGGTCTTACCAGAACCGGTTACCCCTAAAAGCGTACTTTTTCCTTCCAGACCTTTGGTCAGTTGCTCTATAGCCTTAGGTTGAGAGCCTGCAGGTGGAAATGGCGAGTGAAGCTTAAACAATTTATCCATATAATTACTCATAGAAACTTTTTATTTTGGCCTAAAACATGTTTATTATACCATTAATCTGCAAAAATGCCAATCCTAACCACAATACCATTTAACTAATAGACCTGTTCATGCTACTCTATTAGAAATAAAAAGAAGCTATGTCTAGGAAATTATATGAAATTTATCCAAAAATTACTCTTTACTCTCACTATTTTTTTACCATTAGCATCTATGGATACCCCTGGGTCTTCATCAATCAGGCAAACTGCCTCACCTCAAATAGTCCGTGCTCAATTTTTTCAAGATATTCTTGGCATGTCTGAAGGTCAATTTAAGAAACAATTTAGCTGGCATAAAGGTAAATTAACAAAACCACCTCGTGGAAATGCAAGAAAAACTTGGGTTGCTCAATATCCACGTCGAGCAGCAATATTTGAAGGTGACTATCGTTTTGTCACCATTGGAAACTTAAAAACCAAGGTACAAAGAAAAAGAAAACCAGGTAGAGGAACATTTACCTTATTAATTCATGATCCGAATAATCCTCAATTGACAGATATTCGCTACTTGCAATCTGATCCAAAAAATAATGGTGCCTGCTTTCAATTAGCCTCAACTTTTTGGGGACCACTTGAGGGTGGTATGTTTCGATCCGGCGCAAAATTAACTGGAATGCTTCATGCTCCAGTCCAAGGGGAGGAAGCATCCATTTCTGCAGCAGGTGCAACTATTTTTAGGAAATACTTTTTACCACATATTTTGGGTAAAGGATACACAGATCAATCCCATTATTTATTAACGAATCTATTTAGAAGAATTCCGTATAAATGGGTTCAAGGAAAACCAAAAATAGATTGGCGGGCCGCGCAAAAGTATACAAATAATCCAAACGATATTAATAAAGTAGGCATAGGCATTCATTCAGATATTTTTGTTACTAGTGGTTGGGGACAAGGTACAACACAAGAACAAATACCACTCAGTTCAAATCAAAAAATCACCCAAATATTCTCCTCAGCACTAAATACCACACCATTCAGAGAAAAAAAATCACTAAATAAAAATGTACGCGATTTAGCTAAAATGCTTCTTAATGCTTCATATGAAGGAGCCTTGTATGCAGCGTTTGGTCAAAAATGCAAAAACCTTTATTTAACCCTTATGGGTGGTGGTTCATTCAGAAATGATATTTCCTGGATTGCTCATGCAATCCAGCGCATGAAAAATTTTATAAAATACTCCGGAATAAATGTAATCCTTGTTTTTCGTCCAGATAAACCAAGAAAACTACCGATAAGAACTGCTCAAGGTGATATAGACTTTTTACAAAATATGATTCAAATGGCCGATGAGATAAATGGTACCTGTGTGTACCAGCCCGCTATACAAAAGGTTATAAGTAATTACGTAACCAACGCATATGCTGGAAAAAATTATGAAACAGAAGCAATTATGCTAAAAAGTATTTTTGAGCAATAAGACCAAAAAGGAGAGTAAATGAAATCTCGTTTATTTTTATTGGTTTTTACCACAACAGCCCTTCTATCACGCAATATTGCTATTCTTGGTTATGGAAGTTTAATAAAACACCCTAAAAGGAGTTGGGCAGAACTAAAAATAAATGGTGAATTTAAAAAAACAAATTTTACCTTACCAATTGGCCTTACCAGAGCTTCAGCTTGGAAAGAATACCCAAGCAATCCCGAAAAATATCCCAATCGTAAACTAACGGTTATAATCGACCAAAAAGCAACCAAAAAAGGGGTTTATTTTGCTACTTCAAAATTCAAAAGCTTGCCGAAGGTTCGAGAAAACATGGCCAAACGCGAAGCTAGTGTTAAAAAATATATGGCATATGTACGTCAATTAAAACCAGGACAACAAAAAGGACAAATAGAAGATTTTGCTTATATCTATCAAGGTAACAAATGGACCGGTATCATTTTACAACTGCCAAAAAAAGATGCACAAAAAATTGTTCGATGGGCAGCTAAAAATAATTTTGATGCTGTTGTTTGGACCTCTTTGCCGGCAACGTTAAGTAACAAAAAAAACATTGAACAAATGCTCAGACAAGATAAAACCCTTTTGAAAAATACTCAATCCTATATTACATTGTTGCCAGATGATTTATTAACCCCGTTTTTAAAAAGGATTTTACAATGGCAACAGTAGTTAGGATATAATAAAATGATTTTGAAATTATTACTGCTTTTTTTACTCACCAAAACAATAATGGCCATGGAACCAGATCTGGACTTAGGCGCTGGGCAATCCCCAATTCAAGCAAGTAATCAATCTAGAAACCAGCCGTTGAATATCCCTATCCTACAAACCACACACCCTACTTGCAACTTATGCCTCCTTTCTCTTATTCAATTAGTTCATTTGATTGAAACCAAAATAAAATCGTTATGTTTAACGGAAGAAGAAAACGCATATTTATACGAATGCTTAAACCATATACTCCCTATACACCATAATGAATTTTCCTTTAAAATGGTTTATATAACTCAAATATTGAAGGATAGACTTGCAAATAAAAATGTAATAGAAACAATCATCAAAGAAAATACACTATTAAAATCACAGTTATTATTACTACAATCTGAGAACATACAAATAAAAGTTGAAAACCAAAATAAGGAAACTACAAATAAAACGTTACTTTCAATAATATCTCAGTTATCCCAAAAAAAAGAAGCAGAGACCGTGAATAGTTTTTTTTCCAAAGACTAAAACCATTATGGAAACTTTGTTATTCCTAACTTTTTCCAATCAGCATTGAATTTTGCAATCCCTTTATCGGTTAATGGACTCTCAAGTGATTTTTCAAAAACGCTCACCGGTAGGGTTACGGCATCACAACCAATCATTACCGAATCATGAAAATCTCGCACTGTCCTAATTGATGCAGCAAGCACCTGTGTCTTAAAACCATAAATTTCCATAATATGGTTTATTTCCTCAAGCATAGCAATTCCATCAACATCAATATCATTCCAGCGGCCAACAAAAGGAGAAACATAGTCAACCCCAAGCTTTGCCATCATGAGTGCTTGCAGCGGAGTAAAAACAAGAGTAATATTTAGCTTGATCTTTTCTGCAACTAATTGCTTAATTATTGCATAATATTTTTTATGACACGGAACTTTAACTAAAATATTTGGTGCTAAATCAGCAATTTCTTGTGCTTGCTTATAAACGTCTTTTGGTTCATCCTTTGTCACCTCAACACTAATTTCACCACCCTTTAAAATGGAACAAATTTCTTTTACCACTTTTGTCGGATCACCGCCAGCTCTTGCTAAATGGCTCGGATTAGTGGTTACCCCATTAATCACCCCCATTTTTGCCCAATCTTTTATTTTTTGCACATCGGCGGTATCTAAAAATATTTTCATTACTCTTCCATCATTTCATTAAGAATTTTGCGTGCTTTTTTTAGTGAGCACAAATTTTTATCTATATCTTTCCATGGGTCTTCCCTGCGTGCCAAACGTTTAAAAATAGTTTTAATAGTGTATTTATTTGGTGCTAATGAAGAGGTTAACTCATTCCATTCTATTGGTGTTGCAACGGGTGCACCCTTTTTTGCTCGCACTGAGTATGGTGCTACCCCTGTTTGGCCATAGTTAATGCGCAGTGTGTCAAGAAAGATTCTTTTACCTCGTTTATCTTTACGAATCTCTAAGGTAAATTTTTCTGGATAGCGATCAATCAAAATGCGAGAAAGATCCTGCGCAAAATCTTTTACAAAATCAAATGACTCCTCTGGCTTGGTTGGCACAACCACATGAATACCACGAGATCCGGTGGTCATAGCATAGGGCTTAAGTCCTAGATCATCTTGCAAGAGGTCACGTATTTTTTTAGCTGCCCAGCGCACCTGTGAGAAATCATCAATAGATGGATCAAGGTCAAAAATCATGCGATCAGGTTTTTCTAATTTGGGATATTTACTCAACCACACATGATAGACGATGCATGATTGATTCACTAAGTAAGCAAGGGATTCTTTATTATTACAGAGCATATAATGAATTGTTGAGCCATCTTTACGTTTTAAATCAACTCGTTTAATAAAAGAGGGATAATACTTCGGGGCATCTTTTTGGTAAAATCCTTCTTCTGTAATACCTTTTGGGTAGCGGCGCAAAGTAAGAATACGATTTTTAATTTTTGGTAAAAACAGCGGTGCAATATCCATGTAATAATCAAGTAGATCCGTTTTTGTGTATCCTGCAGAGGGAAACAAAATACGATCAGGGCTGGTAATATTTACTTTGTGAGATCCGATTTTAATCTCCATAAATTTTCCCCTTTTTTTTGATCTCTGCCGTTGTTCTGCCAGTCAAAACAGAATAATCTTGGGTACTAACCGGGTTTCTACGTGCGTCAGCGTGCTCATCATCAACTTTCCAAAATAACCATTGTTTCTTGCCACTAATTTCTTTGCTGGTTCTAATCAGATAAAAAGCGCCTTTGAGCTTTTCCCCATGCAAAAAAATTTTTATGCTGCCGTCTTTGAGACATTTTTCCATTGGAATAATATTTCCTTTTTTATCTTCCTTGATATCCTCATAGGTACCATAATCCCAAACCATAACCGGCCCAGCTCCATACTGGCCCTCTGGAATATTGCCTTCAAATTTACCATAATCCATTGGATGATCTTCTGTTTGAACAGCCAACCGTTTGACGCGAGGATCTAATGATGGGCCTTTTGGAATAGCCCAAGAGACAAGAACGCCATCTATTTCTAACCGAAAATCATAGTGCAACCTACTAGCATTATGTTTTTGGATTACAAACATAGGCAATTTTGATTTGCTTTTTTTTACTTTTGCCTTTGGCTCAGTTGTTTTTTTAAAATCTCTCTTTTTTTCATACTCAGCCAACTTATTTTTTTTGGTTGCCATGAACCACCCTCCTAAAATCACGAGAATGAAAAGTATTGGAATAATTTTCTTCATCATGTTCTAGAATGGTAGATTTTGTTTTAGAAAAACAATATTTTATTTAGTTTTAATAACTTCTGTTCGCTCATAAATAGTAATGTCCTGTTTGTAGGGTCCATATTGTACCTTAATATAATAGGGATTAGCTAATATAACCTTTCCATATACATAATCTGATGGCGCACTTAAGGGGAATAACTTAACATATGAACCAATTCTTTTCTGTTGAGGGGTAGGTTTTTTTACAATTACGATATCATCTGCTGAAAGAGCCACAAGCTCCTTTTCCAAGTCTACTTGCTCCTTTTTTGTACGGATCAACACTTTTCTGACCTCTTCTTTCGGAGCAACTGTTCCTATTTTTTTATTATCAATCTCTTTAACCATCGCACCTAAAGATGTAACAAGAAACATAAAACTAATAATATTGATTTTCTTCATTTTTTTACTGCTTTTTAATATCGGCTTCCAATATTGAATATGTTTGAGTATGCTCAAGAGCAAAATCTAAAAAAGCATTATAATCTGGTTCAGACATTTTTGTTTTAAAACTTGTTACGAAATTATACAACTTTAATTGATCACCACTCATGTGTACCAACCCCATCAAACCATGACGTCTAGCAGATAAAGAATTATGCAATCCTTTTGTTTGCTCTACCGTTAACTTTGCTTGTTCTAATGTATTTAGAAATTGTGCTTTAGCCTGCTCCATTGTCGTTACTTGACCATTTGGCGTTGAGGCCGTTTGTTGTAATTTTCTCATCGCAAGATATTCCATTGTATCAGGATAATAAGGAGCAAAGAGCACCCCACATATTACTACTATTACAGATAAGGTTATCCATCTTTTCATTTACTCACCTCTTTTTGCTCTATTTTTATACTATAATAGTACTTTTTAATGATAACTTTCAATAGTTTATATATTTTTATATCTTTGCTTGATTGACAAATACAAGTGTGAATTACTACAATAAAGCTAAAGGGGACAGAAATGATTAAAAAGTTAACTAGTATATTTTTGTTAAGTATCCTGTGTTCTAGTGAGGCTATGAATGACCCTGCTGTAGAGGCTCCAGAAGGTTTTCTTGCAGGAAAAAATATCCCTAGTGTAGTTATTGCAAAAATTATAAACAACACCGAACAAGACCTAAAGCTTTCTTGGTCCAATGGGCGCAATATTTTTCTACCTAGTAATGATTCCATCAAGTATAACTGGAAAGTCCCTTTTAAATGTAACGTAAAAACGGGCCAGATAGAATCAACTCGCAATATAATGCTCTCAAGTAGTAATGGCATACGAATTATTTTTAACAAAATGGTTAAAACATTCAATAATAATAAAACCCAATTTGAGGCTTCTGTTTATATTGGAAGAAAAGATGAGGAAAGTTACACCATATTAGTATTTTATGCAGATAAAGCTGGAAAATTAAATGACAAGCCCTCAAAAAAATCCTGGCACGAAGAAAGAATCCCCGACTATAACGATGAACATGATCAGTTTGAATACAAAATCAAGTTTACAGGAAATGATAATATTGAATTAGATCTATATCAAAAAGAAAAAACCAAAGAAAAAAAATCTGTGATGATAAAAGCTAAAAAAATCATCAAAAAACTTATGCCAAAAAAGAAAACCTAACTTCGAAGAATAACCTTCATACCATCATAAGCCACTGTTGCATCTACTCCCTTTTGAACACCAAGTTCACGAACTTTTGCCTCTATAGCTTTTTTGTGCCCTGTCACAATTTGCGAACCACAATGGGTAAAAATTGCACGAGGCACTCTCTCTTTTTGGCACCAGGTTAATTGCGTTTTGATATTTGCATGCCCAATTAAAATATCCCCGCGACGGCGGATCAATACTCGGTCAATCGTTGCGCCATCACCAATATACAGTTTACAACCTTGCAGTGCTTGTTTCCGTCTATAAATATAAACTAAATCATGAACCACAAAAATACTTACTTTGTTTGCAGTGATTCGATAACCAACTGCGGGTGCAATTATAGAATGCTCAACGGGAAATGTTTGAAAAATAAGTGATCCGATTTTGAATTTTTTGTACGGCTTAAGAACATGGCGCTCTTTTTTAGGGATGGTATAATCCTTCATGATTTTCCAACTATCACGTGTTGCATAGACTGGAGCTGGAGAACCTTCCTTTAATCCCCACGCATGATCAGGATGTGCATGAGTAATTAAAATGGCATTTGCTTTTAACTTTTTTGCAAACTTAAGCCAATCAAGGCCACAATCTATTAGTACTGTTGTATTTTTATAAGAAACTTGGGTCATGGTATGGCGTTTGTGCCATTTTGTTTTGGCGTCGATATAACCACGTGTTCCACGGAAAACAATCTTCAACTACTCCCCTTTTTTATTTTCCTAAGCAGCAACTACAAATAAATTATTCTTGTGTTGCGACAAATGTTACTGATGCGTCTGTTGCATCGCATGGAACTACAAGCTCTTCAGCCCATGCAGCAGTAACTGTTTTTTCTTCATCATTGCAAACAAATGAATAAGAAACACCATCTTCATTTGATGTTACTTTTACCTCAAGTGCATGTGGGCCTGCTTGCAGGGTGAATGCACCATCTTCTTCTAGCACTACAGTTTGAGTTTCAGTAGCTTCGCCTACCAATGCAACAGTGATATTGATCTTTGCTAGGGCTGAGCCTACACAAATCAATGC
Source organism: Candidatus Babelota bacterium (assembly GCA_029262615.1). Classification (GTDB taxonomy): domain Bacteria; phylum Babelota; class Babeliae; order Babelales; family Vermiphilaceae; genus JAJCZD01. The sequence continues at coordinate 27,771 of JAJCZD010000005.1, forward strand.
TGCTAACGTTAATAATTGTTTTTTCATAGGTTTCTCCTGTTGTGTTGTTGCTTAGGAATAGTTTCTCTATTGTACTACAAAATTAACAATTTTGTTTGGTACATAAATTATTTTTTTAATAGTTTTACCATTCAACCATTTTTCTACAGAAATTCTTGCTTTTTTTTCCACTTGGTCTTTTTGAGCATTAACTTGTACTTGAATTGTTTTTCTTGTTTTACCATTTATTTGAATCGCAATTGCAATCTCGTCTTCTAAAGCTAAGGTAGAATCAAAAGTTGGCCAATCAAGTTCGGTTAACTGTTTGCCAAGTTTTTGTTCTGCTAACTCACTTGCCATATGCGGGGCCAAAACACTCAAAGATACAACTATTTTTTCAAATGAGTCTGTACTTAATTTCATATTTTTAGCAATTGCATTGTTCAACCATTCCATTAATACTGCAATTGCAGTATTTGGCTTAAAGTGAGCTAGTCTATTTTGGAATTCTTTTATTAGTTTATGCACACTTTTGGTAACTTCTTTTTGTTCTTTTTCATTTTGTTTAATAATTGTTTTTTCATCACTTAAATAATCCCACAAACGGTTTGCAAATCTCTTAAGACCTTCAATACCAGCATCTTGCCATTCACAATCAAGCTCAGGCGGGCCCATAAACATCATGTACATTCGCAGGACATCTGAACCATATTTTTGCACAATCTCATCTGGGTTTACCACATTGCCTTTTGATTTTGACATTTTCTCAACATGGCCTGTTTTTTTAGATTTTTTGAGCACCATGCCCTGATTAAATAAGTGTGTAAACGGTTCATTAAACGGCAAATATCCCAAATCATGCAATACTTTTACCCAAAATCGTGCGTAGAGCAAATGCAAAATTGCATGCTCAACGCCACCAATATACAAATCAACCGGTAGCCAATAATGCATATCTTTTTGGTCAAATGGCTTATTTTCTAATTGTGGATTTGGATAACGCAAAAAATACCAACAGGACCCAGCCCATTGTGGCATTGTATTGGTTTCTCTTTTTGCTGGCCCGCTGCAGGTTGGACAGGTTATATTGACCCATTCCTCAATTGCTGCAAGCGGAGATTCTCCCGTTCCAGTTGGTTCATATTTTTTTACGTCCGGTAGGGTTACTGGCAGTTGGTCTTCTGGAACTGGCACAACACCACAAACGGCACAATGAATTAATGGAATGGGCTCCCCCCAATAGCGTTGTCTAGAAAAAATCCAATCTCGAAGTTTATAATTTATTTTTCGTTTTCCAACAGCATGCTTTACTATGTAATCGGCAATCTTTTCTTTGCCTTCTTCTTTGGCTTGTAAACCATCAAACTGACCACTATTAATTAATGGTCCATCACCGGTATATACTTCTTTTAGATTTTTTTGTGCATCAAGTTTCATTTCTGGCCAAGAAATAACTGGTTTCCGAGCAATATCATACTTGATAGCGAATTCAAAATCACGAAGGTCATGCCCTGGAACACCCATCACAATGCCGGTGCCGTAATCTTTCAGAACATAATCAGCAACATATAAAGGAATTCTTTCTTTGGAAACTGGATTTATTGCATAAGCACCGGTAAACACACCTGTTTTTTCTTTTTGTTCAATTTTACGCTCAAGTGCTGATTTATGCTTTGATTGGTCAATATAGTCATCAACCTCTTTTTTATGCGATGGAGAAACTATTTTTTTTAAAAGATCTTCATGCTCCGGAGCAATCGCCATAAAGCTAACGCCATAAATTGTCTCGGGGCAGGTAGTATACGTGAGCAAATCAACTTCACTTCCACCCTGGTCTTTTGTTTTGAAAATAATTTCAACACCCTCGGAACGGCCGATCCAATTTTTTTGCATCAATTTTACTTTTTCCGGCCATGCAAGTTTATCTAAATCATCAAGGAGCTTTTGTGCATAATCGGTAATTTTTAATACCCACTGTTTTATCTGTTTTTGGGTAACTTCAGTTCCACATCGCTCACATGTACCATTTACAACCTCTTCATTAGCAAGTCCTGTTTTGCATGATGGACACCAATTAATTGGTCTATCAGTCTCATAGGCAAGCCCAGCTTTATATAGTTGCAAAAAGATCCATTGGGTCCATTTATAGTAATTTGGGTCGGTTGTATTTATTTCTTTATCCCAATTATAAAGTGCACCAATTTGCTGCAATTGCCTTTTGAAATTGGCAATATTTTGTGCAGTACCTTCTTTGGGATGAATACCTTTTTTGATCGCATCATTTTCTGCCGGCAAGCCAAAAGCATCCCAGCCCATTGGATGCAAAACGTTATATCCTTGCAGTTTTTTCATACGGGCATAAATATCAGATAATACATACCCTCTCCAATGACCAACATGCAGACCAGAACCAGACGGATACGGAAACATATCTAAAACATAATACTTTTGAGCACCAGAATCGATTGGCGCTGCTTTATACGGTTTTTCTTTCCAGCGTTTTTGCCATTTTTTTTCTACAGAATTAAAATCATATGCCATTTCATGGGCCCTTTTGAACTACAAATCTTCTCATTAATTGTAGCAAAAAAGGGATATTTGGCCAAAATCAATCTATAAGAGGAGAACTAATTAAGAACAAAAAGAAATATATTTTCCACATATTGTTTTCGTAAGTGTATCTCCTACAATGCAAAAGGGAGAACCAACAAAACGAGTTATGGTAAATCGGTCAGGATTTACTGTTGAAAACCCGACAACCACAATTTTTCCATCCGGCTGAATTTTTATACCATTTGCTTGAGTGAAGGTTCCAATTTCATTTGTAACAATACCCGTATTATTGAAAGTTGTATCCAAAGGACCAGCATTATTATAACGCGTTACAACCTGTGGAAATGGGCCACTGAATGAAGATCCTACGGCAACAATTTTACCATCCTCTTGAAGGGCAACATCTAGTGCTTGTGATAAATTTCCTATTTGAGTAGTCACAAAACCATCTGGTGCATTGAAAGTGGTATCCAAAGTTCCGTCACTAGTATAACGAGCCACGGTAATTGGTGAAACAATTCCTCTTGAAAATCCTGCTGCAATAATTTTTTCATCAGGTTGAATTGCAACTCCACCTATTGCCGAGGAGGTGGCAAAAGAAGTAGTCACAAAACCATCTGGAGCATTAAAGGTAGTATCAAGAATGCCATCGGTAGTATAACGAGCTACCGCAAACTCTGGCTGAGTTAATTTAGTTGCTTGGATAAACCCACCTATTATAATTTTATTATCAGATTGAAGAGCAACCCCACTAATAGCTGATGAAAAGCCAAGTGGGCTAATTATCGAACCGCTACCATTAAAACCTACATCTGGTGAACCATCAGTGTTGTAACGGGCTAGTGCAAACTGTGTGGAACCCCCAGTTGTTGCTGATCCAGCAGCAACAATTTTACCATCGGGCTGAATCACAATATCATTAATTTGATCGGCAGTACCTAAGGAAGTAGTAACAATCCCAGTACCGTTAAAACTAGTGTCTAAAGAACCATCAGATCTGTAGCGAGCTAAAGCAAATTGATCCACTCCAGAAATAGTCGCAAAGCCACCAACTACAATTTTACCATCTGATTGAAGAGCAACACTCGTTATAGATGCTGCAGTACCTAAGGAAGTAGTAACAATCCCAGCAGAACCAAAACTAAAATCTAAAGAACCATCAGATCGGTAGCGCGCTAAAGCAAATTGATTTACACCACCAATAGATGCAAGACCACCAACTATAATTTTACCACCCATGGCAATAGCAAGGTCATTTGCTTGGCAGGTATCGCCAATTAAGGTAATAACGACACCAGTATCGTTAAAGGTTGGATCTAAACTACCCTCTTGTTCAGGCCGAATGACCGAAATAAAAATAAATAAAGCCTTAATAAGTTTTTTTCTCATTATATCTTTCCTGTTATTCTTTGTTACTCTATTATGATCCTACTCATATTCTCGCGTTTTCGATGTTCAATCTTCGAAATCATTAGAGCAATGGCTTTTGCCCCTTGGTCTGCTCTTTCATCATCAGTTTTTTCATTGATTGTATTAAATAAACATAGCATCGTTTTATATTTCTTTTCTGCTAAAATAAGCAATTTTGTTTTTTGCTCTATTCTTGAAACGTCTGCCAAGGAAAACAAACTTTTTGAGCGAATAATCAGTTGATCTAAATCACGTAAAATAGATTCTAACGTTTCTTCAGGAATAATATCTTCTGCTAATTTCTTTTCCAAATCAAACACGATTACATCAAAGATATTACAAGAAAGTTTGTAATCTGTCCTAATAGAGATTTTATTACCTTTTGCCCATTTTGAAATTTGTGTTCTTATTTCTTCACAAATATATACTTTTGATAATGCAGGATCTTGACCTTTTTTTGCTAAACTTAAATATTCATTTGCCAAATTTCTACTTGCTACAAGAAGTTGCCCATATAAGAAAGCTCGTTCTTTTTTTTTGATTTTTTTTCTTTTTGCATTTTTATATTGTTGGTCTATTTTTAATAATTTTTTATCTAATACTTTTAACTGCTTTGTTTTTCTTTTTTCTTTTTTTATAACTTCTTTGTCCATTCCAATGAGAAAAAAAGTAGCACCAAAACAAAGCAATAGTGCTTTTTTCATTACTATTCCTGTTTTTTATCACTAGCATCTTGTATTATTTGTTCCATTTTGTGTTGAGTATCAACATCTCCTGAGCCTTGCAATTGTTCATTTATTTTATACAGATCATTTAAATCCTCTTGGCTTGATCTGGTTGTTTGATTATTATCCAAGCTCAGTCTTTTTACCTGAGCTAATCGAAGTAATCGGTCAGGTTTTGAAGCTTTGATTTCTTTTTGTCTTTTTTCTTTTTCTGCCTTCTTCTTCTTTTTCTTTTCTTGTTCTTGCAGACCCTGCAAAGCATGCAATTGCTGCCATAATTCCACACGTTCCGGCGTTAGATAATGTAATTGTTTTTCAGAAATAGCTACTTTTTGAGATTTAATGCAATTGCATACAACCAGCAAATCTTTTATTTTTTTTAATTGTTCTGGTTGCCCATCCAATAATTCTTTTGCTTGAAATAATTCTTCTGCTTTACTGGTACATTTCTCTCCTAAACTCTTCATTAACCCCAATTGTACCTCTTTTTCTTTTTTTGTTATAAGAAGAGCAATAATATCTAATAAATACTGTACAGTATTTATGTTACAATCATTTTCTGCAAAAAATGTGAGCATTTTGGGATATAATTTAGTACATTCCTCATGTTCTCTACAAAAACCTAATTTCAATGTTGCTTTTCTTTCAACAACCTGTTTATATAATTTTATTGAGGGGGCAGCCACCTCAATTTGGATTTTTTCAGCACCATTTATTGCCTGAATTACCTTAAAACAAGATAACTCAGCTTGATACCATGTTTCTGCATCTTCAGCTTCTTTAGTACTTATTACTGTTTTTTCATATGTAGCCCTATTGGCTATCACAAATTGTGCATTAGCTTGCTTTAATAATTGTTCTGGATCAATTGGATTATCCATTGCAGAACATACTAAAGATAAATAAAGTAATAAAAATAGATGTTTCATTGTTCCCCCCTTTCAAACCTATTTTTTTAGATTACTTTTTTGAAAGGGCGCATAACAAGAGATTTGCAAATTGACGCACTTATCTTTACAATCAAAAGCCAAAAGGAAAATCATGCAAAAAAACAAAGAATTGCAAACTCATGCAAGCAGCGCCCCAGAACATATTTTAGTGGTCAAACGAGATATACTTTTTTCTGATTTAAAGCCCTGGCATGGTTTATTGCAAACTGACATGAATGCTTTTATGCAAATCATTCAAAAAAATAGTGAATTTCATCCACGACCGACAATGGAAGAAGATACAGGTTATAAACAAATTATTCCTTACTTAGTTTTTGAACATAATAATACTTATTTTTTAATGCAGCGGAAAAAGACCGCATCAGAAAAACGCCTGCAAAATAAATATACTCTTGGCATTGGAGGCCACATTAGAAAAGAAGATTTTACCAGTAATTCTATTTTTGATTGGGCAAAAAGAGAATTTCATGAAGAAGTTAATTATTCTGGAAAAGTAAAAATTGAACCACTTGGTATTCTCAATGATGATACAAACATGGTTGGCAGAGTACATTTAGGGTTGGTTTTATTATTGCATGGTGATAGCCCAGAAATATCGGTAAAATCTGAGCTTGCCTACGGTTCATTGTGTTCAATGCAGGAGTGCAATAATCAGTACGCAAAAATGGAAACTTGGAGCCAGTTTATAACAAATCAGTTATTTACTCAGTAATTTTTCTATCCCATGACTTCATAAGATAAAAAGAAGAAGAAGTTATGTATTTAACTCCTTAATTGTTTGATAAATATAAACTGGTAATCCTTCTGACCAACTCATAGGCAGTTTATATTCATTAACCAATTGAGCTACTTGATTATCAATAGGACGCAAAGAAATAATTTTGACTGGTTGATCAAGGTCGATAATTTTATTCACAATTTTTTCCATCATATCATCTGGAAAGCAAGTGGAGCACAAATAAACAATCGTGGCATCATTAATTGGAACTTCAAGGAAATCTTCCTCTTGAAAGATTAATCGATCTGCATGGTTTTTGTATCCTAGTTCTGCCAATCGCTCTTTTGCACGAATAGCTCTATTTATTCTATCAGCCGAAAGCTCGAGGCCAACAACTTTTTTTGCATTGGTGTTAAGGGCAACTTGCATCGCCGCTTTTCCAACACCAGAACCAAAATCATAAAAAACATCATTATTATTAATGTGCAAGGTGTCTAATAACACCTCTAAGGAGCCATAAAGAATTTCCCCATACACCGATGCAGCACCAAGTTTTTTCATTGTAGCTGAATCATCACTGCTTAATGAAAAACCATTAATATTCTCATAGATATTTTCAATCACTTGTTCTGCTTGAAGTGCTTCAGCAACCATATACGATTTTAAGAAGTACGATATACCAATCACAAATACAAAAAGAATAGTACACGGTAACACGGTTTTTCTTATAAAATCCATCTTGATTGCCCCTCCTAATACGTTAGTTAATTTTATTGCTTTTATTACATTCATTTTTTTATAGTAGTTTTTAGCAGCTAGCCTAGCAGATAATGGGGAAAATATGAATGCACAAAATAATCTTAATACCGGCTTTAAACTTGCAATTAAGAGTTTTTATTTTTTATGGGAGCATAAGCTACTCTTATTATTTACCCTGATTCCACAAATTTTTTGTACCCTTTTAGATTTACTTGTATTTAATGTACTAACAGTACAATCAGAATCTCAGCTTTCTATTTTTGTAGGGTTACATGATGGAATTTTATCACTCTCACAGCAAGGAAATTGGTATTATTATAGTATTGTAATTATTTTTAGCTATATAAAAACTTTGTTGCGTATCTTTTTTTGGGTAGCATTAATATACCAAACAAACCAATTACTTAACGAAAATGGCTATTCTCTCAAAGAAAGTTTTTTGAAAACTTTTGGTAAATGGTTCAATATCTGCTTGTGGTCATTGATTGGCATTAGTTTTTTATACCTGGCAAAAGTACCAACGGTGCTTGCTCTGAAAATACTTATTATTTTTTTTATCCCTTTATGGTATTTATTAACTTTCTTTGTATCACCCTTTATAGCATTCACTAAAAAACCATTACTACCAATTATTTGGGAATCATTTAGCACCACCAAAAAATATGTATGGATTGTGATCGGAGGCTGTTTATTTTTTGCAATTTATTACTTTATTCTATTAATGTTAGGATTTTTTCTAGCAAATAGTAACTACCTTGTTTTATTAATCACCTATGTTGCTTTCACCTTAATAGAAACATTTGTTATTGCTGCATTTACTATTTTTAAAACAATTGTTTTTAGAAAAATACAGCCTAAAGACCATTCTTTTGACTATTTGAAACAACCTAGCCCTTAAATACTACTATCTAACTTCTGGCCAATCCAAAGACCAGATCGATATAATTTGCTGATTTCTTTATTCCATGCTACTATAATTGTAATTTATGTTTAACCCTCTAACTCTTTCGATTGGCTCTGCTAGAGCCCCTAAGGATACAATGTCAAAAGAATTTATTCGCCCCAATCAATTTGCTCAAGTAGATATGGCGGCAGTTTCTGAACAAGAAAACCTAGAACTCGATAAAAAACAGCTTCAAGAACTTGAAGAGCTCTATTGTGAAATTTTCAATTTTGATACCAAAAAACCTATCAAAGGTACTATTGTTAAAGCCAACTCTGATGGTGTTTTGGTAGATATCGGCTTTAAGTCCGATGGCCATATTCCTCGCTATGAATTTGGTCCTCATGAACTAAAATCATTCAAGGCTGGTGATGAGATTGAAGTCATAATTGATGAGCTAGAAAGCATCGGCGGTAATGTTATTTTATCTTATGAAAAAGCAAAAGCACTTCGCGCTTGGGATAGAATTAGTAAACTATTTGAAGAAGTCAAACCTGTAGAAGGTATTGTAACTCATAAAGTTAAGGGTGGCTTGAGTGTTGATATTGGTGTTCCGGCCTTTCTGCCTGGATCGCAAATTGACTTACAACGAGTAACCGATTTTGATCATTGGGTTGGACAAAAATTAACTGCTCATATTCTAAAAATTAACAAAAAACGTGGAAATGTCATTATTTCCCGCCGAAAACACCTTTCTGACCAACGTGCTGGCTTGCGCAAAGATATCCTAGATCAACTGGATGTAGCACAAGTTATCAAGGGAATGGTCAAAAACATTACCAATTACGGTGTATTTATCGATATTGGTGGTGTAGATGGGCTACTTCACATCACAGACATGACCTGGGGTCGTATTTCTCACCCAAGTGAATTAGTAAAAATTGGTGACGCTATCACCGTAAAAGTATTATCTTTTGACAAAGATAACGAAAAAATTTCTCTCGGATTAAAACAATTAAGTGATAATCCATGGGAAAAAATCGGTGAAACACTAAAAATTAGTGATAAAATTAAAGGGAAAATTTCAAGTATTACCGACTATGGTATGTTTATTGAAGTTATGCCTGGTATCGAAGGATTAGTCCATATTTCTGAAGTCTCTTGGACTGATCGCATCAATAATCTCGCTAATAAATATAAAATTGGCCAAGAAATTGAAGCACTTATCGTTTCTTTAGATACAGAAAATCGACGTATGTCTTTGAGTATTAAGCAACTTGATAAAAATCCTTGGGAAAAGGTACATGAGCAATTTAAAGTTGGCCAAAAAGTCAACGGAGCTGTCAGCAACATTACGGATTTTGGTATATTCGTTCAGCTAATGCCAGGGATTGATGGTTTAGTTCATGTCTCTGATCTTTCTTGGACCGAACATATTGAACATCCTAGCTCTGTATACAAAAAAGGTGATATGGTTGAAGCAATGATTCTGGGAATTGATCCTGAGAAGAAAAAAATCTCTCTTGGTGTAAAACAATTAGCAGAAGATCCTTGGGATAAAATCAATGAACAATATCCGGTAGGATCAATTATAGATGGTGAAGTTTCCAAAATTACTACTTTTGGAGCTTTTGTACGATTATCTTCCGGCATTGAAGGGTTGGTCCATGCTTCAGATTTACCAAACCAAAAAATTGAAGATGTTTTGCAAGTAGGCCTTAAACGACAATTCCGTGTAATTAATGCAAACAAAGAAGAGCACAAGCTTGGCTTGAGTGTCAACCTTGAAGGCGAGATCTTTGCACCACGCCGAAAAGCTCGTGCTGATAAGCCAAAAATGGCATCTACACCAAAAGCAAAAAGCGCTTTCCAAGTGGCTATGGAAGAACATGCAGCTCGTAAATTAAAAGACACTGAAGAAGATAATTAAAGGTATTAATGTGATTGAACAAACATTTGCAATGATAAAACCGGATGCGATTATAGGAAAAAACACCGGTCGCATTTTAACTATGGTAGAAGACAGTGGTTTTGATATTCTGCGCATGCATAAAGTTATGCTTACCAAAGAAGGTGCAGAACGTTTTTATGCCGTGCATAAAGACAAACCATTTTTTAATGAGTTAGTTGAATTTGTAACTTCCGGACCAGTTCTGATCATGGTATTGGAAAAAGATAATGCCATTGCTGAATGGCGTAAACTAATGGGAGCAACTGACCCAGCCAAAGCTGACCAGGGCACCATCAGATCATTATATGCTGAAAGCATCGGCAAAAACGCAGTGCATGGTTCAGACAGCAAAGAAACAGCACAAGAAGAGCTTAGCTTATTCTTTGCACCACCAGCACCTCCTCAGCAACAAGCAAAATAAATTTTGCAAAATTAAAAAAGGCCCGGGTTTTCCCGGGCCTTTTTATTACTAATTTTAAGTTCCTGGAAAAACACCATATTTGGTTGCGTACCAAGCAATTCCTAATAACCCAATAGAAGTACTTAAAATATTAGCTACCAGTAAACACGTAAGTAATTTTTTCTTATTTATATCGCGGAAAAAAGCTAACCCAAAACTCATTTGTATTCCCGTATTAATCAAAACTGCAGCAAGAAATATAAATACTCCGTATACTATATTTAGCCAACTATTGAGGGTAAAAAAAGGAATAAGCTTAGCTGCTAGTTTCGCTGGAAGAATAAGTTGTACGATACCAAAAGTTAAAAATTCAAATACAACCAATGTTGCAGCTCCTAAAAGCATTGAGGACAAGTTCATTACAAAAACTGCGCCTAATTTATACACTATTGATGCATGTTTGGCCAAAAAATAAATACCTGCAAATACGATACAAAAATCCAGTAGAACCAAAGACCAACCAAATAGTGAAAAAATTCCTGTAAGTGTAACTATTGAGGGAATTATGATATTAGCTGATGTGTTTAAAACAAAAAATAATAACGGAAATAATAATTTTTTGTGCTTCATTTTTTCTCATTTTTTATTTTTATTTTGCTTCTTCTCTTATACGTTCTTAGCTAAATTCATAAATAAGGATAACATTCCTTCTGTTATGACAAGTTCTACAGAATACACAACCATCGATAAATAAAGAGCTCCAATGCAAAGCCATAATAATAACTTTGTTTTATCAACAGAAGGAAATAAATTAATGGCAACAATATATTGAATTGCAATAAAACTGAGAATGCAAGCACCAAACACAAAACATTTGTATAAAATATACTTTAAAAATATAAACCCATTAAATTCGCTTAGAACATCATAATAATTAGCCGAAATAAAAAAATTTCTTGAGACAAAACTAATTATTCCTATTCCAATCAAGGCAGATAACATCATAACAAAGGTAACCCACATATATTTGAAAGTAGTTACTTTGGGCCGTACTAACTTTGTTAATGCAAGCAATAAAATACTATATGGAACTAGAAAATAAAAACAAAAATAAATAATAAGCATGGATACAGTATCCATTCTTGATATTAATGTTATAAATTCCATTACTTACTCCTTTTTATTTTTATTTTTCTTCTTCTCTCTTTTTTATTGCTTCATCCAAAATGCCGTTGATAAATTTGTACGCATCTCTCTCACCAAAGCACTTTGCTAGCTCAACTGCCTCATTGATAATAACCGTTGGCGGAGTATCAACATGATCCATTTCCCAAAGCGCAAACCGCAAGATCAACTTTGTTACCACTCCAAGCCTATCAAAACGCCAATTGTGCAACAATGGTTTAATCTGTTCATCAAGCTCATTTCGTTTTTTTATTATTTCCTCAACAGTATTTACTAATTTACTATCAAGAGGAATATCTAACTCAAAACCACGGTTGATATTATCAACGATCGCTTGGACCGATTCATCATATTTGTATGATTCTGTTGCATATAAAATAATAAAAATTAAGGATCTAATAGTTCGCTGAGACATATCATCGTAAGAAAGAATATGCTCATCACAAAAAAGTTGATCTTTGATCGAGCTCATTATAATCCCACCTATACTCGTTCGATATATTTATCATCTCGGGTATCAACTTTTACCGCTTGGCCTTCTTCTACAAATAGTGGAACAGATAGAACCAAACCAGTCTCCAGGGTTGCAGGCTTTGTTGCGCCACCTTGGGCTGTATCACCTCGGACACCAGGTTGGGTCTGGGTCACTGTTAAATTCATAAACATTGGTGGGCTCACCCTAATTGGTTTACCTTGAAAATATAGAATTGAATAAGCTTCTTGTTCTTTTAAGTACTTATTTAATACTTCATCAAGCTGTTCTTTGTTAAAAGCAACTTGATCATACGTATCTTGATCCATAAAATTATACAATCCATTATCCTCATAAAGGTATTGCATATCTTTATATTCAAGGTCAGGATCTTTGAACTTTTCTCCAGATCGAAAGGTCTCTTCTCGTATCAGGCCAGTGATCATATTTTTCATTTTAGTACGAACAAACGCACCACCTTTGCCCGGTTTTACATGGGTGAAACTTAAGACCATATATGGTTCATCACGAAACAGAATTTTTACCCCTTTTTTAAAATCTGATGTTGAGATCACAATCAATTCCTTTCAAAAAGCCCATATACAAGAATAAACAACCATACTTTAAGTATAAAAAAGATCTTCAAAAAAGCAATTTCTGCCTATAAAATACATATAATATTGACACATCAAAATAATTTTATACAATTGGTATTATTAATAAATTAATTTTAATTGAGAATCACAAATGAAAATGTTTACTCTTTGTTTTGTTGTAATTTCGATTCCTCTTTTTGCAATGGATTCAGAAAATAGTAGCTTGGTAGAAGAAATACAAAAAATATTCAACCAATACAAAGAAGAAGAACCAGAATTACTTAAAAAATATAGTAAAGCAGTTATTGAATGCCAAAGAACACCGAGCCCTGATAATAGATCTCATTTAAACAAGATCAAAGAAAGAATAGATTCCCCAAAAACAAAAATAAGAAAACATTTGCAACATCCACATTCTGAATACTTTGATCCTTCAAAAATTGAACAATCTGCATTTAAAAGGATTGCGCCTCATATTGTCAGAAAAAAGGATTCTTAACAAATTCACTTTTGACAAAAACAAAACAATTCGTAAACTATACAAAAACATTATTAATTAGGGACTTTTTATGAAAAAGTATACAATAATTTTAGGTTTAACAATTTGTGGATTACAAGCAATGTATCCTGGTAGGGGGTATGATGGGGCCAGAACACCCTCACCTGTTTTAACGCAATCTGCTCAAGTAGTTGATTTTTCTGCAGGCAACGGTGGTTTTTGGGGAGAATTTGCACCAGAGTATCTTAAACAACTAGCCATTAAAAATGCGCATGACAAAGCAAAGAAACCTTCACATAGAAATTGTGCTTGTATTGCTATTCTAAATAAGAAAAAAGAAAGTGATTAAACTTATTCATTTGATTGTATACTAAAGTTCTATTTACGAAGGAACAAGTATGAATCAATTACAAAAAACAGATCCTGAAATTTACACGATAATTGAACAAGAAAAAAAACGACAACAAAAACAGATTAATCTCATAGCATCAGAAAACTATGCCTCAAAAGCAATTCTTGAGGCTACCGGCTCGGTTCTGACCAATAAATATGCTGAGGGTTATCCTGGTAAGCGTTATTATGCTGGATGTGAGCATGTTGATTCGGCAGAACAGTTGGCAATTGAGCGATGTAAAAAATTATTTAGTGTCCATCATGCAAATGTGCAACCCCACTCAGGATCACAAGCAAACATGGGAGTAATGTTTGCCGCGCTTAAACCAGGTGATACAATCCTTGGTATGAGCCTTGCAGAGGGTGGCCATTTAACCCACGGCCATCCAATCAACTTTTCTGGTGTTTTTTATAACAATGTGCAATACAAAGTCCATCCAGAAACCAATATGCTTGATTATGATGAGATTGAAAAAATTGCTCTTGAGTGTAAGCCAAAATTAATCATTGCTGGCGCGTCTGCTTATTCCCGCATTATCGATTTTGAAAAATTTGCATACATTGCTAAAAAAGTTAAGGCCCTGTTACTTGCTGATATTGCACACATTGCCGGTTTGATTGCGGCAAACATGCACCCAACCCCTGTCGGCCATGCTGATTTTATCACCAGTACAACGCACAAAACATTGCGCGGTCCACGTGGTGGTTTGATTATGTGCAGAAAAGAATGGGCAGAAAAAATTGATAAGGCAATTATGCCTGGAATTCAAGGTGGCCCTTTTATGAATGTAATTGCAGCAAAAGCAGTTTGCTTTAAGGAAGCTTTACAACCTAATTTCAAAGAATATCAACAGCAAATTATTAAAAATGCTAAAGTCATGGCACAAGAGTTTATTGCTCTTGGCTATGATATTGTTACCGGTGGTACTGACAATCATTTATTTATTGTAGATCTCCGAACAAAAAATATAAACGGCAGATTGGCAGAGCAAATATTAGAAAAAGTTGGTATAACGGTTAGTAGAAGCTGTATTCCATTTGATCCACAAAAACCATGGATCACCAGCGGCATTCGCATTGGCACACCTGCAATCACTACCCGTGGTATGCAAGAAGAACAAGCAAAAGAGATTGTCAGATTAATCGATGAAGCCTTGCAAAGCCATGACAACGAGAAAACATTACATTCTGTAACACTAAAAATTACTAAATTAGCTAAAAAACATCCTATTTATTGCTAATCCACTTGACAGCTTATAAACTTCAATAGAAAATAAAAAAGCATTATATTCGATTTTAATTTTGTTTTAGGGATTTATGAAAAGAATATTTTTCTCTTTCTGCCTTAGTATTCTATGCATGAGTACAATCATATCATCCCTGCAGGCAATGCAATGGGGAGGGGAAGAGATTGAAGAAGTAATTACAAAAATAGTAATCAATGGTGAGAAATTTGATGGAAAGGCCTATAAGCTTTTTTGGGGTTTAGGGCTTATCAGTGCTGATCTATGGTGGAAAACTAGTTTTAACCCACAATATTTTGGCCGTTTTTTAGTTAATGATATCGGACAATCCTTAGTTGCCTCTGGCATAGAAAAATCTTTTAAAGATCCTTATTGCCCTATTCAATGGATAAAAAGCACTTCAGGACTGGCACTTATGTCTACAGCCAGGAAAAAAATTGATGTTAGTATTACATATGATGTTACTCGCTCAATTGCAACAAATAAGACTGCTGATTTTGTTAGAAACTCACTGATACAAGCATTATTTGCAAAAGATCTAGAGGAAAAATTACCGGGAAAAGAAGAGGCTCTTTGGGGTCTTGGCTATGCAACTGCTGCGCTATTGCTCAGTAGTGAGCGTGAAATACGTACTATAAAACCAACTTTACCAAATTTATTTTATTGGTTGATGGGATGTAAATGTTGGATTGAGTATGATGCAATGAGAGGTCAATTTTTATCCCCCAATACAATTCGCCAATTAGATCTACGATTCGGTGTTTCTAATAGACCTATTAGAATATATCGTAAAACACTTACAAAATTAAAAGAAGAAGCCGACAAAAATAAAGGTTGGAATCAAAGATTTTTTATTAGGGGCTTACAGGCAATCAAAGATAGAATTGTAGATCCATTAGATAATATTAAAAGAAAATTGGAATTACGCCAAAAACTTCGTAATTCACTATTTAATACATTAGTCCAAAATCATGACGATGAACTTCCTGATGAGATAAAAGTTACTATTTGCGACAGTCTATATCCTCGACCCCAAGATACCGATATTATCCCAGTGCTGCCTTCTGAAATGATTAGTATTATTTTACCAGCATTAAAATCACAAAATTGGCAAGCACTTACAAATCATACAACTCTAGGAAACACCGTTCCAATTGAAGTTGCAGGACAAACAAAAAATATTCCCTCAAAACTGTTATTAGGAAATTAGCTAAAAAGATGTAAATAAAAGCACTGAAGAAAAAAACAGGAAGTATGCTAATCTTGAGCACATGAGCAGTGCAAGAAAAAGATTAGTTTTAACCATACTTATTTGCATACACACCCAATGTATGAATCCTATGCGTAAACTATTGCTACGTTCAACAACAATAGGATGCTCAAGTTTTTATTATTTACTTACTGCGGGCCCTTCAGCATTAATTTATCTTTCTTTATCTCTGAGTAATGCTGATGATTATGTAAAAAAATTAAAAGAACCTTCCGAGCTTGAGAAACAATTTGTCCATGAGCAATTACAAAATGCAGGTGTTTTGAACCATCATTTATTGAGTGTTAAAATTGACCCCGAATCAGGGTATGGAGTTCATTCCCTTTACCATCTGATTTCAATTGATCCATATGTAACAGAGCCGAATCCAAACAATTTGCTTTCTCCAGTTGGTTTGGTAGAAATCGTCTTCATAGTCTCCTTAAAGAGCAAAAGCGATTGCAAAGCCCAGGTTTTTTTTCTTTATTATTAGGGCATCCAAAAAAATATCTTGCAATGATTCAACGTAAAATCAATCAACACAAAGCAATCCTGCAACATGAGGCAGCTCATTTGAAAAATCATGATTCTGAACGCCTTCTTGCTGCATGTAGTGCTATTCCTGTTATTACTCATCTAATATTTAGAAAAGTAAACAATTTTTTTACACAATCTTCATTCATGAAGCAATTTCTAAAAATTCCTGGTGGCATTGGACTCATCTTAGCCAATGTTGCCATTTTCCAAGCATATAAACGACACAGAGAATACAAAGCTGATGAAGGAATTCAGGATAATTTACTCAAAGTATTCAATGTTTTTCTAAAGAATCATGCAAATGAAATGAATGGGGTAACAAAATTAAGGACACCACTAGAAAAAAGACTTTTTCATATATTTCTTAATAGTCATCCTTGGCCTGTAGACCGAGTCAAAAGAATTGAAAAACGTATTAGAAAGTTAAAAATAGAACAAGAATTGAGTTAGTCAGATTTGCTTTTTTGGCGGTCCCAAATCTTTAGAAATAATTGTGCTTGTTTTGTCGCAACAGTTCGTGGCGCTTTCTTTTCATTATTATGCAGTCTCAAATCTGCTCCATGTTGCAAAAGAGATTTAATAATATTTTTACTATCACCACTGGATTCATATTCCCTCAGCGCGATATGCAACGGCGTATCACCATCCTTATTTGGTTTATTCACTTTTATTTCATTAGAGTTCAGTAAAACAGTAACACACGGAAAAGATTTTGTGCGAACTGCTTCATGCAATGGAGCTTCGCCCTCATCATTTTGCAAATTTACATCAGCACCTGCCTTACATAATAAATCTGTAATGAAAGCATCTTTTTGAAAAACTGCTAAAAATAAAGTGGTACAGCCTTCTTTATCTCGTGCATCAATTGCCGGGTCATGCGTAAGAAGATAGCCTACTATCTGCTCAAAGCCTTCTTCGGCTGCAATGTGTAGTGGGGTTTGGTTAAGACAGAACTCATATCTGATGTTGACAGATGTTTCTCTTATGGCCTCTTTTACCAAATCTAAATCACCTGACTTGCAACCCATAAATAATAATCTTTTATCAGACCTATTATTAATCTTACATCTTTTTAACGGTTTTCTTTTTGAGCTTGGTTCTTCTTGAACAACAAATTTTTCATCGGCGCCCAAAACAATCATGGGGTACACACGGCCTTTGGGATCGGTATATGATTTTTCTTCTTTAACCATTGCAAAGTTAGCTAAAAAACCCATTAAAATGAGTAAAGATAAATATCTCTTCACGGTATAAAGCTCCTATAAATCTATTATTTTCAATTATGGTTAAATATTTAAAAAAGGCAATAAAGAATGTTTAAGAATGCTTTTCTATATTTTGCAAGTAGAAATTATTACTAAATATGTGCTTATGCTATACTCATAAACACTATGAAAATTACTCTGGTTATTAGGAACTTCCTTACCTATTCATTTGGCTCTCTACTTTTGCGGGGTATTTCTTTTATAAGTGCCCCAATTACCTTATATTATGTAAGCCCATCGGAATTTGGTTTGCTTGCACTACTGACCAGTTTTGGAAGCATTTGCACGATTCTTTTTGGTCTTGGCCTAAGACAGTTATTAACGATTGAGTTTTTTCATTTAAAAAAAGAAAAACGAATTAATTTTATTACCGACCTTATTATTTTTTATTGTTTTATTGGCATACCAATACTAGGGCTACTTTTATCTCATTTACCTTTTTATAAAAACCTTTTTTTTCCATCTAATACAAATAGTTGGTATCTAGCAATTGTTTTATGCAACTGCTTTTTATTTTTTTTTGTAGAGCTTTATTACCAACTGTTACGCTTTCAAGAAAAAGCAATAACTCTTATCGCCATACAACTTATTAGTACAGCTATTTGCTTTGGCATTACTATACTAGGCCTAATATATTACCAGCTTGGTATTGGTTCAATGCTTCTTGGGCAACTATTAAGCCTTTGTTTTACAACTACTGTTGGCTTTATGTCTTTTTTATACAAAAGAATGTATACATTTATCAAGCCAAAGCGCGCTCTATTTAGAACGTGGTTATATTTGCCCAAAAGTATAGTTTTTATGCCAGGTTTATTGTTTTCTTGGATTATTTCTGGCGCTGATCGGTGGTTGCTAGCTTATTTTATGGATTTGCATACAGTAGGAATTTATGCCCTTGCAAATACGTTTGCACAATTATTTTATTTTCTTGTTCTTATGCCCATGGGCAATGCTTATATACCGTATATGCTTAAACAATTTACTGCAAAAAAAAATCTGGTCGCCTCTATCGAAAAACAAAATAGAAAACATATGGTGTGGGCAATGGCATTTTGTTTTTTTCTTATTAGTTTAGGTTCGGTATTTCTAATACTATTAAAGCCCTTGCTGCCATTAACGTATCATAAAGCCCTCATTTATATCTTTCCGTTATTGCTCGCACAATTATGGGTTATGGGAGTTTATTTTGCTAACTGCTTGTTGCAATTTAATAAATGCACCTATTTTTTAGCATTTAGCATTCTTATTCCTGCAACCATCAATTGCACACTCAACTGGTTATTTATTCCGGTATTTGGCCTTGCTGGTTGTGTCGGAGCAACAATGCTAGCTAATGGCATTTATTTTGTGATCACTCTTTTGTATAATCGCATTATCTTGAACAACATTATTCTGCAAAAAAAAAGCTCCCCGCTTTTGCAGGGAGCTACCATTAAAGGTTCTTATCTAATTAATCAGTCAAATGAGAATCCACCTTTGACCCAAATACCCCATTCAGACAAGGCACATGGTCGGCATTTAACTTTGCAACAAGAAGAATTTACTGAACAACTTGATTCACAAGATTGAATTGAGCAACCACTGCAAGATAAATCTGTGCTGCATTGATCATCACAAGAATCTACTGAACTTGCCGTTGCAGGCCCACAGAATGTTGGGCAACAACTTGTTTCATCACAAGAGCCTTTTTCTGAACGGTGGCTTGCAAATTCAGCTTTCGCACCAACACCTAGATATGGTACCCAACAATGGTCAGACCATGTATGACTAAAGTTGGTAAAGATTTTATGTGATGTACCTTTTGTTTCTGCACCTTTTAAATCAACATTACAAGTATTAATAAACACCGGTTGAATTGATGTTGAACTGGTCAAAGTCGAATCAAATGGACTAACTGATGATAAAGGACCAAAAGTTGAAGTACCGGTTAAGGCGTTATCCACATTTGGATTTCCACGTGCTACATCAATGCTCACACCCGGAACAAAGTTTTTACCGCTATTAACGCTTGCACAATGTTGGGTAGCTGAAAGTGCCACTGAATTGCTGCTAAATTCACCAAAAGCAAAACCATAGACATGAGAATCACCTTTAACAGCCCATTCATTTTCTTTAAATGGTAAGCAGCAATCTTTACGGAATTTTATTTTTTCACAACTGCGATGCCAGAAATTGTATCCAATATCCCATTGCCAATCACAACATGTATAATTAAGCATGAAAGTAAGATCAGTTTGGAAACCAGCACTTACATTAACATCAAAAGTTGTTAAGTTGGCAACTGGTTGCACAAAACGATCAAATTGTGCTTCTGCAGGTATCATAATACCATTGGCATTAACACCAGCAAGGCCACCTTGCACATCTGATGTTAATTTTTCAGCTAACATATAACGACTGTTTGGACCATTGCACAAATCAAAGGACCGGCGTTGGCGCGCTTTAAATAAGTGGGTAAATTGGCCTTCAAAATAAATACCTAATTCACGATCATTGCAATCACTTTCCCACAGAACCCAGTGTGCACTAAGGCCACCACCAAATTCCCAATGATGACCGTTACCAACGATTGGTTCAAATACATGACACGCATCTGGGCGAGTACCAGTTGGCGCAGCAAATTGCAAATTAAGACCCAAATGGCTATTACAGTTTTGGTAGAAGTTCCAACCAAGAGCAAAACGCAAATCAGCAAGTCCGCCAGAGGTTAATGTATCACAAGAAAATCTGCTTGCGCTCAAAGTATCAAAACGAACAGGCGAGCCTTGGTCTTGAATTCTAGGAGCCCCTACACCAGTAATAAATTCGGTAAAGCTATTCAATAGATCTGTACGATCTACACCAGAAATATTGAAGTACCCCGCATCATATCCATTCGACCCTGCATTTTGGACTGATTCACAAAATCCTAATTTCCATCGCGTACGAACCGCTGGAGCATGAATACGGAAATATAAACCATGGACCCAATTTTCTAGCCCCAAATAAAGATCAAAATCAGCAATAAAATTTTGTACCTTTGGTTCAAATCGAACAACACTTTCAAAATCTGTTGGCAAGCCAAAATAATCAGCTAACCAATCACAGGCGCCACGGTTTGGTACCCGAGAACCGGTAATATGGAGAGTTGGACAATCTTTTGTACCTATATCGCAACCAAATAAACATTTAACAATGTCACTTGAGCGAAACGAACGAGTATATTCTGGGGTTACCGATACGGTTCCATAAAAACAATCTCGGTCCAAATTGATAAAATGCGTTAAACCAACAAGCCCACGCGCGGTATCAAGACCTTGTGAACGAATAGAAAAATACGGGGTTGCACCCGGTCGGCAACAACTATCGTCCGCATTAAGTGCAAAACTCAACAGAAATGTTGAGAGTACAAGGAACATTTTTTTCATTATCTCTCCCTTGGGGTTACCATTTTTGGCAAAATATAAATTACATACTCATAAAAAATTGTTATCTATTCTTGGCCCATAAGTCAAGTATTTTATACAATCGCAAACCAATTATAAAAAATAAAATTGCTTCAACCCAGACCAATAACCTTTGCAGAATTGCCACTTCCTTAAGATAATCGCATATACAAATAATCCTATTATGGTCCACCAGTAAGCGATTATGCGTAGTTTATTATAAGGATAAAATAATTTAAAAAACAAATAACTATAATTATAAATATACATAGCCCTGTTTTTTAGAATATCATCTCGGCCGTCAGGGCTTGGAATATGATAAAGCTTGGCATGTGGATTAAAAAAAAGATCACCCTGCTGACTTGCTCGATAAGAAAAATCCATGTCTTCCATATACGCATATGTGGTTAACTGCTCATCAAATAACTGATTGGTAAATAATTCTTTTTTATACGCGCCACAACCATTCAGAACATATACCTGTTTAAAATGATTTGTTCCATAACAATGGGTTGGCATACCCGAGAAGGTCATATTGCCTTTTGCATACATACGTTGTAATAAAAACACTCTCCGAATAATACGCAATAAGACATGCTCCTTTTTTCCTTCAACAACGATCGTGCCCATGCCACCAATATAATTTGGGCTGCGAGCAAAGGTTTGCATCATCAATTCAATATAGTTTTGCTCGAGAATCGCATCATCATCTAAGAAAAAAATTATCTTATAAGTGGCCAATGCAATGCCAATGTTCCGCTGAAAGGTCAGCCCTGGCTGTGTATGTTTGTACACATATTCAGTATTTTTAAGTTTTACACTTTCTAGAAAAAAATTATTTTTATTCAAAGGAATATCGGAACTATCAACAATAATAAGTTGGTCGATCAATCTTGTTTGCTTTTTTATCGACTCAATTGCCTTGAGAATGTCTTTGGGGCGATTGCGCGTACAAATAATGAGGCTGCTTGTGAGGTTCATACTTCTTTACCAAAACAGTGATTATTTTTTCTATAAATTCTTTTTTATTATTAATATCAAACAATATCGTTCCTTGTGGCCGTTGGCAAACAGAACTTGCAATGCTTGGCGTTTTAAAAAACAATGCCTCCAACAAACTTATCGGATAGACATCGGCCTTATTAGGCCGTACAAATACATCTACTTTCTTGAATAACGGCCATAATTGATAATTACCTTCCAAAAAGAAGCAATGATCACGTAATCCAAATTTTTTCGCAAAAGACCGCCAATAATCTGCACGATAACTAGTTACAAAAATAAAGCCTGCTTTAGGAAATTGTTTTAATAATGCTGGCATGGCTTCAATACACAAATCAAAACCATATAAATGACGGCCATTAATCATGGTTTGCTGTGAGGCATTTACCAATAGCAATGGTTGATGCTGACTCATAAAAGAAAACAGTTCCTGTGGATAGTAAGCCAACAGTTTTTTTCCTTGCATTAAATCTGGAGGTAAAAATGGTGACTCGCAAGAACTATTTTTTATCGGTACAAGACCACTGCTTAGATAGTATTGTTTGGTATTGCCCATGAAAACTTGTTGATCCACTTGTTGTAATAATTCATTTAATTTTTTTTTGTACTTTTTACTTTTTAGATCCAAAAATCGATTATTGTGATCTATTAGGATCAGTTTCGCTCCAGAAATTTTTTTAAAAAATAGTAGGAGCCGAAGTTCAGTTAATCGGCAACTTAGAAAAAGCGTATGAAAATAAACTATTTTTGGCCACCTAATGCATAACCAAAAAAACAAATACAATAAATAACTTACAAAACCAATATAACAAAGTTTTATATTTCTAAACCAACAGACAACTGAGAAAAAAAATACATCATTATTTTGTTTTTTGAAAATAGGTATGACTCGCTGAATATGCACGGAAATACCGCCATAAGGTGGAGGTAAAATACCTAAAATGGCAATTCTTTTATTAAAAACGTTTTTTGAATAATCATGGGAGAGCATTAATGCCACCATTTTACCAGTGACGAGTGTTCCAAGCGCAAGCGTATAACCGCGCCAAGCATTTTTATGCCACCATTAAGAATATTTAGCTTACTGCCTTCCTGATCATACCAAACCGTTGGTACCTCTTTGATTATAAAACCATATTTCTTACATAAATAAAGAAGTTCAACATCAAAAGCCCATTGTGTAATTTTCAAATGCGGTAATATTTTTTTGATAACCTTATATTTAAAAATTTTTGCACCACACTGAAAGTCATAATATTTCATACCAAATAACAAATACACTATGGATTCAAAAACAAGACGTGAGCCAATCCGTTTTATCCATGGTCGTGGTGGAAAAATTTCTGCTCCTGGCATATAACGACTTGCAATCACCCCATCGGCCGTGCCTAAATCTTTCATCAAACTATAAAATGCTGTTGGAGAAGTTGCCATATCTGCATCTACAAAACCTATTAAATCTGGCTTTTTCTTGAGTGCTTCTTTAAAACCGGCAATGATGGCCAGACCTTTGCCAGCTTGCTTTATTTCTATCAAGCTCAGATTCGAAAAATTTTTCGTCTCTTTTTTAACCACCTCAGCAGTTCTATCGATACAACCATTCAACACTACAATAAAGTTTGCCTCAACCCCATGGTCATTTTTCAATTTTACAAAATAGGTCAGGTAGTGATTCAGCGTTGCGCCGATACGTTCTTCTTCGTTGTAAGCAGGAATAATAATACTTATTTTCATTTGTTAATTTTCTTTGTTTTTACTGTTTATTTAAACAAAAAACAAGACCTTGCGCAATACAAGGCCTTAAAATACAAATTTATAATACTATTATTCTTGATCGCATCCTACAACCAAATCTGGATAACGCTCCTTTAGCAGATAACGAATATACATAAGTTCTTTTTCTAAACGATTGCTTTCTGGCATATCTTCACTAGTATGAGCTTTTTTCATTAAATATTTTACCGTTATCAGTTCACGCTCAAGTTTTTCAATATCCTTATTGGTCAACTCTCTCTTGCGCTTTGGACACATTACTGAGCAAGGAGCTGGGTTATATTCAACTGAGCCAGCACTCATATCTTGGGTAACAACATTACCAGGCAATAAATAGCATTGCTTACCACAACGCTTGATGCACATCTGCTCATCCCCCTGATCTTGAGTACACAAGCAAACCATGTAATCACGCATGCAAATGGTTCCAGGCTCAGATCTAAAAATTGTTGAATCAATCGGGCAGATATCTAAATTAATTTTTTTACAACAATTTGGCTCAATAAATAATTGGTCAACTCGATCCCCTTTTTCTGGGCACTTGTTACTAGAAACCAGTAAGAAGATCGGTTTTTCTGTATTAATATCAGTACGCATCGCCCAGTGACCCGGCATAATTTTTTTCATTACTGGTTGGCAATCATCTTGCTCATAACAAACTGCATAATAAACTGGTTTTTTAGTTGTATTGCATAAATAAAATGAAGGATTAAATTTTAATGGATCAATTGGCCTTGCCAATACGCTACAAAAATTAACAATTACAATTGAAAAAAGTAAAAAACGCATAGCCTCTCCTATAAAAACAAATTTTTGTATACTATTGTTCAACTTATGCCAACTATTTAAAAAAGCAATAGTAACTATATGAAGATAATAAAATTAAAAAAAAATATTTTTGCATTGCTCAAGGCTATTCTGCCAAGCAACCCCGTTATTATAGAAGCAGGATCCTTTAAAGGGAAGGACACCAAACGTTTAGCGAGTAATTGGCCTCATGGCAGGATATATGCTTTTGAACCGGTACCTGAGATTTTTGCACGATTACAACTAAACACCAAAAAACTAAAAAATATTTCTTGTTTTCAAGTTGCTCTTTCAAATACAACTGGTGAGTCAGTTTTTTTTGTTTCACAAAAACCAATAAAAAAAGAAGCACCCTTCCAAGCAGGATCATTAAAAAAGCCAAAAGAACGTCTGAAGTGGTCTGATGTTTTCTATCCTAAAACTATTACTGTGCAAACCATCACTCTTGATGACTGGGCCCACCAAAATAATATTGATCATATCGATTTTTTATGGCTAGACGTGCAGGGTAATGCCTATGAAGTCTTGCAAGGAGCTCAAAAATTATTGCCAACAATTAAAGCTATCTGGACCGAAGTTGAATTTGTTGAAGCATATGAAAATCAAAAACAATATGAACAGTTGAAAGAGTATTTAGAGTCAAAAGGCTTTCAGGAGGTTGCAAAAGATTTTGAAAATCGCAAAGAATGGTTCTTTGGTAATGTGTTGTTTAGTAAAAATGAAGAGTTGGTGTGAAAAAATATAGAGCCCATTTTATGGGCTCTATTTGATTTATTTTAATCCAGTTTTATCTAATTTAAGATCATATGCTTTGTTATTAGCACTAATGGAGATAATTATTTTTTCGTCTGGTAATATTTTGACTGAATTAATTTTAACATTAGGATAATCACCAGTAGTTTTACCAGTAAGCATCTCATATGTTTCTTTCCAAGCACCAGAGCCCATTATTCCAAATCCTTTGTCCTCACCTACCCAACTACCAGGTTCTTTGTCTTTGGTGAATCTTGCGATAACAACCATGCCAGATTTTGGCTCAATTGCAGCAACGAGTGTTTTATCACCTTGCTTTACTATTCTATGTACTTGTACATTACCGATTCTTCCTGGCATTTGTTTTATTTTTGCAGCCCATTCTTGAGCGGTTGGGCCAGCCATACCAAACATGGCTCCTGAGGTTAATAAAAGAGCATATAAGTATTTCTTCATTTTCTTCTCCTTTTTAAAATTATGCTTAATATTCCTATTAGTAATATTAGCACGGAGGGGGGGGTTAAAAACAAGAATTTTACTAAAAAAGCCATTGTTTAAGGGTAAAACTAGTTATTTCTCCAATCTATTTTAGAATAAATCAAACAACCATGCTAATAAGCTGCAAAAGAACCTTTTGAATATTAATTAGAGGATAAAACAAAGCATTTAAGTTTATTTCTTATAATCCTATTTACCCATACAAAAGCTGCTACCAAAAATCAAAGCTATCTGGACTGAGTTGAGTTTGTAGAAGCATATGATATGAAAATCAAAAGCAATATGAACGATTAAAAGAATATTTAGAGTCAAAAGGCTTTCAGGAGATTGCAAAAGACTTTGAAAATCCCAAAGAATGGTTTTTTGGTAATGTGTTGTTTACTTCCAACCTTAAATAAGATAATAGTGGTTAAGAAGACTTATTTAGTAACTGAAAAAGGGAAGTAATGAAACAAATATTCTCACTGTTATCTATTGTATTCTTTTTTGCACAAGCAAACATTGGACCTCAAGGATTTAAAGATTTTCCTAATTACTATTTTGTTGAAACAGGTTGCTATGTAGGGCAAGGAATAGAATTTGCATTACGAGCAGGTTTTAATGAAATTCATTCGGTCGAATTACTTCCTAAATGGGCTCAGCTTTGCAAGCATAAATTCAATAAAAATAAAAATGTACAAATTTGGCAAGGTAATTCTGGCCAAATCCTCTATGAAGTTATAAAAAACTTTGACAAAGAAATAACTTTTTGGCTCGATGGGCACAGAGGCACACCAGCTCCTAATGGCGGAAAAAACACACCATTACTAGAAGAACTAGATCAAATTAAAAATCATCACATCAAAACTCATACTATTCTAATTGATGATATGCATTGCTGTGGAACAATTTTATTTGATGGCCTAATAAAAGAAGATATTATTGCAAAAATTAGAGAAATAAATCCAGATTATCAAATTACCTATATTCCTGGTGGTGATAAAGGCGAGTACCGCCAAAATGTAATGGTTGCTTATATTTCTTAAAAGTAAATGGAACAGCTAATTAAACCTTGCTGGTCCAACCTTTTTCTGAGTATCTCTCTTTAAGATCTTTTCCCATAGATGTGGTATGTATGAGCAATGTTAAGATCAATTTGCTTGGGATGAACTGCTGGTACTTGCCTTGCTAAAAACACTACATCCTCACCTTTTGAAAGTGATCCAGGAAGACGATAACTACCATAGATAGTTAGAAAATTCTTTATTATGTTCCGAAAAAAACCAAAAAAGGGGAAATCATTTCAGAACAGAATATCATTACCTGTAAGTTGTGTTTCAATGTAATGATATCTTGGTTCATTAACTTTGCTCCCAAATAGTGGAAAACCTTTTGTAGGCCAAGGAGCATAAATTTCGGAAGCATCAGATAAAAAGGCTGCCCACCATGAATATGTGCTTGTTGATATAATAATTTTATTACAGGAATTTATAAAAGTAAAATCATCCAAATTAAGTTTGCTAATCTCGTCCCAAGAAACTTTGTTGTTCATCATTACAGATAATGATGATGTACTTCGAATTATTGGTTTGTATTTATCAAACAGTTTAAGACTAGGATGATTAGGTTCATTCGTGCAAATATAAACTTGGTCATAAGTTATACTAGAAAGAGCTTTTTCATAATAAGAAAAAGGTAAGGGATATGGATATTTAAAACGTATATGGATTACCACATCATTAGAATTAACTTCATATTTCAATGCTGGATCCATTACCAACCATTCGTTACGGATTTTATCTACATAAGGAGCTATATAACGAAGCCTTTGAAAATAACCTTGTAACTTGATGTTTCTTTGTTTTTTGTTTGTTATAATTGACTTTAAATCAATTTCTTGTTCACAATTATGAACATCAGTAGGATACTTATTGGATGGCTTGTTACCATTGTAGATATAAGTATTTGGAAAACCGATTATGGGTTTGCAATAAAGATTATAGCCTAATTCCTCAGCAACTATTTTACCAATACAAAATCCCCAAAATCTATTCCCCAACAACCCAAGAAGACGGACTGAAACAGTCGGAGTTCCTAAAAGTGAAAGTATGTGAAAAGTTACAAAAAAAAATAAAATTTTAACTTTCATTATTACATATTCCTTTTATAAGCCTTATTAATTCTGGAGTTCTTCGTGAAATGTTGAGTTGAATAGAATCTTCCATATTTGGTAACTTAGCAACAATTAGCCCATCTGCAGAGAAACTTTCTTCTCTTGTTATTGAAATCAATATATTCAAATTATATCTTTTCAAAATTTCTAAACATTTTTCATGAGTGCCTCGATGAGTAGAAATAAAATAATAGCCTATTCTTTTTTCTGACATCAAACGATGACAACCCTCAAGCATTGCTATCTCTGCCCCTTGAATATCACTATGTAATACATGAACAAAAGATATATTGTTTTCAGAGGTATAATCATCCAAAGCGATTGCTCGAACCAAGAAAGTATTATAATCCCAATCAGTAAAACTTTTTGCTTCTGAACTTTTTGAATCAATCAATGCCCACTCAAAAATACCACTTAGTTTATTGAGGGCAAAATTTCTTTTTCCAATTTCTATATTTTGAGGATCTGGTTCAATAAGATAGGTTGTTGCGGAAGGAATCGCCATTTTCAACCACATAGAATAATAACCCCAATAGCTACCAAGCTCTAACATTACAGCATTTTTTGGAAGATACTTTAACACCTCATGAAATGCTACTTCTTCTTGAGGCTCATGATGACCATGACAATACTTGATTAAAGTTGTCATCCATTCACCATAATAACAATCTTTACATATCTTTATTCCATTATGCATTAGTTGATACTGAATATCTCGGTCTTTATCAAAAATCTGACCTGCTTTTTCAACTCTTGGGAGGTATGAACAATCTTCGCAAAAAATAGTAGTAATAACTCTCTCACGTAATTCTATTTTTTTAGGAACCACAGAATTGAGATATGAAGCTTTAAAAATGTCAGCATCAGTAACAGCATTTATTATTAAGCATTGTAACAGGAGAAGAAAGAAAAACTTATTCATGATGATCCCCTAATATGTAAATATCATCCTTCCCTATAGTTCTAATATATTTATATCCCCATGACTCTAAGTACTTTTGTATTTTATTTTCACGAAAATTATTTTCAACCAAAATAGCTTTGATTTTTGTTTTTTTAAAGTCAATACTTTTTATTGCCTCCTCTTCGCCTCCCTCAATATCTATGTTTATAAAATCAATAGAATTAATATTATATTCATTGAGAATTTCACTAATTGGTTTACATTGAATTTCAATAGTTGAACAACTACCACCAAATATTTGCATTTCTTTTTCTATTCTTTCTATGTGTTTAACATCCATTAATTCAAAAATCCCACTATACATTTCAAGCATATAGCCTTCACATTTTAAAAAATTGAATTTTTTATTTTCCTTAGCTACTGCAAGCTGAAGACACAAAGAAAGTCTGTTCTGGATAAGTTTCGGAAATATATCAGGGTTTGGCTCAATACAAATTCCTTTCCAACCAAGATATTTTTCGAAAAAATAACTATTGCTAAAACTTATACCGTCATGAGCTCCAATATCAACAAAGAAACCTCCCTCTTTACCGTTGAAAACTTCTTCATTCAAAAATTTATCTTGTCCTTTTTGACTATAATAACCAAAAATTGGTCGAGGATATTCATGTGCGATGGCAATATATATTAGAAAAAAAATAAACAGAAGACATTTTTTCATCTTACCCCCAAGATATGATATTGCATTTTTACTCAGTTTGGTAAAAAATTGATTAAATATGCAATATTTTTGCCAAACTAAAGTATTATGAATAAGGGGCTTTCATTTTATGGAGTTATGAATTGAGTATTACAAACTTAGAATATTTTCTTTTTTTGTAATTATACTAAAAGGATCTAAACTTACTTACTATTTAATTTCATTTTTTTTAAATAAATAATCATTATGTGTCCCATCCCAACCCGGATTAGAAATTTTATTGTAATTTGATAGGCAAGAAATTAAGCTATACCCATGATTAAAAAGAAATGAAGTTATCTGGTCATAATGATGAGCATATATTTCTATTAACATATAAGTAATATCAGTTTTGCTAAAATCTATTCCATTTAATATATTCCATTCATAACCTTCCGTATCCAAAGAAAAAAAGTCAATATGGGTAATATTACACTCATCAAGTATTGACTGCAGGCTGCGAATCAGAACTTTTACTGTTTGGGGATTATCAGTACGTTGTGTTAAACTAGCCATTGGGCCACCCTCAAAATCACCCCAACCATAGGTTCCATTTTCTTCAAAGGACCCTAATGCACATTGAAAACATCTTGATTGAGGCCGATTTGAACATAATTTTGAAAATAAGCTTGGTGAAGGCTCTATCAATATTCCCTTCCATCCATTCTTTTCCTCAAGAAGTTTAGTGTTTGAAAAAATAACACCATCATATGCACCAACTTCAATGAAAAATCCATTTTTCAAATTAAAGATTTTAACTAATTTTAAATCTAATGGTACACCTTCTGAATCATGCATTGAATAGCTTAATTTAGCATGTATCGAAGATGCCATGAATAATAACAAAAAATTCAATTGAATTATTTTAAATAAATTACCACTTATCATCCTTATCCTTTTGTTTTTAGATGAGATCAATTTATGTATACCAACAGTTTAAAATTTATTATCAAACTTTTACTTTAATTTTTTCTCTATTGTCGCCAACAAACTCATCCCAACAGATCCTATTGATTCTATTAAAAGCCCTCTTAATTGTTTCCTAATTTTCAATAAGAAGAATTTGATGCATACCAAAATTTTGTGGGCTATAGGTCAGTAATTTTTTGCCTTGCACATTAAAAGGAGGCTTTGTTAAATCGATTGTTCTACACCCACCCGGTTTAATGTCACTGTTATTACTCGTTAAAGAATGCCTGTCAACCTCATTAGTGATCAGACAATATTTGTATTTTTTAAATTGGGGTATCAATTTCAGAACATCTTTGTTCGATAAATGTTGAAGAACATGTTTACAAAGAAGTAAATCTGCCTCCGGCAAATCTTCATCAAGAAAATTAGAGGTATAGAAATGAATGTGGTCATTTGAAAACCGAGCAATGTCCTTTTTTATCACCCAGTCAACTACATCAAAACCAATATATTCTATATCATCCCAATTAATATGTTTTGAAAATTCCCAATCACCGCAACCAATATCTACCACAGACTTAAGATTTTTTTCTTTCAAAAAATCTTGGAGTAAATTTCGATATTGTACCGTCTTTTCAAAAGTTGATCCTCCTCCTGAGAATGGTTCCCCTTGGCTGTTTTTTCCCCAGACCGCATTATTGTAAATATTTGTAAAAGCCTCAGTATGAATATCTTGTGCTTTTAAAAAACTAAATAATAATCCTGATATCAGGAGTGTAAAAATAAATAATTTTTTCATTCTATTTCCTCTTTTTTATTTATTTTGACTCTTTTTTATTTATATGATGATACAAACAATTATGCAATGTCTAAAAAAATTTGAGGGTTAGTTTTGGAAAAAACAAATCAATTTAATATATTTTATTTGTTCATTTTCTTGCTTTATTTTCCGATTAAGGGAAAAAATTTCATTACCCCGTCAAATCGAAAGCCTTTCTACCCCTATATTACAGGCGATGGATTTCGTTACTTAAGTGATTTTGCCTTTGATGAAACTGTCTCAAGGCAAGATTTCCCTTACAAACAAATAAAAAATGGAGACATAATTTTTATAAAAACAGATTATTTACATGAATTTTTCTGTAATATCCACCCTAAGATTAATTTTTCGTATATTATTATTTCTCATAATAGTGATTATCCTGCTCCCAGCAAATTTAAAAGCATACTTGAAGAAAAAAAAATTATTGCATGGTTTGCACAAAATGCTGACTATAAGCATAATAAATTAATACCAATACCTATTGGTCTAGAGAACCGCTATTGTCGCTTTGGAAATTTGCAAACAATTGATTCATTTACTTCTAAGAAAATTACTAAAAAATATCTTCTTTACTTAAATTTTTCAGTTAATACAAGCTTAAAAGAGCGTATAACTATCTTGCATTATTTTAAGAATAAATCATATTGTGCCGTCGCATCTAAAAAATCCTATCATGCTTATTTAGAAGATCTTTTACAAGCAAAATTTGTCTTAAGTCCTAAAGGTAATGGTCCTGATTGTCATAGAACTTGGGAGGCATTGTATCTTAATTCAATACCCATAGTCAAAACTTCACCTATGGATAAGTTGTTTTTGCATTTACCAGTTTTAATAGTTCAAGATTGGAAAGACATTACAGAAAAATTTCTTATAACTAAATTAAATGAATTTAATCAAATACAATTTAATTCACAGAAATTATGGATGAATTATTGGAAGAGTTTAATTAATAGTTATAAACTAAAAGCCCAAAAAGCAAGGTTCATCTAATGGTTGGATTTAGCTTAATAAAGAAGATAAGTCTTTTCCCAATAATTGCACTTTTATAATTGGCTACCCAGCTTCAATGACCCCAAATGATTTCCCATCTGAACATTCATAAATAGCATAAGATCTGCCAATCTTCTTAGATACATCTATTAGTAGCTGAAGCTCAGCTGGTCTATCAACATCATCAATGATAAGTAATACGTTCGTATTGAACAATCCAAGATTGTAAATAAAACCCTCCCGACCAATTTTGCCAGTCGGACCATCAATGATAATTGCATCATATTGTGCAGGTAAATTACTTTTTAGCACATCAATATTATACCACTGATATGTATCATATCTTTTAATTGGAGCATGTATATAATGTGAAGGATATTTATTAACCCATTTTCTATCGTGTTCAATTGAATACAAAGTATAGTACTTAGCTAACTGGCCAGTTCCTGAACCACTTCCTAATTCCAAAATGACTTTCCCCTGCGGGATATTTTCCATTATATACAGAAAAAGATCTACAGAGATTGCAAATTGCCCTAAAGCCTTCGGATTAAATGTTTCAGCTTTTAAAAAAAATAAATAGGTGAAACACAGCATGCCAAATATAATTTTTCGATTCATTATTCTCTCTTTTTTAAAATATCTTATTAACCAATTATGATAAAAAAATATCATTAATTTAAAGAAGTAAAATTCATTAGCTTTTTTGAATGAATATGAAGGTTATTTATTTTATATGCCTTTTGGTTATAAATAAGATACGGAACTTTGCGTCCTAACTTATCCTTTATCCATTCATAGGTAAAGTAAGAGGGATTAAAAATACAACTTTCATTTATAAATCCTGGCTTGCTCGGACCATTTCTAGGATCTATTCCTCCCAAATATTGGCCAAGGGCAGCAGCATCAAAGACAGATGCGAATATATCACTATGTTGATAGTAAGGTTCTTTGTTTTGAGCCTTATGACCCGCAGGGCTTACTAAAGGATAATCACGTGCATATTCTTGGGGAATAATTGGCAGATTTTTCATTTTTTGAGGATTTTGATTTTTAAAGAATGCTAACATTCTCATATCATTGAAACCTCTTGCAAGGTGCT
This sequence comes from Candidatus Babelota bacterium, assembly GCA_029262615.1. GTDB lineage: Bacteria > Babelota > Babeliae > Babelales > Vermiphilaceae > JAJCZD01. Next base: position 61,419 of record JAJCZD010000005.1, read on the forward strand.
TATTTATAAAATCGACCAACTGTTGCATTATTAATGGGTTCGGAATGTAAATAAATCCTGCAATACAACGCTGATCATTATCAAAAGTTGCACCAATACAATTAGCATAACATTCAGAGAAAATAGGCATTGATTCAGATAAATCAGCATAAAGCATATTATCATATTCAAGATGAAAAACATGCGAACGGTCATATTGCTTCATATAATCATAAAGATAATACAATCGCTCTGTTGCAAACCTCCAAAAACCACCCCAAAATTGATTGTTCAATTTATGATGTTTTAAAAAATGAACATGTTGGTTGCTCTTTTTAAGAGATTCAATAGAAACTAATTCATATTGATCTGCATCAAGAGCAAATTTATCTAGTACTTTTTTATTTGCAACCAAAACTATCGGATTATCTGGATTAAACAATTTTGCTTGTTTAAGTGCAATTGGAAGGTATGCAGGAATCCTGTTCCCAATGTGAATAAATACCACTGAATAATCATTACAAACTAGATAACTAGAGAATAATATAAATAATGTTATTAATTTTTTCATTTATTTATCCTAAATATGCATGACAGGAAACATAATGATAACCTTGTTTTCTAAATCTTTGTAAATTCTGAAAACGAACATTTGCCCATTTTAGCCTTCTTATTTTGCATTGATTAGTTCTTGCCAAAGTAAAATTAAAATAGATTTCATATTCTGAAGCTGGTGAAGGATTAGAAAGATTTATAAAATCACAAAATGCTTTCCAAAACTCTCGATTATGTGTTTTTTCTACAACTTGAAATAGATCTTCTAAAACAGGCCGCTGAAATAGCATATGATGAGAAATACCTGAATGGTTTTTGTAAATTTTTTTAAAACCAGGAATTAATTTTCGTGCATGAGTAAAATATGGGCCATGATTCTCAGTACCAGGGTTAAAATAACCTCCTCTTGTTTTCTTGTTATAAAAATTTACCGAGTTCAAAAAGACCGTGTCTGAATCTAAAATAAGCACATTAGAGGAAAGACCAGGTATCAAAAATGATGCATATAATTTTAGAAGTTGTTGATAAATCCATCCAATTCTGTTTTTTGGAGTATGTAAATACGTTTCTGCTCTTTTTTCATCTTTGAAAATCTGCAATGCAATGTCTTTTTTTGAAAAAGGATAGTTTTTTTCATCAAACCATTCAGCATCTTCTGTTAATTTTTCCGCAGAAACTACGATTATTCGATTAATATTTTCCCCATATTTTCTTATTCCATTTATACATAAAGAAAGGGTTCGTTTATCTTTATTTGTGCAGGGAATGACAACATCAATGGATTCAGTAGAAAATTCATACGCATCCAAGGAAAAGGTGATTATAAGCAAACAAAGTAATTTATTAAGCATCAATTTCCCTTTTCTTTTCCAACACCTATTCTTCTCTTAATTTAAACCAATAGAAAGTTTGTTTTAAAATACTAAGTTAGAAAGAAATTATTCAATGGTTTACCGATGATATCCATTCCAGGATACATGCCAATGATGAATTGCAAATGAATCTTTTAGGACCCATGTTTTTACTAAATTATCCCAATCTTGTTCTCTAACCCAAAAAGGAATCGGATAAAAATAAGAAATTGGGAAAGCAACTACCCTTTCAGGATAACTTGCTAAGAATTTTTTTATCTGATCACCAAAATAAAAAGGGCCAGTACGGTGGAGGGTTGACCAAAGATTTCTATCTTGTGTTGGGCGCGAACGAATATTGTTAATACATGCTTTCAAAATTGGGTGCCCAGGTATAGAAGCAATAATTCCATTAAAAACTCGGAAGTCAGACTCATATTGCAGGCCAGTATAAAAATCAAGATAATGATGAAAAATGTCAAATGGCTTTAAGCACTCAAAATCAGTATCCACATATAAACCACCAAATTTATTTAAAATTTCATATCGGGCAATATCTGATTTTTCACTTAGATTAATAGCTAGGTCATAAGCTTCTTGGTTTTGCAGACCAAATTCAGCAATGGCTTGGTCATCCCAAAACATAAATTCCCAATCAGGATGATTTTCAACCCACGTTTTGCGTAACTGTTGCTGCCGTTCAGGCAGCGGTGAGCCAACCCAAATATGATGTATTATTTTGGGAATTCTTGGCTCTTCTGAAAATTCCGGACTTTCAACTATAAACTTGTTATAGAGAGCTCGGTTTATTTTCATCCATTTACCAATTTTATGCCTATTAAAATGATTAGTACGACTCATAGAACTATCAAAATTAATTCCAAAGCCATTTGGTATTTCAGCTTTTGTAATCAAACAAAAAGCGCAGAGTAATAATATATTTTTTTTCATTACGTCTTCCTTATTTTTTTAGTACCATTTCACTTAAAGTTATAACAATTTTTAAAAAAAGGATAAAAATGCTTATTTGGTGCATTGCATTTTTTTGCGGTACTCTTTTTTGTACTCAAGATAATCAACAAATCTTTACTACCATTTACCAAAACAAAGTATGGGGAGATTCAGCTTCAGTTTCAGGTGTTGGTTCCAACCTAGAACAAACTAAGGTATTACGAGAAGAATTACCACAAATCCTGAAAACATTTAATATTAAAAGCATGCTAGATGCACCATGTGGCGATTGTTATTGGATTACAAAAATTTCTCTTCCGCTTGAAGTCTATATCGGTATTGATATTGTTGAAGGAATTATAGCAAAAAATAAAGAACTGTTTGAAGACGAAAACCATACCTATTACCATCTTGATCTGATTCATGATCCACTACCAAAGGTTGACTTAGTTCTGTGCCGGGACTGCTTAGTTCACTTCACTTTTGAACAAATAAAGCTAGCACTCAAAAACCTTAAAAATAGTGGTGCAACATATTTATTATTAACAACTTTCTCTGGGAAAAGAAGAAATTATAATATAAAAATGGGTGATTGGCGGCCATTAAATTTTCAATTACCTCCATTTAATTTCCCAGAACCAATAATGGAAATTAATGAAAATAATACACAATACAATAAAAGATTTAATGACAAAAGCTTAGGTTTATGGAAAATTGAAGATTTACCTATTTAATCTGATCTAACTTGATCCAGGGAGTTCCTCTCATAATAGAGCCGGGGCATCCTGGATATTGATGATAATTTCTTATATCTGATAAATGATAATGACAACATTGAATGTCCAGGCAAGGATTGTATAATTTAAACCCTGCATGATAAGCCCTAAAAGCAAATTTCGAATCACAATGAAGAATGCCCATAGTCAGATCGTCATTAAAGCGGCGAATTGGTGATTGAAAAACCCAAACATCCTGGGAAGATATTTCTGGACGGCAATGCTGATGGAATTGTTTAAGCTCGCCATCTGGGGTTACATTCCATCTTGTTAGCACAAGCATCATATCTTTTTTAAAGGCAAAGTTATCTAACAATTTTAAAGAATCATTAAAATAAATGTCTGCATTACATAAAATTATTCGTTCATTTGGGCAGGTTTTATTAACCAAATTAAAAAAGTAACCATAGGTGGGCCTTGATTTTATATAAACTAAAGATAACTGGTTGCTTGCCTCTAGTTTTTTTAAGTAATCTAGTAATGGAGTATCGCCGGGCTCATCTCTTGAGGTATCATAGGCAATACAAACTGAACCAATTGATTCATGGTTAAGATTCGTTTCTAGGCACGTAATATATTCTTGTGCTCGCTCTTGGTTTGTTTCGTTATACAAGAAGGTATACATTTTGAATTTTGCACCAGTTATAGAAAAGACGATTAAATGCAGTATAACTACTCTAAAGATCTTCATTATCTTCGTCCTTTAATGTTAATAGAGAATCTACTTCTATTTTTTGAAATGAATCATTAGTTGCAAAAATAACTCTTACTTGATAAACATGCAAAAAATTTTTCTCCCACCTCCAGCTACCAGGCATAATAATGATTTTATGGTGGCCTGCTAGCTGAGCAATCAAACTAAAATATGAATGTGATCTAATTAAATAATCACATTGGGACATAAGCCAGTAATCTCTTATTAATGCATCATTGCCATTATTGTCTTGGAAAAAATGATACTCGATATTATCTTTTGCTACTTCTGCTTTCAGTATATTCGTTAAGTACTTTGGATCAGAATAATCTGTAAACAAATATACATGAAGTGGTGGATCTCCTAAATATGAAGACAGATCTGTAATTTGGTCTATATAATACTGTGTAGGTGGAAATTTTGCCGGGTGCATTTTGTCAGAAAAACGAAATGAAGCCCCTCGTGTAATAGTTTTTCTGTTATATAGCTGTGATGAAAAAAGTGGCGAATCACTTTTGCTTGGTTTTCGTATATGTATTGCCACTGTTGCTGAAGTTGTTTTTTCAAGTGTAGGTAATCTTTCTTTATTGATCGGTGTTAAGACTTCTTGCAAAAGTTCCTCAAACTCAGGATAGTCGAATCTATAGGTATAAGGATCACCAACATAGGTATAAAAATTTTGTACAAATAAGCAATGACCAAGATATTTTAGTTGTTCTTTCAATTCATCTTCGTGCTTAAAGTTAATGGTACGATCATAATCCTTTCTTTTGGAGAAAAAAGTATCAATGCTTAATAAATTTGAATATACAAAAGGAGTATACTCAAATGCCAAATCATACTTATAGGATAACCATAAAGCTCTTATACAATTAAAAAAATTGTCTCCAAAACGACCTCCATTTAATTGGTAAGTAATACCATTTTGTGCATATAAAAAACCTATAAAAAAAAATAATACTAATTTTTTCTTCATCTTTTTTTATTCCAAGAAACATGCCAATGATGTACTGCAAATGTATTGGGAGTTACCCAAATTTTTTTCATTTGGTCCATCGGCTTATTATTGAGCCAATGGGGAACAGGATAAAAATATTCAAAAGGAAATGCAACAATATTCTTTGCACCTTTTTCCAAAATACTACGCATACATTTTGAAAGTAGCCCTGGCCCAGTTCTTTGCAGAGTAGATACTAAGTGATAATCATTTACAGGCCTACAAACAATATTATCAATACATTTTTTTAAAATTGGATGTCCGGGAGCTGAACCTATTAATGCGTTAATAACATAAAACTCTGGTACAAAGTGAGTTCCCACATAAAAATCTAAACAATGGTGAAAAAGATCAAATCTTTGTAAGGCTTCAAAATCAGTATCGACATATAACCCTCCATGCCTATACAAAATTTCATAACGTGCAATATCGGATTTCTCCGCCCAGTTAATAGCCGCATCGTATGCTTTTTGGTTTTGCAGACCAAATTCTGCAATTGCTTTATCATCCCAAAACATAAATTCCCAATCAGGGTGCACATCAATCCATGTTTGACGCATTTTTTTTTGAATTTCAGGAATTGGCGATCCTACCCAAATATGATGAATAATTTTTGGAATCCGAAGTTGTTCAGAATAGTGTGGATTTTCGATAAAATTCGTATACAAATCTTTTGCAACATGCATGGCTTGGTCCATTTTATCCGCTCTAAACTTGGGTGAGCTTTGCATGGAACTAATAAAGTCTATATCTAATTCATGGATAGAATGAGCTGAAATTACCAAACCTTGCCATAACAAACCAAATAAAATTTTTTTCTTCATAAAATTCCTTTTTATTAATGTACTATCTTCTCTAATTTCATTGGATTCATTGCCCGCATTTGGCTCATATCGGGCGCTACATCAGAATAGTTTCTTATATTTGAAAGATGTAAATGGCAACATTGAATCGACAAGCATGGATTATAAACTCTAAACCCAGCCTTAATAGTACGATAAGCAAATTTGCCATCACAATGCAATAAACCTAATTCAAGATTATCATCAAAACGACGGTCAATCGGCGCTTTGAATATCCATACATCTTGAGAGAGAGCTAATCTAAAAAGTTGCAATGCACCGTTTCTTTGCACGTCCCAACGGGTTAAAGCAAACACCATATCTTTTTCAAAGTCAAAATTCTCAAGAACATGAAGGGTATCATTAAAATAAATATCACCGTTTGCGATAATAATAATCTCATTCTTGAATTCATTATTTGCGTGTTCAAAAAAGTTGCCAAATGTTGGCCTGCTTTTTATATAATTTATAGTAATTAAACCTTCTTCTTCAAGAGATTGCAAATAATCTAAAAGTTGTATATTTCCATTCTCATCCTTACTTGTATCATACATTACATGAATATAATCAATTAAAGGATGAGCAAGATTTTTCTCTAAACAAGTCATGTATTCTTGCCTACGAATTTGTTTTTTTTCATTATATAAAAAAGTATATAATTTGCATGTCTGCGCTTTACAGAAACCTATAAAAAATAAACTCAGTAGATATTTATATTTCATATCTTATCTTCTACTTATTTTGTTAATGATTGTTCGGGGTTAGAAATCATAAACTCTGCTTTTGTTTCATTAATTAAGTCAATCCAATATTGAGCATATAATTTTTCTTTTCTAAACGTTCTTTGGCCAAATTCTTCATATTTTTTCTCTAAAAATTCTTGAGTTATTTGATTCCAATTTTTGATTATTAATACTGGTAAATCCTCAAAAACGGGGTCTATGGTACTACTTTCCACAATTGGAATCGCTCCCATAACCATTGCTTCCCAAGTCCTATGGCAATCAAGGCCATTGCCCAAAGGGCTAACAACAAATTTTGAGCGTGCTAAATCCCTCAAATACTCTACATAATTTTTACGTGGTGTAATAGAACAAAATGATTGAGCTTTAAAATAATCATAAACAGGCTTTCTTTTATTTATATTGGTGCTAACGTTTATGTTAACGTAAACAAGTTCGTCTCGTTCAATTTTCTCAGAAAGCACTTGATCTATCAATTTTGTTTTACCATGTGGCCAATAAGCATTTGCAAAGCCAATTGGAATCACCACTAATTTAGGATGATTAAATCCAGTATTTCGTGCAAACCATGCAATAATTTTGTCTTCTTCTAGAAATTTTTTAAATCTTGGCTTTATTGTCAGATCACTCTGATGGGTAATTAAAATATAAGGTACGGTAATTTCTGGATGAACTAATTTAAAAAAATGATCTAAGAAATCGCCATGCACAAAGATGGTATCTCCTGCCTTCATTTTATCTGTATCTAAGGGAACACATGTTTCGTCATAAATAAATTTGATAAAAGAGCGAAAAGTATCAGGAGAAATATAAGGATAACTGGATTTTCTAAGAGCATGATTTAATTGTGCTTTGTGCCCGATCCACCCTAGTGAAGGAACAATAAGTTCTTTACCAAATAAACTTCCCACTATTAGGCATTGGAAAATCATAAAAATCCACACGTTGTTCTCCTAAGGTATATTTTTAGAAATTTGCGCCACTGTTTGCCAACGGGTCGCTTTAAGGTCATTGCCACGAGGTGGGAATTTGAGATTATAATTTCTTACATTTGATAAATGATAATGGCAACACTGCACATCTAAGCAGGGATTGTATACTTTATAACCAGCAATAGATGCTTGATAAGCAATTTTTGGATCACAACGAAGAACACCAAGTGCAATAGTATCACTTTGGAATTTTCTTATTGGGCTTTGGAACATCCAGACATCTTGGGACAGTGTTCGAGGCTTTCCTCGATTATCCAAAAATTGTTGCAGTTTTCCCTCTTTGGTCACATCCCATCGAGTTAGTGCAAGAAATGTATTAGTAAAATCCAAATCATCTAATAAGCATAAGGTGTCATTAAAATAAATATCGGCATTAGTTATAATTATTTTTCTATTTAAAAATTCATTATTTGCCAATTCAAAAAAATAACCAAAGGTTGGTCGCTCTTCTTTGTATCGAAGTTCAATACAGCCTTCTTGCTCTTTTTGTAATAAATAATCTAATAAAGGATTAGAATCAGTATCTTTAGAAGGATCATAGATTATAATTATTTGGCCAATACTATTATGAGAAATGTTCATTTCTAAACAATACATATATTCTTGTATCCGATTTTCTTTTTGCTCATTATACAAAAAGGTCATCAGGACAAATTGAGTAGCATAAATGGCTTGGCTTAACCCAAATAAAAAAATAATAACTAATTTTGGCACTCTTTTCCTTTTTTTATTGTTTTACTGATCATATAATAATTTTAAAAACTATATAAGTGCAGAATTTGGCACATCAATAACACTAGTACTTTGGTCTTCTTCAGGAATATCAAGAGCTTCTTTAACCAGCTTTTTAATAAGACAAAAATTATTTTCTTCCTCATAATAACTAAAAGTTAATCTTTGGATCCGCTTATTGATCGGAACTAATAATTGTACTTTGTCAATAACAAGAGCATTTCCCTGCCAATAAAAGTGAGCTGGTCTGAATACAACCTTGTGTTCTCCAATTAATTGCGCACTTTTTGCAAAATTAGACTCAGAGCGAATTAGAACATCAAAAAGGCTCATATAATAAAGGTCTTCCACCACATTAGTATTAAAATTATTATGATTACGTCTACAATCAATAATGATATTTAGATTTGGCGGTATTACTTTATTAAAATGTTCTAACAAACGACTTGGGTTTGGATCATCGGTAAACAAATAGGCATATATTGGTTGATTATCAGTTAAATATGACAACAATATAAGTAGGTTTATAAAATACTGTTCCGGAGGAAATTTATCTGGCCATACCCGATCTGCGTATTTCTTTCTTTTTGGAAGATTATATGATTGGGTAGAATACAAAGGAAGATCAAAGCCTCCTCCTTTACGAATATGTAGTGCAACCGTAATATAGTTCCTATCTAATTTTTTTTCTTGTGGATTTTTAGGTGAAAACATTTTTTTTAAAGTTGCTTTAAAAGAAGTATGACTTCTACAAAAATCATAAAGGTTTTCAGTTTTTGAATAATAATGTGATTCAAACAAAATATCCGGCTCCTTTTTGTGCAAAGTAATATCCTTACTGGAAGATACGTGCACTCTTTTTTTATACTTTGTAGTTGGCAATTTGTTTTCAAAAATAGATAATTGTAGTTGATCAGCATATTTAAAATGTCTATAAAAAAAAGGAATATTATATATATAAGAGTAAAATTTACACTTGGCGCAGTTCATGATGGTATCACCCAACCGCCCACCATTTAGTTTATATGTAATTGCTCGTCTAGCATTAATATAAGTATGAAAAAAAATTAACAAAATGAACGAATTTGTAGCACCCATCCTCATCTTCATTAATCTAACCCCTAAAAAGTAATTTACATGTTTTCTTGAAGTGTAATAATTTGATTAAACCAGTATTGAGCAAATAATTTATCATAGTTATATTTTTTATTTTGCAATTCTTTATATTTTTGTTCTAAAAATTCTTTTGTTATAATTGACCAATCTTTGACAATTACAACGGGTAAATTTTCAAATAAAGGATCAATACTGCTAGATTCCAAGATAGGAATGGCACCCATTACAAGTGTTTCCCATGTGCGATGACAATCAAGCCCATTCCCTAATGGACTTACCACAAACTTAGATCGAGCCAAATCTCTTAAATACCCTTTGAAGTTTTTTCTGCCAGTAGAATAACAAAAAGATTTTCCTCTAAAATAGTTTTGTACCTTGTTTCTGGCTTTGGTATTTGTCTTGGGGTCAAAGTTCACATAAACAAGTTTATCCCTTGCAATCTTCTCTGATAAAACTTCATCAACAACCTTGGTATTGCCATGCGGCCAGTAGGCATTAGCAAATCCAATTGGAATAGGGAACAATTTTTGATGCACTTTTCCAATGTTTTTAGCAAACCAAGCAATTAATTTTTCATCACTCAGATACTTAACAAATTCTCCAGGCATAGTCTTTATACTATTATGAGTAACCAAAATATACGGAGTACTAATTTCAGGGTGAACGGTATTAAAAAAATAATGCATATAATCAGCATTAACAAAAATAGTATCTCCTGGCTCTACTTTGGATGGATCAAAAGGAACTCGGGCTTCATCTATAACGAATTTAGCAAATGAACGAAAAGTATCTCCTGATATATAAGGAATACTTGCCTTGCGTTTTTCATGACACAGTTGAGTTTTTGAACAAATACAAGCAAGATGAATAAGAGCAAACTCCTTTGCATTAAGAGTAAAACAAGATAAAATAAAAAAAGCTTTTAGGTAAAAATTCATACATTTCCTTTTTATTCTTTATATATAAACTATATACAACACATAACAAAAGAGTCAGTAGTTGATGGTCAAAAAATATATTTTTTTTATTATACAAGCTCATTTAGTTCTTGCTCAGACACCATTTGTTTTAATAACTAGTTTATATAATGAGAAAAACCCCCAAAGAACTAGAGAATATATTACTTGCCTGCAGAAGAACATAGAAAATAGATTAATTGATCGTATCCACGTTATATATGATACAAGCGAACCAAAAGATGGCAAAATACTACAATTTTTACACGAAAATGAAATCTCTATCACCTATAATAAGGGACGGCCAACGTATGGATTTTGTTTTGGTTTAGCAAATGAGCTTTACCCTGAATGTATTATTTTATTAGCAAATGCAGATATTTATTTTAATAAAACACTAGAAAAACTTATTGATTATGATCTAAAAGACAAATTTTTGGCTCTTACCCGGTGGAATGTAACTCAAAGTGGACAATTAGCAATTCATCGATGGGGAAAAATACCAGCAACTGGATCACAAGATGTGTGGATTTATAAAACACCATTAAAAAAATTTAAAGATGATATCCTAATGGGTCTTCGCCATTGTGATATTAAAATCGCCTATCGGGTGCGAGCTGCTGGACTGCATATTTTCAACCCCTGCTTGGATATTCAATGTTGTCATCTTCATTTGAGTAATATAAGAAATTATCAAATGAAGAAATTAGAACCTAATGTTCCTGTTATTTATTCTCTACCATGGTGCCATTTGAAATAGGGGCGTCTTCATGCCAAATTGGTGACTCAATTTGTTCATACGGTTTTCGTTGCTTGATTAATCTTGCATTTGCAAATTGATGCTTCCAATTAATATGGTGGTTATTTAATATGTTCATATCATTGTAGATATACAAAATGGTTGAAACAAATCTAAAATGTTTCCGCGCCATTTCTATCATAGGATATAAGGTTGCAATATCATTACTCATTTTAAAAAAATCACCATTTTTCATTAAATCAACTAATTTTACTTGTTTGAATAAACCAGCATAATAGGTTCTCAAATGTGATGGTTGCGCATATTTCCTGAATGCATTTGAATCAACAACATATTGTGGAAATGGTTTGCCATTACCTACTTGTCCCTTCTTTGCATACCGAAATTGACCATAAGTAAACCAGATATCTTCTTTATTATAAATATCATTAATAATCTTAAACACATCATTTCGGGCAAACCAGTCATCACCATCAAGAATCAGAATTATAGCATCGTCGGGAACCATATAGGTTGCTTTAAACTGATTTGCTAGTGCACCAACCCGTTTTTTATTTTTTATGAGCGTTACGCGCTCCTGCATGTCTTTTTGCTTTATGTATTCTTCAACCAATTGCCCGGTACCATCGCCAGAACAATCATCACAATAGATCAAATGCCAATTATTATGGCCTTGTTGAGAAAAAACTGAATCTAAATTATTTTTATACCATCGAGCATTGTTATAACTAGCTGTTACTACAATAATCTGTTTTTCTATTGCATATAATGAGCTAATCACAAATAATATAAGAAATAATTTTTTCATTACCGATCCCTTTTTGTACTACAGATATTTTTTAAACAGAATAAATTTATTTACAGTTGTTTGCAATGTAGCTATACTTTGGCAAGCAAAATTTATTAAACCAAAGAAGGAAAACTATGAAAAAATTAGCTACCAGCCTTGCATTCGCACTCTTAATCTCAGCTTGCTATAGCCCACAAGCAAAAGCGATTTCATTAACTGAACTGCCTAGTGAAGCAGCAAAAATCGTATGGAAAAATCCTTTTCTTTGCTATGTGATTTCAAAATGGCTTGTAACTGGTCATAATCCGAACGATAATGTAAGCACTCTGGCAGCTGCAAACTCTGCTGAGGTTGGTCTTGATTTTGTTGTTGGGGATGCACACAAGAAAAATATGAATTTACTTACTAAAACTTTAGCTGATCGTATGGTTATTCTAATGATTGCAGCATATAAAACATTCATGACTCCAAATTTTATTAAGGATAAAGAAGCACTCTTATATGTGCTTGGTAGCTTTTCTCATACCTTAGCCGGTAACTATTTAGGTAAATAAAAAACAAAGGGCCCGGCTAAATGCCGGGCTTTTTTATATGAAGCAACCATTACTTTTTATTCTTATTATTTTTTCTTCCTTTCCATGTTTTGCAAAATCAAACAAAGAAATCACTCATGAACTGATTCAACTGCAAAAAGAACTCAACAATCACCCTGATGATATTAATATTGCTTTCAATATCGCGAATAATTATTTCCTGCTCGGGCAATATAATAAAGCCATTGAGTGGTACGAAAAGGTTTTGGAGCGATTTCCTAACTGTTTTGCACCGCTCAAATATTGTGGTCATGCAAAGCGATTTCAAGGCAATTTTGAAAAAGCAATTGAATATTACCAAAAAGCTCTTGATGCCAAATCTCAAGAAGCACATGCACAATATGGCTTGGCAGAATCATTATTAGCACTTGGGAATTTTAAAGATGGTTGGTTCTATTGGGAATCACGCTATAAACGTAGTAAAGATACTCGCAATTTTGAAGAAAAAAAATGGCATCAGGGAATGTCTTTTGTAAACAAGAAAGTATTATTACGTGCCGAATATGGTCTTGGTGATACAATTCAGTTTATTCGGTATGCACAATTATTAAAAAAACAACAAGCAATCGTAATTGCAGAGGTACAAAAACCATTAGTTGATCTTTTGCGATGCTGCCCATTTATTGACCAGGTTGTATCCCTTTCCCGATTTGTAAATCTACCTGAGTTTGATATACAAATTCCAATGATGAGCCTGCCGTATGTTTTTTTTGACCAACAACCAGAAATTGTTGATAATACACCCTATATTTTCCCAAAACCTGAGTTAGTTTCAAACTGGGCTGATAAATTAACAAATACCAATTTCAAAATCGGTATTTGTTGGGATTGCGCGCCACACTTTGATAAGCTGCGGCCACAATTATCCAAAAAAGTAATTAAACTACAAGAATTTATGTCGTTATTACAATTATCACAAGTGTCGGTTTATAGTTTGCAAAAAATGCACGGAACCAAACAAATTAATCAACTACCACCTGCTATTACCCTGCATACCTTTGATAATGATTTTGACAAAACAAACGGTCGTTTCATGGATACTGCAGCAGTAATTGCTAATCTTGATTTGGTTATTACGGTAGATACCTCTCTTGCACATCTTGCTGGAGCCATGGGTAAACCGGTTTGGGTGCTGCTGCCATATGTTGCTGATTGGCGTTGGATGACCAATCGTACTGATACACCATGGTATACATCAATGAGATTATTCCGGCAACAAGAGCCTGGTAACTGGCAACAGGTTTTTGCTTCTGTAATTTCAGAATTAGAAATCAATATCTTGTAAACGCCAAAGAGCAAGTGATTTATCAGATAGGTTTTGTATGCTGCATTGCTCATTAATAATCAATAATGGCTCGGGGAAATTAAATGGTGGCTGGGTCAAGTTTATCGGATGCCAATCACCTGTTTTAATATTCCTATTCCTTTTTTGTGGATAATGAGTCGTTAATAAATATATCGAACCACTTGTTTTCATATTCTTAAGAGCCTTAATTACTAATTCATGCTCAAAATGAATCAAGCAATCTCTACATAAAATTAAATCTACTTTGGGAATTGCACCAGTAATTATATCAAGATGCAAAAAACTAAATTTTTCTTCTTTAGAAAATCGTATTCTATTTTGGAGAATAATATCCTTAACCACATCAGCACCAATATAGTGCACATTAGCTAGATCCATGTGCTGGATCCAATGACAATCTCCACATGGTGCATCAAAAATTGTTTTTATTCCTAGCAAGTTCAACAGTTCTGGAATTTCTTTGCGAATGTGACGTGTTTCATGCATCGTGGATCCACCACCTGAAACCGTTTCTTGACAAGACCATTTATTATATTTAAAAATATCGTTAAAAACCTGTTCAACCTCTACATTACTGCAATTTATTCGCAAAATAATCAAAGATAACAAAACTATTTTATTCATAATTTTTTCGATTAATCATTCCAATTTTGCACCACATCAAAATTATTAATATTTCTAAATTTACCAGAGCGATGGTTCGCAGGCATCCAGGTGCGGCCCCAGTGGTGCACCGCAAATGATCCCTGGCGTAGCCATCTTTCAATTTCAGTTTTCGTTTGCATACCATACATTGGATAGAAATAAGTTGCAGGAAAGGCGATATCAACCATGCCTGTTTTGCCAGCTACTGCATAAAATGAACGGGTAAAATGCACCGGGCCACTTTTTTGTGGCGCCCCTTTGCGATGCCAATCATCTTTGATCGTTTCAATACAATGCTTTAAAACAATATGGCCTGGTGCAGCGGCAAAAAGTGCTGCGCCAAGTTGCACAAATTGTGTTGCCAGTGGTTGCATGCCAGTATAAAAATCACACGTATGATTAAAAAGGTCCATTGATCGAAAGCATTCAAAATCACAATCAACATACAAACCACCAAATTGATAAATCAGTTCCCATTTCAAAATATCTGATTTTACCCCAACGTTTTCAGCCTGATCATAATATTCTTGGTTGTATAATTTTACTTTGTGCACGTTCTCATCAGTCCATAGATAGTATTCCCAGTCTGGGTGGAAATCCTGCCAGGACTGCATATAGGCTTTTAATTCTTCTGGTACCGGACAGCCAATCCAAATTTGGTGAATGCGTTTTGGAATTTTTGGTTGCACGGTTGGTTGACTCATTGCCCATACGTTTTCTTGATACTGTTTTTTGAAAAAATTATATAAAACGGTTCCATCAAGACCAACAATATGCCGTGTTGTTGGAATGGCTTTTGGATATTGGCTCTTTTCCATGGAAAGATCAAAGCCAAAATGAATAAATGGTTCTAACTGGTTTGCTTGAGAAGAAAAAAAGATACTGATCAGTAAAAAAAGCCTCTTATGCATTACTTTCCTTTTCGTTTTTGTGTTAGGATAACATATATATTTCGTTTTAAAAGCAAGCACAAAGGGACATATGAATTTTTCGTTAATAAATAGTTTGGTTGCCTTAGGTATCATTGTCATTGGTATTTTGGTCGCTTTAGTATTTCGATGGTATTTACAAAAAAAGCTAGAAAAGAGATTAACAAAGCAAATTGGTACCTTAATTAATAAAATAATTTTTTATGGAATAGTTGCCATCACCCTCGTCTCTGCGTTGAAACAGTTTGGTGTTGATTTAACGACCCTCTTGGGAGCTGCCGGTATAGTTGGTATTGCTATTGGTTTTGCAGCAAAAACAACTTTATCTAATATGATTAGTGGTTTTTTATTACTGCTAGACAAATCTATGGTTGTTGGAAATTATATTACCATTAATAACACTACTGGAAAGATTGAATCGGTTGATTTGCTTACCACCTATGTACGCACTGTTAATAATAAATTACTACGTATTCCGAACGAAAATTTAGTAACACATAACGTAATTAATACTAATTTTTATCCCACACGTAGAATAACAATCGAAATTAACACAGCTAAAACAGAAAATATTCTCGATTTTTTTGAGGCATTAAAAAATACCTGCATGCAATTAGAATTGGTTGATAAAAAGCATGATATTTCTTTTGTTATTAATACTATTTATGATCAATCTTTCATCTTTACAATGCGTGTTTTTGTTCAGACAAAGCAAATTACCAAAGCAAGAAATTCTATTTTGCAAACTATCTCACAAGTTTGTGACAAACAAAAGACAAAAACCTGGATCCGGTTAAAATAATAATTTTATTTTTGCAGTTCCGATTCAACCATTTCTTTTACTAGCTCATTAAAAGTAATAGTAGGTTGCCAACCTAATTGCATCTTTGCTTTTGACGCATCACCTATTAGTAATTCAACCTCAGTTGGTCGGAAGTAACAAGGATCAATAAATACAAGCTCTCTTTTGGTATTTTTGTCATATCCAATCTCATCTACCCCTGAGCCTTTCCAAGAAAGCTCTATATCAATACAAGCAAATGCCCGCTCCACAAATTCCCGCACGCTATGTGTTTGGCCAGATGCAATCACAAAATCATCCGGTTTATCTTGTTGAAGCATAAGCCACATTGCCTCAACATAATCTTTTGCATGACCCCAATCTCTCCTTGCATCCAAGTTACCTAAAAATAACTGCTTCTGTTTGCCATACTTAATTTTTGCAATAGCACGAGTAATTTTCCTGGTAACAAAGGTTTCACCACGGATTGGAGATTCATGATTAAACAAAATACCATTGCAAGCAAACATACCATATGCCTCGCGATAATTTTTGGTTATCCAAAATGCATATAATTTAGCAACCCCATAGGGTGAGCGTGGATAAAATGGTGTTGTTTCAGTTTGTGGTACTTCTTGGACCTTACCGTATAGTTCACTGGTTGAGGCTTGATAAAATTTTGTTTTTTTCCCCAAATCAAGCACAAAAATTGCCTCTAAAATACGCAAGGTGCCAATGGCATCAACTTGTGACGTATATTCTGGTTGTTCAAAAGAAACTTGTACGTGTGATTGAGCTGCTAAATTATAAATCTCATCAGGTTGAACTTGTTTGATTACTCTCATTAAGCTTGAAGAATCAGTTACATCCCCGTAGTGGAGATAAAAACAGCAATTTTTCTCGTGTGGATCTGAATATAGATGATCAATGCGAGCGGTATTGAGCAAAGATGAGCGCCGCTTGAGCCCATGTACAATATAGTTTTTTTTCAATAAAAACTCGGCCAGATAGGCACCATCTTGGCCGGTAACACCAATAATTAATGCTACTTTATTGGCTTGTATGGTTATAATTGTCAGCAGTAATATAAATTTTTTACAGTAGCTCTTCATATTTCTTTTTCTGTTTTAATTGTTTCACGATCGAACGAACTTTTTCTGCTTCAGACTTTTTGGTTATCAGTAAAGCATCATTTGTCTCAACGATACACAAATCATGTACCCCTATTAATGCAACGATTTCCTTTGTTGAATCAACAAGGTTGTCATGAGCATCTACCGATAAATAGTTACCGGGAAATATATTTTTTAACGAAAGAAATACTGCTAAGTTCCCCACATCGGTCCAGGCATAATCAACCGGTAGAACCCAAACATTATCACTCTTTTCCATAACTGCATAATCAATTGAGTCAGGCTTTACTTTATTAAAGCAATCCGGTTCTTCTTGCGCATCTTTAACTTGTTTGAAAATATCTGGTGCATGCTGCTCAAACTCTTGTAGAAATACTGAAACTTTGCCACAAAACATACACATATTCCAAAGTTTGTTATCCTGTTCCAAGTATTTTTGGGCTACTTCTTCGGATGGTTTTTCACGGAACTTTGTTACTTTACACGGTCCATTGCCTACCGGTTCAAATTCGATATACCCATATCCTGTTGCAGGATAAGTAGGCTTAAGACCAAATAATAATAAGCATTCATTATTTTTTGCAAATGTAACACCTTTTTGTAAATAATTAGAAAATTTTTGATATTGAGTAACTGGTATATATGCATCTGATGGAACAAACATAACTATCGCATCAGGATCTGCATCATACAATTTAAAACAAGCATACAAAATAGCCGGTGCAGTATCTTTTTTAGACGGTTCTATGATAATCGACTCTACTTGAGAACCAACAATCTCTTCTATTTGATCATGATATTGCTTTGTAGTACTAATCCAAATATGATTTTCAGGAATCAATTGCATACGCTCAATAGTTTGCTCAAGCAGAGTTTTTTTCTCATCAATGCATAATAACTGTTTCGGCTTTTCTTTGCGGGTTAAAGGCCAAAGGCGCTCTCCGGAACCACCTGCTAGTATAACGGTATATACTTGTGTGCAATTAGAATAAAAGGTTAATAAACAAAGAATGCTTACCAGTAATTTCATTACTTACTTCCTCTTTTTTATACGTTCATCTATTAAGAAATCATAAATGAATTATTAAGATAATAAAAAATTGCTTTTCTCACTAGATGTTTCTTGATTAAAAATATTACTGAAATTTCTTGCAATACCGCAAAAATCGATGACTTTTTTACCTAGAAATAATTTTGCATCCAAAGCATAAAACTGATCATGACCAACTAAAAAAACAATAATATCCGCCTGTTGAACTGCGTGCATAGAAGAGCAAAATTGTTTTGCTAATTCTGGGACTTTTTCTTTTGTAATAAAAGGATCAGCAACTCGCAACTCATTTTTTTTAATCAAGTTCTGTGCAATAAACAGAGCCGGTGATTCTCTCAAATCATCAACATTCGGTTTGTAAGTTAGACCTAAAAGCGCAATTACTGGTTTTTTGTTTTGTTCTTTTTCAAACTTTACTGCTCCTTTTTCTATATTGGCAATGACCTCTTTTGGCCGGTTATCATTAACCTGGCGTGCTTGTTGCAATAATTGGGTTTCATCTTTAAATGTTTCAACCAAAAACCACGGATCGATTGCAATGCAATGACCACCAACACCACAGCTTGGTTTTAGAATATTTACACGCGGATGTTTATTTGCAAGTTCAATCACCTCGTAAGGGTTCAAACCAACTTTTTGTGCCATCGCATTTACCTGATGCGCAAAGGCAATCTGCACATCTCGGGAGGCATTCTCAATTAATTTTACCATTTCGGCTGAGGTTGCCGTTGTTGCATAGATTTTGCCTTGCACAAAAGTTTTATATAGCTCAACTGCGTTTTGGGTTGATTGTTCATTAATACCACCAACAATCCGGTCATTATGAACTAATTCATAAAAAATTTTGCCCGGTAGAACGCGCTCTGGGCAATGGGAAACAAAAAAATCAGTGCCAATTTTTAAATTTGTTTGCTCCTCTAGCTGTTTTGCAACCTGTGCTGTGGTTCCAACGGGAATGGTCGATTCGATAATAACGGTATCACCCTTTTTGAGTACCCTGGCAATACTATTGATTGCAGAAAAAACATACGATAAATCTGCTTTTTTCTCTCTCGTTAGTGGTGTTGGTACTGCAATAATAAAATAATCGGCAGAACATATTTCTGTTTGCGGGGTAAATAGTTTTGTTTGCAAAGCATATTGCAACTTTTCAAAAATATCCGGTTCTTTGATAACCGGGTCACCGCTATTAATTTTTTTTACCCGTGCTTGATCAACATCTACCCCAATGACTTTAACCCCAGCATCAGCTAAGACAATTGCAGTAGGCAAACCAATGTAACCAAGGCCTAAAATACAAACTTGTTTCATGTAGTCTCTTTTTTCTATTTTAATTTGCTTTTTAATGGGTTGCTCAGAGTGTAAGTTAATACTCTTTTGTAAAATTGTAACGATTTTTTCTGCTGCTTTTCCATCGCCATATATGTTTTTACTTTTTGTTTCTTGTTGAAAATTGCTTTGTAATACACCAATTAATTTTTCTGCATCAAAGCCGACCAATGTTGCAAGACCAGCTTCTACCCCTTCCATGCGTTCCGTTTTTTCTCGTAGAATCACAACTGGCTTACCTAAACTAATAGCCTCTTCTTGCAAACCACCAGAATCGGTAACCACAACTTTTGAATTGAGTAATAAATAAACCATTTGTTCATATGATACCGGTGCATGGAGCAAAATATTTTCAAGAAAGCTCAATTGCGCATTCTTGATTGCGGTAATCACTTTTGGATTTGGATGATACACATACAGGCAAAAATAATTTTTATTTTTTCCTAAAAATGTTTTGATCGTCTGTAAAACAGTATCAATACCACCAGCAAAAGCCTCACGCCGATGAATCGTTAAGAGCATAATTTTCTGCTTTTTTAGTTTAGCCTGTGCAATTATGCTCTTTAAAAAAGCAGAAATTATTATTTCTTTTTTTCCAATTTTATTTTGTACAAAATGCAGTGCATCAACGACGGTATTACCGGTTAAAAAAATAGTTTTTTTAGACACATTTTCGTTTAATAAATGCTTAACTGCTTGCTCTGTTGGGGCAAAATGAAACTGTGCAATAGTGGAAATAATTTTTCTATTTGCCTCTTCAGGAAATGGTGAAAATAAATCATAGGTACGCAAGCCTGCTTCTATATGACCAATCGGCACTTTGAGATAAAAAGCAGCGAGTGCTGCGGCCATCGCAGAGGTCGTATCTCCTTGGACCAAAACACAAGAAGGTTTTGTTTGCATAAAAAGATCTTTTGTTTTTTGCAAAACCGCTTGGGTTACATAAAAAGGATCTTGGCCTAACTGCATAATTTTTAAATCCAAATCAGGAACCACATCAAAAAGATCTAAAACTTGTTGTGCCAATTGATTGTGCTGACCAGTAACACAAAATAGTACCGGAAGGTTTTGTTTTTTTAGTGCAAAATAAACCGGAATTGTTTTAATCAGCTCCGGCCGGGTGCCCGCAACAATAATAATTGGCTTTTGAAGCACTAAATTCCTTTAGTTTTGATGATCATGTTGTAAGTGCTTGTTAATAACCCAACCAATAACAAACAAAGACAATCCACAACACCACATACAACGATCTTGGTTTCTTAGTTGCTGCTGATGCCTATTAAGCAGTTGATAAAATATGCTGGGTTGATTTGTCTGCGCATGATGGTTATTTTGTGGGCTTCCGGGCCTATCCTCAAGTGGCCTTGAGTAAATACTTGCAGAAATGAAGAAAAATAAAATAAATAATTTTTTCATTGTATTTCCTGGCTAAAAATACCACTGAAATAACAACTTGTAGATAAAGTCGCAACTCCTAATACTGCAAACAATGCACATATACAAACATCTTTTTGTTGTTCCCATTGTTTTTGCCTTAAAAGAGCGTCCCCAGTTAATAATAGCGGTTTTTTGTTACTTTTTTGCTTCTTATCAAACGCTTCTCGAAACCTCACCATAGTAGATAAAGAAGCAGTTAAAAATAAAGTAATGAGTAATAATTTTTTCATAAATATCCTTTGATTTGCACATAAGATTACCTATACTGAGCAAAATCGCAAGTACCTTATAATGAACCATTATTTTGGGAAAATGACAGCAAATGGACTAAAAGACCTTAAAAAGAATAGAACTTTAATTCTTCAAAAAACTCTTTCAGCATGCACTGTTAAACCAACCTCGAGTCAAGAAAAACAGCTTGCACTCTTAAAAGGTTTAATACTCTCTTAGAGATCAAAACAGTGAAAAAATATCTTTTTATACCTTTTTCCTTGCAATTATTTAAATTTCTATTAGAATAGAAGTTGTTATTATTTGGAGGATTTATGTTTAAAAAAACGTTATATTGTCTATTTTTTCTACTTTTGCCCTTTGTTACTAAGCCCTTCGTTTCTTGCTGCATTTTAGAGAAAGATGGGAAAAAAATAGTAATTCTAGGTACTCAAAAAACAGAGCAACCATTAGAATGGGCACAGAATCAGTTATTTTTGCAATTTATCAATAATTATGGTCGCAAACCAAATGCTAGCAAAATTACTATTTTATTAAACTCACCAAGCTATTTTACTGCTTACGAGTCCGGGCATTCTCACAAACCAACCAATCTTACTGATCTTCTTGAAAAGAAAAAATATGAGCAACCTAATGGTAAAATAAAGATTAGACATTTTGAACCTCGCATAGAAAAGGAAACGGGGGCAGTTCCCACATTTTTACGAGACAGTATCCCTCGTATTGCCCATATGCCTAAAGACAAAGATTTTAAAGCTATCCTGTTGGAAATTAATAGTACATACTTATTAGATCGTAATGTCACAGTTGGAAGCTATCTAAAAACACTCAATGATTGGCACCAGAGGATAATCACAAAATGGGTTCCACAGATAAAAGATTCACAAGCTAAAGCAATATTTGCACAATTGGTAAAGAATTTTGAAATATCACTTTCATGGGCAAAAGGCCAATTTACAAGTCACACTGACAAAAATCTGATTGATACATTGTTATCTAGCCTTCAACAAACTAAATCTCAAGAGCCCTGTTTAACCTTATTAAAAGATTATACCCAATATCTTTTGTGTGGTTTAGATTATACATATGTGCAACTAGGCCTTATATATAACACATTAGTTCAAAAATCAAAGCAGGATATTCAATTTATTATCACAGACCAAAATCAATGCTCACTACTTGTAGGTTTTTTTGAATCACACAATTATGATAAAAAAACAGAATCAGTAACTGATTTAAAAAAGAAGCAACATCAAATTACTTGTGGGTTTTCTAGCCATAACATTAAAGAAATTCATAATGTTTTATACCCAAATAATCCTTATACATATAAACAATTTAGGCAATTACACATAAATTTAAATTTATGTGTTTGTGGTAATAAAACTAATCTAAGAAAATGTTCTAACTGTAAGAAAATAACCTACTGTTCAGTTGCATGCCAAAAAAAAGATTGGAAATTACATAAACCTGAATGTAAGAAACTATCTGGACAAGAATAACCTATTGCAGTACGTTCAAAGAAATTAATAGAAACATAATGGACGTACTTTTTGCACCCTGGCGCACAAAATACACTACAGAAGAAGCTCACACAAAAAATGAAGACACAACAAAACAAGAATGTATGTTTGGAAAAACAAAAGTCATTTCATTTGACCTTGATGAAATTTACAAAAATTTAAACCACACTTTTAAATTTTTGTATAAATAAGGAATAATATGAAAAAAATACTATTTTTATGTATTTTTCTAAGTAACTTTACCGTTGCCAATAAAGTAAAGTTTACTCCTTGGCGAGATTCTTATATTTCTGCAGTTACTAAGCCTGAAAAATTAAATAACACCTGTGTTTTTTGCGACCAAATAAATGAAAATAATGATGAGGGTAACTTTATTATAAAACGGTACAACCATTGGTTTGTAGCACCAAATTTTCATCCTTATGCAAAAGGTCATATGTTGATTTTGCCATTCAAACATACTGCTGATCTTGAAAGCTTAACCGCAGAAGAACGTACCGAATTGATGGATATTCTATGTCAAACAATAACTGTTTTAAAAAAAGTGTATCAACCAGAAGGCTTTAATGTTGGGTTAAATCTAGGCCAAGTTGCGGGAGCCAGTAAACCTGATCATTTGCATGTACATGTCGTTCCCCGGTGGAAATTAGATACCGGTTTTTTCTATACTATTGCTCAAACTTATTTAATTCCAACGAATTTGGAAAAAACCTATCTACTACTTAAACCCTATTTTTAACTGTTTTCAAGTAATTTGATCATTGTTTCGTTTTTTAGTTCTTTTGCCCATCCCAAAGCAGTCAACTCACATTTATCTTCATAATCTTTATCAGCCTTTTGCTGAAGTAATAAAGAAACAAGTTTTGAATGACTGTGAATGGTAGATAAGATTAATGCAGAATTACCAACCTCATCAGTACTATTTACATCTACACCCATTAATAAGTAATATTTAGCTCTTTGTAAGTCTTCTTTGCAAATCTGTTCCCAACTATTTGCTAATTTCAGTAAAAACATTTTTCCTGTATAAAGAGATATCTGAAGATAGTAGTCTGCATCTTTTTTATCGGGTTGCATTGAATAAGTAAGCGACATTACCAATAAAACCAACATTAACTTTTTCATATATACTCCTTTTTTTATTACCTTATTAAAAATAAACTAATTACTTATTCTTAATAATCAATTGCACCGGTTGCACTGCAATTATTTTCTGGCACACTAAAAATCGCAAAAAGCTTTTAATAAACTAACTTCGGAATATTTATGCAGAAAAAACTTTCACTTTTTTTCTTGTTACCCTTTTTATTTGCACAAACAAGAACGATGCAAAAAACATTCAGCATCCGGTATGGACAAATTGCCATTCCTCCAGCTCAAAGCACCTTTCAACAACTTGTTAATCTGCTCAAAGAAGAGTATTCCCCAACAATAAAATTAAAAATTGCAGCTAGTGCAACTGGTGGCGCATTGGTCGGTGGAACGAGTACCTTTGTAGGTCTGCAAGAGCTCGGTATCGATGCTGGTGAAAATCCAAAATTTTACTTGGTAAGTACACTAATTGCATCAATTGGTGGAGGTCTGTTGGCAGGCCGATGGGCATATCGACGCTCTCCTAATGGTTTATATGCACAAGCAGAAAATAAGATAAGAAAAACTTTAGATAAAGATATAGTTGCATTCCTCAACACTACTGAAATTGAAGAATTAAATAAAAAAATAAATTCACACTATTTAGTAACTCGCCCACAAAGAGAATATGTAGAGGATTTAGAAACAAGACATCGAGATTTGCGCATTGCTGGTCGGCTTTTAAATCTTGCCACATCTCATTCTGATTGCACTAATTTAATAAAAGGTAAGGGTAAACTACAGGATACATTTGTAAAAAATTGCTTAGAAAGAATTACAAAACAAATGACTACTTTAAGAGGGATATCAACATATAATACACAATTATTCGAAGACATTAATAACAATATCGCATCGCAGCAAAATTCGCAGACAAAACAAATGACTCTTACAGCCCTAAGAGAGATTGGATTTCCCGTTTTAACCCAAATTTGCCTTGATATTTATCGTTCTGGAAAATTATCTGATCTGGTAAGCAGACTGCGCTAATTACCAGATAGTTTTAAGTAATTCCCAAATTGAATTGGCGGCAAACACACCAGACCAAAATGGCTCCCAGTCATCTTTGTCTTTAACCAACATTGCAAAAAATCCGCCAGCAATCAATCCAAGTGAATAATCAAACGGCATCAAAAGACCACCCAAAACAAGCATTGGGTTAACTTTTATTTTTTTCAATAAGAGGCCAAACAAAGCACCTATTGCAAGCACCCAGAGATCAAAAGTTTGGATAGAGAGTAATAATGCACGGCATTGGGCTCGTTGGGCAAAAAGCTTGTCTGATCCTAAACCAAAATTATTAATAAGGGTCCAGAAAATAAATCCAATAGCGATAGAACTGACTATAATACCCAGCAGTTGAACTGCTTTTATTTTACTACGATTAATGTTTGCTAGTTGCGCCAATTTACGACCAAACAACACATCAACAGCAACACCACCACACACCTCAACGAAGGTGGAAACAATCGTTACATGAATAGCATTTATGCCAAAGAGAAAAAGAAATGGCAGCATCACAAAAGTGGCAAATCGCCCGAGTTGTGCAATACCAATTTTTCCCGCAATGGTACACAAAATATAAGAGGTGAAAAAGGTACAAACAATAAGATAAAAGGCTTGCAGAATTGAAAAGTTAAATACTACAAACATACAAATGAATAAAAGGCCAAGAAGAGCCAATTCAGAAATTGATAATACTTCTTTTGCATGAGCAAACCATTGATTATTACTGGATTTATTATTTTTTATTTGGCTAATCGTATTGCGTATTATTTTTGGTAATTTAAGCAATCCCAGAACAGCTCCTAATCCAACCAAACCGGAAGAAAAGGCAAATGCAAAATCCATTCTACTAATGGCAGAGAAAAAGTAAAAATTGATCGGTTCTACAATAAAAATTTTTGAAAGTGCACCAACCAGTAACGGAATAGCAATCACGTGACCGGTAATAAATCCTATCGCCAAAAGCATCGGCAGAATATCAAGGCGTAATAATATTCTCGGAAACCGAATATATTGGTATTGTTTACCTGCAGTTAATAAAACTTTATGTGGCACCGGACCTTTGTATTTTCCTACTGATTGCAGTCCACACCAAAAAACAGTAGCGCACAAGCCGGCAACCAGTTGCCATGCTTTTTTTATTTGGTTTTGTGCGGCAATCATTTTATAGGTTAATTGCCCAATCGGAAATGGCATTTGCTCTTGCACAATAAATCGCTTTTCCAAAAGATTAGCTATCAAAAAACCATACCCTCCTGCTGTGATCGCAAGTAAGAACATGCGACCGGCAAACAAATATGGATTATCCATCCAGGTTGAAAATAAATCTGGATTTAAAAAAAAGAGTGTTGGAAAAGAAAAACCAAAGGCTGTTGCCAGAATACCGCCAACAGAACCACCTGCAGTAACTAATGCAATAGAATTAGAATTAGAATTTTTAACAAAATGGTACAGAAAAACTTTAAATATAATAGTGGCAAATAATACGAGCATTGGCGCAATCCAGGGCCCAATTGGTGTTGCCATAGAAATATAACTCATAACGGCTGTTGAGAAGATGGCAAAAACAGCGGTTACTAAAATAATAATTATTTTCATTTAAAACCCTTTCGATGTGCTCCCAAATGTATCACATGTATAAGATTTTAAAAAAATTCTTTTTCTTACATTCCTACAAATCCGGATTATTCATACATTGGAATTTTAAATAATAAATATGCACCAAGAAAAAAGTCTGGTACTGTCTGCATAAAGACTAAAAATTGCTTCATTGCTCAAATCACAGTATTTTAAATAAAAAGGCACATGTGCCAGTATTTAAAAGGTTTTTGCAATGAAATCAAAAGATCTAAGAAAAAAATTTTTCGATTATTTTATCAAACACAAGCATGAAAAAGTGCCCAGTTCATCATTGATCCCGGCACTTGACCCTACTTTATTGTTTACCAATGCGGGTATGAATCAGTTCAAAGATGTCTTTTTAGGAAATGAAAAGCGCAATTATAATAAGGCCGTTTCAATTCAAAAATGTGTGCGAGCTGGTGGTAAGCATAATGATCTTGATAATGTTGGTTTTACCAAACGCCATCTGACCTTTTTTGAGATGATGGGTAATTTCTCCTTTGGTGATTACTTTAAAAAAGAAGCAATCCAATTTGGATGGGAATTTTTAACCAAAGAGTTAGGGCTACCAAAAGATAAATTGCATGCAACCGTTTTTGAGACGGATAATGAATCATATGATATTTGGAAAAATGTAATCGGTATTCCAGAAGATAGAATTCATCGCTGTGGCGCTAAAGATAATTTTTGGCAAATGGGTGATATCGGCCCCTGCGGCCCCTGCACAGAAATTTTTTATGACCGCGGCCCTGAGTTTGGCCCAGCATTTGATTGCGATCAAGAAAGTGAGCGATTTTTGGAAATATGGAATTTGGTTTTCATGCAATACAACCGCCAAGCGGATGGCACTGATAAACCCTTAAAACAAACTGGTGTTGATACTGGCATGGGCCTTGAACGGCTCAGTTTGGTGATGCAACAAAAAGATTCAGTATTTCAAACCGATTTATTCACCCCAATTATTGAAAAAATTGAAAAAATTACCGGTGTTAATTACCAAAAATCCAACCCAGAGATACAAGCTGCTTTTCATGTTCTAGCTGATCACATTCGATCAGCTTCACTTTTGATTGGCGATGGTTGCGCCCCTTCTAATGATGGCCGTGGATATGTATTACGCAAAATTATTCGTCGTGCAGCGCTCTTTGCACAAAAATTAACGGATAAAAATATTTTTCCGGAACTATCCAAAGAACTTATAAAACAAATGGATGGTACTTACCCAGAATTAAAGGAAAATGAAAAATTAATTCACCAAATCCTGAACAGTGAAATTGAAAAATTTGCCCAAAACTTGGTCCGTGGAAAGCAAATTCTCGAGCAATATATGCAAGAGAATAAAAAATCGAAAATTATTACCGGACAACAAGCATTTAAACTGTATGATACTTTTGGCTTTCCTCAAGAGCTGATAATCATCCTCGCTAATGAGCATGGTTTTACGGTTGATATGGAAGGCTTTGAAAAGCATATGGCAGCCCAACGAGCTCAATCTGGTAAAAAAGAAGTTGATCAGCTTGCACAACTTGATTTTGGCAAAGAAATTAGTTCTGAGTTTACTGGTTATGATCAATTAGAAACACCATCCAAAATTATCGCGTTAGTTTTTGAAAATAAGCCAGTCGATCATATCAGCAAAGATCGCCAGTGTTGGGTTATTGTAGAAAAATCACCCTTTTTTATCGTGGGTGGTGGCCAAGTACCGGATAAAGGCTGGCTTGTTATTGATGATAAAAAAGTACCGATTGAGCAAGTACGCTATATTAATAGAGCAATTGCAGCAAAAATAAAAACGCCAATCGATATAAAAATTGGTGATACTATAACCTCGATAGTAAATAAAGAACTACGTATTAACGCAATGAAAAACCATACGGCAACGCACTTACTACAAGCTGCACTCATGGAACTGTTTGGCAAACAAATAAAACAATCTGGCTCCTTGGTACACCCTGATTATCTGCGTTTTGATTTTACTTTTTCTGGCACCTTAACCTGGCATGATATTAATAAAGTAGAAGATTTGGTAAATAAGAAAATCAGAGAAAACATTCCTGTTGAGATTGAATATATGAGCTTCAAAGAAGCAATTAAAAAAGGTGTTCTTGCCTTCTTTGGGGAAAAATATAATCCAGAAAAGGTACGCGTAGTAAATGTACCAGAGTTTTCAATGGAGTTGTGTGGTGGCACGCATGTTGAGCATGTTGGTGATATTGGCACATTTAAAATTACCGATGTCTCCACTATTGCCGCTGGACACAAAAGAATTGTGGCCCTGACCGGCCCAAAGGCAATTGAACTATTCCAAGAAACCTTTGATACAATCAAAAAGATAAGAAACGACTTTAATGTGAAACGCTCTCAGGTCATTGAGGTTATTGCAAAACAAAAAGAAGAATTAAAAAAAGCACAAACAGAGATCAAACTGTTAAAAAAAGAACAACTGAGAAACCAATTACCACTTTGGCTCAAGCAAGTTGAAGAAGTAAATGGCATTCCATTTGTATTGGTGGATATAAAAAATGCACACCATGACCAGCTTAAAGATATTATTAGCTACCTGCAGGATAAACAACCGGGCTTTTATTTTGTGGTGAGCAAGCTAGATGGCCGCTCATTATTCATGGCAAGCCTCGCATCGCAATATGAAAAGCATTTGAATTTGAAAAATTTAGCAACATGGTTAAAAGAAAATTATAATCTACGTGGTGGCGGTTCAAAAACAATGCTACAAGGTGGAGGAGGCAAATTTGACCCCCAAATAAAAACTGATTTGATTGAATGGATAAAATCGAGAATATAAAGAGTTAAGGATTACTTTTAACTTTTCTTGTTTTTAAGTTTAAATGCACGTGATAAATTTATTTTTTGTTCCGGACTTAACTCTGCATCTTGAGTTAAAATCTGAGTAAACTGTTTTGGTTCAAAGCAAGCATGGTAAATAGTTTCTTGGGTTCCCGGTAAAAATCCGAGACCAAAATAACCATCTCTTGTATATTTTTTACCATCTTTAAGGCGACCAACAAAATATATACAATTGATCTTAGTACCATCTTTATCAATAAAAGTTCTTTCATGGCCCATTGAACGGAAATAATACAGTGCGGCTGTCGGTAGTTGATGTTTTCTAATCCAATCTTTGCGATCACCGCCAATAATTTTTTTTCCGGTCTCCTTTTGAGCCTGAGCTATTGCTTGGTCAATGTCTTTATTCCATCGAATCACTCGCCAGTGCAATTTTGGAATTTTTGACAGTTGTGCAAATTGCAAAGGATCTAAATAATCGGTTTTACCTGTCGCATTATACAGTATGAAAGTACGCTTTGTTATCTTATCAGTTAATTGAACCATATGAGAAAACAAAGATACTATTTCAACTGCGGGATAATAAGATTGCAATTTACTTACCAATAACTCTTGCGGACTTTTAGTTTTTTTAGCTGAAAAAGTAATTGTGGGAACCTTTTCCTGTTCTGTCTTAACAGAAGAAATATCAACTTGTGATCTTTTCTTTTTTCTTCTTGATTTTTTTCTTTTATTCTTTGTTTGTTTTTTTTGCTGATTTTTCTTTTTTCTTTCTTCAAAAGCTCGAGTTTGCGGAGGAAAAAATCCTTCTAGTTTGTTTTCTTCAAAACGCTTTTTAACTAATGCACAGATTGAAGAATCACCGTGATGGATATAACTTAGTGCTAGTCCGCCCCAATCAGCTCCTATATTTTTTGTAAGCAATGTCCTAAGCTCACCATCAGGAATAAATGATTCCTGGAATTTTTCCGCCTCGTCTACAGGTAATTGCTCAATTAGCTTACTAAAGGAAGCCACCAATTGCATTTTCTTTTCTTCAAAAGCATCAATCCAAGCTCGTAAATCTGAAATTTGTTCAGTATCTATCGTTCCACCAAATTTAAAAGTGGCATTATGAAATTCAAAATATTTTTGAATTTTAGGACTTGAGGGTGTTTCCTTATTTTCATCAAATAATTCTATACTTTTGGAATATATTTCATATATTTCATTATTGGCTTTTAACCATTGGGAAATTTTATTTATTAAAGGGTGATCAAAAGATTTGGCAATCTTTACACAACACTCACTAAAGGCATACAGATTTTCATCAAAATCATCTCTTTTGAATAGATTGATTGACCTACATTGCAAAAGCATCGCCTTACACTCGGGAGTTTGCAACAAGGTATTAAGTTGCTTTTTAAAAGGAGTATTAGGAACCTTTCTCTCAACAATAATACTTAAAAATAATCTAACTAAATGAGAATGCTCTTTGATAACCTTAAGTGCTTCTAACTTTTGCTGTGCCAATTTACTTACTTGGTAGGTAAGAATATATGTTTTTAGATGAGCAATAACCTGATCCTTGCTAGCCAGTTGGGCAGTAACTGATGCAGTTGATTTCTGGGGCTTATCCATTGCTCCAAGAAATGCAGGCTTAAAAAAGCCTAAAATAGTAAAAAATACCAGAAAAATTGCCTTTTTCATCGATTTGCCCCTCATGTATAATAAATCCAAGAATAGCACATATTGCCTATTTGTCAATTAGGGCATTATTTGGTTTAAGTTTAGGCATTTGTTCTTATTTCGAAATAAACACAGATAAAAATATCATGTTTGCAATTTGATAGTCACTCTATAATGACACCATCAAAGTTGATCAATGCATTAAAATAAGTAAACTTAAATGTAACATACTAATTCCCTTTAACTTTTTTCCCAGAATAAGGATTCTTATTATGAAAAAATTTCTTTTTGCTCTACTAATAACAACCTGCGCAATGAATGCATTTGTTTTCTCTAGACCAATGTTTTTTTTAGTTGGTATGATTGCTGGTGCAGGTTCTGCTTCTTGTGTTTTTGAAATGTGCAAGCCCAAAAAAGAATTAAAAGGTATGGAACGTCTTAACTTTGGGAAAGAACAATTAAAAAAACTTGCTTTATATTGCAAAGAAAATGGCTTGGCAAAACTACTTTCTCTCCTACCGGAAAAATCTACAGGCCATGATCAACCAAATGAAAATGCAAAAAAAGAAGATGCATCTGATTCTGATTCTGATTCTGAATAAAATTAGCTAAAGCAACAGGTATTTACATACAATGAAATATTTTTTACTTCTTCTTATTGCGTCTTTTGCTTTATGTTGGGGCATGAACCAAAACGAAAAAAAAATTAAGATTAAAAAAAATCTTTTTACGCAATGCCTTAGTGAAGGAAACATTGAGCTTTGTTTAAAATATGCTGACTCTAATTTACAAGGTTTTATCGCAGATAATGATCAATTAAACCTACAAGATCTGGTTAACCTTTCCTTGCATTTGAGAGAAGGTGGAAATCATCAGCAAGAAAAAACGGTATGTAAAGAGATTTTCAAAAGATGCACAGAAAATATCAAACAGTCAAAAGGATCACTGCAAATAAGAAAAACTCCTACAGGCGCCCTTTTTGTTGAAAAAGAAACTGTTGAGCAAGCATTTAAAGCTATTGAAGCATTATTTGGTAATGTTTTTGATTCCACAGCAAGGTACATCACAGACTTTTGGAAATTACCTCAGGGGCGTTATTTACTTGAATGTGATAAAAAATATATTACCCAAAACATACTCCTTATGCTTTTTAATGATTGTATTCAACTATTTGAAAAACGATCTCATTGGCAAACAGTGCAAGCTTTGTGTGAACTAATTAGTGAAACAAAGAATATGCCTCAGTTTTATGCACATGCTGTACAACTACAGTTCTGTCTTTTTAAAACAATACATGCAGCTGATGAAAAGGAATCTGCACGGCTTTCCCAAGAACAAAAAAATATTGGAGAAAAAATCAAACTATTAGGCTTAAAACCGCAGCAGGTGTCACAAAACTTTAAATGGCCATTTTATGGGCTCTTTTATACATACACGCATATAATGTATTCTAAAGATTGGTTCTCCAATCAGGAGGCCATAAAGAACTTTCGTATTATATGCAATCAACCCTATTGCCCTAAAATAATTTTAGCTGCTCGTGGCTACTTAATTGAAGCTATTATTCGTACCAATCCTGAATTTATAAAAAGTAAAAAGACCCTGAAAGAGCTGAAAAGATTAATACGCATACCATTTATGAAAACAAATTGTCATCCTGAAGCATTGGCAAATATTAATTGTATGGATGCTCTTATTTGTACAAGAGAATTTCAAGCCGATCCTAGCAATAACTCAGAAAAAAAACAGAAAGCCCTAAATGCAATTGCGGTTATTAACGAATTATTACCAAAAGTAAGTCTTGTATTTCAGGATGAATTGCAAAAGAGGATTAGTACCTATTTGGTTGGACTAGGCCATACCAACCAAGCAAATAGTAATTTATCCAGCATGGCCGAAAAATCGGGTCCATTATTACTTCTTCAAGCACAAAGTTATATAAAAGGAAAAAAATACAAAAAAGCAAGGAGTGCAGCCCAACAAGCATTTGAAAAAGCAACTGATACAGACACAAAAATCAAAGCATTACTTTCTATAAGCTCAACTTTTTTATCTGAAGAAAACTATAATAGCGCATTACTAAAAGCACAAGAAGCAAAAAATATTCTTAACAATTCACCTATATCAGATGCAAAAAAGAAGCTTTTTTCAAATTGGATCTCCACCCACCTTAGTTACACGCTTCTGTATACAGATATCCAGCAAGCAAACCAACAACTGGGTGAAATTTGGCCAAAAATACAAAGTTTTGAATCCAAGATTGATTTATTTGCTGTGTATGTTGCTACAAGCTGTATTTTAGGTGATCTAGAGCAAGCAAAAAAACAATTAGAGTCATTTGAAAAAAAATATTTGAGAAAAAAAAGAAATCATAGAAGAAAAAAAAAGAAACCAAAAAAAATAACTATCCCACCAAAATTCCTGCAAACAAAAGCATTAGTTCTTGGCTTAACAGCAAAAAATAAAACTGAGCAAAGAAAACATTTAGAGCAAGTACTAGAGTATCCAAAAGGAGATTTTACCAAAAACTTAGCCCGTCTTGACCTAGCTTTTGTTCACATTAAAACTGAGCCTGAAAAAGCACTCAAACTGCTAAAAGAAACCGCTGATGATTCTGACAATTATTGGGCACAAGCACAAGCAAGTGCTGCTTATGCTATGCTTTTTTTACATCAGCAAGGCATTACTGATATTACCACACTGGCAAACCAAAAAATAATTAAAGAAAGCCCAGTCCTCAAGTACCTTTTATTTGCAGATCAGCAACCAATAAACCCAATGGCAAAAGCTGAAGTACAACCTATTTTGTGTGCACTTGCAGAAACTAATGAGGATCGTATAAAACGCATTAATTGGACTTTTAATCAAGAATTCAATAAACCCAAACAGCTATGGGCTTTAGATCAGATTGGCTGTCTTTTTTTAAGGGATGGGCGCGCAGATCTAGCAAAGCCTTACTTTGAAGAGTTGGCAACCCAGTCTTTTGATTCTGAGTGGCAAACTGGGGCAAAGGCCTGGCTCACTCAATTTGATAACCTTTTGGCTTATGCAGAGTAAAAGTTACAGATAGAAAACATATGCATCATACTCCATATTGCTACCCTCTTGACAAGTTATTCAATTAATTTACAGTAGTAATTATAACAATCTGTAATCTTAAATGGAGGTCATTCTATGATTACCAAAAAAACACTATCTTTTGCCTTAGTTGCATTATGTACAGCTTCTGTATTTGCAGCTAAACCAAAAGCAAAACGTAAATCAACCGTAAAACCTGGAATGGTAAGAAAAACTGCTGGGTTTGCAGGAAGAGTTGCATCAAGCAGACCAGTAATGCTTGTTGTTGGTTGTTTAACTTACCCAATTTTGCAAAAAACATTATTTGCAGACACACCATTGCTTGATGTTCCAGCATTAGCGTCATATGTTTCAAACAAATGGCAAAATAATTGGGCGCAAGTAAAAAAACATGCTAATACACTATGTAATACACAAGAAGCTAAAACAGCACTAGATGTAGTGCAAACTGGTTTAGCAGCTACGCATCAGTTTTATAGACATAATATCGCCTCACCGTTCTTGAACACTTATTATTCACGATTCGCAGAACCGATGTTAGATATTCAAGTCCGATTAACAGATGGTACACCAGCTACTTCTAAAGATGCACTACTATACAACCAAGTAGAAAGCATGCTTAATAGAAAATACTATGGCAATGAATAAAAATAAAAAACAATAACTTTTTAGAACAGGACCCAAAACTAGGGTCCTGTTCTTTTTTTTAAACTTTAAAGGAAACCTTCATGAAAAAAAGAATTTTAGCACTATCACTTATTGCAGGTCTTTCTTGTTCTTCTGCACAAGCGGGATTTTTTAAATACATTGGTAGAAAAGTTGGCTTTAAAAATTTTGCATTAATTAGTTCTGTTGGTATCTCATTCCCGTATCTTTTTTCTAATAAAAAAGGCGTTGATAATAAAATCCAAGCTGGAAACAAGTTTTGGCAAAATAAAGGTTCATCATTTGTTCGTTTATTAAGAACTAATGCAGCAAGTACCTGTGATTGGATTAAAAATAAAATTAAGTAATCTCTGTTTTAATATTACAAAAGAGGCTTGGATTAAACCAGGCCTTTTTTATTGCAAAAATTCATCAATCATTTGCACTGCTTGTTCTATTTGCGAATCAACCTCAGTAGCCTCTTGGTCAAAATTGCTCAAAACATAATCCGGTACTTCAGCTTTTTCTACTGGCCGGCCAATGCCAAAGCGTAAACGGTAAAATTCTGGCCCGCCGGTTGCAATTAATGAACGTAGGCCATTATGCCCACGTGCACTACCACCCTGCTTGATTATCAATTTACCAAATGGTTTTTCCAGCTCATCATGCACGACTAAAATATTTTCCGGTTTGATTCCTTTTTTTTGTAAAAAGGGAATGATCTGCCCAGAGCTATTCATAAATGTTTGTGGTTTAATTAATAAAATATTTTTGCCATCAATAGTAATCTCAGCAAGTTCCATATTTTCTTTTTTCTGCCAAGTAGCACCATGTTTTTCTGCGAGTGCATCCAACACCCGAAAACCAATATTGTGCCGATGGTTAGAAAATTTTGGCCCGGGATTTCCCAATCCAATGACTGCTTTTATCATTTTTATCATAAGTTACTATATTGTTTTTGTCCGTGGGGTTAATAATTTTTGAAAACATACTAGCAAATGCAAGGAACTCTTACACTTTTTTTTCTTTTCTTCTTCTATTTGGGCATTTATAATATCAAGTGGCCTTCTTTTCTTCTTGTCTTCTATACGTAACTCTGCTCCGCAATTATGTACTAAAAACCGAGCCACACCTAAGTAATGTTTTTTTACTGCAATGTGCAGTGGCGTTTGGCCCTTTTTATTTTGAACATTTACCGAACCTGCTTTGATAAGTTCTGTTAAGGGTTGCCTGAAATGTTCATTAGTACCGTATTGAAGAACTGCTTCATGTAAACAGTTTTTACATCTTTCTGCGCAAGGAGACTTTTTTGCTTTTTTATCTTTATCACTTATTGAAAAGAGATAAAGAGGAATTAGCAAAAACATAAAAAACTTTCTCATACCTTCTCCTTTTTTAAAAGACAACTATTCAATCCTTTGCATGAGTTATATTTATTTGCTCTAGAGTATACATATGAAAATTGATATTTTACCAAGGGTTAGAAATTTGGGCCTGATCAACAAGACCAATAATTGCTTTGCTATCAGATTTATCCATCTTCATTTTGCCAAGAAGGATTTTTTTTAACTGGAGTCAATAATTGCTCTAAAGAATTTAAGGTATTTCTATCTTTTTTAATTTTTTTTCTTTTTTCTTGTTGCACAATTTGCAAAGAAGTTAAGCCCCATTTATCTTGAATGGTAGCATCTATCCCACTTTCAATTAAAATTTTTGCTGCATTTAATTTTTTATTAATTACAGCAATGTGTAAAGCAGTTTGCCCATTAACATCTTGCCCATTAAGAAATGTTCTCTTATCTTTATCTTGCGATAAACACAAAATTATTATTGAAGTGTCATCATTTTTTGCTGCAAAATGCAAAGCAGTTTGCCCGCCAACTCCCTTCATAGCAATAAGAGAAAATGGAAGCAATAAAGATAAAATAATTTTTTTCATAGATTACCTAGTGTTTTAAATTTTAAATTAAGTATAAAAGAAAAAGGTTATTTATTAAAACATCTATTCAATCCTTTGATGCATGAGTCATATTTAGTTAAATATTTGTTTTATGAATTTTATTTTTCATTTTTAACAATTAATCAGTCAATCATCTCAATAGAGACCTTAATATTTTAGCATAAATTATCAAGAAGTTTGGAATTTAAGTAAAAAGACCTTATTCTTGTGAACAACTTAATCTTTTGTATGAGGAGCAACTATGCTAAAAAAATATCTTTTATTAAGCCTAATAGTAATCGGGTCAAATTTCTGTATGGATTCAGGATCAAGTTCTGACTCTGAATCAACTTCTTTCAATCATACTGAAAATTATACAAACAAATCTTTAATTATCGTTCATCTAAATTTAGTTTCTAAGAGTAAGCACATTGAGGACGGTCTAGATACCGAAGAAACTATTCAAAGTTTAGAATTTTTAATAGACCAAGGCCATCCAGTTACTCAACAAGAGATAATATTTGCAAATTCACATTTTGCAGGTGAAATGCATCTAGCTTTATTAAAACTCTTTAATAAAAAAAGTCCTGATGCATTACAAGGTTTAATTAAACAAGCTAAAGAAAAAAATCCTAGTACTGAATAGTTTTTTCATAAATTTAATAATTAAAAAAAACAATGTTTCTTACTGGCTTTTCATTCCAATATACTAATCAAAACATTTGCTCCAGGGATTTTGCAAGCACTGAACTAATATCAAACTGATCAATTTTTGCAGTCTTTTTACCGTTTAAAGGAATTGTATTTGAAACAAAAACTTTATCAAATGCACTTTGTTCTATGCGCTCTTTAGCTCCTGCCGATAGAACCGGGTGTACAAAAAAGCCATAAATATGTTCAAAGCCTTGTTTTTTTAATTCGTTGGCCACATGGATAGCAGTACCACCAGTATCGATAATATCATCAATAATAATTGCCGTTTTTGATTTGCAGGTTCCTTCAACACCAATAATTCTGGTTTCATCTGCTGCGAATCGCTCTTTGGAAAATACTAAATGGCCACAACCAACTTTGTTTGCAATATCCTGAATCATTTCTCGCGCACCCTCATCCGGTGCCACAATACATGCATTTTGCCAATCAGGAACCTGGCTTTTTATAAGATTTGCCAAAAAATCATTAACCATAATATCTATTATTGAAACATCAAATTCAGAAATAATTAATGGATTATGTAGTTGCACCGTTACAAATTTATTAATACCTGCGGCTTCTAGCATATCGATAATCACTTTTACGGGCCCGGGTTTTTTTTTGAATATATTTTTATCATGGCGAGAATAACCAAAATAAGGAATCACTCCAACTATTTTTTTGGAACCTAGAGTCTTGAGTCCAAAAGAGGCCAGAGCAAATTCAATAAGATGTTTGTTGACCGGTGGATAGGTTGATTGGATTAATACAGAAGTTTGGTCTTTTAAAGATTGTAATTCTGGGAATTTAATTTCAAGTTCAGTATCGGCAAACTCTTTTACATCCGCGATCTGCAACGGTTGATCTAATTTTTTTGCAATCTGTTGGGCTAAATCAAAATTAGAAGCAAGGGTAAATAATTGATAGGGCATTTGATTTCCTTTTTTATTTCTCAAGAATAAAATATAGGAAATATGGAAAAAAAAAAGCTGGCAAAAATGCCAGCCTAAAAAGAAAATTTGTTTTAGATTATGCTTGTGGTGGTTTTGGTTGATTTAATGGTTTTCTTTTAGCATTTGAAGCCAAGGTCGTTTTTTTGCCATAATCGCTATTCATTGCAACAACGATGTCATTGGTACATTTTGCCTTGTCAGAAACATAAATCACATTACCACTTGGGAAATCAACCACAACATCTACTCCTTGAGCAACTGCTGTGTGTTCTGCTGCTTTGCGTACACTTTCACCTAGTTTTGCCATTGCTTTATTCATTGCAATTTTGAAGTCTTCTTCACGAGATTTGGTTCCCACTTCATATTGACGCTTAGCATCCAGTAAACGCTGTTCTTCTTTTTCTCGAGAAGCTTCACTCATCATTGATGCTTTATCTTGAAATTCTTTAAATTCTCTTTGCAGTTTTTGTGCTTGTGCTTCTAAACCTTTTGCCCATTCCATTCGTTTTGCATCTAGTTCTTTTTGGATTTGTAAACCTTCTTTGGAAGTACTCATTGCCTGCATAGTATCAATATAGCGAATTGTTAAATCGGTAGTGCAATTTGAAAGCACTTGGTTTATATCAATATTTGTTTTTGGACCTGATTTTATAACGTCTTTATTACACAATACAAGTGAAAAAGAACCTACTGCGGCCAACACTAATAATTGTTTCTTCATAATATCCTTTCTAGATTACTTATTTAAGACATTTTTTAACTTTACCATGTTTAGAGCCGGAGTCAACGGTCCTATGCGTGAGTAAACCACCTGCGCACAACCCATTTACGAATTTCCTCCAAAAATAGAATCGGGCAAGAAACCAAAATAACAAGGCTCCATTGCGCACAATTGAGGGGTACCGTTTTGAAAAGATATTGCATTGAAGTGGTATATAACAACATGAATTGTAGAAATAAAACGAAACCAGTCGCAATGATCAACCATATATTGGAAAAAAGACCAATCCGAAAAACAGATTTTGTCATTGAACGACAATTCCACGCGTTAAACCACTGAAACATTGCCATGGTAAGCAAGGTCATAGTACGAGCCAATCTCAAATCAGTTTGGTAGTACTGAGAAAACACCCAAATTGAACCAATTCCCATCGGCACAGCCATGAAAAGCATTTTAGCGATCAATTGCCAGTCAACTAGTTTAATTTTCTCTGTAAGCCAAAATTTTTGCTCTAATAAGCCTGGTTCTTGTGGCTCCATTGACAGGCCAATATCCAAAAATCCGTCGGTAATCAAATTAAGCCACAAAATTTGAGCTGCAGTAATAGGAAGTGGCATATTCATAAGTAAGCCAAACAATACCACAACAATTTCCCCAAAGTTAGTCGCAAAGAAATAGAGAACCACACGCTTTAGGCTATAAAAAATATGTCTCCCTTGCTCAACCGCATCGATAATATTTACAAACGAATCATCAAGCAAAATCATGTCGGCTGCATCTTTTGCAACCTCGGTGCCAATATTACCCATTGCAATACCAAGATCTGCTGCAACTAGTGAGGGTGCGTCATTAACCCCGTCTCCAGTCATGGCAACAATTTTGCCTTCTTTGCACATATCAGTAATTATTTCTAACTTGTCTTGTGGGGTAACCCGCGAGTAAACCGTTATTTTATCAAGATTAGCGCTATGCTCTTCTTCAGACATTTTTTGATATTCTGGCCCAGAAATAACCATGTCCCCTGGTTGGTAGAGCCCCGTTTTTTTTGCGACATACATGGCCGTTTTTTGATGATCACCCGTTGCCATAACTATTCGAATCCCCGCTTTTCTTGCTTGCCTGACAATATCAGGAACCTCAGAGCGAATTGCGTCCTCAATACCGCAAAAACCAAGAAGATGAATTTTATTTTCAGCAATAGTTTTAAAAAAAGTCAATCGTTCTTGCTCTGATGATGGCACTGCAGAAAGGTCAAACTCTTTTTGCCCAGAAGCAACAACACGCAGTCCTTTCTCAAGCAGCTCTTGATAACAATTATTAGTGCCATTAGCAGCACGTACAATCATTTCTTCTGGTGACCCACTCAAAAAGGCTATGCCCTTGCCATCATGCTCATAAAACCCTGCATGGTAGCGTAAACGTGAATCAAAAGGAATTTCGTAGATTTTTTTATATTCTTTTTCCAGTTCTTCTTTTTTTAGACCAACTTTTTTTGAAAAAATAAAGAGCGCAGCTTCTGTAGGCTCCCCTTTAATATCAAAGATTTTTGTCTTTGGCTCAAAATTAATTTCGGTAGAATTAAGCAAAGAATTTACAACTGCCATTTTATATAGATCAGAATCCTTTTTTACTGAAACTTCTTTACCCTCATGGCAAATCTCACCAGTATCATAATACCCTCGCCCACTTACAGAATAAATAATGTTATCGGAACACACTTTGCAGACCATCATCTCATTTCTAGTGAGGGTTCCCGTTTTATCAACAACAATCACCTGTGCTCGGCCCAAACCTTCTACCGCTTGCATACGCTTAACCAATACTTTATGTTTTGCCATACGATATACACCAGTAACAAGTACAAGTGTTAGAACTACGGGCAACCCTTCAGGAATGACACAAATAAACAATGCAGTAAGCATAACAATCAGCTCTTTGACTGGCCTTCCCATCCAATAACCGATACTAAATAAGAAAACACACATACCTAAAATAAAAAATAAGAGCCAGTAAGAAAGTCGATCTAATTCTTTCTTGAGTGGCATATCAGTATCGATATGCTCAATGGTTGCATGAATTTTACCTAGTTCAGAATTAACACCGGTAGCAACTACAACCGCTTTTGCCCAGCCTGAAACAATAAAGGTTCCTTTAAATACCATGTTTTTCTGATCTGCAACCGGTAGATCAGGCGACTTAATAGCATCTTCTGTTTTTCTGACGGGTAATGATTCACCAGTCAGCACCGATTCATTGATTTTTAGACTGTTATTTTCAATGATACGTGCATCTGCAGGAATTCGCTCACCTTCTTGCAAAACCAAAATATCACCGACTACAATATCTTTTTCATCGACTAACTGTTTTTTATTTCCGCGAATTACAATTGCATTTGATTTAATAAATTTATTAAGCCCCGACAAGATACTTGCAGTTCTGCCTTCCTGAATCGTGCCAATAATAGCATTGAAAAACAATACACCGGTAATAATAAATGCATCCAGAGGTTCATCAGCAAATAAAAAAATCAATACCGCAGCCGCTAATAAAATGTATATTAATGGATTCTGGAACTGAGTTATAAAAATCCAAAACCATGAGACCGGAGGTTTTTCTGGCAAAGCATTTGTGCCATATTCTTTTTCATGTTTAGAAACTTCTTCTTTAGTTAAACCACGCTTTGGGTCAGCATTAAATCTCTCTAGCACTTGCTGAATTGATAATTGATATGGTTGCATACTTACTTCACCTTCTAAAAAAAATACGTTTTTATCATAGCAAGCCTATAAACTCATGCAACCCCAATCTGCGCTTACTGATTGAATTAAATTGTTGAAATAATGGATCGGTATTATTTATAATAGAAATAAATCTAAGGTGAGGTAAGGAAATATGAAGCGATTAGTATTATTTGTGATTTTTTCTTTTTTTGCGTTGCAAGCGCAAGTTACCAGCTATGGTACGCTCATAACCGATCCTGAAGATTATTTTATAACCAAAGAGCCTCACAAACTTCAGGTCAATCTATTTTTTATTGAAAATTTGGCTCCAGAACTGATGTTTTTTGAAATTGGTGATTATACTTGGCGCCTACCTTCAGGAGAACGTAGGTATTTTGTACGTATGCGAATCCCGGTTTATACAACTAAAGATCCACAACATAAACCAATAAAGTTTTTATCAAAAGATAAAGGAATCATCGGAACTTTAGATATAAAGTATGAAACAAATCCAGGCCGTTATTTTGTTACCGCTACCCTTTATGATTCTCAAGGCAACAGAATTGTACGCCGACATGAATATAGTCCCCAAATATTTAATGAGATAAATATTGCCATAATTATTAGTAACTTGGATTTAGATTTTACCATATTAAAGCTCACTCGAGCACGTCTAAAACGATAAAAAAAAGAAAGTATTATGAAAAAAATAGGTTTATTAATTGTTTTGTTTCAATGCTCACTATCTGCAGTAGCACAAAACCAATTGAAGATTTACATCCCATTGATAACAAATAAAACAGACAAAATGTATACCTTACAAATTGGTAACAATCAATTTCCTATCCCCGCTAGAAAAGACAGAAAATTTATGCGTTTTCCAATAAATATAGAAAAAATTAGTGGGATTTCCCATCAAATTCCAATCAAAATATACAACCAAGGTAAGAAGCATATGATAGACATTGATTTTGGTATACAAAAAGGAAAACAGTATGTAGCAGCTACTATGCTGCAAAACAACAAAGTAATCACAACAACAAAAAAACATAGTCAATTGTTTCATGGTAAAATTGATTTATATATCACCCTTGATGGCAATAATCTGGAAAAAAGTTCATTGAATTTAAAAAAGAGGGTCTGGTAAATAAGACTGATCAAGAGCTTAGTTTAATTCTTTTGCCATCATACCTTCATAGGGTTTTGCTAAAAGATCTTGTAGCATATTGCCAAATTCAAGAATATATGGTTTTTGAAATTGCTTTGCATGATCTTCTTTACTGGTCCAGTTTTCATAAAGAACAAATTTTGTGGGATTATTTATATCTTGATGTATTCGATATTCAATACAAGTAGGTTCCTGTTTACTCAATTTTTTAACTTTAAGTAACTCATTTTTTAAAACGTCTTCACTTCCAGGTTTTGCTTCTAATATTACTACTACGATATGTTTGTTTTGCATACTCTTCCCTTCTATTTTAACCCATGCCAAAGACATTAAAAAGAATGTTGAAAATACAATTATCTTTTTCATTGGTACCTTTAAAATTAAAATCTTTATGTATTCTCAATTTTACAAATATTTAATCTCTTTTTTAGTAAAATGGCCACTACTCGCTAACAGTCGTCGCTCTTTGAGCTATGCCGGTCAAGAAGTTTCGAAGTACAGGCCTGCCATACGAAGCTTGCCGAGCCGGAAGGCCCGGATAAGCGAAGTATGGTGGAGGCGATGGGAATCGAACCCATGTCCGAATCACAACATGCCTTTGGCACTCCATGCTAAGTCCTTGAATATACCTAATAACAACCTCAAGAACACAGAACTGTTATCAGGGTAGCTTCGTATACTGCTCATGTTACCAAACTACAGAAGCTCGCATGAGCAGTTCTATCTAATTATACGAGCTAATCAACCAATAGAAGAGCCAATTAGCAAGGCAGGAATTGAGTTAGGCAAGTACTAAAGCACCACCATGTCCAAATCCTACTTCAGAATTATATTCTGCATTTATTGTTTTTGATTGTACTTTTAACGAGTTCTCAATCAACGCTCGGCATGCTCCAAAAACAGGCAATAACCCGTCGAAACCAGTACGCCCCCGGAAATTTCAAAGATATTCTAATTGTAAAGATTTAAGGTGTTTTTGTCAAGACAGCATGACTAGTAAAAAAGCCTATTTCCACTGATAATTCTTGGATACTCGTACTTTCCAATTACGGATTAGGATCTGCACAGAGTGGACAAACTTTTTCTTGTGCATATAATGTTTGCAAATGATTACCACATATAAAGTTTTGGCAGCAACGCAACTGTTCTAACGAATTTTGTGATAAATCAACTTCTTCTAGTTTATCTAAACACGTTGGGCATCTAGAATCAGCGAATAATTTTTTGAAAATAGTATAAATTCCAGCCGTGAATTGTTCCAATTTATTTGTTGCCTGTTTTGCTTCTTTGTATCCTTTATAATTACTAACAGTGTCTTTTGCCGTTTTAAATGCCAAAACTGAGCTCATGGTTGTTACACTCAAACCGAAAATTAATTTGGTATTGGATGTTTCCTCATCATGCATCATTGATTTTAAAGTATACAATCCTATTGCACTTAGAATACTATTAACAACTAAAAATCCGCCAGAAATATATGATTTCCTTTTTGCAGCTTGAGCTAAGTTACTTTTTAAAACCCATTGTTCAGTGGCTTTTTTCCGTGCAATATAGGTTGCTATTTTACAGT
Source organism: Candidatus Babelota bacterium (assembly GCA_029262615.1). Lineage (GTDB taxonomy): Bacteria > Babelota > Babeliae > Babelales > Vermiphilaceae > JAJCZD01. Next base: position 105,830 of record JAJCZD010000005.1, read on the forward strand.
TCCTAACTAACTTATCTGATGCGCCTTCCTCGGGAAATACCGGTAACCCACTAGGAGATAAATTTTGTTCTTTACCAAAATAAGAATTATAAAATTGCTCTCTTATCTGTCTTATCGAATCAGGATTAAATTGTCGATAATTAAATAATCTTGGTTTGTGGAAATTGTATGGGGTAATTATTGGATCAGCTTCAACTGTTGCTTGGTCTAATGGTAAAATGTCTTTTATTATTGATACCGTATGCTTATGGATGTATTTTTTTATAAAGATACTTTTTAACGTAAATGATTCCCATCCATAAGTGGCTGCAATTATCTCCCCAAATGGTACATTACTGTTATCAAGTTTTGTATCATAAATTTGTTCATAACTTAAACCCGTTATTTCCTCTATCTGTGAAATTGAATCGTAAGGAAAAGCAGGAAATACACTTTGAGAAAATAATCGTGCTAAAACTTCAGCTACTTTTCCATCTATTTGTTCATTTCCTTTAATAATATGACCAAAAAGCTTTCGGGGATTTTTTACCTTTGTGTTCAAAATATCTTTTGCAGGATAATGTGTTTGCCTAGAAAGCCAATTTAGAAATATTTTTTGATCTTCGGTTATAGACGCTACAAATGTCTTTTCTTCTATTTTCGGTTTAAAAAAATTTTGAACTTGCCTTCTTGCGTGTTTTAATTTTTCTTTACTTTTTGATGATTTTTTTCTTTTTTGTTTTCTATCCAGTTTTGGGCTTTGCCTTTGAACAAATTCGTTACCTTCTTGTTGCCTTTCATAGTTTCTTGCAGTCTGGTCAGCGGCACGTAATATAGTTCTTCCACCATAACGAACCCGTCGCCAAAGACCAGGACGCCCTTGAATGCTAATTTCAGACTCTAAAACAGGAGCTTGATGCCCTTGATTTTCTGCAAACAAACGGTCAATTACAGAGAAAATAACTTCAGCAGTTTCTTCTACATCATCCGGCTGCATAGTAAAAGAAGAGAATGCAAATAAAAGTAATGAATAAAAAAAGATTCTTTTCATATGTCCCTTATTTTAGCCAAATAGCTAAAAATCAAAAAGAATTATAATTAAATTTTATCAGTTTATTTCAGAAAATGCATTAATTTTCTTGGCCTAATGCTTTTTTTGCATTTCTGTAATCTATTAAGTTTTGTACCGTTCTGTATCCAGAAGCAACCGTTAGGCCAGCGCCCATTCCAGTGAGCATTGCATTTTGACTCTTATTTTCTTGGTCCCCTTTGAGCCAATTCCATGCACTAAATGCAGTTACACAACTACTACCAACAAAACTGAAGAGTGATCTTATCAAGCCACGTTTTGCTTTTGTTACGTTTCTTTGTTGAAATTCTCTACCCTTTTGCTGTAAAGAAGATAACTCAGTTTCTAACTTTGTTTTTCCTTGTCGTTTTATTGTTTCGAGTTGATCTTGTTTTGGTCGACGTGCTTCATTAAACCGTCTAACGTATTCATATTTATTTGGATCAATTGTTCTTAATTTGCCTCTTTGCACTATCTGCAGCATATTATTTTGTGTAAATGCTCCATGGGCAATTCCTTCAAATTTTTCTAATGTAACTGGCCTGGTAAGATGAAATAAGCGGCTTACTGGTTGACCTTGAACCTTTTGTGTGAGATACAACAAATCCCCATCTGGGCTGAAAGAAAAGTTTTCGGTATCTTCAAATTGCTGAACTAGAGAATAGAATTGACTGCCATTATTGACGAATGTATACAGTATTTTTCTCTTATCGTGCGCTAAACTGAGCATTAAACAGTTTCTCTTTGGGCTAAATTGATGATCACAAGTTGCATCCTGTTCTACTTCAACCATTTTCCCGTGGTCTGTTAAATTGAGTAATAACCAACATGCACCTTTTAACGCTTGCCCATTCTTCGTAATATTTGTATGAACACCGTTTAATGACAGCAACTTTTCATCTGGGCTAAACCGTGCACATGGTGCATTATAAGACTGATGTAACTCTTTAAAAGCTCGCATTACTTTTCCGGTTTGCATATTTATTAAGGCACCAGAATTATCTTTGTAATGCATAAAAGCAAAGTTACCTTGAGAACTTGTTTCAATATATTTTACTTCTTTTTTAAGGGTAATTTCCTTTAGTATGGAACCTACTTTTTCTTTACCTTTTTGATCTGCAGTTATATCAGGTTCCATTGTAAAAAGGAAACTGGTGAAACCTACCAATAATAGTAATTGCTTTTTCATAATGACCCTTTTAATCATTTTTTTGTTTGCGAAAATTAGTTATTTTCGATTAACCCTCTTGAGTTTCTAACTCTGAATGAGGATCTGTTTTTTCATTTGGTTGTGCAGAAGAACCTTGAGCTGTGTTAAGGTCTTTTTTCTTTTCATTAATTAATCGTTGTATTTTTGCTAAAATTTCTTCTTTTAGTTTACTTTCAGGTACTTTAGTAACAATAGCCTGGGCTCTCTGTAATAAATGATTATCCAGATATTGGCCATCTGAAAGACCTTTGTTTATTACAGAAGGAGAAACTCCAAAAACAAGAGTTTCTTCAAAAGTATCTAATAACAGTCCAAATGATTTGTTGACAGATTCTATTCCTGCAGTCTTTTCTTCTTGCATACAGAATAAGCTTGTTACAAATAAAAATGGTATTAGTTTTTTCATAATTGTCCCTTTCATTAAATTATATTTTTAATTTAAATAATCTTCACGCCTACATGATGAAAAAGGTATAGATAAAAATGGTAATATAGTAAACTTCTTCATAAGCTTTGTTGAAAACCTCCAAATCACGATTTATATCACTATTTTAGATTAATTTTGATAATTTGGCAACCGGTTAATGCCAAATATGATAAAAATAGAGTTATTAACCCTCATCTGATTCATATTGTAACAATGGGTCATCTCCCCACCTTAATTTCTTTTCTGGCTGAATAGAATGTAAATTGACCTGCTCAATGGCCTTTCGTATATCGATTGGCAAATGATGCCATTCTTTCAGAAGATCATGAATGGTCCACAAACGATGAGCACCATCTTTTTCTTCAATAAATAAGACGCCATCTACATATGACTTCAGACCCTCAATTGAAACTTCTTGTGCTTTTAGAGAGCTAATAATAAGTACAAAGAAAAAAATACATTTCATTTAGCCCTTTTGGTAGCAAATAAAAATAATTGCAACAAAAAAATATTTTTCATTTTATTCTTTTGTTGCAATTAATCTAAGCAGTGGCACCCCACCATAAATAATTTTACCATCTTTTTTTGGAACTTTTTCCAAGCATCGTTGAATTGCTTTCTCTAAAAAGGCATCTTGCTGTTCTGCTTTAATATCTTTGAACGGTTTTATGGTAAATAAAAAACCTTTCCAAAAGCCCGCAAATTCTTCTTCGTTGGCAAAATCGCATGTAAGTGCGTGTGAAGAAACTTCAGCATTCAAACCACAGTCTGCAGCTAATTGTGTCAAGGATTCAACAGTATGATCATAAGATTCAGGTTTATCTTCTTCGTCTGAGCGAACAAATTCTTTAGCAGTAGTCATTAATGGTTCTTCATATGGATGAACATGTGTTTCCAAACAGGTAAGAAGCAGTATACCACCCGGCTTTAGATTATGTACCATATTTTGCATAGCTTTTTTTTGTTTTTGATATTCCATAAAATGCAAAGCAGCAACACAGGTAGTCAAATCAATTCTGCTATTTTTTAACCTGGCCTTTTCTGCATTTTCACGAATAAATCCTAAATTGTTAACGTCAGCATATTCTGTTTTTAATTTGGTAATTGCTGTCGAAATCCTATTGTCATCTTTATCAAAACCAACAACACATCCCTGTGGTACTTTCTTAGCCATCCAATGTGATAATCTTCCGGTGCCACAGCCTGCATCCAAAATATGCCAATTTGGTTTTACTTTATCAGCAATAGCAGCAAAGTGTTTTTTTGCAGATATAAATTGTGGATCTGAGTTCTGGTGATATGGATCGTCTTTAAAAGTATCTTCATCCATTGCTCTAATAAAAGAAATTATAATTAAACTTACTAATAATATTTTTTTCATTATTTTTTCCTTGCTAGTAATCGAACCCCGGATATTTTGTAGATTATCTGACCTTCTACTTTTGGCTGTAATGTTAAGTAATTCTCTATTGTTTTTTTCAAAAATACTGGTTGGATTTCTTTGGGAAGTTCTGAAAACCCTTTAACTCCAACCAACCATCCTAGTAAGAAGCCACTAAAATCTTCTTTCGTATCAAATGTATAGGTGCGTGTTATAATGCCATTTTCCAGAATATCCAGACCACAATCCTTGGCAAGCTGATCCCATTCTGCAATGTCTGCAGTATATATAGAATTAGTAAATTCCCCTTTAATGTGGTCTTTAAATTCGGCTTCTTGAGCTGTTTGAATCATTGCTTGTAAAAAAGGATGTTTTGAAATATATCTTTTTGGAGCACACGTTGCCATTAATAGACCATCTTTTTTTAAACATGATGCCATTGAAGTAAATGCAGCTTTATGATCTGGAACAAAATGTAAACAAGCAAAACAGGTAACCAAATCAGCACTATTTTCTTTCAGCTCTAGATTCTGCGCATCGCCAACAACAAAATGAAGATTGTCAGTATTAGCATATTCATTATATTGTTTTTCTTTGGCTGTTTTAATTCTATCTGCTGATAGGTCTACACCTATAACGCTGCCATTTGGAACTTTGTTTTTTGCAAGCCAATATGCTAATTTCCCCGTTCCACAACCGATATCATAAACAATAAAATTTTCTTTTAGTTGATTTTCGATTAACCTAATAGATTTTTTAGAGGATTCAAATTGATTGTTTGAATGTTTATCGTAGTGTTGCCCATCATCTTCTTTAGTAAAACCAAAGAACACCATAAACATAAAAAATATAACCATCAGTTTGTTCATTTTAATCCTTTTTTATCTATTACATTTCTAGCAACATAAATAAAAATAAAATCGAAATCAAATTAATTGCTTAAGATTAAAAATCATAAATTCCTTTATTTGTAGTCTTGGCGTACCATCTGCATGTAATAGCCATACTGATTCATTTTTTTTATAAGCATTTATGAGCTCTGAAAATGTATGTATATTTTGGAAAATTTTGGAAATATGAATTTCATGAACCCTTCCAAAGCCAGCGCCATAACCACGGGATTCTATAATCAGGTTCTTTATAATATCAGCAACAATCATCACATGCCCCGCAAACCAGATAATATCACCATTGTGTACAAAATCATGTGGTTGTATTGGTGTGCAAAGCTGATGCAATGTTGTGGAATTTTTAAAAAAATATGGCAGGCCTGCAATTTGAGCCGCACGAGTAATCATGCACGAACAATCAAACCCACACTGAGCTATCCAATCTGGTGGATTTTGGTCTTGTTGCAAAACATAACAAAAGCTGGAGCCTCCCCACACATAGGGAATATAGCCTCCATCAAGGTTTGTCCATTGTTTGAGGATAAAAAGAAAATCGTCTATTTTTTCTTGAGTTGTTTTTGCTTGATATAACAAACAAAGATCTTTTGGGATTTTGGTTTGTTTAAAACAAAAACTCTGTGAATCAAAAATAAAAACTGAATAACAATCTCTTTTTGGTTTACCTGTTAATACAAACTTTGTTCCAGCCGAATATATTTTTTTAGTAACCGGGTCATAAAAAGGATAAACCAATGTGACAATTTTGTTATAATAATTAAGATAATCAAATGTTATTGGTGGAATTTTTATCCCATCTTCCTTTTTTAAACCATCCAGCAAACAAATGCTTTTTTTGCATATCCAAAAACTATTTCCCTGAAGCACATTCCTGCATGAACCGTAGAAATAGATATTTGGTATTTCAACCTTCACTTTTTCATCTTGTCGAGCAACAATGGTTACTATTTCATTAAACAATAATTGATAACAACGGGGATTATAACGCTTTTCAGTTAACTCGACATGCAGCATAGGTGTATATAAATCATCCGGGTCTGCCGTGCAATCAACTACCGGATCGATGATAAATGCTTGTTGGCAGGATAGAAATAAAGTAATAAAAACATTTAATAACATTAATTTCATGTCTTAATTGTAATAATGTTCGTATCCTTCGACAAGCTCCAGTCTACGCCAAGCTTCGCCGGGCAGGCAGGCCCTTCGATACATTTTTGCTTTGCAAAAACACTCAGGATGATCGGGATTTAGATTTTCTTAAATTCCGCTTCGATCCGATAAGCGCGAAGAGCACCGAAGCCACGTCTTAGTAAGTGGCGTGTGTGCGACTTTTTGCGCGAGAGGGATCCAAGGGAAAGTTGGTGCCTAGGTTGTTAGGGGTGGGGCAAGCTACCCCTAATGAAAAAGCTAAATAAACTTAGAAGTTAAGTGTTGTTTACCAAGCAAAAAGAAATTCTTCTAATTACTTAATAAAATATAAAAAAAGAATTTTTATTTATATTTATATACATCTTTTAATTCACGAGATGTTTGTCGTTTGATATCTCGTTCTTTCAGGGCCTGTTTCTTACCAGCAGCCTTTTTATGCCGTGCAAGGCCAATCTCAACTTTAACATAATTCTTTTTATTAAAATAAATCTTGAGTGGTACCAGCGTGATTCCCTTTTTGGAAATTTGGCCAACAAGCTTGTTGATTTCCCGCCGATGCAATAATAATTTACGAGAGCGGCGCGCTTGCTCTTCATCAATGCGGTATGCTTTTGCATAAGGGGAAATATGCATATTAAGTAATTGAATTTCACCACTATGCACCGTTGCAAAAGAACCAGTCAAATTAGCTTGGCCTGCCCGCAGTGATTTTACCTCATCACCAGTTAAGACAATACCTGCCTCAATAGTGCTGAAAATATCATATTCATGAAAGGCTTTTTTGTTCTTAGCGATTATCTTCATTTATAAATTTTGCTTTTGATGGTGGAAAAAATTGACTTTTTTGTATACTATAATATACAAAATATAAGCTATTATGGCAATGAGGTCTCAAGTGAACAAGAAGTCAGGACTAGATATAGTTCCCACCCTTGGAATAAACTCAGGACAAATGGTTAGAGAGTTCTGCTCGTGGTGAGCTTGTCGAACCATTACGAACTATTTAATCTCAAATAAGCCTCAAGAATAAAAGTCGTTAAGGATTTACTATGAAAAAGCTATTATTTCTTATCTGTTTTTGTGTGAGCCAAATATTTACCTTTGTTGACAAAACTCTCTTTACAGGAGCTATCTCATTTCCAACAGTACTCAATGCAGCCCCTAATGTACGCATTTATTGTGGTGGCAATAAAATTCCCTGCTGCATAAAAGACAATACCGTCACCTTTGAATTTGAAGAAAATAAATACCGAAGCCATTTTTATATCCTTATCACTCCAACCTTTTCTTTTCAGATGATCGAGGATAATGTGGTTGATTATGCGTGCATAAATCAGGGTCAAGCGTATAAATTCTATGAAGTTACATTATTAAAATCAGAACGAAAATGGCAGGTTCGTGAACTAGCCCTTCCAACCGATACTGGAAAAATTCCAGATCAAGCAATTATTATTTGTTTTGATCCTGAATATATTGACAAAATAGAAGGTGGTGAGGTTTTGCAATTACCTACCATTTATATAAAAAACAATATTTTGGATTTAGCCGGCTCAGAAGAAAAATTGCATGAACAATCAATACAATATGTATTAGCCTCATTACGATTAGATCCTTTTCATGCAATAGCACAACAAAAAATTAAAAACCGAGCATTAAAAAAACACACTCGAAAAACATAGGTCATGGGACAAAAAATACTAGCTATAGAATCCTCGTGTGATGAAACTGCAGCAGCCGTTTATGATAGCCAAAAAGGAATGCTCTCAAACGAACTGTTTTCTCAGATGGAAATACATGCTATTTATGGTGGCGTGGTTCCTGAGGTTGCTTCTCGTGCCCACTTGGAAAAAATAAACTCTGTTGTTGAGCAAGCACTCACAAAAGCAGGTGTGCAATTAAAAGATATTGATGCAATTGCCGTTACTTCCAAGCCAGGGTTGCCGGGAGCATTATTAGTAGGCTTATGTTTTGCAAAAGGCCTTGCATGGGCTCTTAATAAACCGATCATTGGCATAAACCATCTGGAGGGTCATGTATTTTCTGCACAGATTGAAAACGACATTCCCTTTCCGTATTTATGCATTACTGCATCCGGTGGGCATACATCATTTTATTTAGTTGAGGATTTTGGCAAGTTTAGGTTAATTGGTCAAACGATTGATGATGCAGCCGGTGAGGCGTTTGATAAAATTGCAAAATTAATTGGCCTGCCTTACCCCGGTGGCCCAGAAATTGAAAAGTTGGCTCAAAAGGCAAACTTCAAAGATTACTTCAATTACCCGCGGCCAAAATCCAATAGTTTTGATTTTAGTTTTTCTGGCCTCAAAACAGCAGTGTTATATGATCTGGTCAAACGCGGTGCTTATGATCTGAAAACAAAAACATTTTTAAAACCGAATGATAAAATTTTGAAAGAACAGGTTGCTAGCTCGCTGCTTGTAGCAATCTGTGATGTATTCAAACAAAAATTAAAACTTGGTTTCAAAAGGTATCCTGAGGTCAAAGCAGTTGCCTTCGTTGGTGGCGTTGCCTGCAACAACTATATCCGTGAACAGTTAAAAGAATTTTGTACTAAGCATGGTAAACAATTTTTTACCCCATCAGCACAATACTGCACCGACAATGCCGGTATGATTGCTTTTGTTGGTAATTACAAAGCTAAGAATAAAGACTTTTCTGCTCTTGATTTGGATATTTTAGATTAAATTTTCGGATTTATCCCTTCCAAGTATCTTTTCAGTCAAATCTGATAATGGTCCTAAACAATTAAATCTTGTAGTAAGGTAAATACCTACAATTTCTCTTTTTGTTGGAAATTGATCTGTTTTCAAAAATAATTCTTTGTGCTTATTAGTATAAAACTCACACCTACCAGGAATATAAATGACATTAGTCTCTTCAGGCTGTAATTGAAGAGATTCATATTCTTGACCCTTCCAAATTAATTTTCCATCTATAGATTTTATTTTTAAACCTACAGGCTTGTGGCAAGGTGCAGAAAATACCCCTGATCTATCTATCTGAGTTGTTCTAAAAACAATTTTTTCTAATTGCCAAAAAATGGAAGCTTCTTTTATTGAAATTCTTTTATTAATTACAACTTCAACATCTTCTTCTCTAGAGCAAACAGATTGGTATAATCCAACCTTTTTCTCAATTATATTTGGTACTTTGTTTAATTCATCGTCTTCTGTTTTTACCCAAGTGAGCAAATCCATAGAAAATGAATTAATTATTGTACAAAGTAATATAAAAATTATTTTTTTCATGTTTTATAATCCCTTAGATGAATTGAATGGCCATCTTTATTTGTTTGAATATACGCCAGAGATGCTTTTAAATCTTTTCAATGTTTACTATTACTTATTCAGGTAATAAAAAATAATTACTTCTTTTACAGGAAAATAAGTATCTAAATTATTCTTTTTAACTAGAAAATAAATTTTACCCTCTTTATCTTTAACAAAACCATCACAAGCATTAAAACAGTCTACAATGACACCTTCACTAAGTTTCAACCCAAATTCAGGAATTGATTCGAAAGGTCCATTAGTATCGATAGGTTCAGCAAAAATGAAACATGCAGAATCCAATACTTCTGGAGATAAGTCTATGCCTAAAGGAAATCCAATTGAATTTGCTGGATACTCACATTTATAAGCATTCAATCTTGGAATAAATTGTTGAACAAAAGGTAGCTCAGCATGTTTTTTCAAAATAGATTCAAATTTTTTATAAAAATCCTGTTGGAATGTAACTGGTAGCTCTAACAAAGGCTTTGCTGAACCTTTTTCATTTAGTTTTTTTACCCCCGGAATTTCAGGTTTTACCATCCCAAATAAAAAGACATAATAACTCAAAGTTGATAATAAAATTATTTTTTTCATGTTTTATAATCCTTTAGATGAATTGAATGGCCATCTTTATTTGTTCGAATATACGCCAGTGATGCTTTTAAATCTTTTTTTAGGGCTGCCCTTTTTTTAAGACCCTGAAGATCCCATTTTGCAATCTTTATGCTTGAAAAGAATGTATCAAATCTACCAATCAGTAAATCATTATCGAGAGCTAACGAATAACGCAATTCATCTTTTAATTGTATGGTAACAATATGATCAACAGAAAAAAACTCTCTTTCTTGGCCCAAAAATCTATCTTTACGCGGAGAAATACGGAACAATTTAATTGAATTATCATCACCAACAGCTAGTAATGATCCATCCTCACTGCATGCAAGAGTTCGTATCTCATGATTCATTTTTGTTATTTTTGAATATTGTTTCCAATTATTCTTTTCTTTTTTCCAACTAAAAACTTTTCCACTATGGTAGCCAATAAAGAGGAATAAACCATCCTGGCTAAAAGAAAGGGATGAAACTTTTTCAACGTTAGGTTTAAATGGTAAAGGATGTAAGATATCTAACTTCTGCCATTTATCATTTTCTTGGTACCACATAATCACATGTGTTCCTCTGTGTTCAGTTCCACCACAAAAGCTAGTCCGCAAGCCCGCTGCAATAAGTTCGTTAGTGGGAGCAAACGCAAGTGCCGTTACTTCACAGCTTGGTAGAGCAACCTTTTGGTACCCCTGTTCTTTTTCTTTTTGAAAAACATGAACTCCTGTTTTTCCACCAGTGGCAATTATCATTTTGTTAGGATGCAATGCCGCACATTTAATATCTTTTGTTTTTCCGATATTTTCAGCATCATTTTGTGCAAGCTCATCTCCCTTTTTTTCCATCTCTCTGAGAATTAAAGAATCCGTATCTACACAATGGCTAAAATCATAGATACAAACAGATTTTGTTCCTGGCTTGTTCCAAGCTAAGATTTCTTTATCCCACGGGCTTTTTTCACATTTTTGTATACTTGGGCTTGGAATAAGTGTTCTGGCTAGGGGAAATTCAACAAACCTGTACATGATGGCAGTTTGAGTTACTTTACTTAGTTTCTGAGTATTATTTTCTAGGTAAATAGAACCTTCTTTATTTGCTAACATTAATCTTACGATAGTAGTAAAATTTTCACGATCCCATCTGAGGTAGGGATCTAGTTGTTGTAAAAGACCAAATCGTTGGGAGGTAGTAATTCGTTGTAATAACTTTACTGGCTCTGGATGATCACTCAACTGCCAATATGCAATTTTATCTTCTGAAGGATCTGGTTCCATGCAATGGATAATATTTATTAAAAAGAACAATAAACAAAACTGTTTTTTCATAGTTCAATTTCTTTTACTGACACTTTATCGATAAGCATTACTATTTTTACAACTGGTTTAGTCGGCAAGGTTGCATTAATAGTTGCTGCATCAAAATGGCGAGAAAAAATATCATCCATTTGGTCGGGATCATACCCTTTTAATTTCATAAAATCTAAATATAACAAACCATCTTCTGATTTTAAGATAGAGCTAGGTACTCTACGAAAAATATCTCTTTTTTCATGCGTATACGTTTCGCCTTGCAAAGGACGTAAAAAAGTAAAATGTTCATGTTTTAGTTCTAAACTCGCAACCATATCTAGTTTTTGAGTTTTTGGTACTCTTTTATAATGATTGATGCAATAACTCATTGCTAAGACTTTATACCATTGGCTAGTATGCTTATTTTCAACATATTCATTGTGCATACCTCCTCCAAAAAGCCGAAACCAAACGCGGTCCAACAGACTTGCTATTTTGATTTCTATTTTTGGTTTTTCCATAGCTGCGGCATTTAGAACAATAAAAATTAAAAGAAATTTTTTCATTCTTGTTTCTTACTTTTTGCTTGTTGACCTACTTTATACACTATCAAATCTATTCTTTTTATACGCTTGATAGGGCGAGTGTCCTGAAGATTTTTCCGACCAATTTGTTCAACTAAATGCTCATCATCCAAATCGGGATCCCCTTCTTTATCTTCTAAGTTAATGAACTGCATTTGGTCAGAATTTTGGACAATATTAAGATGTGGACAAATAATTTTTGGAACTTCTTTTCCTGACTGCTCAAAGGTAAAATTTGGATTGGTTAATAATAGTTTTACAGTATAAAAATATTTGTATTTATTTTCTCTTCCCAGATGATCATACACTATATTCACATCAAGAATTTTGAAGCGTTCTTGTGTTTTTTGATTAATTGCATAACTATTGCTTACATTACCAAAAAGACGGAGCCACCAAGAATTACATTTGTTTGTTTCTCGTATAGTACAAGATCTTGTTGTAGAATCCATAGCAGTTGCATTTAAAATAAAAAATAACAAAAGTATTTTTTTCATTCTTTCCTCCAGTGTTTGCGGTTTTACGTTTCTCTGTAATAATAAACGAAAACAAACAGTTAAGAAAGAGGATTCCTGATGAGCAATAAAAGCAGCATCGTTTTATTTATACTTTTTTTTACACAAACCTGCGCTAAAACTATTTTAATTACCGGGGCAGCAGGTTTTGTTGGCAGCCATTTGTCCAAAAAATTGCATGGTCAAGGCCATACAATCATTGCGATTGATAATTTATTAACCGGTTATCGCAAAAATATACAGGAACTTATTTCTCAACCTCGATTTGTCTTTATTGAGCATGATATTATTGAACCAATCACCCTAGATCAAAAAATTGATTGGATTTTCAATCTAGCCTCTCCTGCTTCACCAAAAAGATACCAACAAGATCCAGTACATACTACCAAAACAAGTGTCATTGGTGTGCTCAACATGTTAGAACTAGCAAAACAACATAACGCACGCATCTTGCAAGCATCAACCTCTGAGGTGTATGGTGATCCACTGCAACATCCGCAAACAGAAAATTATTGGGGCAACGTAAACCCAATCGGTCCACGCGCTTGCTATGATGAGGCAAAAAGATGCGCAGAAACATTATGCTTTGATTATCACCGCAAGTATGGTGTCAAAGTAAAAGTAATTCGCATTTTTAATACGTATGGCCCTGGCATGAGCCCTGATGATGGGCGCGTGGTAAGTAATTTTATTTGCCAAGCACTGCAAAAAAAACCAATCACTATTTATGGTGATGGCAGCCAAACACGGTCTTTTTGTTATGTGAATGATTTGGTTGATGGCATTATTGCTATGATGGAAACGGATCCAGAGATTACGGGCCCAGTTAATCTAGGTAATCCGGATGAATATACTATTTTAGAATTAGCCCAAAAAGTAAAGGATATGATTTTGGGAGTAGAATTTTGCTTTAAAGCATTGCCTCAAGATGATCCAACCAAACGAAAACCGAATATTACTCGTGCAAAACAATTGCTTGGCTGGGAACCTAAAATTTCTTTAGATGAAGGATTAAAAAGAACAATTGAGTATTTTCAAAAACATAAATAGAAAGTAAAAAATAGATTAATCTTTATAAACCAAATGTATCACTGGTATTTTGCAAACATAAGCTGCCTCTAAATCATGGTAAAAGTATTTACCGTTATTGTCCCGAAACGTTTCATCAGTATCTAAAGTGAATGTTGAACCATCAACTATGACAGAAATCTTACTTTTTCTTAGAGGTACACACAATTTTTCTTTATTTATTTGTTTTCTAAGAACTAAATAAGCAACAAATGGAAATTATTTACTATTGATAGAAATTGCCTCTTTAGGTCTACAATAACCCACCTTGCTATAACTTTCAATTTGCATGCTTAAGCAAGCAAAAGGGTACAAAGCAAAAAATAATAAATAGATTTTTTCAACTTGTTTTTTTACCATTTTTATTAATCGATTCTAAAAATTCACGATTTGTTTTTGTTTTTTTCATCTTATCGATAAGAAATTCCATTCCCTCGATAGTATTCATCGTTCCTAAAAACTTCTGCAAGACCCAAACTCTTTTTAGATCCTCTTCAGTTTGTAGCAAATCATCACGACGAGTACCAGAGAGTAAAACATCAAAAGAAGGATAAATACGACGGTTAGAAAGTTTACGAGTCATATACATTTCCATATTACCCGTACCTTTGAATTCTACAAAAATTACCTCATCCATACGAGAACCGGTATCAACCAAAGCTGTTGCGATAATCGTTAATGATCCGGCTTCTTCTGTTCGCCGCGCTGCACCAAAAAATCGTTTTGGTTTTTGCAAGGCATTTGCATCAATACCCCCAGTGAGAACTTTCCCTGATGCAGGGGCAACGGTATTATAGGCACGGCCTAAACGAGTAATAGAATCAAGCAAAATTACCACATCTTTGCCGGATTCAACTAAACGTTTTGCTTTACTCAAAACCATTTCTGCAACTTGAACGTGCCTTTCTGCTGATTCATCAAAGGTGGAGCTAATAACCTCAGCATGTGCTCCCCGAATGGTTCGACGCATGTCCTCAACCTCTTCAGGGCGCTCATCTACACCAAAGACAATTAAATAAATATCCGGATGGTTTTTTATTATGGCCTTTGCGATCTCTTTTAATAAAATTGTTTTACCTACCTTAGGAGGAGCTACGATCAACCCACGCTGGCCCTTACCAATTGGGGTAAAAATATCCATAATACGTGTTGATATTGTCTCTGGATCACCATCAAGGTTAAGTTTTTCATTAGGATGCAGTGGCGTTAACCTCTCAAAAGGGAAGCGATCACCCATTTTTACCGGATCATCAAAGTTAATTGTATCAATTTTCAAAAGTGCAAAATATTTCTCGCCTTCTTTTGGTTTTCGAATTACTCCCTTAATAGTATCTCCCGTTCTAAGGCCAAAACGGCGAATCTGGGAAGGGGAAACATACACATCATCTGGGCCGGAAATATAATCATAGGCCGCTGAGCGCAGAAAACCAAAACCGTCAGGTAATTTTTCTAAAACACCTTCAACTTCCAATTCCATTTCAGGATGAGCCAAGACATACTGTATTTTTTCTACTAATTTATCTTTTTTTAAATAACCAGCACCAATAATACCTAAACGTCGTGCATATAAATTCAAATCATATAATGAAAGATCTTCAATATTGGCTCTTTTTAATTCATCATACCTGTTATCACGTGGTCGAAAAGGACGTTTGACAGGTCTTGAGGATTGATGACGATTACCACGATGACCAGAATCACGATTCTGAGAATAGTGTGACCCATATGAGTCAGACCGTGCTTCTTGTTCCTTTTTTTCTGATACTTGTTGTGTAGGTTTGGGGGCAGGATTTTGTTTTTTAGCCTCTACCGAACCAACTGGTTTATCGATAGCCGGCTCTTTTTTTCTTATTACTTTGGGAACATTTGGTTGTGTTTGTTTTTCCTCAGGGGTGGTTGTTTTACTAATAGGGCGTGTTTTTGCCTTAGCTTTGGCAATAGTAGCGGAGACCTCTTGATCCTTCTTTTCCCGCGTTGACGCAGATGTATCAAGAGATTGATCCTTAGGATCTTGCTTTTTCATTAAAGACTCCTAGACAAAACACAAAAAACCATACAAAAATCCTACTGAAATTAAAAAACTAAACGAAAAGATTATTTTCATTAAACTATAAGAAACTTGGTAAAAATTATTTCAATGTTATTATTCTTTACCTTGTAATAACAGCATAACAGGGCTGGCCACATAAATTGAAGAAAATGTACCAAAAACTATGCCTATTAAAATTGCCAGCGAAAAATTTCTCAAGACTGGACCACCAAATACAAACAAAGCACCAACGGTTAATCCAGTTGAAATACTTGTTAAAATAGTCCGGCGAAATGTTTTATTCAAACTTATATTTACTATATCATAAAGTGAACGGTCACTCATAGACTTTATCGTATCTCGTATTTGAGAGAAAATGACGATAGTATCATTTATAGAATATCCCAATGTAGCCAATATAGCGGCTATCACTTCATTTGATATTTCTAAATCTAATATCATAAAGATACCCAATATTACTACAGCATCATGTAATAATGCAAACACCGCACCTGCTGCAAACCCAATCGACCAAAACCTAATTGCAATATAACCAAGCATCACCAGCAAGGCACAGACAATAGCATAGATAGAATTAGTTCTGAGCGCTTTACCAACACCTGGGCCAACAGACTCAGTTGCTAGTACCGAAATTTTATTGCCTAATAATTCTTCTTGCAATGCCTGAGCAATACGGTCGCCTAGTCCTTGTGCATCGACCTCAACCTCTGGTACCCGAACTTCTATTTCATTTGTATCAGCAAACTCACGAGTAGAGGCTTGTGGCCAACCATTTTTTGCCAAAATAGACTCTAATTGCTCAGCGTTAATAGATTCATCAAATTTAAGGCGGACAGATGTTCCACCGGTAAAATCTACACTAAACCGAAATGCTTGTCCGTAAACAGTTCTTTTATAAAAATAGAGCCCAACGGTGCCAATAATAACAAGGGAAGAAAATAATAAGGCAATAGTTCGGTATTTCAAGAAATTAATCATTGATACTCTCCATGCGAGTGAATCTGTGTTTGTATCATAGTGATAGTGGCATTTTTAAAACGAATTTGCAAAATAATCTTTTAAGTAAAATTAAGGAGCAATAATAGAGACGTATTTACGTCCTTTTGTACCATAGTGAAATTTAATCACACCAGGCGCTACCACAAACAGAGTATCATCACCGGCACGACGCACACCACGACCTGGATGAAT
Organism: Candidatus Babelota bacterium; assembly: GCA_029262615.1. Classification (GTDB taxonomy): domain Bacteria; phylum Babelota; class Babeliae; order Babelales; family Vermiphilaceae; genus JAJCZD01. Next base: position 122,546 of record JAJCZD010000005.1, read on the forward strand.
ACGAGTCCCACGCTGGCGAACGATTATCTCACCACCATTTACAACATGGCCATCAAAAATTTTTACGCCGAGTCTTTTACTTTGACTATCACGACCGTTTCCCGTTGAACCGCCCGATTTACTGGTTGCCATCGATTTCCTTTTTAGATTGAATTCTATCGAATTTGTGAAGATTCCCTGCAGATATGCAGGTTTCTACTTCTCATTATGGCCAAAAGAGCAAAAATGTCAATAATTGGCTTTTTGTCTCACCTTTTGGCTTTATCCCTTTCTTTAGGTATTCTTTATACTATTGTTTTTACTTCTCAGGAGTCTTCATGTCAAATCAATCATATTTACTCTTTTTTTTCTTTTTTATACCGTTACATGCAATGGATGTTGATCCACACCCAGCATGCAAACCATCTACTTCTATCACTTGTTCTGGGAACTCCATACCTCTAGAGGAATTAAACTTAACAGAACTTACTACACTAAAAATGGTTCTGGAAAAATCACCAAAAAAAAATGCGCTGAAAATAAAAAGAGCTTTAGATAAAACAACAAAACTCATACTGATGGGTGAGTTAATAGAAAGAATAAACAAAGAGCACGATCCTGACAAAAAATCTTATTTAAGGGCTCGGCTAAGAACTAAGCAACTTAATCTGGCCCATATTTACCCAGAATATAAAGCAAACGAATTACCAGTAGCTTCAAAAGTTCAAAGACAGCGGTCAAAAAGTTCTGGAACTACAAAACCAACAAATAAAGGACTAACCAAAGCAAAAAGTGAAAGAAGTCTCAAGTGTAAAAGTCCTAGAAAATTCTTTGGATTAAGAAAAAAACAAAATAACTCATAAAAGGAACTTCATGAAAATCTATTTCTCACCTCTCTTTTTTGCTTGCCTCATGCTCAATGCAATGGATCAACCTGAACCTAATTTACAAGATAAAATTAAAAACTTAAAAGCCGAAGTTGCCCAAATGCGAGCTAATCATGAAAAAGAGACAAAAGCTTTTAAAAGTCGGTTAGCACCTAAATCTACAAATGAACTCGATACACAAGAGCGTGGACAATTACAACTTGAGGAAAATGAATTTACCAATGCACTCTTGGAAGAAAAAAAACAAGTAATTGAAGAAATAGAAAGCACAATTGCTCTTCTTGAATCGTATCCTACTGACCTTCAGGAATTAGTTGAAGAAGAGAGACCTATGATTGCTCATATTGAAAAACATGTAACTTCACCAGCTTTAGGATCTAAAGGCATTTTAGAACTCAGAAAAGCAGATGGATACAAAAAGAAAAACGAACACTGTTTATTGCAATAAAGCAGAAAGAATATATAATTAAGGCTGCATTTAAAGCATTTTTCACCATTTAGGATTTTTATGAAAAAATTATTTTTATTTACTTTTGCAGTTTTTATTCTTTCATTAACTGCAATGCAACCAGAACAGCCAAAGCAATTGGTTGATGCTAAGCAGCACCTTGCTCGTTTAAATGCACAAGTTGAACACCATAAAAAAGAAGGCTGGAAATCTGTATCAACTAAAGAAGTATTGGAATTACAAGAAGAGTGCAAAAAAGCAATCCCATTAGAAGATCGTGTAGAAATGTATACTAAGATAGAAGCGCCACATGAAACTCAAAAAAAACTAAAGATAACTATTGCATCTGCTTTGCGAGAATGTAATTACATTTTAAAAGATTTATAATATTTAAAGTTGCATGATTTACTTACTATTACTTTTATTTTCTTTTTGTTTTCCATTTATTAATGCAATGCAACCAGATGCAACAGAAATTAAACTGCAAGCAATCCTTCAGAAACAAAAAAGCAAACAATCATTATCAGATTCTGAAGCGGTAACTTTAGTTACTTATTTTAATGATCAGCTTGAGTCTGGAAGTTACATTCCTGTGCAACCTGGATGTGCAAAAGAAAATGTAGAATTAAAACGATATAAAAAGAAAAAACGTCGTTGCATTATACAATAAGATTACTTGGTAACTTCTTTCCAAGTTAAACCAACACGCGTGGTAACTTGCAATGGCACATCCCAGTCCACCACCGACTCAAGCACTTGTTTGGTAATCTCTTGTGCTTTTTCTTTTTGTGATTCTGGAACAGAAAGTAATAACTCGTCATGTATTTGGAGCAAAATTTTTGCATCAATATTTTGTTCTTGAAATGCTTTTGCTAAATTAATCATTCCCATTTTCATAATGTCTGCTGCAGTGCCTTGTGCACGGGTATTGATTGCAACTCTGCATGCTTCATTGTATAGATTTCTGTTACCTTCATAAATACCGGGAATATGCCTTTTGCGACCAAGCATTGTGGAAACATACCCATTCTCTTTTGTTTCTTCGATTACTTGCATCATCCATTCTTGCACCTGCGGATATTGCTCAAAATAGGTAGTAATATATTCTTTTGCTTGTGTTTGGCTAATCTCAAGATCTTTTGCTAAACCAAAAGCGGTTAGGCCATACAAAATACTGAAATTAATACGCTTGCCAATCTGACGTTGTTTTTGGGCAACACTCTCAAGTGGTACCTTGAACAAACCTGATGCAGTTTGGCAGTGAATATCCTTTTTTTCTAAAAACGCTTGTTTCAAATTTTTATCTTTAGATAATTGTGCCAAAACACGTAATTCAATTTGTGAATAATCAGCCGAAATAAATACATGGTCATCTTCCGGTTTGAATGCAGCACGAATTGCAATACCATAGCCATCATCGGTAGGAATGTTTTGCAAGTTAGGGCTTGAGCTTGAAAGCCGGCCCGTTGCAACCATAGTTTGTGAATAACTCGTATGAATTTTGTTTGTTTTTGAAACCACATAACCAGGCAATGCGTCAATGTATGTACTTTTTAGTTTAGCTAGTTCACGATACCTTAAAATTAAACCGGCAATTGGATGCTCCTTTGCTAATACTTTTAGTACAGTTGCATCCGTAGAAAAACGTTTTGTTTTTCTACTTTTTTTGACTGGATTTAACTTTAAATCATAAAACAATAATTGCTCAACCTGCTGTGGTGAATTAAGATTAATACCAGCACGTTCTTTGCCTGCCAGAGCTGAAATTTGCCCTTCAATGATTTGCAATTCTTGCGTAACTTTTTTACTAAGATCAACCAGGTGACTAGCATCTAAACTAATACCGGTTGTTTCCATAGTAAATAATAATTGTGAAAGTGGTAATTCCACTTGGTAATATAATTTTTCAAGGTTTTCTATTTTTAATTTTTCTTGCAATAACGGAACCAATTTAAATGTTTGCAGTGCATCTGCTGCTGCATAGCGTGTTGCAAGTTGCAATGGCACATAACAAAAATTGCGCAGTTTATTATCTTTTACCACATCTTTATACGTTAGCATCGGTTCTTGAAAATATCTTTCTGACAATCGTTTAAGGCCAATCTTTTCCCATTCTTTGTGCACCACTTTGGCCGCAATTAATGAGTCAAAGGCTACACCTTGCAAGGTGATTCCGGCTTGCCACAATACCTTTTGGTCAAACTTAGTGTGATGCAAATATTTTTTAATCGTTGGGTCTTCCAAAACTGGTTTTAACAGATCAATAACTACCTGGAACTCTAATTGCTCGTCAATAATTTTATGGCCAAAGGGAATATAGCAGGCCGTTTGGTCATTCCACGCAAGTGAAATACCAACCAAATCATTACGCAATGGATCAATTCCGGTTGTTTCAGTATCAATTGCACAAACTTTTTTTTCTTTTAGAATTTCTACTATTTTTTCTAATTCTTCTTTTTTTGTGATTGTTTTAAAATCATAATGACTCATTTTTTTTTCGGCAGGGATATCTGGCGCAGGTTTTTCACCAGTTTCTCTATCAATCTCAGCAAGCAAGGTTGTGAAGTTCATCTCTTTGAATAAAGGTCGTGCTTTTTTCCAGTTTACTGCATCAAAGGCAAGATCTTCTTTATTCATTTTTGTTGGATGATATTGCAATAAAAATAAATCCCGTGATAAAAAGGCATTATCTTTATTTTGCTCAAGTGCACTTTTCGTCCGTGGTTTTTTTATTTTATCAAGGTTAGCATACACCTCTTCTAAAGAAGAAAATTGTTGTACCAACTCAAATGCACCCTTTTTACCAATGCCACGCACGCCGGGGATATTATCAGAAGTATCGCCAAGCATTGAAAAATAAAGGGGTACCCTTGAGACTGGATACCCTTTTAATTCTTCAAATTTTTTTGCATCCATGATCACATCTTTGAATGTATCGCATATAATTATTTTATCTGATAGAGCTTGGGCCATATCCTTATCTGAAGTAATAAATACTGCTGTATCAGTTTCTTTGGTTCTTTCTTTAGCGAGTGAGTACATCACATCATCTGCTTCAATGCCAGGAACTTCAATCTGTTTAAGACCAATTAAGTCTGCAAAGGTAACAATGAATTTTTTTTGTTCAAATAAATCTGATGGTGGTGCTTGTCGGGTTGCTTTATACTCTTGAAACATATCATGACGCATTGTTTTGCCAGGAGCGTCCCATACTAAAGCAATATATTCGGGATTAAATTGTTTGATTAATTTCTTGATCATACGGCAAAAACTATACACCCCCTGGACCGGAATACCCGAAAGGGTATGAAGTGGTCTAAGTGCATAATAAGCACGATATAGATAAGAAGAACCGTCAATCAAAAAGATAGTTTTTTTTGGATCAAAATTCACGAATAAGCCCTTTGGGTCAGCATTGTTTGGCATATAAACAGTATAACAAAACATGGAAAAATTGCAATCAGCACCCTATCTAATTACTCAGACTGACAAGATTCTTTTTTACAAAAGCTACACGTTTGGGCAATGGTACATCGATAAATTGCAAAAGTGCCGCAATTGATACTAATTTCTGATCATAAACCAGCAAACCATCTTTATAGGCAACACAAGAGGCATTAGGGCGGTTGCCTGCAAAACGTTTTTCTTCGACGGGATAAGCAATTGCATATTGCAGATCCCATAATAAAATGCCTCCCATAATATCAACGGTAACGGCTTTTCTATTGTCTAAATACAAGCACTGTGAAAAATGAATCGTTTTTGGAGCATTACCAATTATTCTGCTTTCTTTTGTTTCTATATCATATTCTTGCAGGGTTTCATCAACTGCGAGTAATATTTTTTCTTTGTTAGGGCTCAAATCAACAGCACACATGCGGCCAGTAAACTGCTCTACATCAACAATGCTATCTCCATCAATTGTTTTTATGGCACCATTGATATAACAAATTAACGTTTTTTTATCTGAATAAGTAAATAATCCAACGGGATAACTAGAATAAGTATTAATTTTAATCGTTTCTACCAGTTCTTTTTTTTTAATCTTATAAATTCCTCTCGTATCAGCAGCCCACACTGTATCGCCAACCCAACACAATTGAGAAATATCTTGCTCACTTATATTGATTATTTTTTTTATACTTTTCTTGCAATCATAGAAAATAATATTACCATTCAGACCAAATACAATTTCATCCTCATTTTTTGAATTCACCGCAAAACAAGTAATTTGACCTGGTGGACTATTTTTACAAGACCGGATGCAACCGCATTCTTCTTTTTTCTGATTATAACAATACACATGAGCAGGACTTTGGAACCCACAAGCTGGTGAACAATAAAAAATTGTATCTTTTCCAAAAACTGGATTGTTAATTTTAATGCATACAGCAGGAACAGGCACCATAGTTACTGTTGGTTCTATGAAATGTTGCATTTGAAGGTATGCAATTCTTTGCCGTGTTTTATCCGGCACCTTATCTTCTGACCAATCAGACATCGTAGCAACTTTTTTTGTACATAAATCATATAAAGATAATAACTTTGTTTTTTGTTTTTCTTGTGGGCGATCCATTGTATAAGAAAATGAGATACATATTATACAAAAAAACAGTTTCTGCCGAAATTTGCTGGCGGAAATGTATGCATGTGCCATGGCTCTCCAATTTTACCCAAGAAAACATCATTATAAATAAAAAAGCGGGCATTAGTACCCGCTTTTTACTGTCTTTTTAGCGAAGTTTATTCATAGCATTCATAATGTGCTTCAATCATATCTGTATACATCTCTTTTAAATGCACCTGATCCAAGAACCCTGGCAGATTTGTCAATGCTTCCATAGTATTGGTAATCATTTCAAGAAGAGGTTTAATCTTTGGCAACTGTTCTTGTGCTATTATTTGCAACTGTACTAAATCACCAGAATTTTTCTGTGTATCCTGCAAAATGCTCTCGGACCGTTTTAAAACACACTGGTATCCATATAATCTATCAAATGCATCAGCAAGAGGATAAGCTGAACGAGAAAAGATTTTCTTTGACACATCTCCAACATTATCTGAGTTTTCTAATGCTTTAATTAACGTATCTTGCTCGATTCTATTAAGCATGTTCATAACCCACTCAAGCTTACCCTCTTTGGTAAACCAGTTAGCAACATGATAACCAAACCAACCAACTGAAGCAGTAAAGCCGGTTGCAAATACACTATAGAGAATCTTTGAAAATGTGTCGGCATTTTGAGTTTTAGAGTCTTTAGAAAAATCCATACTATAAAATAAATAAGCACTTGCAAGTGCCGGTAATAATGCACCTGACCATTTGATTATTTGTGTTGAGGTTCTAACTGGTACTGTTTTGGAATCGTACGCAGAGACTTGAGTAACGGAAAATGCGAGAAAAAGTAATAATATTTGTTTTTTCATGTTAAACCTTTTTTCTAAATTTTATTTAGTAAGCGCACTATACATTGCGGCAGCTGCAGCTTTTTGCTGAGCAATTCGTAAGAGTTTTTCATTTTTTGCGGTTACTTGCGCTAAATATCCAGGAGTCTTTTTAACCACTTTCATTGCATTTTCGACCATTGCCAAAAAGATAGGAACCTCTTGTAAATAACCTTGAGATAAACCAATTAAAGATTCTGTTGGTTCACTAGCGATGACCTTTTTAAACAACTCTTGTGCTAAATGTAAATTGGAACGATATTGTTTTAAAATATCAAATGCCTCGGCTAATGGAAACTCAGAACTTACCCAGGCATTTTCAGCATGAGCAATAACATCAGTCTGCCCATCTTTGTTTAATAAATTTATAAATGCATCTTTTCTTACCTGCTCCACATATCCTGAGGCAACTGCAAACCGTCCTTCTGGAGTAAACCAATTTATTATTGTGTATCCAGCCCAACCAGTCAAACCAACAATGCCAGCTCCAATTCCATAACAAAGAACTTTATCAGCAAGTTCTTTTGTTGGTGTATGGAACAATACTGCCCCAGCTGCAGCTGCAGGAATCGCAAAACAAAGACCTGATAAAATTTTGGTCTGAGTTGAGGTGGTATAACTATTACTTCCATGGACAGTTGAAACTACCAAACCAGTAAAAAGTAAAGTTGCCAAAAATTGTTTTTTCATAAAACTCCTAAATGATTAATATTTTCTTTTAATTTTCCCACTTGCTAACAATTGGACTAATGGTAGCAACTATCAACCTCTTTGGCAATGGTCAATAAGCCGTGCAAATAAAACCAAAATAAGTATAATGGTGATATGTTTGTTCAAGTTAAATTACTCAACGGTTTTGCAAAACCGCTATTATATGCAGTTCCTCAAAGTTGGTCTCAAAAAGATTATGTTGGTTCATTTGTAAAAGTACCAATTCAAAAAAGAACTGAAATGGCAGTGGTTATTGATCAATTAGTCAATAAACCAGAACATGCAACCTATGTAATTAAAGAACTAGAATCGTTGGCAAAATTTCCTAAAGATCCTTATTACAAGCAATTTATTAAACAACTTGCCTGGTATTACCAAATTGAGGCAACCTTTTTTTACAGACGGCTTGCAAAATTTTTACAGGAAAGGAATACAAAACCATCTGATTCAATTAACTTGCAAGAAGAGCACCCTGCAACCCAAACGGTGATTTTAACCAAAGAGCAACAAACAATATCTGATTTCTTATCAGATAAAATTGAAAAAAAAGTATACGCCCCAACGCTAATACATGGCGTTACCGGATCGGGTAAAACAGAGATTTATAAACAAGCTATCATTCAAACCGTTTTACAAAATAAAACAGTACTTCTTTTATTGCCTGAGGTGAGTTTAGCAATTGAATTTGAGAACAAATTACGGGTTCAATTACCCGATGATATTACTATTATTGGTTTTCATTCAGCAACCTCGCCAAAAATAAAAAGATTATTGTGGCAATCACTTCTAGAGAAAGAACCATTGTTAATCATCGGTGTTCATTTACCTATTTTGCTCCCCATTGCAAACCTTGGTTGCATTATCATTGATGAAGAGCATGAGACTGGTTACCAAGAAAAAAAGCATCCAAAAGTTAATACCAAAGAAGCAGCTCTAATGCGAGCAAAGCTAGCAAACTGCCCCATTGTTTTGGGATCAGCAACGCCAGCGCTTTCTTCTTTGTATAATGTTAAGACCAAAAATTGGCACTTTTTTCAATTAAAAAAAAGGTTTTCCGGCATGTTTCCGGAGATAAAAATTGTATTTTTGAATGTTAATAGAGAGCGACGCCAATTTTGGATTACACAAGAGTTGGAAAATGCAATCAAAGACCGACTAGCAAAAAAAGAACAAGTTATTTTATTTTTAAATCGTCGCGGCTATAGCTTTTTTGTCCAATGTGGACAGTGCAGCTATATTTTTGAATGCCATTCATGCTCAGTAAGTTTAACCTTGCATGAAAATAATACCCTCAATTGCCACTACTGCTCACAGGCAAGACAATTACCGTCCCAATGCCCAGAGTGCAAAGTACTCTCAAGTGAATTTTTGAAAAAAGGAGTTGGCACGCAACAATTGGTAACCATTGTACAAAAACTTTTTCCACAAACCATAATTGCTCGTGCCGATCTAGATACCACACTCAAAAAAAAGCAATGGCAACAAACAATTATTGATTTTAAAGATAAAAAAATCGACATTTTAATCGGCACACAAACAATCACCAAAGGGTATCATTTTCCTGGCGTTACCTTGGTTGGCATTTTATGGGCAGATCTTAATTTACATTTTCCCATCTACAATGCCGCAGAAACAACACTTGCCCAACTGATTCAAGTTGCAGGACGTGCAGGAAGAGAAAGTAATAAAAGCACGGTGATTGTGCAAACAATGAGCAATCATGAAATTTTTTCATACATCAATGAAAAACAGTATTTACAGTTTTATCAACATGAAATGCAAAAAAGGCAAGTTATTCATTATCCCCCTTTTTGGCGACTTGCAGAAATTGAATTAAAACATAGCAATCCCACCCTTTTAGAAAAAGAAGCACGGCAAATCACAAAGTTATTGTTCGCTCACAAAAGCACGCATAATCTGTCAATTTCTATTTTAGGCCCAGCAAAACCACCGGTGCATAAAATTAAAAAAATTCATACACGGAAAATCTATTTAAAAGGCAACACAATTGTAGAGTTAATTTCGTTATATCAAACAATTAATAAAGCGAATCATAAATCAGCCATCTTTTTCACACCGAACCCAACAAATTGAAATGGATTTTATATGAAAAAATACCTTCTTTTTATTTTTGTGTTTTGTAATTGCTTTAGTATGGATTTTGCCCGTCATAAAAATGAAATAAAAAGTGAAAGAGAAAAAGTTCAAGAAGAAATAGATCAAATAAGAAGCACTGCAGAAAAAAGATATATGTATAAATCTACATATAAATCCACCACTATCCAACTTAGCCAAGATCAAGCAAAAAAAGCCCTGCAACAGACTTACCCAAAAATTATAGAGGATTTTTTTGGCCCTGATAGTGATATAGGCCCTGTTACTAAAGAAGATTGTGAAGAAAAATTATACGAAATTAAAGATCTTTTAAGAAAGATGGAAAAAGAGGGAACAGCTCCGTATACATGGAAGCGTTTCCAGTCATTTTTTCGTGATTTTTACGGCTCTAAACCAGTATTTCCGGTAAGTATAAAGGATTTATACAGGTGGCAAGACTTAGATATAGAAGAAACAAAAGTAAGTTTAATGCGCAAACAGATTTACAGTTTCGAAGGATTGCAGCCCGACATACATAAATTAAATCTTGGGGGAAACTTATTAACGACAATTGGACCAAATGCCTTTCCCAATTCGCTCTGTTCTCTAACTTTGAGTTTTAATCCCATAACCTCATTTGACATGAATGCTTTTGGGAATTTATCTCATTTAAAAAGTCTATTATTAGTTGGTTTAGGATTAAAAACGATACCCAAAATTCAACACCTGCATGCTTTAACAGAGTTACTTCTATGCCATAATGAGATAACAACTGTAAAAGAGGGAAGTTTACCCAAAGAATTAGAAAATTTGTCTCTTGGTAATAATAAGATTACAACTTTAAATAGAAATATATTCGTTACTTTAACACGTTTAAAAGAGCTTGATTTATGCTACAACCACCTTGTTTCTTTTAATTCTATGTTGCCAAAATCACTGACAAAACTTAATTTGTCAACTAATCGTGACCTTGAGACTATTGACCTGACAATTTTCAAACAAAGATCTGAAAAATATCCACCATGGTTGAGAATTAGTCTTAGCAGCACAAAAGTTAAGCGTGTAGAATTGGCAAAAAATAATCTAAAATCAGTTGATTTTTTTAATTAAGTAATTAATGCACTCTTTTTCTCCAAATTGTGCATCTTAACTATCTTTTTATTACAGACCTAACAAATTGATTTTTGTATTTCATTAATGGTACAAGTAAAAGTAAAAATAAGGAAAAAATAAATGAAAAAAATAATCTTTTTAATTATGGTAACAAGTAAACTATTTTGCATAGATGGCATATTAGATCCTACTTTTGGAGATAATGGATTAGCAACCGTTTTCATTTCTCCAAACGGAGCCTTTGGGCGACGCATTGCTGTTGATGCACAAGGAAATATTGTCCAGATTGGACTGTCTGATCCAGGTGCATTACAAGGAGCAATTGTAAAATACCTTGCAGATGGTGCCTTGGATACAAGCTTCAATAATACCGGTATTAGATTACAAACCTCAGGCACTGCGACACAATTTACAGATGTTTTGATTCAACCAGATAACAAAATTGTGGCCACAGGTTTTACTACTATCGGTGTTAATCAAGTTATTGTAGCACGGTATAACCCAGATGGTTCAAACGATACGAGTTTTGCCACTGTTGGCCTATTTATTCAACCCATCGGTTCTAATGCATTTGGTTCAGCCTTAGCTCGTCAACAAGATGACAAATTAATTGTTTTTGCCAACGGTGGTGCTCCTGCAAACCAAGATATAGTTTTAATAAGATTAAATATAGATGGCTCTCCAGATGTTACATTTGGCACTAATGGTTTTATGGTTGATTCATTTGGTTCTACTCAACAAGTAGTAGATGGTCTGTTACAACAAGATGGAAAAATCGTTGCAACAGGTTTAACTGATGTTGCAGGAAATAAAATTTTTATAGCACGTTACAACACCAATGGATCTAGAGACACAAGCTTTGGCACAAATGGCGTAACGGTGAGTTTGCCACCTGGGCAAGATAGTGCTTTTGCTTTGGGAATGGCACAACAAGCTGATGGCAAGTTTCTTGCTGTAGGACAAACAATATTGGGTGGTAATAGTAATATTTTGTTAGCCCGTTACAATACTGATGGTTCATTGGATACTACATTCGGCATTAATGGCTTTGTTATAACAGAGCGTGGTGGTACCGATTCGGCAGTTGATGTAGCCTTTACACTTAATAATAAAATTATCATTACCGGTGGTAGCGATGGAAATACAATCTACGTTGCACGTTACAACCAAAATGGCTCTCTTGATACTAGTTTTGGTCCAAATCAAGATGGCTTTTTTACGCTTTCAGGTGCTAGCACTTTAGGAGGTCGAGGTCTTTTTATTTTACCAAATCAAGATATTTTAGTCGGAGGTGATATAGTTTTAGACACCGCTCGGGAATTTTTGGTATTTCGATTACTCAATCAACTGACAACTGGAGATGAGCTCACTCAAGCCATTATTAAAAAGTATGGTTTATTTTGTGAGTTAATTTAGTGCTTAAAAAAATTATTTTTATAATATTTTAGTTCATCAATTGATTCTTGAATATCCTCAAGAGCACGATGAGAATTTATTTTTTCATAGAATGCTTTTGGGTTATCTGGATTCCATGCCTGCACCAATATCTTGATAGTTGAAACATCAATGATTCTATAATGTAAAAAATCTAGAACTTTAGGCATATAACGCGTTAAAAACCTTCGATCTTGCCATACAGAATTACCAGCTAGCACTGCATTATCCGGATCACAATATTTCTTTATAAATTCATAGGTCTTTTTCTCAATCTCTAATAAGGGCACACATGAATCTTTTACTTTTGCAATCAAACCAGAATCTTGATGTATCTGAGCCACAACCTGATTCATTCGGCCAAGCACGTCTGGAGGCTGGCAAGAAACCAAATCTGGCCCCGTTGCAACGATGTTCAATTGTGCATCAGTAATAATTGTTGCTACTTCCAAGATAACATCTTTTGATGGATCAAGCCCGGTCATTTCTAGATCGACCCAAACAAATTTGAAATCTTTAAAGTTTTTTATTTCTTTATTCATTTTAAATTATTTCTTTCATTTTAACCTACCACTGTGACCAATATCCTTTAGGGTTAACTTATCTGGATCATAATCATTACCATCATCAGGATAACCAAAATCGGTCAAATATAAATTACCTACCCATTGCTTCTGTGTTTTTCCTATATGAATTTGTTCTTTCAAGTCTTTAATCTGACAAAAAAGTTTGTATGAATGTTTTAAACTTTCTATTTTATCTTTAGTGTAATCATGAGTTGCATACCAATGAGCAAGTTCTTTGATGCAATCTGTGTATAGATTCAAAGAAAAAAAATTCTGACTTTCAATAATTTTTTGAATACTAGCCCTTAAATCTTTACCTTGAAAGTGATCATTTTCACTTGGATGATGTTTTTTATTCTGTTGTTGCATAGCCAGATGCACTCTTGCTGTCGCCAGTGCTACCTCTGCTTTTCTTTCATTCTCTTTCTTCAACTCTTCAAATGATTTTCTTGTGGAGCTTTGTGGGGTTTTGCAGTCTAACATTGCATTCAATTGATTAACCAAACAAAGAATAATTAATAATCTCTTCATATAATTTCCATTTAGACTAAACTTAAAAACGCTACTTCCTGTACTTTTAGTAAGAAAGAAATCACAAAAAATGTCAAATAATAAAAGGATTTTTGTGAAAAAATTACGCGTTGGTGTACTCATGGGTGGTAAATCAATCGAGCGAGAAGTTTCTTTCAATTCTGGACGCACGGTGTGCGATCACCTTGATACCACACAATATGAAATCATCCCTTTATTCCAAATACAAAGTGGGGCCCTTTTTTTATTGCCAGAAAATTTTTTGCATCGTGGTAAAATTGCTGATTTTGAGAACCGTTTAGAAAAAGAAGCACAAATCGCATGGGATGATTTAAAAGAACTAATCGATTTTTGTTATATTGCTGTGCACGGACGTTTTGCGGAAGATGGCACCCTGCAAGGAATTTTAGAAGTGCTTGGCATTGCCTATTTAGGAACAAAAGTATTTGGCAGTGCAGCAGGGATGAACAAAATTGTCCAAAAAAAAATACTTGGTGCGCAAGGTATACATGTGCCAAACGGTATCATTCTTTCCACCGATGAGATAACCAATTTTGGAAAAACAAAAAATAAAATAGTACATAAATTAGAAAACAATAATCTTACATTTCCATTGGTGGTAAAACCGCATAAAGAAGGCTCAAGCTTGGGTGTTTCTGTTATTTTTGATAAAGATGAACTATTTGATGCGCTCAAGCTTGCAAGTTTTATTCATCCATACGAAAAGCAAGCAGTCTTGGTTGAAGAAAAAATTGAAGGAATGGAGTTTTCGTGCATTAGTATTTTTGATGCGAAAAAACAAAAATGGCGGTCAATGCCCCCAACCGAGGTGGTCCATGATACAGGAACATATTTCCATGATTATAAACAGAAATACATGCCGGGCAAATCAACTGAATATACTCCTGCACGAACCACCAAAGAAACAATAAAAAAAATGCAAAAGGCATGTATACAAGTAACTGAAATTTTGGATTTTAAAACAATTTCTCGTATCGATGGCTTTGTTACCAAAAATAATAAAATTGTAATAATTGATCCAAACACATTATCTGGAATGGGGCCAGCAAGCTTTGTATTTAGAGAAGCTGCTCACCTTGGCATGAGCCATACCGATATTATAAATCACTTGATTGAAACGGAATTGGAGAATTATCCCATGCTAAAAAAGGAAAAAATACTTCAACCCTCGCCAAAGCTTGGTCGCGCAGATCGACTAACTGTTGCCGTTTTGTTTGGCGGTAATTCCAACGAAAAAGAAATTTCGTTAGAATCAGGCCGAAATGTAGTGTATAAATTATCGCCGCATAAATATAAGGCAATACCACTTTTTGTGGATAAGAACATGCAATTATATCAATTGGAACAAAAACAATTGGTGCTTAATTCAACCAAAGAAATTCAAGCATCACTTACTCAAGAGCAAAAAGCAAAATGGAATGATTTAGCAACAATTGCTGATTTTGTTTTTATTGGTTTGCATGGTGGCCTGGGAGAAAATGGCAGTGTCCAAGGAACTCTGGAAATGCTTGGGTTGCCTTATAATGGCTCATCGGTACTTGCCAGTGCACTATGCATGGATAAATATAAAACGAATGAATTTCTAAAAAATAATGGCTTTGTTGTCCCAAAAAACCTTTTACTTACAAAAAATGATTGGTCAGGCTTGACACAAGAGGACAGGCAAGGTAATAAAGAAAAAATGTTTGAAATCCTTCGACAAGCTCAGGACGAACGGGAGGGGGATATTTTTCCTATTATTGTAAAACCACATGATGATGGCTGCTCTATGATGGTGCAAAAAGTAAGCAACAAACAAGAACTGAAACAAGCTTTAAATACAATTTTTGTGCAAAAAAATCATGCCTTTCTAGAAGAATATATTACCGGTATGGAATTAACCGTTGGCCTTATCGGCAATGACCAGCCACAAGCCCTGCCACCAAGCCAAACGGTAATAGCAAAAGATATTTTATCTATAGAAGAAAAATTTTTGCCGGGGGCAGGAGAAAACCAAACCCCTGCACCACTGCAGAAAGAAGAGATTTTGTTTGTGCAAAAAACAATTGAAAACGCGTACAAAGCAATTGGTTGCAAAGGCTATGCACGCATTGATTGCTTTTATCAAAATGAAAATCAAAGCCCAACAAAAAAACCGAGGGTTGTTATTTTGGAAATCAATACGCTACCTGGCCTTACCCCTGCAACCTGTATTTTTCATCAAGCAGCAGAGATTGGCATGCGACCAATGGATTTTATTGATACAATTGTTCAACTTGGCCTTGAGGAACATAAAAATGGAATTAGAGAAAAAAATAGGGTGGTTTGTAATAAACTACAAAAAAATATTTAATGAAACTTAATTATCCGTTGGGCCTGCATGCTGAGCAAAGCTTTGACCAAGACTGGAACTTATCGAAGGATCGGAACTAGTTTAATAACTCTAACTTCTGATCATTACTCAAAGGCCGATCTTGTTCTGCATCTTTTTTTTGTTTTATTCTGTCTGCTAATTTAATTTTTTTGTCCAAAGGTAAAGAAAATAAAGCAAGAATTTTAGAAATATTACAAAAGCGTATCGATTTATCAGACGAGCCAGAAATAAGAATTTTTGCATTAGGTAAAAAGCACACTGCCCCTACATGGCTTTTATGCCCTTGCAAGCTTGCAAGGGGAATATCCTTTTCTATACTATAATCCCACAAACAAACAGTTTTATCATTTGACCCGGTTGCAAATATATTTTCTTGAACCAAACAAGCAGTATCAAAACAACCTTTACTGTAACTTGTAAACGTTTTTGTACATTTTTCTCCCGGTAGATACCATATCTTTGCCTTCTTATCACAAGAACCAGAAAGTACATACCCTTCTTTTGGTAAAAATTTAACAACACTTATTGGCCCTGTATGGGCTTTTACATTTTTTTCTTCTTTTTTTTCAACAACACTCCAAAGACGAACCGTTTGGTCGGCTGAGCTAGAAACAATATGCTGGTTTTGTGCATCAACTGACATCACACTTTTTTGGTGCCCACAAAGAAACATTATTGCTTGCTGTTTTCTTTGGTCCCAAATTCGGATGGTTTGGTCAGAAGAACAAGAAACAATTTGGTGTTGGCTAAGTTGCGTAAGTTGATTAATCATTCCAACATGCCCAGCCAATGAACAAATATGCTCACCACTTTTTTTGTCGATTATTTTTATCATATTACCAACACCAGCAATGATTTTTTCATCAATTGCTAGTACAGTTGAAGCATTTTTCATTTTTTGCCCATAGCTTGTTACCACTGGTTGCATAGAACTAATGTCCCAGAGCGCAACTCCTTTATCTGAAGCGGATATTAATTGATGATTATTTACTAACTTAAGTGCCTTTATACATTGCCCAACCTCATAGGTACGTGAAGATGCATGGTCCTTTGGGATAATAATTGGCGCAAGTGGTGGAATTAGTTCTCTTGTTGTAACAAAGTCCCCAATTTTCTTTTTACACGGTTCACTGAGTTTTGAAAAATCTTCTTCTGAATATGTTTTTCGATTTAATTGTATGAATGAAGCACAATAATCAAAAAGTAGTGCAGCATCACTCATGCAACTTGTTGAGCTTGAAATAAATAAAAAGAATATCATTTTTCCCATGAGGCCCCCCTCATTGATATACTTTACAAAAAAAATCTGTGTAAAATACAGAGTTTTGGTTCTTTAGTAATTATAAGAATATTTTTTTCATAGAGTATCTTCTGCATATCTGTTGAGTATTTGCTCTGATGCTTTTACAATTTGCTTGTACCACTCTAGTGTTAAAACCATTTTTTCCTCACTAGTTAACTGCCAACCAATATCAGTGTTATGCAATTTATTAACCAAATCAAATAAGACTATTGAAACGCTCACGGAAATATTAAAACTTTCAGTAAAACCAAACATGGGAATCGTTAAAAAACCATCTGCATGTGCTTTTACATAGTCACTAATTCCGGTCCATTCGGTGCCAAAAACTAAGCATAATTTATCGCGAACCTCAAATGATGGCAAAGAAATTGCTGATGGATCTGGTGTTGTTGCAATAATTTTATAATTTTGTTTTTTTAGTATATCAATAGCGTTTTTAGCTTTTTTGTATTTATGCAAGGTTAACCATTTTGACGAGCCACGGTCTATGGTTGTAATCGGCTTGAATGAATGTTTATCTTCTATCACATGCACATTTTGCACACCAAAGCAATCTGCAGAGCGCAATACCGCACTGGCATTATGCGGTTGCAGAATATCCTCCAATAAAATAGTAATAAAGTTTGTTCGATTTGCTAAAACCTGTTTTATTTTTTCTTTTTTATGCGGTGTTATAAAAGGTTCTAAGATAGCTACCTGATTTATTATAGTCTGATCATCCATATTTCTTACTTCTGAGAGGAAAAAGCTTTCTAAAAAAATTCTATCTTTCTTATTCTTAGCAATTTTTTCTACAAAAGCCATGGAAACATCTCAAAATTATTTTATTACCTCTTGCTTAGTTAAAGATACAACCAAATTAAAAGAAATATTTGAAAAAGTATTAAAAAGCAAAATGGAGAAAACAGTCAATGAAAACACTCATTTTGTTTTGTGAATTCAGAAATAGGAAAAACTAAATAACTGGCAATAATAAATAGGCAATCAAACAAGAGAATGCATTAGAAATGATTGCAATCCAAGCCAATTGACCAAAATGAATTTTATAACGCCAACTAACCAGACCAAAAAAAATAATTTGCAGCAATGCATAAATAACCCCTAGCCACAAAGTGGTATGCAGAACATTTGGAATCGGTTGGTCTATCATGGTAGGGGGTACATATTCAAAACCAAAAAATAAAACAAAAATACTTACAAAGAAAAAGTGAAAAAAGAAAAAAGATAATATATTAGCCAATGCTGAAATGGTGATTGCACGCACAAAACTCAACTCTGCAACCCATTTAATAATAACAAACATAATAATAGTGTTTAATGGCACTTGATAGAAACCATAGGTTAAACTCCAAATCCATTCATTTAATAGAAAGCCTCCAAGATAGTTAATAATTGGCATTCTTGCTCCTTTTTAATTTTTTTACCCAATTTCTTTTGCGCAAATTTCTTACATTTTTCAATTTCTGGTAATTCCATAGTTTCCTCAATTTTTACCAATGTACCATGACAAACAAAAGAATTTCCATTATTCTAATGGGATTATGAAGAAAATAATGATTTTAATGGGAAGCATATTTTTTATTTCATTACCTGCAATGGATAAACCTGATTCTAAAAAGGTAAAGCCAAAACCGCATTTTTTTACTGCTCATTCTATTACAAAAATTGATACCGATTCATGCACTACCTCTGCTGCTATTAAAAAGTTACAGGAAATTACTTCAGCATTTCAGTTTGGTACAAATTTTAATTGTTGTATTCGATTTGAGCAATCAGATTCTTCTATTTGGCCAGAGATAAAAATAGGTGAGAGGGTATTACCCCTTGAGGCTGTACCATTGGTAAAAAAATATTTTGATGAAGCAATTACTAGATTTCTAGAAACTAATGAATATACAGGTAAATTGGTCAATCTTATTGAAATTAAAAAACAGAAAAAAAGAAATAAAGAAGAACCCTTAGATTTTTTAGATGGTTTATACCCACCTATCAGGAGATATCTTGTTCAGTTTAATACTTTTTCCCCATTTTTAACATTTGCAAAGAAGGTACCATTAGAAATTCCGAAAGAAGGAGAGGCAATAAAGCAGAGTTTGGTGCTGAATCATTGGAATCCAGTTAAAAAAGTTAGTTTTGAAAGGTATGAGAGAAGTTCGAGTTGTAAATGTAAAGGCAAATGTGTTTTTGAACTACGTGGAAATAACTATGAAACGATTACTAAAAAGTGGTTTGAAGATAAGCGAACTTATTATATTTGGTCAGAAGAAGGCAAACAACTTAGTGAAATAGAAAACCATTATAAAAAAGAACCAGAATATACTATTGGTTTTGAATTACATAAAAATCAGTATAGATTCGTAGATTTTAAGCGTGACCATAAAGAATTTGAAGAGGAGGTACTTTGTACCGGTAGTTTGCAGGATGTAATAATATTAAACTACTTTCAATGGTTTAGAAAAAGATTGCATCCAAATAATCTTAGAGGTTATTTAGTACTACAAATACAGGATAATATGTTACATCTTTCGGTTAAACCAGGAAAAGTGTTTTGGAGACAAGAAAGAGAAAAAAATGAATCCTGTGTTTCTTTGAGACGGCGCTCAATAGCATTTCCTGAAACAATCAAAGCATTCTATCCATCGATCAGTTTAAAGTCCATCGTATTGCAAACAACAAATAATCAGCTGTTACTATTAAACATAAAAAATTATTTCAATTTTTTACATTTATTTCAACTCTTCGGAAGAGACTTTAAAGTCAGAAGTTTACATTTTAAAGAGCCAATTACCGCAGTTGCTCATGACTTAGATCTATTAGCTGTTGCAACTGGCAAGAAAATTATTGTTTATGATGTTTCAGATATTGATATAAAATGGAAATGTTCTTTTATTGGGCATGAAGAAAAAATAAATCATCTTGCTTTTTATGGTACAGCGAAACTAATGAGTGGATCAGATGATGGTACAGCAAGAGTATGGGATTTATTTAAAAAAAATTAGAATGAAAGGTCTTTTATGAAAAAACTATTACTTCTTTTTTTGGTGATCGGGTGGTGTGCAATTGCAATGGATAAGAAAGCAAAACGATCAGTCGTCAACTCGGAAAACTTGCACTTGTGCGATTGGACAACAATATTTTTAAGCGCTACAAAAAATGCGGAGAAAAACAGGATGATTTTAGCACGAGAACGAGCACAAAGATCTTTGGGGATAAATCAAGAAACAAGAAGAAAGAGTCCCCCAGATACATTACAAATGTTATCTCTTATTTATGGTGATCGAAGAAACTAAGTAGGAAGCTAAGAGCGAGGAAATCAAAAGGCAAAAGGATTTATTTGGGATCTGAAACAATTAAAAGAGAATCAAATATGAAGAAATTAATTATTCTTTTCTTTATCGGTATTCATTGTGCAATTGCAATGGATCAAGAATTAGACTTTGTTGGAGTATCATTGCAAGAGACTAATGTAAGTCCTGCAACCCTTGCATGGGCTCAGCAATACGCGAACGCAGATCAAAAAACAAGACAAAACATGCAAAAAGAGCTTGAGCAAAAACAACAAGAGAAACGTGATCAACAAAAAATAATCCAACACATTTCAGCTTTGGTGAGCCCAATATTAAAACCTTCACTTACAATTTCACATCCTGAAATACAAGAAATACAATTTGGTTCAGTTTATAGATCAGCAAGTTGTAAATGTGCACGGCGAGAATGTGCAACAAAATTTGAAAAGGAAACTATTGAAGCCCGTTGCCATAATGACTATCATATCTGGGATACAACAGGAAATAAAATTGCTCTATTGAAAAAACATTTTGCAGAGACTCCAATTGAATGTTTTGTTAGACATGAAAGTACATGGGAAAAAATGTGGGAGCATGAGTTTGCTCAATCGGGTGAAGACCAAATTGGAATAAAAGAAGTAACTTTTCATTCTACACCACACGGTTTGTTCATGAAAACAGAAATTATGTTACCAGATGATTATGATTATGATGATCTTGGTCCGTTATCATATCATTTTGATGTGAAAAACGAAGAATGTCCTTCACGTTTACCCATTCATTTATTTGCTGTTTCTCCTGATAGAAAATACCTTGCTGGAGCAACAAAAAAATCTTTAAATATATGGAAAATAAATCCGATTAGTGAGATTAACAGGTTTTCGTTAGTTAAAAGTCTTGAGGTAGCTAAGCAAATTACCGCTTTAATTTTTAACCCGAATAGCAATCAGTTGGCTACTGCACTACAAGAAAAAGTTTATCTTTGGAGTGTAACTTATGGCTCTTTAAAAAAACTGGCTTGTTTAACTGGGCATACAGGGGAAATAAATAGCTTAGCTTTTGATGAAGATGGCGTTCGACTAGCAAGCGGTTCCTATGAAGATGATACTGCCCGTATTTGGGATTTAAAACAACTAAAAACAGATGATTAGTTTTGACGCTTTTTTTGCTTACAGTTACACTAAAGTAATCATATTTTAGCAAAAGAAGAATTATGGAAAAACGATTCGATTTTCAAGCCGAGCAAGAAAAATTAATTAAAAAATGGCAAAAAGAGCAAACCTATAAACCAAAAAATAATCCGGGTCCGCTTTTTACAATAGATACACCACCGCCAACCGTTTCTGGTTCTTTGCATATTGGCCATATTTTTTCTTACACCCAAACGGATATTATTGCTCGCTATAAACGTATGAACGGGCATTCAGTTTTTTATCCATTTGGTTTTGATGATAACGGTCTACCAACCGAGCGATTTGTTGAGAAAAAATTAAAAATTCGGCCACAAGATTTAGGGCGTTCTGAATTTATAAAAAAATGTCTTGAGCAGACACAAATTGTAGAAAAAGAGTTTGAAGATCTATGGCAAAATATTGGCTTGTCAGTCGATTGGGATTCTGTTTATTCAACTATTTCAGAGCCAGTGCGCCGATTATCTCAAGAATCTTTTATTGAGCTGCTCAAAAAAGGCTACGTATATCGCAAGGATGAGCCGGCAATTTATTGCACCACCTGCCGCACCAGCGTTGCACAAGCAGAGCTTGATGACATCCAGAAAGATACATTTTTTAATGATATTGTTTTTGTTGATAAAGATGGTAAAGATTTGGTTATTAGCACCACGCGACCAGAATTACTCTCTTCTTGTGTTGCGTTATTTTTCCATCCTGACGATGCGCGATACAAGAAATTACAAGGTACCAACGCAAAGGTACCATTATTTGGTTTTGAGGTGCCCATCCTAGCAGATGAAACGGTTGAAATAGAAAAAGGGACCGGTTTGGTAATGTGTTGCACCTTTGGCGATACTACTGATATTGAGTGGTTCAAAAAACATAAACTGCCATATAAACAATCAGTTGGTTTTAATGGCCGTTGGATTGAAAGTACCGGTCTTCTGGCTGGGCTAAAGGCAAAAGAAGCACGAGCAACAATTTTAGAAGAGCTGAAAAAAAATAATTTAGTGTTATCACAAAAGCCAATCTCTCATTCGGTTAATGTGCACGAGCGCTGCAAAAAAGAAATTGAGTTTGTGATGCTCAAGCAGTGGTTTTTGAATTTACTGGATTATAAAAAAGAATTTTTAGCACTTGCTGAACAAATTCATTGGTACCCCGCTTTTATGAAATCACGATACAAAGATTGGGTACAAAATCTAAGGTGGGATTGGTGTTTAAGCCGACAACGCTTTTATGGCATTCCATTTCCTATTTGGTATTGCAAAGATTGTAATGAGGTTGTCTATCCGGAATATAAAGATTTGCCAATTGACCCACAAGAGCAACCCTTTCCTGGTGGCAACTGTCCAAAATGCGATTGCAAAAAACTAATTGCAGACACTGATGTCATGGACACGTGGAATACATCTTCGTTATCGCCTTATATTTGTCTGCAACTATTTAATAAAAATACATTCTCTCCACTCATGGCAGAAACGCAAGAAGAATTTATTCCCATGGGCATGCGGCCACAAGCGCATGATATTATTCGTACCTGGGCTTTTTATACTATTGTTAAAACATGGTTTCATAATAAACTTATTCCATGGAAAGAGATTGTTATTTCTGGACATGTTCTTTCTGATAAAAAAGAAAAATTATCAAAATCAAAAGGCAACGAGCCATTTGCTCCAAAACAATTGCTAAAAAGATTTCCAGCAGATGCAATTCGGTATTGGACTTCTACGGGTGGGCTAGGCAAAGATATTGCCTTTTCTGAGACGCAAATTAAAATTGGTTCTCGATTGGTTACCAAAATTTGGAATGCATTCCGCTTTGCTGCACCACACATTCAAGAGATTGACCCACAATCATCACCAGAGGAATTTGGCGTAGTTAATGAATGGATACTAGATCAAATGAGTAAGACATTTACACAATATAAGAACTACTTTGAAAAACATGAATTTAGCTTGGCACTAGATACGATAGAGAAATTTTTCTGGAACACGTTTTGTGATAACTATTTGGAACTAATCAAACCAATGCTCTTTAATGAAAAAGATTACGATCATAGTGAGGTTATTGCAACTCAATATGTTCTGTATCAAGTTGGCTTGCGGACTTTGCAATTATTTGCACCGTACCTGCCATTTGTAACTGAAACGATTTATGATCGGTTGTACAAAAAAGAAGATAGTATTCTATCAATTGCACAAACTCAATTTGCAACGGTC
Organism: Candidatus Babelota bacterium; assembly: GCA_029262615.1. Lineage (GTDB taxonomy): Bacteria > Babelota > Babeliae > Babelales > Vermiphilaceae > JAJCZD01. Next base: position 146,112 of record JAJCZD010000005.1, read on the forward strand.
CAAACCCCATATACTTATAAACAAAGTGTAGAAATTATGGAAACTGTTGTTGCCATAATTGGCTCTGTTCGCAAACTTAAAACAGATCAACAACTATCATTAAAAATACCACTTGCTGAATTGGTTATTTTTATTGATAATGCGGAACTGTTTCCTGAAATTAAAAACCAGCGGCAATTAATTGCCGGCGTAACCCAAGCAGAAAAAATATTATTCAAAGAAGGGGAAAAAGATAATAAAATAGAGCAAAAAAAAGGATTGTGGTATATCCAAGTTAGTAATTGAAGCAAGTATCTAATTTATAACTACAAAAGGATAATATGCAAAAGAAATTGTTACTTGCATTGCTCTGCGTACCACTTGCTCACGCCTGGCTTAATGAGAATGGCATGCCAATCAGGGGTTCATTAGGTAATTGGTCATCTGCCAAAACCTCAGCTAGCGATTATATTAATGGTCGCCGTGACAGACTAGAACAAATTGCACAAAACAACCGACTATCTCAAGAAGATTTCTTAGAACAATTTACCCATGAATTAGATCTGGAAAACTTTGGCAGTGATTTTGGCAGACAACCTGAATTGATTTACTATCTTCTTGCTCACGGACGAATAGAAGCATTGAAATTTCTGCAAGAAAAAGGATTAAACCTACAAGGACTGTATGAAAAATCAGAAAAAAAATTATATAAACCGCTTTTTCATTATTTAACATTGGTAGATTTTCCTGATGATAAAAAATCAGAAATGGTTACATTTCTCGGGCCTCTATTCAAAGATGAATGGACCAAAGCAGACCAAAATGGTGATACTATGTTGCATGTTGCGGCACGTATTGGCTGCCCATGCCTAACCAAACTTGCACTTGAGCATGGTGTTGATATAAATGCACAAAATAGTAGGGGTGAAACGGCATTGCATCAGGCAACAACGTCAAATAGTAAAGATGTATTTAACATTCTTGTTGAGCGCACTGATTTGAGTGTCCAAGATCAAAACGGGGATACGCCAATGCAATGTGCAATAAAGGTTCGCAACCAAGAGAAGTTACAAGCTTTATTAGATTTGCAAGCACCACAAATAAAAAATAACAAAGAACAAACACCAAGGGATCTCTTGCATGCAGAATTAAAAATATGTGAAACTACCAAAAGTGCCGATCCGCATGAACAAGCTGCTTGCAATAAAGAACTCAAAACATTAGTGGTCCTCATGACAATGTTAAATAATTTCTCTATTCAAGCTAAAGACCAAGAATTACAAGGTGCTGTTTCAAGAAAACGGGAAAAAATAAAAAAACTGCAACAAGAGCGAGAGCAGGTTGTTGCTCAACAATTAGAAGAAGAAGAAAAAGAAGAAAAAGAACTCCGGGCATTACTTGCAAAAAAGAAAGAAGAACAGGCGCAAAAAAGAGAAAATGAAATAGTGAAAATTGATTCACAAACAGAAAAAGAAAACCGCGATTTAGAAGAGTTAGAGACATTATTAAGTAAATGATTTTAATTAAAAATACACAACGAACAATCCCTATAAACGTTTCTAAAATAGAAAAGGATGCGCAAAAAATACTGCGCATCCTTGGCTATGATGATTTTGACCTAGGCATCTGGTTTTGCTCAGATGCAACTATCAAAAAATACAATCGAGAGTATCGTAAAAAAGATAAGATTACCGATATCTTATCTTTTGCATATCATTTTGATTTAAAGCCAGGCCAAAAAGTAAAACCTAAGACTCCTGAAGATAAAAACCTTGGCGATCTTATTATTGCACCAACATATGTAAAAAAAGATTTACCCCGGTGGGACCAAACTTTTGCGCAACGCATGCAAATGCTCTTGGTTCATGGTATTTGCCATCTTCTGGGTTATGACCATATTAAAGATACTGATTATGAAATAATGAAAAAAAAAGAAGATCAAATCTTAAAAAAACTAACTTAATCTTTTTTATTTCTTGATTTAGCCTGCAAACCAACGAATCTTACAGAACGTGTTCTCTTTTTTTTTGAAGCTCGTTTATTTTTTTTCACATATAAAGGATCAATTGCAAAATGTACTTGTTTTGGTGCTGTTTGTTTGGTTTGTTCTAGTATTTCTTTTTTTAGTTCAGCCATACTAAAAATTGAACCAAAGCCTAATAAAAAAGAAAGAAATACAATTTTTCTATTAATCACGGTCCAAAAATCCAAAACCTAAGGGGTTTGCAATATCAGGACTACTAATTGTTATTGTGTCTTTGGTTTCGGTAGGTTTGTTTGTCAGAACTAATGTTGCAGCTTTTTGAGATGGTTCAAAACCTTTACCACCAGTCTGGCCGTTTTCGGTTCTTGAGCCATTGTAACAAAATAAACTTACACTGCTGCAAAAAAGAGTTGCTAATAAAAAAGTTTTCATAAAAGCCCTTTATTAAATGTTTTTTTTTGTTTACCTTATGCATTAATATACAAGAAAAATCCTTTTTATAAAGTGGTTATTGGTTTTTAACTTAAGGAAAAAGATGAAAAAAATTTTATTTTTAGTTTTGGTTTTATTTTCTGTTTCAGTTTTTTGCATGGAACCTGATGAAGAAGATATACAAGTTCCTATGACTCAAGGAGAGGGTAATTCTCGTGGAAGACCACCTTTTTTAGTTCGATGGGTGCAATCTGGGGCACGTGAAGATGCTGATCAAGAAAATAATCCTAACAATGCTTACAATCACTATAAGTATAATGTAAATTTTGTTTCTCAAGCTCCACCCAAAGACCGTAATTTTACTGAGCGAACTATTAATGCATGGAATCAAGGCATGGACCAGGTAATTGCTCAAATTCCATTGCTAATCGCATCAGCCTTAATCAATGAAGCACTTAATGGGTTTCCTGTTTGTTCAAAAATAACTGAGTTATGGAGTGAAAACATTAATCAAGAAAATGAGGAAATAGATCATTTATCTCCTCAATTATCTTCCATTCAAAACACTAATGCTGAGATTCAAGTACTTGAACAATTAATCACACGATTAGAAAATGTAATGGATCCTGACAATATTAACCAACTAAATAAATTAGAGAAATTAAAACGTGGCAAAAAAGAACTTGTTGATACACTCTTTGATGAAACTTTAAAGTTTAAAGAATTAATAAGAAAAGAAAAAGCTGCCTCAGCTGCTTAATTATTTTTTGGCAACTTCAATACTTTCGGATATTTAAACGCTAAATACAAAATACCCAGAACGTTTGGTACTGCAACCAGTGCAATCAAACAATCAACAAGTGGCCAAATGCTTTTTAATGGTACTAGAGCACCAAAAAAGATGGCAAGAGCGGTCAAGCCCATGTACCCTTTGACCCATTTATCTTTGGTCAGTGATGCAAAGGTTTGTGACCCGTTAAAGCTATTACCAATTGCCGTTGTCAAAACAAAGAGAGTGATACTAATCAAAAGTATATATTGCCCACCCATTGGTGCTTGTTTTTCAAACGCTTCATAAATTAATGTGCTGCGGAAATCTCCATAGGTCCACACACCAGTAACTAAAACAAGCAAACCAGACATGGTAACTAAAAAAGCATCAGAAACCATAGAAAATAAAGCCAGTACACCTTGGTCTATTGGTCGTTTAACATTCGCAACCGCATGAGGAATTGATGAAGTGCCAATACCTGCCTCAGTAATAAAGATAGCATTAAACACGCCGGCTTTCATGGCTTGGAATATTGAAATCGTAAAGACACCACCAAGTGCTCCTTTGGTTGAGAAAGCATTGGCAAAAACAAGACCGATTGCTGCACGCAATAACCCTGTATCTGAAAATAAAATGTAAAGGCTAAAGCCTACATACAGCACAAACATAATTGGTACCAATTTACTTGCAATATTACCAACTCGTTTTGCACCACCGTTTAATACTACCCAAACGATTATTGCTAAAATAAATCCAGTTATCCATTTTGGTATATTCTCGTGCACATATATATTAGCGAGTGTATTTGATTGTACTGCGGTCCATTCTATAAATAAAAGAACCATAACCCCGGCATACCAATAAGCCAAGAATGGGGTTACCTTCTTTAAATATTCCATCGGGCCACCAACAATTTTTCCATCTGGCAAGGTTACCCGCGTTTGAATGGCAAAGCATACTTCGGTCAGTTTGGTAACTGAAGCAAAAAATATATACAATAATAACCAAAATAGGGCTCCTGGCCCACCGGTATAAATGGCAATTGCTGGTACCACAACGTTACCCATGCCGATGGTTGTTGCCATTGCGGTAAACATGGCATGGAACGGGTTAATCGTATCAGCAGCATTAGGAGCACTTTTGCCGGTAATACCTTTTCCAATTATTTTTAAAAACAAGGGGAATGCGCGGAATTGTAAAAAACCAGTTTTAATGGTCAGAATTACGGCAACGGAAAAAAATAAAATCGAAGAAGGCAAGACAAATAAGTTGTTAAAAGAGCACAAACTTGTGCTTATTGAATGTAGTAGGTTTAGTAAACTAGTAATCATAAAACTCCTAAAATGTTTTTGTTATTTTATGTTTTTTTTGCCAAAAAAGATAATGCCCGTCGCATGAGCTGATCAAAAGTATATTCTTTTCCCTTTACTTCTTTCTTAATAAAATCCATTGCACGATTAATCTCATGGGTTGAGTAATTAAGTGATTGCAATACTTGGGAGACTTGGTGCCAGGTTTGCAATGATTTGCTTGCCGTGACCTGCAATCCTGAATTAAGTAATTTTTGTACTTTATGTTTTAATTGTACAATCATCTGCTCGGCTTTTTTTGAGCCAATACCATTTACTTTGCTCAGTGCCTTATCATCACCTGTTTGAATCGCTTCCAAAAAAAGCTGTGGTCCAAGTTGAGCCAATGCTGCTATTGCTATCTTGGGACCCATCCCCGCACAACTAATAATTAACAAAAAAACTTGCTTTTCCCCCTCATTTTCAAACCCATACATGGTTGGGCCCTGTTCGGCATTCCATTGCATATGAGTCAAGATAGTAGTTTTCTTGCCAATCGAGTAATTACTCGATTTAACCACGCAAACAGCAAAGCCAATGGTACCAGTATCTATAACCACGCAGTTCTGCGAAACAGCTTTTATCGTGCCAGTAAGTAGATTGATCATACCAAATTCCTTTTAAAAATAGGTTTTTCGTTGACAAAATCAGCTTACATGATACCATAAATTCGTATTGAAATGGTTGTGCGGAAATAGCTCAGCTGGTAGAGCGTTGCCTTGCCAAGGCAAAGGTCGCGGGTTCGAATCCCGTTTTCCGCTCCAGTTATTCTTTGTTTTCAAAGCAAAAATCATTTGCCTCGGTCAAAAAGCCAAAAAGTTGGCAAATACCGAAAGTGCTGATAGGTTCAATTTATAGCATATTCAATTAACACATTTTTTCTCTTTTTTAGGATGGTTTTATTATGAAATCAATCGTACAGCAAGCAGCATCCATAACCAAAGCAATTGAAAAGGCATGGCAACGATCAGGTTGTCCACGCAATTTTTCTGTAAAAGTTTTAGAGCCAGGTAAAAAGAATTTTTTTGGGTTTGTTTCCTCACCGGCCAAAATAGCTTTTCTATTTGATGAAAAAACAATTGCTCAGAAAGAAAAGCCAAAGCGAAAAGAACGAATTAAAAAATCACGCGTTAGTGAACAACGGCCAAAAGCAGCAAGGTTCCAGCAAAAAAATTATGAAAAGCCAGCACCTACAAGGGAACCTCAGCAAGTTCCACAACAAATGGGGTTTGATCCTGAAATGGAAAAAGTTGCTTCGCGATGGCTTTCTGAACTCATGGCTCTAGCAGGACACAAACATATTGCGTTCAAAACAGACGCAAGAGGAAGTTATATTAAATTTACTTTTGAAAAACCCTTATATGAAAATATTGAACAGCAACGTCAATTATTTCGTAATTGCGCATTCTTACTTATGCAAACACTTCGCAATACATTTAAAAGAAAATTACGAGGTTGCAAGATTATTTTAAATAATCAATAAAGAATAAAACTGGAGGTTATTATATGCTTGCTCTTGATGATCAACCAATAATTGCACAATGCACGCCAAAAGGTTCTGGAGCAATTGCATTACTACGGTTATCTGGAACAACTATTTTTTCATTAGCCAACCAATTTTGCAAGTTGCCCAACAAGCAACCTATTTCAAACGCTCAGAGCCAAACTATTAATTATGGTTATGTGGTTGATAAGAATGGTAAAACGATTGACCAAGTATTATTTTTAGTTATGCATGGGCCAAAGACATTCACCGGTCAAGATACTCTTGAGATAACGTGCCACAACAATCCCTTTATTATTGACGCTATTATTACCACTGCCATTGATGCTGGCGCCAGACTAGCAACAGAGGGCGAGTTCACTAAGCGTGCTGTTTTGAATGATAAGATTGATTTAGTTCAGGCAGAGGCTATAAATGAATTAATTCATGCAAACTCTCAACAAGCTCTTAAGCAATCTCTATTGCAATTGCAGGGAAGTCTATCTTCTTGGATTGCAAATCTTGAGAAAAAAATAGTCAATGCTATTGCACTGAGCGAAGCAAGCTTTGAATTTCTTGATGAAGAGGATATGGAATTTGGTAATCAAATCGAAGAGTTGATTGCCAAAGTAACTGTGCAAATTCAGCATATTAAAAAAAGTTTTGGCCAGCAACAACAAATACGTGAGGGTATTCGTATCGCTCTTATTGGATCGGTTAATGCGGGTAAATCATCTTTGTTCAATGCATTACTTGGTAAAGACCGAGCTATTGTAACCAGTATTGCGGGCACCACTCGCGATGTGATTGAGGCTGGCGTTTATCGTAACGGCAATTATTGGAGTTTAATTGACACAGCAGGCTTGCGCAAAACCGAAGATGTAATTGAAAAGCAAGGTATTGAACGTTCGTTTGCCGAATCCCAAAAGGCAGATATTATTTTGCTGGTTGTGGATGGATCACAAAAATTATCTTCACAAGAAAAAACTATTTATACTGAACTACTAGAAAAATATAAAAACAAAATTATTTTAGTTTCCAATAAATCTGATTTGGTTCGTACCATTCAACTCTTCGAAGGATTCGAACAGATTCTTGTTTCAACTAAAACAAAACATAATATAAATCAACTTGAAAGTTTAGTTAAACAAAAAATTAAAACGATATTCTCATCAATAGAATCACCATTCTTGCTTAACCAACGCCAATTTAATCTCTTACTTTCTTTCGAAAAGAAACTGCAAAAGATAGTTCCAATGCTCCAGAAAAAAAATATTGCTTACGAAATCGTTTCAATTCATTTGCAAGATGCCATTGCTCACCTTGCTCAATTAACTGGCAAAAACATCTCCGAAAAAGGCATGGATGCTGTTTTTAGAAATTTCTGTGTTGGAAAATAGTAATTTAAAAGCTTATCTAAGATTTTCAGATAAACTGTAATATTATTTAAGTAGTTTTTTCAATTCTGGCCATTGAGCATAATCAACCGCAATTTTGCCATACTTGTCTTTAATCGTTCTATTAGCGCCATGAGCAAGTAAAGCTTTAGCAACTGGGAGATTATTTGTCATTGAGGCAATATGTAGTGGCGTATTGCCTAGTATGTCTTGTGTATTTACCATTGCCCCATGTAAAAGTAATATGTTTACAAAATCAAGTTTTCTAGCAATTGTAAATCTATGTAACGGAGTCATACCCTGTTTATCTTGGAAGTTTGTAATATCAATGTGGGCTTGAAATCCTTTTTTTAACGCTTTTTTTAACTCATTTGTATTTTTAGATTGGTTAATTTCATTAAAAATGTCTTCTGTTTCTAGTGCTTGCTTTAATCCACGCCGTAGTGAAAAAGAAGGCTTTTCAAGCAAAAAGTTCCATGCTGTTGGTGCTAATGAAATACGGAATTTTTTCATTTCCGTTAAACCAACCTTAATAAGTGTTTTAAATCCAAATTGTTCTTCCAATAATTGTGCAATTATTCGACAATGTCCTACTCCTGCATAAAGAATAATATGCTTGGCTGGAGCTAAAAATATATTAAAAAGCATTTCTATATTTGCAACCTCAATTAGAATAGTTTTTCGCCAATCTAATTGAAAATTTTTCCATTCTTTTGTCTTTTGTATATCTTTTAAAAAATTTGCAATTGTTTGGTCTGTATGTATGAATTGTTTAGATTTTTTCTCAAGGGAAAGAACATCATTATTAGTTTTTTCCCAAAGCCTTTGTAATTTTCTAAATGTATGAGGTGATACTGTTTTTTTTAATAACAAAAGATCTTTTTTGGCTAAACTTCTAATGCCTTTGAGGAATTTTAAAATTTTGCTGCTAGGTTGAGTAGAATATATTTTTTTTGTTTTATAAATATCTGTTAAAGGCATTAGACGGCGATAAGAATCAACTGGAATAAATGAAATATTTTTATTATTTTCTAATTCTTTTCTTAAATTAGAACCCAAGTAAAGCATAAATTTCTTATCCACATTTTGCTGCTTTGATTTTTTTTCTATTTCCCATAAAATATTTAAATCTTTTTTTTGCTGTATTAATTTTCTAAAAGTAGCAATTAAGCTTCGCTCTGCTGTGACAAAATGTTTTTGCTCTTGTGGTGTTAATAATTTTTTTGTGCGAGCTTTGATTCTCTTGGTTGGTTTATGTAAGGCAACATGATAGTCTCCAATTAAGTCTACTATTTTGATGATAAGATCATCTTTTTGCAAAATTAATCGTTGGAATTGCATTGGTAGTGCTTGAACAGTACCGAAAATAAAAACTAAATAGCCAAAGAATTTATTCATTTTTATTATTTTTTTCATGATTCTCTAACAATTGTATTATTTCTGGATTTTTTGCACATTCAAGAGGTGTATTACCCATATTATTTTTTTTAGTTAAATCAGCACCAGCAGCTAATAATAATTTGATATTTATAACTAATTGCTTTTGTGGTTGTTTATTTTTTGGGTTTTTGCCAGCAAGAATATGCAATGGTGTAATTCTATCCAAAACTCGCAATGCATTTACCTTTACCGTATTGCTATTTAGTAATAGTTGTATAATTTGTGTGTTTCCGTTGGCACATGCAATATGCAAAGGAGAATCTCCAATCTCTGTTTCTACATCAACACTAGCACCATGTTGCAATAAATACTGGACCATTTCAGGGTATTCCTCAGAAACTGCTTTATGCAAAAGAGTGTAACCTCCACCATTTTTTTTATCTATATTAAATTGAGTAAACTCAAGTGTTCCTTTTAAGCGCTCTATAGAGGTAATTGCATAAAAGGTAATAAAATAGGTGAAAAAAGAATCTTTAGGCATCTTTTTTTGTAATAATTCAATAAGATCTTTGGGTAATGTTTTATTTGCCAGGATTAACTGTTTATCCATAATAACATGATCTGCAGATGCAAAAAGAGATAAAACGCGATTGCTAGCAAGATCTTTTAGTGATTCCACCTTTTTTTGTGTTTCATCTTTCTGCATTGCCCAGATAGGCATTATAAAACAAAAAAAAAGTAATTTTTTCATGACTCCCTCCAAAAAACAATACACAATTTACAATAAGAAAATCAATATACGTGCTAAAATACCCCTATTTTTGGCTCTATTGCTAATCGTTGCCAACTAGAATTACTTCATGGTAAGATAAAGGAAGATTTGAGGGATTTATGAAAAAGATAATTGTTTTTACCACTTCTGGCGGAGGTGGGCACATTAGTGTGACCCAAGCTCTGCAAGAGTATTTGCAGGATTCCTTTACAATTGAGCCAGTTTTTATTTTCCAGGAGGTTTTATCTTCCATTGACATTATCCGTGCAATAACCTTTGGACGGTATAATGGTGAGAATATTTATAATTATTTAGTTCGCAAAAAATGGTTTGGCTTATTGAACGTTTTTTATCAGTTTGCAGTGCAATATTATCAAGGTCAGCACCAAAAAATCCGGTATGCTCTTTATGGATATCTAAAAGATCACAAACCTGATTGTGTTATTTCTGTTACTCCTATGATTAATAATATTATTCTTGAGGTTTGCCAGGATCTTGCTATCCCCTTTATTTTGATGCCTACTGACTTGGATATTACTTCTTTCATCTACAACATTTGGTTGCCAGATTATGATCAATTTTATTTATTTCTGCCTTTTGATGATCCACATATAAAAAAACCAGCAAAAAAAGCACAAATTCCAAATTCACAAATTAAAATAAGTGGGTTTGCATTGCGAGAAGCTTTTTTTAAAAAAGACAATATAATACCTGAGCTCAAAGATCATTATGCAATTAAGCACGATATTCCTGTTATTATGATTTTAATGGGGGCACAAGGAACGGAAAATATTATTACTATTGTTCAAGAGCTTTTCTTAGTTGAAAGGCCAATTCATATTATTACCTGTATTGGTAAAAATATTCTTTTGAAGAAAAGGATTCAGGAATTAATTTTTCCTGAACATGTTTCCTTTACACTTGTTAGTTTTGGCTGTGATATTGCCAATATAATGACGATATCAGACATTTTAATTACCAAATCGGGAACTGTTTCAGTCTGCGAGGCTATATATAAAAATTTGCCAATGATTTTGGATGCCACCGGTGCTGTGCTCAAGTGGGAGCAGTTTAATCATCGTTTTGTGCAAGATCATCAATTTGGTGTTTCTCTGAAAACATTATCAGATCTATCTGAACAGATCGATTGCTTTTTGCATGCTAATCATATGGAATTATACAAACAGAATTTAGAATCATTCGAAAAAGAAAACCCCCAAAACATGATTCCCAAATTAATTACAGAGATCTTGCAATAATTTATTTTTTTTCTGACAATTCTGCTACTGTTTTTGCACCCATTTTTGTCAGTAACACTTTTGCCTTTTGCAGTGCCGTTTTATTTTTTTTCCAATGCGAAATATCCTGGTTAATAGTGTCCAAAATTGTTTGGTTTGCTTGTCCAATTTGATAGATCTTATTTAATTCAAAACCATTTTGTAACAGTACATTTACGATATTTTGATTACCAGTCCTTGCAGCCAGTATTACAGGATGAAAGCTAATATCAGAAAGAAAAACTGCATCCAATTTGCTCATATGCTTGGCAATTAAACTAATAATTGGAATGTTTTGCGTTTTAATTGCGAGGGCTATTGGTAAATATTTTGGATGGCTTAAATTATGGATACTACTATTTGCATTAGCCCCTTCTTCAAGTAAAAACTTAATTAAAGGAAAATCTTGCTTTTCAATAGCTAAATGCAGGAGATTCTTGGCGCCTTTTCCTCTTAGAGATTTCTGTACTAAACTATCAATACCTCTTAAAAAAGCACCCTTTTTTACAAGAAAGAAAATATTTTTATCTAATAAATTCTTCAACAAGGTAATTCTAGAATCTGGGACTTTTTTCTTATTTAATATGTTTACCATTGCAATTATAATTTTTTTCTTATTAATAAAGCGTATAGCAGGATCAATAAAGATATAAAAAGCCAGTGGAAAATATAAATCTGTTGGTAGAGTTTCTAATTGAGCAATTATCTTGTCAGCTGGAAGTTTGCTCGTTGCTTTTAAAGCCAACTTCCTTAAGGGAATGGTCTGATAGACTTTAATTTCAGGTATTTCAGGGACTGGAGGCTCCATGCAATAAAGAGCGATACTAATTATTCCAATAATAACAAACAATTTCTTCATCACTATCCCCCTAAAGTAATTAATTCCTATTTGTAATCTTATCATGGTTTGGTTATATAATGCAATAAAAAAGCCTGGGCGTAAATCCCAGGCTAGAAAAAAATTAGATTATAGAAGTGAATTATGCGTATATTGCGCGAATTTCACCACGGCGATTTGGCCATTGTGTTTGCCAATCACCAGATACTTTTTTACCATCCATAACCGCTGGGAATAAGTCACCACGACCAACAACCTTCAAGCAATCCTCTGGGATGCCTGCTTTAACCATTTGGTTAGCGATTGCTTTAGCCCGGCGTTCTGAGATGGTCATATTATACGCTTTGGTGCCTTTTGCATTATCTGCATGTCCTTCTACCACAATAGTCAGAGGAGTTTTATCACCTATTTTTGCATGTTCTTTAATAATTTCTTTTGCTAGTTTGACGTTTTGATTCATAGCATCTTTTTGATCTTCTCTGATTTTTGATGCATTAAAAGCAAAAAGTATTGGTTCAAATGAGTTTTTTGAGTCTTCTTCTGCCCATTCGAAATCTTGGTTATTTAAATCTGTATCAACATTAGTATCTGCCTCAGCAACCATCATTTCATCCATTTGCTCATCATCAAAATTTGCAAATTCTTCGAGTTCCTCATTAAAAAAACTGGTTATGCTACGTTCTGGAACCTGAGTATCTACTGATGTTGCAACAGAATTTTTATCCTTTTTCCTGTTCCCGCAGCCTGGTAAGGCCAAAGCCAGTACTAGGAGTGCCAATAGACTTTTTTTCATTCTTTATCTCCCCAAAATAGGTTTAAAAAGTGGTTTTTGGTAACTTCTAGAGGGACTTTAGCATAAAAAAAAGCAATTTTCTACTAATAATTGCGCCAATAAGGTATAGTAAGATAAAGGGGATTCCTTAATAAATTTCAAAATACAGTATTTTTATGAAGATGTTTTATGAAAAAAATTTTAATCAATACAAACAGCTGGCAGACCCGAATTGCTATAACACGGGATGGACAGCTTCAAAACATATATTTTGCGGCACCTTCCGTAGTGCCGCTTGAACGGGTTTATTTCAAGGGAATTGTAACAAAGGTGCTTCCTGGTATTCAGACTGCTTTTGTTGATATTGGCCAAGAAAGAGCCGGATTTTTGCATATTTCAGAGATAGACAGAGAGCTAGCTCTTGATCGTATCGCAAAAACGATTCAATTGGATGAAGAAGATTTTCAACGCAAGCGATCACAATTGCGAAGAAATATCGATATTGCCAAAATTTTCCGCGAAGGTGAAGCTATTTTGATCCAGGTAAGTAAAGAGCCGATCTATGAAAAAGGCGCTAAGCTTACTACGTGCTTTACCCTTCCTGGCCGATTTGTTGTTTTAATGCCAAATATTGACCGGGTTGGTGTTTCCAAAAAAATTGAGGATCGCACTGAGCGAGCACGCCTAAAAGAAGTAGTGCGCTCTTTGCTCCCTAAGGGGATGGGAGCCATTATTCGTACTACCTCAGATGGAACTACAGAAAAAGATATAACAAAAGACGTTTCTTTTTTGCTCAGCACCTGGGAGTCTATCCAAAAAAAATTCAATACTGCTGAACCTAAAGAAAAAATTCATTCTGACATTCCTCTACCGTTGCAAATTGTACGTGATCATTTGGACGAAGATGTTGATGAGGTGATTGTTGATAATAAGCAAACGCAAAAAGAAATCTATAATTATGTAAAGATGGTTGCACCAGAATTTAGCCACTTGATCAAGTTTTATGATAAAACTATTCCATTATTTGAATATTTCAATATTGAGAAACAAATTGTTGATGCTCTGCGTAAAAAGGTTCCATTACGCTCTGGCGGTTCATTAATCATCGAAAGCACTGAAGCAATGACGGTGGTTGACGTTAACACTGGTAGGTTTACCGGTAAAAAGGATATGGAAGAAACAATTCTAAAAACTAACTTAGAAGCTGCTGAAGAAACGGTCCGACAATTGCGTTTGCGTAATATTGGTGGTCTGATTGTGATTGATTTTATCGATATGGCACAACAGGTAAATCGTCATAAATTAACTCAATTTTTTGAACGTATGCTCAAAGAGCGAGATAAGTTTCAATCGGTAGTACTAAAAGTTTCCGAGTTTGGCTTAATACAAATGACTCGTAAACGCTCAGGTAAAACATTGGTTCAACAGTTGACCCAAACATGCCCAACTTGTAGAGGATCTGGTCATATTAAATCACTCCAAAGTGAGTGTTTTGAGATTTTACAAAGAACAAAAGAATACATAAAAAAATCAAAACAAGTTAAAGAGATTATTCTGTTAGTTCACCCAGACATATTTGATTACATTACTACCAAACAGTATGATGCGATTATTGGCCTAGAAAAACAGTTTGGTTGCCTTATAACCCTTGCTACTAATGCACAATTTGCACCTGGTCAGTATAAAATTGAAAAGAAGTAAATATAGGTTTAATTTTAGTACGAACGGGATTTCCCGTTCGTACTTCTTATATTATATTTTGATTATGGATTTCTCTCAACACAGCGTTTGGCACCAACTGTTATGGTTGTGCCATCAAACTTAGTTAAAGACCACCCATTAAATTCTTCATTACGCAGGAATGCTTCATTTTCTAAAATGTTAATAGCAATTGCCTCTCCAAGCAGTATGCCATTTGTACCATCAGTACGATAATGAACACCGGCAAAATCTCGCCCGAGCGCAATGTTTGATGCGAGCTTGTTTAGTTCTCCGCCAATTGTTAATTGCGGCCCCACAAATGGGATTAACAGGGTATTTGCCCCATTAGGTTCTAATGGACTAGGTATAACAAAATTCTCATCAAAAAATGCTTTTAGCATAGTAACTCCTGCACCAATAAAAGCGGCATGGCCGGCAGGATAAGCAGGATGAGTTGGAGAACCTTCAGGATATGCTTGTGGTAAAAAATAACTGCCATAAGTTGCAAATATCATTGGTAGAGCAGCAGAATTGATTAGTTGCTCATTAATTCCCAGGGTCATTCCATTTACAATTGTTTGTTGCACATAAAAACCAAACTCTTCTGGTCGCAACCGCCTGTGGACTTGCCATTTTTGATACCAAGCAGCTTTTAGGCCTTCTTGTGCAGCATTTCTAAGTAATGCTAAAAAATCAGCAAGATCATAGGTAACAAAGCCTTCTTGTGTTGGGTTATTTAAGTATGGATTGTTTTTATCAAATGCAGCACTGCCAAAACCGGGGCCAAATAATAAAATTAAGCAAGAATTGAGTGCTTCTTGTCCTGGTGTATCCTGATGGACAAATTCACCCAAATCGCGTGGAGTTCTTAAGAAATGTTGGACTGGGTCAAGCATTATGGTGGATCCAGTATCACCTCCAGTAATTACCGTAAACCAATCGGGAAAATTAGTCATGAAATCATTCATTACGCCCGGCAATGGTACGGTTTGCTCTGGGCCGATAGTTGTTGCACCATATGGAATCGTTTGATAGAGAAATTGAGAAATAAAGGGACCAACTAAATCACCCGAGAAAACACCACGCAAGAGTGTTCCGTCTGTTACTTGGCCATTTATTTTTGGTCCAGTAAAATCAGTCAATGTATTTAAATCAGCAATTGCAGCAGCAGCGGTCGCATCTGTACCAAATTCATTAAATGGTACATCCCGCAACAATACGGCCCAATAATTCTCAACCATTTCTGCCGCAGTCTCAGCAGAAGCAAATTGCGGTGCAGATGGGATGCAGTTTATCCATCCATCGTTTCCTTCTAAAGAAAAGGCTAAGGATGCCTGTGGATTAACAAGTCTTCTGCCCAAGCCTAATTGAATGTTGTTAAAATTTTGCGGGCACCCTGTTTGCAGTGCAAAGACTAAAGAGTTATACGCAGAAACATCAGGAAATCCATCTGTTTGGTGTTGCAGTGCTTTATTATAGTTTCCTCTTTTATCAGCAAATAGTTGCTCATCACCATTTGTTTCTTGACAACAAAGAGGCTGGCATTCATCAAATTCAGCTACTGCTGATTTGATTAAATGAGCATTAACTCGACGTTGAGCTCTTCTTAAATTAAAAAATATACAATCATTTTTGGGAACTAATTCGTTTTGAGCAACCAAACTAAAAACGTATAACAAGCTTAAATATTTTTTCATTTTATCCCTTAAAAGGTAAAGGCTAATTCAACTTTAAAACCGGCATACCAGCGTGTTAAATCTGGAATTGGCAGTGGAATACCATTGCATGTGCACTCATCTGCTTGACCAAATTTGTTCCAATCAAAAAATGGAATTAAATTTAAACTTACAGTCTCTTGGCAACCAATGTGCAACATTAAAGGCAATTGCAAGCGTGCTGCATATTTACGGTCAATATCGATTTTATTAGAACAAAATCGTACACGTGCAAATACGTCTGGTCGAAATTCTGCTTCCAGACCCATAGTAACTTGTTCATGCACACACCAATAACCTTTTACACCAATAGGAACAAAAAGTTTTGTGTATTTATACGTTAGACCATCAACGCGAGGGTCTTGCATGTTTAAAAACCGTTCAAAGCCAAAACCAAGATAAGGATTCAGCTGTAATTTGTCACAACATAAGCAAAAGGACGGTCCTATGCGCCAATTAGCATAATAGTCTCTCACCTTGCTTTCTTGTGCAAATCTTCCACATAAAGGACCGGCATTAAAATATCCTTCAAAGGCCACGTCGGTAAAAAAACGACAATGTTGGTACTCGTATCCAATTTGTGGACCCGCAAGGTAGCCTCGCACTTTTGGTGAATCTTCAAAAAATAATCGAGCATAGTTTAAATGGCCATTAACAAATATTGTATGCTCCCCACCAAATAAGAAGGCTGGAAAAAATAAAAAGAGTAAAATGGATCGTTTCATAGGTTTCTCCGTTTTAAAACTTAGTTTATTCTATAAAAGCTAATGACCATTTTGCAAATTCTGATATACTAAAAGTCAAATTATATTGATTCATAAGGAATAATTGCATGGCAGAGTCTATTCTTGATCACTATCCAGACTACGAAACAAATATTGGTATCGAAGTCCATGTACAGTTAAACACAAAAAGTAAGATTTTTTGCTCAACTGCTAATCGCTTTATCCCTGATGCAAATGAACACATTTGCCAAATCTGCACTGCTCAACCAGGTTCACTGCCAGTATTGAATAAAAAAGTAGTTGATTATGCGATTCTTGCTGGTCTGGCTACAAACTGTAAAATTGCTCCTATTAGTACCTTTGCAAGAAAACATTATTTTTATCCTGATCTTCCAAGAAACTACCAAATTACTCAAAATGATAAACCAATTTGCACCGAAGGTTTTGTAGCAATTAAATTGGAAGACGGTTCTGTTAAAAAAATTCGTTTAATACGTATTCATATGGAAGAGGATGCAGGAAAAAATATCCATGCACCCCAAACTAACGAAAGTTTGGTTAATTTAAACCGAGCTGGTACACCACTGCTGGAAGTTGTCACTTACCCAGATATTTCTAATGCATACGAAGCAAAAGCCTATTTAAAGCAATTGCATGCCATTGTTCGTTATTTGCATATTTCTACTGCTAACATGCAAGAAGGCGCATTCCGAGCAGACACTAACATCTCTGTGCGTAAAAAAGGTCAAAAAGAACTTGGTACTCGTTGTGAATTGAAAAATATTAATTCATTCAAATTTATTTCTGATGCGATCGAATATGAAATTGAACGACAAATAGAGCTTGTGGAGAGTGGTCAGCCCGTCAAGCAAGAAACTCGCTTATGGGATACTGTTAACAAAAAAACAGTTGCTATGCGCTCAAAGGAAGAAGCTGCTGATTATCGCTATTTTCAAGATCCAGATTTACCATTGGTTGAGGTTAATCAAGAATGGATTGAGCGCACTCGTGCGAGACTACCAGAATTGCCATATGAAAAATCGCAACGCTTTGTCAAAGAAGGTCTGTCAGAATATGAAGCAGAGATTCTGGTTGATGATTCTGAATTGGCTAATTATTATGAAAAAGCAATTGCAGCATACAAATCAAAATCGATTGTCAATTGGATACTGCGTAACCTTCTTGGTTATTTAAAAGACAAAAAAATAAATTTGAATGAATGCAAAGTTACTCCAGAAAAATTGGCTGAGATTGTCCAATTACTCGAAGAAGGCGTCATTAACAATCATGCAGCCCAACAAGTGTTCGAAATTGTTGCCCAAACCGGTCAAGGCCCAAAAGAAGTTGTTGAGCAAAAAGGGCTTAAGCAAGTTGGTTCAGTTGATGAGCTTGATAAAATTGTTACCGAAATTATTATCCAAAACCCAAAACAGGTTGAGCAATTCAAAAGTGGTAACGAGCGAATTTTTGGTTTCTTTGTTGGCCAAGCAATGAAAAAAACCCAAGGCAAGGGTAATCCAAGGATAATTCAAGAGTTACTTAAGAAAAAGTTGCTATAAAAATTGTAATAATAATCGATTACGAAAATTTAAATAACCTGCTTTTTTATAAATTGAACAAGCTTGCTATTGCTAATCTGCTGATTTGTTAAATACGATTTGTCTGCAATCCAATCAATAAAGACATCCTTTGTAATTGTTTCAAGCTGTGCAGTGTAATCCTGCTTATCAGATGGTGATAATGCAGTGAAGGTGAAGGTTTTAATGCCACTATCAGGATTAAGCATGGTATCCTTAGAAAATATAATTCGTCCTTGCAATCGATCAAGATTTTCAATCGATTCAGGTTGATGTCGGTATTTTTCCAAAATATCCTTAATTCTAATATGCCTATTTTTTATATAATTAAAGATAGTGCTTATTATAGGTATTCTGTATGGTTCTCCATACACCCATGCAAGGTAAATAAATGAGTTTACTTTTTCTTTTGGAACAAAAATTTGGAATAAGGTACCTTTACCGGTGAAAGTCATATAATCCAATTGTAACAATTGCGTTATATAATCGTGATTAAAACAAAAATAATCAAAGACAGTGGTATATAAATATTCAATACTTGGAGGGCAAATACTTCGGTCTTGTACAAAATAAGCAAATGAAGATTCTCCGAGTTTGTTGGTATTGCCAAATAAGCTGAGATTTATACTCATTATTTTGTTACTCAATGACAAATTATTATCATTCCAATAGTCATTATGTTCATTTTCATACTCATCAATAAAACTATTTGTTTCTACTGATGTAAGGGCGTTAGGCCAAAACCGTAAAAAAGTAAAATGAGTTAACTTTCTCATCTCTAGTAGTTCATATATATTGGTTATGAAATCTAAATAAGGAAGAAAGGAGGAGCGTTGCCCATGATAAAAAACATAATATTCGGAGCTATACTTCTTTTCATTTTCTTTCGTCTGATTGATTATAGAACTAAATAAATTAAGTTCATCAGCCCATGTATGTTTTACCAATTGATTGAGCTCATCTATACCAAGATAGGCTTGGGTTGAAGTGTTTGAACTGGTATGGCTTGGTAAAGAAGAAACAGTAGTGTTTTTGTCAGTGATTGTTTTTATGTTAGAAAAAAGATTAGTGGCATAATCTAACTGATTGCTACCTAAAAAACTATACAGTAAAAAGGAAGAAATTATATTCTTTAACCACATGTATACCTCATGAGCCTGCCCATTGGAGTTTGTGCTATCGTTTGATCATTTGAAATTTCAGATTTGATTCGGTCGGAGATAATGGTTTGAACTAATTCTTTAACCTTTTTTTCATACTGAGCTAACTTTTTTTCTGGTACTAATGTATGACGCAATATTTTAACGCCACTGTTTGGATTAAGTAGTAAATCTTTTGAAAAAATAAGACGTGCTTGTAAATTGTCCACCTTATTAATTTCAGACAGTTTGCTACAATACTTATGTAATAATGGAGCGATGTGTGTATGTCTTTCTTTTGCTTTATTATAAATACTTGCTACTATTTTTGAGCGCCAAGGTGTGCCAAAAGCGTGAGCAAGATAAGTGCACTGATTAACCTTTTGCTTTGGTATAAATATTTGTACTAAGTTTGCTTTATCAGTATCAGCATAGTCTATGAGTTTTTTAAGATCAGTAATAAACCGTGTATCCAACCCAAAATGATTAAAAATAGGTGAAAGTAAATAGTGTAAAGATGGTGCACCTATATTTGAATTTGTTTTGAAAAATTGAAGGGTGCATTCTCCAGAGTGTCTTTTGCTTGTGTTACCAAATAAAGATAAATTAGCACAGAGCATTTCTTTGGAGAGTAAACTATCTGACCAACCACAATGATGCCACCCATATTTTTTTTCTGTTTCATCAATAAAAATATTTGAGTCAATCGTCTTAGGCGCATTTACCCATGAGCGTAAAAAGACAAAATCAGAAAAATCTTTCTCGATTTGTAGTATTTTATATAGTTCTTTCAGAAAGTCATGAAAAATACGGAAGATTCCTTTTTGTGCATGGTAAAAAGCATAATGAGTATCCGCATATTTTTCTTCTTGGGATATAATTTTTTTAAGGAATTTATTTGTTGAAAATGGCAATTTGCTAAACCATACTTCTTCAACTTGTTTTTTGAGTGAGGGAATACTCAAATAGGCCTTTGTTTGGCACATAATTGAGTTTTTTGCTGCCTTTTGATGAGGCACCTTGAATCTTTTTTTTAATTCTTGTATGACGGGTATATAGCCCATAATTAGCTCGTTTGGAGAATGATTAACCTGTTGATTCTTACCTTCAGGAAAAAAAGTAAACATTCTAGGCCAAGACTTGAGTGTACCTACGATAAAAAAAGATATTAATACTAAAAAGTTAGCTCTTTGTAATACCATCATCTGATTCCCCCATTAGTTTCAGATAGCAAATAATATGATTTATTTACTTATTTACAAGCATAATAATAATTTAAAATGTTGCAAGTGGTTAGCAAGGGCCCATTTAGCCCCCAATAATCCAAATAGAAACTTAAATAAGTTGGTTAAGAAAAAATTAAAGTAGCTTTATTAGTTTCTTAGTCAGAGATTTATCGTTGCAAGTTTCTTTAGGCAATTTATTTTTCAAAGTAATCACTAACTTTAATAAATATTTTTAATATAATAAAAACACCTGATCTCAACAAAAAATTTATGAGAGTAGAATGAATCATTATTTTAAAATATTTATTTTGTCATTGTGCACAAGTAACTCTCTTTATGGTGTTACTCTCGTATACAATTTACGAGTTCGTAGAATATTTAATATATCCCTTATTCTAGAACAGATAAAAAAGCCAAAGCTCATCTTGAGCGCTGTTCCTATTTTTTTCCACCGTGATAGCAATATTATTAATAAAATGAGTAATATTAATGTTTGTGAAAAAAGAACTGCTGGGGGCTCACTATTAAATGGTAGGTATGTATTTTCTAAGCACTGGTTTGCAGAGATTACAACCGGCATAGAAAAAGATCATGGAGAATTTACGGGTACTGATCCATTTTGTGCATCTCGTACTGGTTTTGATGATGTAGTTCTTACTGTTGGCTATCGCCATTTTCTTGGTAAAAAAGTGCAGAGCATTGTATATGGGCTTGTTGGTTTTCCCACCAGAAAAGAGGTCACCTTAGCTGATAGGTTTGGTCCACTGGTTGGCACCCGTTTTAATAACATTGGCTTTGGTCTTGAGGGATCTTATAATTTCTTCGGTGAATTAAAACAATCCTTTAGCGCGATTATCCAAACGCGGTTTATTCACGGCTTCAACCGAAAATGGTTCCCTATCTTGCCAAGAGGTGCAACCATCCAACCGGGTAATTTTACAGACATTCTGGGCGTGTTGCAATACCGCAAAAAGAAAACCGTTTTTGAGGCGGGTTATGATCTTACTATCTTTAGCCAACAAGGTACCAATTTACTTAATCAAGAACTACGAGTGCCAACCTTTGTTCGCCATAGTTGGTTTGCAACAGTAAAGCATGTGATACTAAAAGCCGTATTCAATAAACCATTTGTCTTTGGCGCTGGTTTTAATATCAATAGGGCAAAACGGTTTGATGCAAAAGCATTTGTTGGTTGGGTTTTTGGCACGATAGTTTTTTAATTACTATCTTTTTTTTCTGCCAATTTCTTTTTTACTCGTGCATAAATGCTATCTTGTTCAATCGATTCTAAGGTAACTAAATGTTTGAATGTCTTCCACGTGGTACGAATAATCGGAAGTGGATTGTGCCGATGTTGCCAGACAAATAATCGCGTTGCAGGATCGGCTGGGCTACCGCTACCAAAATCACCATATATTTTTTTATATTCTTTGTACTGCTTATCAGATGCCGTCTTTGCTAAAATAGAGGCAGCACCAACAACAGTATAATTTTCATCAGCTCGGTGCTCGGCAATAAGATTAAGTGAACGTAATCTTTTTCTATTTAAACAAATATGATGCTCGACTAATAATTTTCTCTTTTTGATACTCAATAATGTTTTAAAACGCTCAACAAATCTCTTTTTGGTTACTTCCCAGTTATCAATATAAATATCATGCAGGTTTTCTGATCGGTATAATTTTTTGATAATCTTAAACACGGTAAGCATTTCCCAATCGTTTAGATTGAAGATCTCTTGAACCATATTAGCCGGCGTAATTTGCTCAATAGAAAAACGGATTGCACTCTCTTTTATAATCTTTTCTAATTTATATCTTTTTGTTGGCGCAATCAATTTACTATCTTTAACACCAAGTTCTTTCCACTGGGCAATAGTTTTTTCATCTGCTACCACACCGGCAATAAAGATACTACCAATACAAGGGCATTTAGTTGCATCATCAATCCCGGCTATAATTTTGTTTTCTGTACTCATAAAATCCTTAGAAGTCCACTTTTCAAATGTAGTTTAATTTGTAAGTTGAATCAAGCTTTGATATGCTTCAAACAAGCTCTATAATTAATAATAGAAAAAATACTAGAGGTTTAGAAATGAAAAAACTTTATTTTTTACTTTTCTTTTCATTCATATTCTCCTTATTAACCATGGATAAGCCAGAATCACAAGAATTACAAAGTTTTTCAATTGCAGAATTAGCAGTAGCAGGGAAATTACCTAAAATTCAATATGGCTATAAATTTGGGCCATACGCATCCTTAGATCTTTCAGGTATGCATATTAATAATTTAGAAGGGTTGTCACAAATTCCAAAGATAGAAATTGTTAACCTCCTTGATCTCGAAGATAATCAAATAGGTACTTTAAAGGCTAATGCATTAACAAGCTTAAAGAAATTAAGACTGCTTTTTCTTGAAGATAATCAAATAAGTGTTATTGAAGAAAGATCATTTGCAGGATCGAATAAATTAAACGTACTTGATCTGAGTAATAATCAAATAAAAACTATTAATAAAAGTACATTTAGTGGTTTAACAAGTTTGGAAAGGCTTGATCTTAGGAATAATAAAATAAGCGTTATTGAAGCTGATGCGTTTGTAAGTATAAAAAGACCAGAAGAAACCAGAAAATTACTTATAAAGAAATACGGCCCATATAGAAACTATGAAGCTACAAAGAATCTGAGTTTGGGGGTTTATCTGAATGGTAACTTTTTATTGGAAGAAACCAAAAAACTACTTACAAAGAAGTATGGAGATACAATTTCATTGTAATTTACAAGTAATTAACAATGAAAATATTAATAATAATAATGTTTGTCGTATTAATAAATAGGCCTATGGATACACCCAATAAAAACCAGGTCGCTTCTAGTAATCAACTCGAGAACTTTTATATTTCAAACCAAGCATTTGCAGAAATTTCAGAAGAACATAAAGAAAAACTTAAAGCGTTCAATGTAGTTTTATACGAGAAAAAAAAGGCCGAGAACCCTAAAATTTCTGAAGAAGAAAAAGAACTTCTTCAGATTTTTGTTGATACCGAATTTTTATATCAGGTTCAAAAATACAAATCAATGGAACAGAAGTATGGATATGCAGCTAATAATTTCATTCCAAAAAGATTTCGCTTTCATACATATGAATTAGCTTGTAAAGAGCATCAAGATTTAAAACCAAAAAAATGGAAACTCATCAACAAAATTGGGGTACCGAGGGCCAATTTTATTTTTGATGAAGCACAAGAAAAAATCAAAAAAGAAATGGCTTTTATAGGAATGTAATTTTATAATTATTTCTTTAACTTTAAAGATAAGCCTGGCCATTAAAGACCAGGCACTATTTAGTTATTTGGTTTTTAATGAATTTGCTTTTTTCTGCAATCTATCTGTTTTATCCGCATCATATTCCATAAAGATCCAATGATCTAAATTGAACTTATAATGTGGATCTTGTTTTGGATTCAGATCACGCTCAAAACTCCAAGAGGAATATGCTCGTTGTGCAGGCTTGTTTGTTATGCGTGTGCAAAGAAAGAGACTTTTTACTTTTGGCACAATAGTAAAAATTGAACTCATAAGTAAGGTAGCCAGCCCACGCTTTTGCGCAGTTGGACCGACTGCCAAGTGGGTCACTTTTATTTGCCAAACGTTAAAATTGGTCCGAATAGAAAACGCAACCAATCCTAAAATTTGCTGCGTTCCTTTTTCTTTTACGCTGACAAAAATAGCAATATCATCAGCAAACATCTTTTTCATCTGATCGCTAAAGGATGCAGGATCAAAAACAAAATGTTGTTTTAATTGTGCTTTCATTTTTTGTCCAACAGCATCCCAATCAACTGAATCAGTCCCTTGTGCAAACAACGGTCCAAATTGTTTGAACTGCGGCTCTTGCGTAGCCACCTCAGGAAATGCTTTCAAAAAATCCATTTCCACTGGTAGATAAGCATCAACTCCAATTTCCCACACACTTTGCAGCAGGCCAGCAAACTCAGGTGATAATAAATTGGTTATGGTTGCTTCCAACATAACTTCATCGCCCTGTTTATCTTGAGCAAAAAAGGTTTTTCTCTTTGGCAAGGTATTAAGATAGTCTAGCCAAGTAGTTTGGCTTTCGTTTTTCTGGATCATTTTCGTTCTCTTTATAATTTCAGTTTTCTTAAATGTAAAACTAGTTACTACTACTATGCCTATACAAAAGCATAGTATATGCTTTGTGCGTTTAGCATAAAACATTCATATCCTAGATATAAAAGGATTTCTTGCCACCGAAATGGCTTATTAGATATACATGCACTAGAAAAAGTGCAACTAGTTAGTTGAAAAGAACGATAACTTTCACAAAACGACCCTTTTTGGGTTTATATAGAAAAATAGTTATAATTTATATTATATCAAATTAAAGTTATTAAACAAGCCTTGAATCGACTATCCAACTTTACCTTAAGGCTAATAAATCGGATCCATCCATGGAAAAAATAAATATATTAAAGGCTATTTTTTCTTTTTCAAAATGTAATCAGTTTGCTCAAATCTATGAATATTACTATCCTTGATTAAAAAAGGATTCAGATGAAAAATAATATAGCTCTATCTCTTTTTTGTGCCGGGCTTATTCCCGGTCTATCTTTTCCTTGCACAAACTTTTTTCTAAAAGCTCTTGATGGAACGATTGTCAATGCACGTACTATGGAGTTTGGTATAAACTTAAAAAGTCAGCTTTCAGTAATTGCTCGAAATAAACAATTTCAATCACCAAATCCTAAAAATAATAATGGTCTTTCTTGGACAAATACATATGGTTATATCTTTTTAGATGCGCTTGGGGATAATAATATTGTTGTGGATGGTATGAATGAAAAAGGTCTTGCCATTGGTGCATTGTGGTTACCCCAATCAACGCAATACGCAATCTTAAATGAATCTGACTATTCTAAAGCACTAACCATTACTTTGTTTGGCAGTTGGGTGTTGGGAAATTTTACAACAGTTGATGAGGCTAAAAAATCTCTTCCAACTGTCGCTATTTGGGGTAACAATATGGCCGCTTTAGGTTCAGTTCCACCTTTGCATGTTGCAATTACCGATTCACACGGAAAGGCAATTGTAATTGAATTTATTAATGGAAAAACGGTTGTGTATGAAAATCCAAATGGGGTACTAACTAATGAACCAACCTTTAATTGGCAAATCACTAATTTACAAAATTATGTAAACTTAAACCCATACAACACTAAACCAGTTGTCGTTGGTGGCATAACCTATAATGCAACGGGCCAAGGAAGTGGCATGATTGGCCTACCGGGTGATTGGACCCCACCATCTCGTTTTGTGAAAGCATCATTGATGGTTGCTTCTGTTGATAAACCAAAAAATGCTGAGCAATCAGTAACGGTTGCACAACATATTATGAATAACTTTGATATTCCACTTGGTGTGGTTCGAGAAAAAAAAGATAACCAACAAGATTATACTCAATGGACGGTATTTAAGGATCTGACTAATAAAAAATTGTATTGGAAATCTTATAATGATTCTCAACTACGGGTGGTTGATCTTAAAAAGATAAAATTTGGTGGCTCAGTAAACTATAAAGCAATTCCAGTTGAAGATGATAAGTTGAATGCAATCGAAATAAACCTATAGATACTAAACAAGACCGAGTTCTTTTAACCTTATATCTACCTGCTTATGAATTAATTCTATTTGTCTTTTCGGGTCTTTAGCCTCTACAAAAAGTCCAATAGATACTAATCCAGAAATAACAGACACAACTCCTGCAATTATTTCCAAAGGTAGTAATTTTCTAAATATTTGATTATAAATCTCATATTTATCTACATCGGCTTTTGGAATTACTGTTCCCCAACTGGAAGCGCGTGTCCCATAGTCCGAAGAGGTACAACGAATTCCTTGTTTGCGTAAATCCTTATCCAATATATCCCACGCATTCCACACACGGGTTACAACTATATGAAGAATACCGGCTGCAACGGCACTAGCAGTTGCAACTAGTAGTGATTTACGTGCTGTTTTAGACAAGCCTTCTTTGTACTTTTTAATTTGCTTTGAGTCAGTTAGTTCTTTTTCGCATAGATTTTTCATAATATTAAGTATTTTTTGTTCATCTAATTCTTCAAGCATTGCTTGTAGATTCAAATCATCAAGTGCATTTTTAATGGTGGTTGCATTTAATAATTCCCAAGTACCTAATTTATTAGTTAGCCCGGCAAATTGGTTATGAGCTAATTCTTCCTCTGAAAGACCAAAAGCAAAAGGACATAAGAACGCCAGGAATAAAAGTTTTTTCATATAATTTTCCATTAAAGATTTAAAGCTTGTATGGTATCATAAACTGTTACAATTGGCAATCGATCCAAAGCTATTTTTCACTCTCTAAGAGCAATCGTTTTTTTTCAATGCCCCATTTATAGCCACCAAGCTGGCCATTTTTATTGATGATTCGGTGGCAAGGAACAAAATAAGCTATTTTATTATTGGCTAATGCTTGTGCAACTGCTCGGTATGCTTTTGGCTTTGCAATTGATTCTGCTAGTGATTGATAGGTAGTAGTTTGACCAGAGGAAATAGATAAAGCAGTTTGCCACACCGCTATCTGGAATTTGGTACCAATTAAAAGTAGTTTAGAAATATCAAGTTGCTTTTTAAACGTATATAATTTTTCTTCTTTAGAAAAATCTTCTTGATAAGTTGCTTTAAAAATACCACTTTCTGTTGAAAGAATTTTTAATGTGCCTGCATGCGTTTCATAATAACTATAAAAAATAGTTTTATTTAAAAGATCTTTATTAAACTCTTGTTTGGAAAAAACAGTGACTTGATGCATCGTATCCTTTTTGCTCTGCTAATTTTAGTATAAAAGTCTATTACTAATCTCCAACTATTTTTTTTCTCAGTTTTTTAATCTCACTTCTGCGAGTTTTATCTTTTAGCCTCGCTTCTTTTGCACCTTTTGATATGCGCGTTTTCATTCGTTTTTTTGGCACATGCAAGGCATTTTTAACTAGTTTTGCAAGATTGGCTAACGCTAGTTTTTTATTTTGTATTTGGCTACGCGTAGAACCATTGTGTACAATTAAATCACCCTCATCGGTCAACCGAGATTGCAATTTTTGCAGTACTCTCTCTTTCTGTTCTTGCGTTAACACTTTTGTTGTTTGCACATTCCAGCGCACGCTAATGCGCGTGTTAGACTTATTAACATGTTGTCCGCCGGGTCCACCAGCCCTACTAGTTTTAATCTCAAGCTCATGGCCGGGGATAACAAGATTGTTTTTAATTAGTAAATCATCTTTCATAATAAAAATAAGTTACACCAAATATAATCTCGAGTACTAGTTTTAATTTCCAAAATAATCTTGGCATCGCTCAACCAACCGGTCAAATTCTTCTGGGTTTGCGCAAACATCAGTTTGGCCACGTTTAAATGTTATACCCAAAATGCCAGAATCTTTTGGTGCAAAATAAATCAGCTCGTCTCTCGGCCGGCCGTTTTTCATCGTGGTGACTTTTACATTGATCATGTATTGCAGTTGTTCAATAGGTTGATTTTGCAGTGTAACTAAATGGCCTTGAACGGGGATTATTCGCTTATCGCCAGTCAGTTTTTTTGCGCCCATGCCGGCACAATTAAAAACAATTGGTTCATTAATATCATTAAACAAGTGTATTTCTTTTTGTACAATAGAAATGCCTAGCTTTGTTACATTGCGATGCAACTCCTGCATTATCGCTGCTGGATTTATAAAAATAGTTTTATATTCCATGAGCCCATATTGTTTGCCATTACCAAAATCGACAATAACCTTTTCCGGCTTTTGTATAAGGCTTTGGGCAACATACGGCGCAAAACCAGGATCATTATCAAAACCAAAATATGCAGGCAAAATTTTGGGCCCAGCTTGTATAAAGGGATGGGTGCCATGTGCAATCTCTACATAGTTTTTATATGATTCCATACCAAAACTTGTAAAAATGGTTTTTTCTTCTTGCGTGGATGATTTACGCGGCCGTGGAAAAAAGAATCCTGCCGCCCTATTGGATGGGATGTTAGAAATCTCTTTGGCAATAATCTGAGGCGTAAAACCTTTGTGAGCTAATAATAGTGCCGTGAGCAATCCATAACAACCGGCTCCAATTACTGCTATTGGTTTATTTTTAAAAGTAGGGTTGAGCAATAGTCGTTTTTCAAATTGCCTGATTGATTCATGAACGCACCCAAACAAAAAGGTCCAACCCGCACCACCTTGCCCGTAATTGTGGCAGATAAGTTTACCCTGATTCAAAGCAGTAGAAACCTGAAATATACGTTCACGATGAGCGCGAATGCAACTTACTTTTGTTTGTATATGATCGGGAGAAAGTTGTGGTGGTTTTAGTTTTACAATTCTCATTATACTTAAATAGCTAAATTCTTTTATTATATATGCATTTAAAATATGCATATATCGTACCATAGAAATACGCCCAACAGAAAGGCCCATAAGGTTTTCTTGACAAATAGAACAATAATTTAATAATAATAATAATAGGGGGACACATGAAGTCAAAAATTTGGATAGTATTTCTCATTCTTGTTGCAGTTGTTATTTTTTTTGTTTCTAACAGTGATGATCCAAAAATATTTGCTAAAAACTTGCTGGAAGAGGCTGAGATACAAATTAATGGTAACAAACCATCCGATCTAACGATTCATAATGAAGGGTTATATGCCCGAGTAATGAACCAAGGAACGCTTGGCTTTGGAGAGGCCTACATGGATGGTTGGTGGGATTGCCCTGCATTGGATCAGTTTTTTTATAAGATTCTTGGTTCCCAATTAGATAAAAAAATGAAATTCACCTGGAACTTATTCTTTAGCATGCTGAAAGCCAAATTGATTAATGAACAAACAAAGGAACGTTCTTTGACCGTTGGTGAGCAACACTATGATCTGGGAAACGATTTATATGAACTGATGCTCGATAAGTATATGATCTACTCATGCGGTTATTGGAAAAATGCACATAATCTTGATGAAGCGCAAGAGGCCAAACTTGACTTAATCTGTAAAAAATTACAGTTAAAGCCTGGTATGAGCGTTCTTGATATTGGTTGTGGTTGGGGTGGTTTTGCAAAATATGCTGCAGAACATTACGGAGTTGAGGTTACCGGGGTTACCATTTCCAAAGAACAAGCAAAATATGCACAAGAATTTTGTAAAGGGCTACCGGTAAAAATAGTCGTGCAAGATTACCGAGATTGTAATCAACCTTTTGATAGAGTGGTGAGCATCGGCATGTTTGAGCATGTTGGCTACAAAAATTACCGAGAGTTTATGGAAGTTGTTAACAGATGTTTAAAAGATGATGGATTGTGCTTATTACATACTATTGGTGGCAATATTACCGTTACCTCCGGTGATCCTTGGATTGCAAAATATATTTTTCCAAATTCTATGCTGCCCTCAATCTGCCAAATTGCAAACGCCTTTGAAGGCTTATTTATTTTGGAAGATTGGCATAACTTTAGTGCAGATTACGATAAAACATTAATGGCATGGCATGAGAAATTCACAAAGAGCTGGGAAAAGTTACAATCCAAATATGATGATCGCTTTTATCGCATGTGGAACTATTACCTGCTCTCTTGTGCGGCACTATTTAGAGCACGCCAAGCACAACTGTGGCAATTAGTTTTATCAAAAAAAGGTGTACCGGGTGGGTATAACTCAATTCGATAATTATCCCGCTATACCAATCACCCCACAACCAACGCGTGCACCTGCATTACCCGTTGGTTGAGAGACTAAATCATCCTCACCTGCATGCACAATAAGTCCCCGCCCAATAATGGAATTTGGGCCATTCAACGTAGTATAATTTGAGATTAGTTCATACGTAGCATTGCCATCTTTATCAGCTACAATGTTACCAAAATCACCAACATGCTGGTGTTTGGAGGCTGGGCCACCATGTGGTTGGCTTGTTGGGTTATAATGGCCTGCGGTACACATACCATCATTGCAAGCACAATCACCAAGCTCATGAACATGGAAACCGTGTTTGCCCTCAGATAATCCCTGCATTTTTGCAATAATGTGCAAACCGTCAGATTTTTGTTCAAAGGTTACAACCCCGGAAGCAGTGTTGCCTTTAGTAGGATGAATTACTGCGTTAGCTTTGGTGACTGATCTGTAGGATGGTGAAAAATAATAAAATTTGCTGCCAATAAACAAACTCGCTAAACAAACTAAAATGAGAGCTACAATGTTACTTATATTCATTAATTTCCTTCACTGGAAGCTTTTCAAACATTTCTAAATACTAACCATAGCCCTCTTGTTCTAATTCTTCAATAGGAATAAATTTGAGTGCTTAAAAAAAATTTTTGAAAAAAACCGTACCGATTAAGAGCAACTAATGAAACTGGTTCATCCTCTTTGCAATTCACCGCATTCTTTCCTGTGCAGCTTAGATTGAGCCATAAATTCTTCTTATGATGTAGATATTCATAATAAATATTATTCGTTCCGATAAGGATAAGACCAATATTTTGCATAATTTTTTGTTTTTTGTTTGTTAAAAACCTATGATAAGGATCATATCTGTAATTATTCTTTCGTATGTCTTTCCAATCCTCTTCAGTTAACTTTTCTAATGCGGATACCGTTCCTGCTCCTAGCAAAATTAGTTTGTCAGGAAAACCACCACGATACCGAACAAAATCTAGATGGATAAGATGGTGGCTATCTTTTCGACCACGCTCTTTTAATGATGCTTTTTTATTTTTAAGGTATTTTTGAGCATTTAGCACTTTCTTAATATGACCGCTCAATGGTCTTTTTTCGCCTTTAATATAAATTCTTTTTTCCTTGTTAGAATTCATGCCAAAAACAACTGTACAGAGTGTTCCTAAAAACAAAATTTTCTTTATCATTAAATTTAAGTCCCAGTTTTTTTAAACAAAGGTAAATATTGACTATAACCTTCTTTTTCTAAATCCGTGACGGGAACAAATCGAAGTGCTGCAGAATTGATACAATAGCGCAAACCAGTTGGTGGTGGCCCGTCTTTAAAAACATGTCCTAAATGGGAATTTGCATGTTTACTACGAACTTCTATGCGGGTAGTAAACCAACCACGATCTTCTTTTTCAAGAATATTATTTGGTTCTAATGGTTTCCAGAAACTTGGCCAACCGGTACCAGATTTAAATTTTTCTTTTGAACTAAACAAAGGCTCACCCGAGACAATATCAACATAAATGCCGGTAGATTTATTATCATTGTACTTATTGGAAAATGCTGGTTCAGTGCCATCTTGTTGGGTTACCTTATATTGCAATGGCGTTAGTTTTTTGCGAAGTTCTTTATCCGATGGTTTAGAGTATTTTTTATTAATCGGATTATTCGGATTGGAATTTGTCTTTTTATTATTCCAATATTTATTCAAAAATTGGTCACGTCCCGATCGATAGCGATAGTATTTATATCGAATGGGATTTGTCTTTGCATAATCTTGATGATATTCCTCAGCTTTCCAAAAAGTAGATGCCGGCAAAATGTCAGTAACAATTGGTACGGGAAATCGTTTTGATTGCTCTAATTTATCTTTTGATGCAATTGCTTTTTCTTTTTGGTCTTCATTGTGATAAAAAATTGCGCTCCGATATTGCCTACCACGGTCAACAAATTGCCCTCCAGCATCGGTTGGATCTACATTACGCCAAAAAACATCAAGCAATGTATTGTAAGAAACTATTTGCGGATTATAGGTAACTTGTACCGTTTCAATATAATCTTTTTCTGCATAATCTTTATAGGTTGGGTTTTCTCCCGTGCCGCCCATATATCCGGCCACCACATTCTTTACACCAGAAAGTTCTTCATAGGGCGGTTCCATACACCAAAAGCAACCCCCAGCAAAAGTAGCTTTTTCAAGAGTTGTATCTTGTTTCTTCACCGCTCCCATCGCTTCTCCTACAAAAAAAATACTTATTGTTAGTAATAGATACATACTTGCCCTTTTTTAACAACTTACCTTATAAAAGAAAATTTTTTTTAAGGCATAAAAAAAGAGGGTAGTTAAAACCCTCTTTACATTTTTAGCTGCGATAAAAGATTCTACCTATCTTTTTTTACGCAACATTGGCAAGCCAGTACGTGCATTTTCTGTTACTTCGTAACCATCTGGCAGCGCATCTAAAGCATTTTCGCCTGCTGCACCAGCAAAATAATAAATTCTTTGCTTTCTGCCACCTGCTAAGGTTACTTCTTTAGAATGCAAATGATATGTTTTGCCACTTTTTTTGGATTTTACGGTATAAGCCACAATAGCTCCTTATGATTTTTAGCTTTATTTCATCATATACAAAATAACGTACTGGATTCATTTGAAAAAATCTAGATTTCATGAGATTTACTCTGAATGGTATCCTCTACGTCCCTTTTTAATTTGATTTTTCCACTTATCTGTTTTCGAAGGTAAGGAAAAATAGACTTTTGCAAGTTCTTTACCCATCAAGATTAGTTTTTCTTTCTCAGTAATAGCATTCTCTTCTTTTGCTTTATTGCTGGCACCTGGTGGCTCCATAGAATTTATTCCAAATAGAAAAATTATAAATAAAAAAAGAAATTTTTTCATATAAAGCCCCTTGAAAAGAATTATTTTACAATTTATAATAAGATAAAATAACGTTTTAGAAAAGTAAAAATTGTCTAATTATGCATATTAATACTACTACCACTTCATCCATCTGCATCCTTGTTGGTTTGGTTTTTGTTGCTTTTGGAATCGGCTATTTTCTTTTTAAACTCATGCTACTTTTAATTGGATTTTATTTAATTAATTTCGGTTTAAAACTGCGTGGATGGTCATCTTTGCATATTATGGCACATTCTTGGTTTTATCGCCGTTGGTTTTAACAAATAGGAAAAAACAATGGAAAATAGAATTACCTTTTCAAACATACTCACCTCAAGCTTTACTCTATTTATTAATAATTTTAAAGTTATGCTTTGCCTCTTTTTAGCCTATCTTGTCACCGTGGTTGCCGCTATTGTTACAGCGGTCGTATGCAATGTAACAAGCATAGTTACTATTTATAAATTTATAAGAAGTAACCCCTGGTCGTACCTATTAGCAATAAAATCATTATCAATAGGTCAATGGTTATTATTTTCTATGTCATTATTTCTTGCACTAATCATTTTTGCTATAAATGGAGCTGGGGTAACAAATTGTATTTTACACATAGTTAAAAAGCTACCAATATCCCTGGAGACCTATTTACAAGGGTGGAAATTTATTCCTCAGTTCATTGTTCTTACTTTAGTATTCACTCCATTAGCACTTCTTAGTATTGCAGCCTTAATACTAAGAAATACTAATATAATTCCTGAAATCACTTTTTTGATTGGTAGTGCAGCCTTTATAATTCCTGGAATCATTTTTGTGATTTGTGCAGCATTTGCTCATTATATTTTAATTAACGAAAATTGTAGTGCTTTGCAGGCAATAAAAAGAAGTTTTAGGCAGACAAAAGGATTTCGTGGGCTCATTTTTGGTTTTTTTGTTTTATGGTGCTTACTTGCCTCTAAAGCTATTCTAAAAATCATTCTGTTAGACACACTACTTTTGTTGTTTTTTAGCGTTATTTACGCCAATATATATGTTCAACTAAAAAAAGAAAAACAAGAACTGATATAAAACAACTTCTCTTTTAGATTCAAGCCAAAATACAATTCATAGTTTTATTTAACAACTTAAGCAAGTTAACTATTGTGTTTTTAGTATGATTTTTTTATAACAATAAATAAAGATTATAAATTATCTAAAAGGAGAACTAATGAAGAAAAACCTACTGATGGCTGCAATGCTATTGTGTGCGTATAACTTGCAAGCAGCAAAGTTATTCCCAAAAGACCAAACCAAAGCAACACTGCAAAGTAATGTGCGTGCAATAAGGTGGAACCTTAAGAAAGACGATAGTACTATCAAAGTCTTAGAAGGCCGTATAGGTCACTGCAAGGCGCGCATTGGAGGGATCAAAGAAAGCATGAAGTCTAAAAGTACTACGGTACAAACAAAATACCAAGGTACAGTTGATAAGCTCAATACCCGTATTGATACTTTAAAAGAAAACTTGAAAGTAGCGCGCAATAAAAGAAAAACACATATGAGCGATCTCAAGAAAAGACAAGATGCTCTTACAAAGCGCCCTCGCTCTGCAAATGCAAAGCCAGCCGCACGAAAAACTAAAAACGTAAAGCACCCAAAAAAACATGGTAAAGCTAAAGGCAAAATGAAAAGTAGAAAACTTACACAAGGCCGTATGATGCCAGGCTCAACACCACCTAAAATGGATCCTAACAGACCTGGAATGGCTTACTAAATCTGAAAAACTATTTATTTATAAACGGGATCTGATCAATCAATTCAAAAGTTTGATCTCATCCCGTTTAATTTTTGGTCAACTAAAGAAAATTATGAAAAAATTATTATTGTTAAGCACTGTTTTATTTTTAACACTTGTTTCGCAAGAAGGATCCCTTGATCCTACCTTTGGCTCTGATGGAATTGTTAATACTCCAATACCAGATAGCACATTTTCTAATGCTTTTGCTGTAGCCCTACAAACTGATGACAAGATAGTAGCAGCTGGATCCGCAACCATTGGTGGTGTTTCTCAAGTCACCTTAACTCGATACAATACTGATGGATCTTTGGATACTACTTTCGACTCTGATGGGATAGTCATTACCCTAATACCTGGTAGTACATTTTCTAATGCTTTAGCTTTAGTGATTCAAACTGATGGCAAGATTGTAGTTACTGGAGAAACAATTATTGGTGGGGTTTTTCAATTTGCTTTGGTTCGATACAACACTGATGGCTCTCTTGATACTAGCTTCGATTCAGATGGAATAGTTACAACCATAATACCAGGTAGTACGTTTTCTAGGCCTTTTGCATTAGCATTGCAAACTGATGGAAAGATTATAGCTGCTGGAGCTGCAACCATTGGTGGCCTTACCCAATTTGCTTTAGCTCGCTACAACACTGATGGCTCTCTTGATACTAGTTTTGATTCTGATGGAGCGATCACTACCCCCATACCAGCTAGTTCATTTTCTAGTGCTTTGGGAATAGGAATTCAAACTAATGGTAAGATTGTAGCAGCCGGACAAACAATTAGTGGTACTAATCAATTTGCTTTAACTCGCTACAATACTGATGGATCACTAGATACTAGTTTTGATTCTGATGGAATAGTTGTTACCTCAGTGCCAGGTAGCACGTCCTCTAGAGCATTAACAATGACAATCCAAACTGATGGTAAGATTGTAGCAGCCGGAGAAGCAATTATTGGTGGCATTACTCAATTTGCATTAATACGATACAACACTGATGGTACCCCTGACACTACATTTGATTCTAATGGAATCGTCACTACTCTAATACCAGGTAGTACTTTCTCAAGTACTTTAGGAGTAGTAACCCAAGTTGATGGTAAAATAGTAACAACTGGCCAAACAGATGCTGGTGGGCCTATCCAATTTGCATTAATACGATACAATACGAATGGTTCTCTAGATACTACTTTTGACTCTGACGGAATTGTTACTACCATAATACCTGGTAGCACACTTTCTAGGGCTTTTGGGGTAGCTCTGCAAACCGATGGCAAGATTGTAGTAGCTGGATTATCTGATGTTGGTGGGCTTACACAATTTACTTTAGCTCGGTACCTTGGAAGAATATGTACCTTTAGTGATTCATTATCACAGGCCATTTGTATTAAATATGCATCTTGTAGTTAGGTTAAAAGAAAATTATGCTTTTCTTTTAAATTTTTTTTCAATCTCATGCAAACTCAGCAACCAGCCCGTTGGCCGACCGTGTGCACAGATGTAACGATTTTCTGTTTTATTTAAATCATCAAGTAATCGTGCCATCTGTTTTTCGTTCAAGGTATCACCCGCTTTTATGGCAGCCTTGCAAGCCATTTGCGCATTTAATTTATTTGAGATCTGTTTATATAATTGACCCAAATCAACTGTTTGATACCGTATTACCCACTCGGCAACCTGCCGAACCAATTGATCTAGTGCAATATCTTTTACATGTACCGGCGTTGCATGAATAACTACCTTATTCTCTCCGAATTCTTCCAGACTAATGCCATGTTTTTTAAATAGATCCAGATGTGGTTGGAGTGCTCGCATATGCTGAGCCGATAAATCGATCACTTGTGGAAAGAGTAAATTGATAGTCGCAACCTCTTCGAACCGTTTTGAAAAAAGTTCATATAATACCCGCTCATGAGCCGCATGCTGATCAACAACAAACAACCCATCATCTTTTTCTAATAAAATATAGGTTTTTTTATATTGCCCTATTATAGGATACGATGGCTTAATGGTTTCTTGCTGAGCCAGTAATGGTTGAGCCGATTCTTGCATTTTCTGTACTGCTTGCTGTTGTTCTTGCAAGATTTGCTTTTCAAATGAAGCAGCTGGCATAGGATTTGGTGTTGGTGAGGTATCAATCCGAGCCGGTTCAAATTGCATAGGCATGGCAGGCCTAAATGGCTCACTCATATGATTGAAGGTTGGCTGCTTTTGCAACTGCGCAGATAGATGTTCTTGGAGTTGCTTTTTGACCGCATCTTTTAATAACACTTCAATAACACGAGGATGCAAAAACTTCACTTCCTCCTTGCGTGGGTCTATATTCACATCAATAAGGGCCGGATCGATCGTAATAGTTATGCATGCCATAGGATATTTATCTGCAGGCAATACATTCTGATAGCCTTTGAGCAATGCGCGAGCAAGCTTAGAATTTTTTATCCAGCGATTATTTACAAAAAAGAAAATAGTATTGCGGTTATATTTATAAAACTGATGATTAGAAATCACCCCGCATGCAGAAAGATTTTGTTTCTCATCTTTTGCCTCAATATGGAGCATATTGCGTGCAACTGAATGATCCCATAACTGCACAACGCGGTCAATTGTTTGGGATACCGGTGGACAATTAAACTGTTGCTTGCCATCTGCAATCAAAGAAAAATGGACATGCATATGTTGCAAACAAAAAGCCTGGAACAATGTGTGAATTTGGCGCCACTCTGTCTCATCTTTTTTGAGGAATTTTTTACGCACTGGCACATTAAAAAATAAATTTTTTATCGTTATATCGGTACCAACATTTGCTGCAGTGGTTGTTTCTCGCGCAATTTTTGTTGAAGCTAGCTCTAATAATGTTGCTTGTTTATCTTCTTTTTGCTTAGTAATCAAAACCATATTGCTAACCGCACAAATAGAAGAAATTGCCTCGCCACGAAAGCCAAAGGTGGTAATATGTTGCAGATCATCAACCGAGGTTATCTTACTTGTTGCATGATGGCCAAAGCACAGCTTAGCATCCTCACGGCTCATACCACAGCCATTATCAACAACACGAATTACGTTTTTACCAGCTTTTTCTATATAAACCGTAATCTCGGTTGCTCCCGCATCAAGTGAATTTTCAACCAACTCTTTAACGACACTTGATGGCCTCTCAACAACTTGGCCTGCAGCGATTTTTTGGGCCTGCTCCGGAGATAATTTTTTTATTTTTGGCATTGTAATCTTTTTGTTTGATACTATTTTTACATAAGTCTAGCAATGGATTGCAAATAAGTCATGCTGATTCTAGCTGGGCGAATCTATTGCTTCTAATTATTAATTTTTGCATACTATAAATATATTTTAAAGGAAAAAGATGAATTATTGGTTTATGGTATTCTTTTTTGTTTTTTGCAGATCTACTTGCATGGAACCTGATAATAGCTTGCAAGTTGGTCTTTCTTTTCTTAATACAGCAAAAATAACTGGTTTAAACAAAGCTGATGCCCAGGTGTTATGCTTATGCGCATTGAAAGAATTTATAAAAATACAATCAAATGATTACCTAAAAGAAACAATCGATCTTTATAACAAACTACAAAAAAAAGTCGGTAAAAAAACCTATTCAAAAAAACAACTTGAGAGTAAAAAGGAATTGATTAACTCAATACAAAACAAATTATGCTCCTTAATACAATCTGCCGATTCCCCACTATTTTCTGTACTTGCCTTGTGTAAGCAGGTAAACACACGATATAATTTTGGTATACCTCCATCAGAAATATGCCAGCTTGCTATGCGCTTGGT
Source organism: Candidatus Babelota bacterium (assembly GCA_029262615.1). GTDB lineage: Bacteria > Babelota > Babeliae > Babelales > Vermiphilaceae > JAJCZD01. The sequence goes on from JAJCZD010000005.1 coordinate 184,837, forward strand.
TGAAGCTGAGGCTTAAACTAGTTGAACCGTTACAAAATAATGTTGTTGCTTCGGCTGGATTTGCACAATTTCAAAATCTTGTTGTTTTTGCGCCAACTGTAATAACGCTTGAACTTGTTTAAAACTAACAAGATCTAAGATAGCATCTGTTTTTTGTTTGGTTATATGGATTGATTCTATCTGCCCATACTGCTGCAGTTTGTTGATACGAGCTATTTTTTGTTGCATTGCTTGCAATTCTTTTGCATACTGCTGCACATTCTGCTGTTTTTTTTGTAATTTTTGCAGTTGTTGTTTGAGCTCTTGTTGTTTTTTAAAAATATTCTCATCAGCTTGTTTGACTGAACCAAACTCCTGCTTTGACTGCCAATAAGTTAACAATTGCCTTGCTTGAATAGTGCCAATAACCAACAGCATCACCACCGCTAAGCTACAAGAAATAATAAACCAACGACGATATTCCTTTTGTCGTTCGCGTGAAATTGATTTTATAAAATTAACTTTTTCATGCATGCTTCTTTCCTTTATAATAATGCTCCCACCGCAGGTCCAATAAGCGGTGCATCACTAACCTGAGCCAATGTAATAGTGGTTGCTAGCTTTGCATAATCGATTGGCATGGTAAGATTATTGGCTCGCATGGTAACCGCTAGTTGTGATTGACTCAACGAGCTGCCTTGTTGGTTTTTATATACTTGCAACATACTTGCATATCGGGTGGTAACCGTTTGCAACGGGCGGCCAGAGGCTAACAATAAATAACAAAACAATACTGGTTGGGCAATTGCACACACATAAAAGCAAAACTCATGTTCCCAAGAAAACAAATAGTGCGCTTGGCAATGATGAGCTTGCCATTTTTGTTTAATATACTTTTGTACATCTTTATCTGGCCGATACACAATCTCCTGAGCCACCAACGGCTGGTCAAAAACAAATGATATTGCAGCACTCTCACCTTTTTGCTCAGTAATAAAATCTGAAATTAGTTTTTCTACTCTCATGCGATTGATAAGCATGCCACCAACAATCTCATGCTGACCTAATATATATATTGTAGTTGTCTCATGCACCAGGCGATTGTTTACACAATTAAATAATGAGGCAATAAGTTGCTGGTCATTAAACTGAAAAACAATCTGTTGTTCTCCAAGCGCAGGAGCATAGTTATTTAATAGAACCACTTACTACTCGATCCTTTTTATTCATATCAATAAAAACTTGAATATTAGTATAACCAGCGACTTTCATGAGTGCTACTACTTGCTCTTTTTGCTTGTATCCAATTTCTAAGTAGAGTTGATTAATACCATGCTTTTTAAAAAGTTGATTTGGTTTTAGAAAATCTGGTGCATGTTTTATTATGGCATCGATTATTGCCAAGCCTTGATGATTTGCGAGCAATGCCCGTTTGTCTTCCCATTTTTTTACTGATTGATCCAGCTTTTCCCATTCATCTTGAGCAATATAAGGCGGGTTGGAAATAATAAGATCAAACCTATCTTGCTTCGGGATATTGGCAAACAGATCAGATTCAATCAAATGGAAATTGGTAATATTATTTTTTTCTGCATTCTTTGCTGACAATTGCAATGCCTCAATAGCAATGTCCATTGCAATTATAGTTGCATCTGGCAATGCATTGGCCAAGCTCAAACCGATTGCGCCAGAACCAGTCCCGATATCCAAAATCTGCAATCGTTCATTTTCAACTGGTTTGAGTTTTTCTAACAACCATAAAACCCACTCTTCTGTTTCCGGCCGGGGAATTAAAACTGGTGGCTCAACAATAATTTCTAACTGGCCAAAAGGAACCGTACCTAAGATATACTGTAATGGTTTTTTTTCTGTAATCAATTGATGCAACCACTGCTCTAATGTTTGTAGTTGCTCAGAAGATAAAACCAGTGTTTCTTGTGCAACCAACTGGCCTTTACTTTTTTTAGTTACCGCTTGTACCAACCACCACGCATATTGATGCGCAAGCAAACTATTGTAAACTTCTGCAACCTCATCTTCTATTTTTTTAATAAATGCTAAAGCATTCTGACTCATGGCAATCCTTTTTCTTTATTACCTATTAAAGAGTATACTAAGCAAATATACTCTTTAAGGTAAGGGACAACATGAAAAAAATATTGCTCACTCTTTTTATATCCTCTCATTTATTTTGTCATGACTCATACATGGGACCAAATCCTGATGTATTCAATAAAAAATTAGTAAAAACAGCAAAAATTATTGGAACCGGTGTGCTTGGCTGTTTTACCTTTGGCAGCCTTATGGCAGTTGGTAACGAATACATAAAAATTAGTGATAATGTTTCATTCAGAAATATATGTGGCTTTACGAGTGCGATAGCCATGACAGCTGGTTTAGGATATGCAACTCATTACTTAGGAAAAGATTTATTCAAAGATATAAGCGATTATTTAAAAAAGAAAAAATTAATGAAACAAGATTCTGATAACCAGCTTCTTGAATCGCAATAATGAATATTCAACACCGTCAATAACATCTTTGTATGCACAAAACAGAATCATATTAGAAACTGCTTTTATTACCAATGCTTGCACTGCAATAGTGGAACAATCCACAATAAAATCGGAACCTTTTATCACTTCCGACATAGGTCCTGGTGTCCAAGAAATTATAAAATCCTTTACCGCGCCACTCACCCCATTACTTTGATTATTACCAAGATAATATCGTTGATAACCTAAATACCCAATATGGATTAATGCATACAAGGCAACTAATTTATTGAGCGATGCTTTTATACTTTCATATTCAGGATCATCCCCGGAAACATAGGACGGCTTTTCTTGAACAAATGGCTTTTGTTCCTCCTTAAAAATAGTAGGTTTTTGTTGTTGCTCCTTTACAAATGCCAAAAAATCAGATGAAACTGGAGCAGTTTGCAAATTTACAACAAACAAAACTGGTAGTAATTTTCTATGCAAAGCTGGCCTCATATTTATTTTCTAAGATCCATTGCAATAATATTGTGCGATAAAACGCTAATCGCTCAATATTATTTTGGGCCAGTGCCACTGAATCTTTTTGCGCCGGAAATAACAATGCTAATCGCCATCTGCTCAAAAAATGATGCCATTGTATAAACCGCTTGTAGCGATATTCTTCTTGCTTGATAGTACTCATAAAATCAGCTAGTGGCGTTAAAAAATCACCATTTACAAAACCATAGGTTTGCAAAATCGCCTCAAACAACTGCTTGGAAACATTTTTTTGATCTTGGTCTTTGAGCAATGCTAATGGCGTTGATCCTTGCCAGTAAGCCCAATTATTTATATCGGATATGAACCGCGCATCAAGGACCAAAAGAGTGGTAATGGTGCTCCAGATTGCAGCAGTACTACCAACCACAGCCGTTGCGAAAATACTTTTCTTATTTATATTGGGTAAAGAGAAATGCAAAGCAGAAGCTTGCTTTTTTATAGGCTCAAATAACTTTTCTATTTTATTAAGTACTGTCATTTTTTGATGCACATTATTATTTATCGTAATAATGGTAGGCTTTGGCGGCATTTTTACCATTTTATCCACATTAGCAAAACAAGAGAAAAAAAATAAAATTGGAGTATAATTTTTGTATTTCATTGTTAAACCCCTGAATAAAATTTATGTTTTAATCTTTCGAATTCCTTAGATCTTATCCCATCTAGTTCATCTAAATAAATATTATTACCAAACATAATAGCCAGTACTCCTGTAATTCCACTAAACTTAGGATAAGATTCTACCTCTTCAATTATTGCGATCTGCTCTTGTCTTGTTGTGGGAATAATCGCTTTTTTTGTATCATCAAATTGTGCAACCATTTCTTGCCACTGCTCTTCGGTCCAAATAGATAAAAATTCTTTGTATTCTTGCAAAGAAAGACTTAATAAATATTGTTTGATTCTGCGTGGATTGAGTGCAATAAAATTCTTACTGACTTCTTTTTGGTCTAAACCCGACAAGCATTCATTCAATTTATTGCCAAATAGATGGCAACATTGACACTCACCATCAACGTAGGAATCACTATAAATAGTATTATTAATGTTAATTTTATTATAGATATTCTCATCAGTTTCATATGGAACTTCTGCAAAGCAACTCAATGCTATAGCAGCCAAAACAAAGCCAAGCCTTTTTCCCATTTTTATTCCTTCTTTTAAAAGAATGTAAATAACAGTTGGTCTTACTTATCCTCCCCAGAGATAATACTTTGATTTCTTTTACCATTTCTTTCAAAATCATAAGAGGGGAAATGGAATTTTTTTTCGGTACAGAGTTCACAAATAGTTCTAATTGAGTACCAACCTCTACCGGCACCTTTTACTAATGTATTTTGGCCAAAGCCATGACCAAAAAGAAAAGAGTTGGAAATAACAATTGTTAAAAACAGAAATGATAGAAATCTTCTCATTCACACGTTCCATATAGATATTTAGGTATTTCGGACATGGATAGGATAAGGGCCATTAATATACCTGTCAAAAAAGTGTTTTTGAAGAAGTTAAGGTTTGTCCCGCTATGACTTGGTTTGAAGAGAATTTATTGAAAGCATGGAAAAGTTTCAAATAGTATTAAATTGGACACAGATCGCCTTTTTGAACAATTTATTTATTTATGATAAAATTGTTAATTAGAAACCGGTTGGTGGATTAATAGATAAAAGAACTGTAAGAAAGACAAATAAGTTAATTAATTTTTTCATTTAAAACCTTTAAGTTGAATTATGATATTTACAATATTCAATAATTACTTTCCAATTTTAGTAATATTTGCTTTTTTGTCAATCAAACTTTTCATTTTGTTTTCTTTACTACGCCTTGAAATTGATAAAGTTTTTAAAAGATCAGTAGTATATCTTACCCTTGCTTTGATTGGAAGTTCAATAGTTGACCTTTCTTGGATTTTCCAATTAATCCATAATATCTATCATCAAAGCGGAACATATATTCACTTAATAAATTTATGCGTACGCTGGGCATGGATCTTTGATGTTTTATTTTATCAATCCTTATATTTATTTATAGACAATTTAGTTCGAAAAGATACTTTCTTGTCTTTGCGCCAAAAAATATTACTATTTTGTAGCTCCTGTTTTGCTCTATGGTTCTTTGTAAGTGGCTTGATATTCTATGGACAAGTTTCAATTAACGTTATTTTTATGATCAATCGTATTTATGTGATGTTTGCTTTTTTTCTTATATGTTTCTCTTTATTCAACGCATTTTTAAAATTGCATAATACTAAGCTTCCTAATATTCTTAAGCAACAAACAAAAATACTAATCTATTATTTCTTTGTGCCTTTTATAATTTTTGAGCTTGTAGAATCTTTACCCTTTCTTGCATTTAAATGGACCATGTCTAACCAGTTTCTCGGTCTGAGTAATATTTTTCTGACTGTCGCACTTGTTTATTGCGTGCGAAAAATCATTCGTTTGCGTTTCTTGAATATCAAAAAGCATGTCACCGAGCCGGTAACGTTTCATTTTATGAATGATTTCAAAGAAGTGCTCGAGCAGTTAAGCTTATCATCCAGTTTGGTGGAGCTGCATCATATTGCGCAAAAGTTTTTTAAACAAGAATTTAATATCCCGTTTAATAAATTGAATTTATATTTCCGTAAGAATGGTTTTATTACCCACGTGCGCACTGATCAAACAAGCCAACTAATTGAATCATTTTTGCAAACGCAGCAACCACAGGTGATAAATTTTATTACCAAGCAGCAGATTGTAATCACTGATGAGCTTGCCTTTTCTAATTTTTATCAAGAAGGCCAGGTGCAAGAAACAGTTCTGCAATTCTTGGATGCTATTAATGCGGATGTTTATCTTCCGCTTTATTTAAAAAATAATATTGTTGCGTATATCATCATTGATCGCAACGCTCGTGCAAATAGGTTTTATAGTTCGCTTGAGCGAGATCAGATGATCATCTTTGCTAGTTATGTTGCAAACATCATTAACTTACTGCAGAGCAAGAATATGGATGCACTTATGGCAAAACAAAAAGAGCTTGAGGAGCAATTGTATTACAAGCATCAGGAAAACACCCAGTATCGAGAAAGTATTCGGTCATTTCTACGCACCAACCAACGTGATATTGGTATTATCTATTACAAAAATTATCGATTCGTATTTGCCAACAAAGCGGCTAAAAAAATGATTCAGGTTAATTTGAATACCCATCTTGGCCATCCGTTGAGCAAAGCACTCAAGCAGTTGGTTGATAATGTTCAAACCTATAAACAACAATACAGCAGCTTTGCCATTGACGGCCAAGGCAACAAATTAGTATTATCTGGCGTGCCACATCTGGAGCAAAACATGGTTATCATCACCTGTTCTTATCCAGAAATTTCTGATGTGGTCAAACAACAACTTGATATGCTCAAAGATCCGAGCGACTGGGATTATTTGTTGTACTTGGAAACAACCAAGTCTGGCCAATTAATTAATCAATTGATTCCGGGCAAAGCGGAACAGTTGTTGCAATTTAAGATCGATTTATTAAAAACAGCATTGAGTAAAAAAGCAACCTTACTTCAGATCCCGAATGAGGATGCAAAACAAATTGTAGAACTGTTGCACCATATTAGTTTGCGTCACCAATTGCATATGCTTAGTTTATCTCGATCAGAGCAGCAGTTTGAGATTGCGATTAAATTATTTGGCATTAATCCTTTATTTGAAAAAAAAGATGATGAGTTGCCATTGCTCCAAAAACTTGATGAGAGTGGTACTCTATTTATTGAAAATGTTGATCTGCTTTCAGTGGAAACGCAAGATTATTTGGCAGAATTTATTCGGTATGGATACTTTAAAAAATTCAAGGCAGAAGAAAAAGTTACTAGCTCGGTCCGTATCATTTGCTCAACCAATAAAAATATTGAAGCATTGGCCCAAGAGGGGAAATTCAGTGCTAACCTATTGCAAGAGTTGCAACAATCTGCGGTAAGTATGCCATCACTATTATGTTTACCTGAACAAGAATTAGTACAACTGGCCGATAGTTTTGTGGAGCAAGCAACCAAATCGGATGAGTTTTCAAATTTATTATCATTAACCGAACGAGATAAGAAAAAGCTCCTGGCAAATCGCGCCGTAAGTTTGCATGAGTTAAAAAATAAAGTGCAGCAATTGATTGAACAAAAAGCAAAACAAAATAATATTTCCTATGAAACACAATCAACCATTGCCAATGAGCATCTTGATCCTGATATCCAAGAAGCTGCACGCTTGGGCAAAAAGGCCTTGCAAGATCCGAGATTGTTGGCAAAATTATGGGACAAGTTTAAAAGCCAAAATAAAATTGCCAATATCCTTGGCGTCAATCGCTCATCGGTCAATAGACGATGCAAGGAATATAATATCGGCATCACGTAAAAGCTAATGAATTGTTCTCTTCTGAATCAAATCATATGCATCTTGTAAAATTGAACTCTCAACGCCTTCTTCTTTTAAAATATCGATTGCAACATGCTGATCCGAAATTCCTAACTCTAATTTAAACGGATAATGAATCCCCTCTTCATCAACACCAACCGAAACCTTAAAATTTGTATAATAATCTGTTTGTTCTTCCAATTGAGTTAAAATTGGAAAATGGGTAGCTATCATACAAATTACATTACTAAAATTACCAAGATATTTTCCGACACTAAATGCGGCAGAGGAACCTTCTAATTCTGAAGTACCACTAAACATTTCATCAATAGCCAACAATGCAAATTCATAAGGCTTCAATTTTTCAATGCGCGACATTACATAATGAGCTCTTAAGACCTGAGCTTTAAATAAAGAATTTCCACAAGAAATATCATCTGCAATATTCAAATATGTTGTAATTAAAGAAAGTGGCGTTAAGACAGCACGTTTGGCTGTTGTAATACCAAAGGCATGGGCTAAAATAGCATTAATTACAATTGCCTTCATTATGGTAGATTTTCCACCTGCATTCGGACCAGTAATTATTGCATTTGGGCCAAGGTTATCCAACCCAAGGGCAATTGAACTACTTATAACAATTTCGGGATCTATAAACGGATTCCAAAAATCAGTTAAATCTATAAATGGTTTTTCTGCGGTTACAAATTCAGCAAAACAATAATTGACTCGAGGATGATTTTTAAATTCATTATATAATTGAGCAATAGAACAAAAAGCATCAATAACACCCACTTGAATCAATAGTGGCTCAAGCTCTTGTTTGATTTCATGCAAAAGTTTGTAAGTTGCAAGTGTTCTTCCATAAAATGAGAAGATTGATTCATGATCATTGAATGTTGGTTTAGAAAGTAAACTAAAGAATTTTTTAACATCTTTCTTTTCACAAAATTCTGAATATATTTTTTTTATTTCATAAACTGCAGGAAGATCTTTTTGCAGTGAGGTATTGCTCTCTAAAGTTAAAAATATATCCTGAAGAGCTTCAAAATATGAGGAAACTAAAATTAATTTCTTCTGTAAAAACAAATCTAACACGAAGTTATCACGAGCCCATTCATAGTCTTCTTGCACTGATAAGGCACAATATGCACCAGCAGAAAAGGTTGCTCCTGCTTGGATATATTTATTATCAAAAAGAGAAAGTAAAGCCAGTACTCGACCTCCTGAACCGCGTAATCGCTCAGCAAGGCGAGTAAAAAACCCTGGGGTATTGTATTCAAAAACAATACAAGCGCTATACAAGGGTAAAATAACCGAGGCAAGTGTACTACTACCTAAAAAAAATAATCGTTTTTGATGTCCTAATAAATCTCGAGCATGTAAAATTAATTCGTTTTGATTAATATAATTTGTCAGTATCGGAAAAAAAGGAATTTTAAAATAATGTCGTTTTGCAGCTTCTTTTAGTAGATCATTGTGCCAAAAAGATAACAATGCATTTTCAGCTTCTTTCATCCTTTTTAAGTTAAAAACAAGATTATCTAATAATTCCTGATTTTTGACTAATTCTTTGATAATTTTTTGCTTAGTATGTAATACCTCAATATCAGCTGTCGGGCTAGCAAGCATTCGAAACAAGGTAACTTTACCAATCTCTGTTTGTGTCCTTGAAACAATATCACCCAAATAAACAGTTGGTTTTTCTTTTCCAGTAAAAAGATGTAGCTCTTGCCACGTAGTTGTATCATCTAAGACTGAATTAATAATAGGATTTTGATTTACTAATTTAAAGGCTAGACGTCTTTTAACAATTTCTAAAGGATCTAATTGATAAGTGATACAACGTTTTAAATAGTCATAAAAGGACTCGTTAGGCCAATCCCTGTCTTCCCACTCTAAAGAAGATAAATTTTGACGCATTAACTTGGTTGCAAAATCAGTACTAAATAAAGTGTTAAAAAAAAAGAAACAAAGAAACAATAATACCATAATAGCTCTCCAATAAATTTGAAAGGTTATTATAGTAGAAAAAAAACAATTAATACATAGCTCTTATAATACGCCCTAAAAGCATTTTTTATTGATGAAAAATTAGGAAAGGGTTATTGGACTAATTCCTGCACATATTCTTGTGCATTAAATAGTTTTAATTTATCCGGTGCTTCACCAAAGGTGATATAAGCAATTGGGATCTGTAATTCTTGCACGATAGAAAAGACGATACCACCTTTACCGGTACCATCCATTTTGGTTAGCACGATACCATTAAGGTTAGTGGCCTGGTGGAATAGTTTTGCCTGCTCAAATGAATTTTGGCCTAACATGGCATCAACAGTCAAGAGTGTGGTGATCTTTTGATCTGGTAGATGCTTGCTAGTAACCCGTTTTATTTTTTCTAGCTCTTTCATTAGATTTGTTTTTGTCTGCAAACGCCCGGCTGTATCGATAATTAAAACGTCAAAATTTTCTTTTTTAAATTGATCACAACCCGAAAAAACAACGGATGCTGGATCCTGATTTTGCTTTCCAAGGTGAATTGTTGTATTTGTTTTTTGTGCCCAGCCGGTTAATTGTTCTGGAGCAGCAGCACGAAAAGTATCTGCTGCAACTAGCAATACTTTTTTTCCCTCTTTAGCAAACTTGTATGCTAATTTACCCGCAAAGGTTGTTTTGCCAGAACCATTAATACCAACAAGGAGAAAGATATTTGAATTCTTATTATAAGAAAAATTATTTATTCTTAAAGTCTCAAGCAACTCCTGCTTGAGTGCTTCTTTTAGTTGTTGGCCTTCTTGCAATTGACCAGATCTGAATTTATCTTGGAGCTTTTTTATAATAAAGCGGGTTGTTTTGATTCCAGTATCTGCTGTTAATAAAATAAGTTCTAATTCTTTGAGGGTTTGTTCATCTATTTTTTTACGTGCAAAAAGTGTACCTAGTTTCGAAGTAACCTGTGAAAAAATAGTTGAAAGCTTATTTTTGATAAAGGAAAACATACAAGCCCTTGCTAATTAATATCCTTTATTTTCGCTTTTTTTTGGAATTTTGGCCAGGATCTTTTTTTTCTTTTTTAGTTTCTTGAGGCAATATAAAATGGCCATTTTTAATAATACATCTGCGTTTTCTTTTCTCTCCGGAGCATTGTTGGCCATTGATTATGGTGTCAAAACTACCAGATAAATGCCAAATAAGCTGCGTAACGCCATTTGTAGGATCTTTTATAACCAAGCGAGTTGGGTCACTATGAAGTTGCAAGAATGGATTTTTAAATTTCAACTGCGTAGTAAATATTTCTTGGTTCGTCCTTAGATCAGTAACCTTGATAGTTCCATTTGCCAAAGCAGTAATTTGTTGGTTATCAACATTAATAACTCTCTCGGCCGTACTTACATATGATCTCTGGCCTAGCCAGACAATATTACTGCTGTGCACAAGCGTCTTTTTATACTTCCATCTATATTTTTTAACAAAAGCTTCTTTTATTGCTGTGCTCAATGGTAATGGGCAAGAATCTATAAATGCTAAAACTTTATCCAATTTATTTTGATTTTCACTTTTGCGTAAGCTCAATTGCCCATTAATAGTATCGGCAATATAATCTATGGCATGAATAACCTTGGGGTCATCTAAGTTACACTTTGTACCAATCATTACTAATAATTCAGAAGGCAATTTGCTAAATTCAGTAGCCGGTATTTCTTTTCCCATCAACAAGCAAATAGGAACACTCCGGTTTAATTGTAAAATCGCATCCATAAAGCTTGCTGGCCGCAAAGATTGCATTTCAGCCATTTCAACATCCGGTTGCATTGAAAATATATAAAATGGAAATAAAAGCAGAAACAATATTCTTTTCATAATGGACTCCATTAACCGTTCAAAATTCCGTATAGGTATAAAAAATTTATTTTAAGTAAAGTTCTCAATTTACGTATTACCAGCTCAGAAAGTTGTGGGTAAGTCAAAGTAAATCGTTCAATAAATCCTGCTATAACCTTGAGATCTTGTACTAACTCACCAAATGCCACGCATTTTTCTGGAATTTGGCTAAAATTACGACGCAAGAAAAGAGAAATCATTTCTTGGTCTAATTTGATGTTTTTCTTTTCTGCAATTTCACAAATAAGATCATATTGATATGAAATAAGGATAAAAGTATCTTCAATTGATTTGGCATTAGTAGTTTGGGAAAGTAAAAAAGTACAAGTAGGAATACCACTCAACTTTTCTTCTATTGATCGATTTATTCTTCTTTCAGAGGGACCTTGTTCCAAATTATCATCTTCTTGCTGTACCGGGAGAGCATTTCTTTTTTTCTTTCTTCGCATCTGTTCTAGATCTTCATAAGTATCTTCTTCCCTTTGCAAAACAGGACTAATTGATGGTTTAATAATTGGTAACACCGGGCCCGTTTTATTTTTTTTATTCCTTCTTTTATATGTTTTTGGTTTTGGCCGTTGGAAAACTATTGGATGTGCCTCTGCTGAATGAATATCGGCAAATCCCTGTGTTCGTCCTGGCAGACCCATTGCAAAAGTCAAAATTGGTAAAAATAAGAATGTTACTAATACGTTTTTTATTTTCATTTTGTTAACCTCTATTTATTTATTTTTTTTCTGTTTTTTACGTGCTGGTTCTTTTGAATGCATTCTTTTTCTATGTCTTTGTAAGTACCTTTTTACCTTAAATTCTTTACCGCACTCATCACAGGAGAGTGGTTCCCCTACAGCATGAACTTCCTGATGTCGGGCAAGACCACTTGCTGATGCAAAACTCTTAGTGCATTTAAGACAAGAAAAAGGTTTTTCTCCTGTATGCGTTCTCGTATGGCGGGTAAGATCTCTTTTGGTTATAAAACACTTGACACACTCATTGCAGGGATATGGTTTTTTTCCGGTATGAGTTATCATATGTTGTGCTAAACCAGATTTTGTACTAAAGCTCTTTGTACACTGTGTGCACGGAAAATCTCTTTCTTTATTGTGATTCTTTACATGTATATTAAGACTATATTGGCTTGCAAAACTTTTACCACATTCACTACAAGAATATGGTTTTTTTCCCGTATGAGTTCTTAGGTGGCGGGTAAGATCATCTTTAGTTACAAAAGACTTGGTACACTCTTGGCAAGAAAAGGATCTTTCATTTGTGTGTTTGCTTTTTATGTGGCGGTCCAAATTACGTTGTTGAGCAAAGCAGCTTCCACACTCATCACAAGAATATGGTTTTTCTCTTGTGTGCGTTCTTAGATGTATTGTAAGATTACAATTGTGTGCAAATTTCTTATTACATTCAGTACAAGTATACGGTTTTTCTCCGGTATGAGTTCTTTGATGGCTTATTAGATTGTATTTTTGCGTAAAGCTCTTATTACATTCATTACAAGAATATGGTTTTTTTCCTGTGTGTATTCGTAGATGCCTTGTAAGATTACTTTTTGTTGAAAGGCTCTTCCTACAATAACTACAAATATGAGTTGCTCTTTTCCTCTTACCTAAAACATTCACTGCACTAGCAACTTGAGAACAAGGTAAACTTCCTTGTAATTCTGGAAAAAGTTCTGGAAGTACTTCAAAAACGTTCTGATCTGTTGGACTTGTCTCAGGAACCGGAAGAGATAATACCCTTAAAGGTGGAGCTTCAGAGTTAAAATCAAACCACAAATCTGATACATCTTTTTCCATCCCATAAATACCGAATATACTCAAAGTAATTAAAAGTAATAATTTTTTTACTGTATGCATGTAAAAACCTCTATTTAATTTCTCTTTTGTTTTTTTAAAGATAGTTGATCGTTAGTTTTTTCTTTATTCTTTTTTGGTTTCTTTCGTTTTCTTTTGTACCCAGATAAACTTTCTGGTTCTGATGAACCTACAATCCAACTATCAACTAGTTCCAAAAGATTTTTAAATCTGAGCTTAATTTCTTGTGGTAAAGCATTTTTTATTTGATCAGGAATGCTTTTATAAACAGTTTGCGCCCAATCTAGATCATATATCGTTAATTTTTTGTACAATAGCACCAAACATATTGATTGCTGGATGCTTAGACCCGACAAACTTCTTTTCAACTCATCAAAACCGGTAAATGAAGTCCAATTTAATTGATTATTCTCAAAATGCGCTAATCCATTTAATATAAAACTACCTTGTTTGACGATTATTGAATCATTGCTTTCAGTATTGAATAAAAATGGAATTTCACTATTAGAACTAACTGCTTGCACTAATAACCAATGCGAATCAAGGCTAAAACCATTTACAGGAGACAGTTTGCAATCTATCCTTGTACACTCTTGAGTGACTAAATTCTTAATGGCTGTGCCATTTTGATGATAAATCACAAGTAATGATTTATCATCAGAAAGATCTATATTAAAACTATCATAAATCTTTTCTATGCTAAAATTTATTTTTTTTTCTGTTTGTAGATCATACAAAACAACTTGTACCTTATTGCTATCTTTATCATCACAGAAACAAATCGTATTCTTCTTGTAGCCAACAAATGTATACTCAGCAAATTGTGTTAGTTGAGACCATTTACCAGTATGCAAATTTAATATTTCAGGACCCTGTCCTTCTTCATCAAGTAAAACGATTAAGGGCCCGTTAGAGCTATAAGTAGTTTGGCCAAACACATCCAAATCGGCACCTATATTGTTTATTTGCATACCCTTTTTCTTTATATCACATACAACAATGGTATCAGCAGCAGCAATAGTAAAATACCGATTAAAGGGATCAAACGAAGATGATTTTAGTTCTCCAAAATCTCCTAACGATTCAAATTGATGAACAAATTCTAAATCTTGACCATTGATGTTAAAAATTCTGATCGTAAAGCTATCTTTGGTAATAACGGCAATTTTAGATTTATCAACACTAAAACAAACGTATGCTTCATTTATTTTTTCTTGTAGTGGGCCGGAAGTGCAAAGTAGCTGATTATCCTCAAGATTATACACCTTTAAAATTGTAGTATCTTCTTCATGATCAAAGCTGAGATATCGCAGACCATCAGTTGAATAACCAAGTACCTGTGGAATCGATGCTCTTGGTTTATTGAAGTACCATTCATATAAACTTTTTTTAATTCCTGATTCTTTGCACATTGCTTCTGACACTTTTACCTGTAATTCTATCGGAAGACTATTCAGACAATCTTTGTTAGAAAAAAATTGTAACGGACTTTCTAAAATAATAACTGCCAATGACTTGCATGCATAATTCAGTAATATCTCTATATCAAGAAAATTTGCTGTTTTTATCAAAGAAATTAACTGTGGACTAGTTAATTTAGTAAGATATTTGTATAGTTCTAAACCCTGGCCACGCGAGGCTATTTCCAAACCGGTATAAATTATGACTAATGACTCTCGATCAATTGGTAAATCAAACTCATTATCTGTTTCTTCTGTATCATTAATGAAGTTCTTAATTGTTTTGCTTTTGGATACTAAGAAATCAAATTGAGGCTTATTCAGAACGAGTTGCTCGTCATTTTTGCAAGTTATAGCATATTTTTTATCTGCTTCAATTTGCATGGCACACAATTGAGATAAACCAAAAATAGTCATAATAAGTAATTTTTTAATAAAATTCATACAATAACACTCCATTTACAGGTATTTTATACTTATTTTAGATTACTGCCCAATCAGTAAATTGTCAAATTGAAATAATATTACAAGATTTGCTGAATTCTTTGGACAAATAGCTTTGTTCTTCTGTAATCATTGGCACTCATCAGGCTGAATGCATCGACAAAGTCCTTTATCTTGTCTTCAGAAAGAATTGCCAAGCTCTGCTGCTGTTTGAGCAGTGCGAGTAAAAGTTCATCTAGATTGAAAATCTGGCCAGACAGGCCAAATAAAAGGGGTAAAAAGTTTTGATTGGCAAAAAATTGCCTTGCGAGATCTTTTTCTATGGGCTCCACAAAGGAGTGAATAGCTGGTGGTTCTGGCGCAACCAGGTAGTAGATTTTACTTTTTTCTTGATAACCAATGGTCAGGCAAGAATAGGTTGTTTTTAAAAATTCAAAAATTTGTGGTTGCTCCTGCATGAGCTCTTCGTGTGTTTTTTTATACGCAAATGGGTAGCGTACTGGATCCATTGAACCAGTTTTAATTTGGTGAACAATACCAAAAAGAGTTCTTTTTTTAGTTTTTATACAAAGTAAAGAACCAAAAGCTGGGAACTGGTTCCACTGCCAACATTGTGACAACCAGCCCTGAAGAGAGCTCTCAATCACTTCCGAAAAGGCCTTGCTGCTGTTCATACTCATCACTATCAGTTAAAAATCGTTTTACAAAACTAGTTCGGTGCACAATAGTAAGATCTATTTTTTTAATTGCATCTCTATGCACCCTCGTACCATACCCTTTATTTGACGCAAATGAATAGCCAGGGAATATTTTTTCCATGCGACACATCATAGCATCACGTTTTACTTTTGCCAAAATCGAAGCCGCTGCAATGGAACTAGATTTTTTCTCACCTTTTGTAAAATAATGGACCTGAATATCAGAATAACTAGTATCTTTTAATAGAAGAGGCATAGCATCGGTTAAGATAGCAGAAGGCCTGTATGGGCAGGCAGCAATAGCATTCAGCAGTGCTCTTTTCATAGCGATTAAGGTAGCATACCAAATATTATGTTGGGTAATTAGTCTATGATGCACAATTCCATATCCATACCAACAGTGCTTTTTTATCCACTTATTTGCTTTTAAGCGTTCTTGGAGGGTCATTTCCTTTGAATCCTTCAACAAGCGGTGTGTTTTGCCTATTGGTAATATTGCGGCAGCAGTTACTAATGGTCCAGCAAGGGGTGAACGACCCACCTCATCGATGCCACAGACCAGTGTATTGCGCTCCCATGCCTGCTTTTCGAAAGAATTCTTATTGAAACGTTCTCTCACTCTTTGTGGCTGCTTATGATTCATAATGTAAAATTTCCAATTGACAGGAACTAAATTATGTGTACTATTAGAAAATAAGGCAGTTGTTTAAACTTTAACCTACTTCTATTATGATAACAGGAGGAGTATATTATGTCATCTCGTTCTACTGAATTGAGAGTGAAAGAACTTTTAAGAGAAAAAGGCTGGACTACAAAAGTTCTTGCTGAAAAGACAGGAATGTCAGAAAGTTACCTAACTCATATTAAAAATGGTACACGTCGTTGGAATGAAGATTCCTTACGAAAATTAGCAAATGCGTTTGAGTGTAGCCCACTGGATTTATTTGCTCAACGTCGCCAACGCACTGATAATATTGATAGCAATGTCAGTATGCCAGAAAAATCTGATGTGGAACTAAAGGTTCAAATCGTTCCTATCGTGGGAGAAATCCCTTCTAACCCTTCACCATATAATAATCAATTAATGCAAATTACTACTGGTTTTAAAGATGTGTTTATTCCAACTTTAAATACCAATGATAGTTCCATGTTTGCACTCTGCGTAGAAAACAATCTTATGGCACCTACTTTTGTAAAAGGTGACTATTTGATCGTTTCCCCCGAAATTTGGACTCGCTCTGGTGATATCGCTGCCGTTGAATATGGTAATGATACTCCACAAAAAGCAATCATGCAGGTTACCTATACTGAAGACTTCATTGTTCTTGAGTCAGTTAACCATAAACAAGCTCCGCTAGCTTTAGTGCGTGGAAAAGACCATTTTAGAATTATCGGGCGAGTAATCAACCGACAGCAAAAATTGGTTTAAATACGGCTAAAATTAGCAATTTCTACAAACTATGCTACGATTATAGAAAAGGCGCTGGTAACTGGCGCCTTTTTAGTGTACTAAATATCCTCACCTCTCACCCTGCTTGCCCTGCGAAACCTTGGCAAAGTCAGGAGCATGTAGAAGGATATAGTTAATTAATTAATCTTCCAATTAGTGCAGGAGCATATATGGTTCGATACGAAGCCTTACTACTAACAATCCCAACCCTCACCAAAGACGAGGCCCAAAAGATTGAAGAACAAATAAACCAGACGACCAAAAAAGCTGGTGGATCAGTGATTTCTTTTGATCGTTGGGGAAAATTCCGATTAACCTATCCGATAAAAAAGAATGATTATGGCATTTATTTTTTGATCCGATTTGAAGCAGAGAAGCCTGAAAAAATGCTTGCTGATTTGCGTACTCTTTTTTCTGTTAAGCTACATGATTTGATTATGCGTTCAATGGTTACTGTCCTTGACCCTAAAAAATCCTTGATATATAATCGCCCACAATCAGTTGAAGAATCGCCTTCACGAGAATTCTTAGGTGATAGTAAAATGAAGGGCTTGGTTGCATCAGTTGAGAGTGCACGTCGTGGTGAAAGAAGAGAACCAAACTCACCAGCATCAGTGGAGGCTAAATAATGACTAAAAAAATTAAATTAAAAATTAGCGCTCGTTTAGTAAAAAAGAAAGTTCGTCGCCAATCATTTTCACAACGCAAACATTGTCGTTTTTGCGGTAGCAAAGATCAAGAAGCAAATCTTGATTACAAAAATGCTGGTTTCTTGCGCGGCTTTTTGACCGAACGAGGTAAGATTTTACCTTCTCGTATTTCTGGTACCTGTTCATTGCATCAGCGTAAATTAGCAGTAGAAATAAGAAAAGCACGTACTATGGCAATGTTGCCATATACCACGTCTCACTGGTAAAATATTTACTAAGAAAATAAAATCATTAAAAAGGCCCGCTATTTTGCGGGCTTTTTTAATTTAATGTGCTGGTTTAGGTACTTTTCCAGCATACCAATTGAGACTGCCGTCATCATTTACTGAGAAAGTATACGTAAACGGCCTTTGTCGTTCATCCGTTATATGGTACCCCCATATTTTTATTTCATTTTTTGATGGCACGAGTAAAGATTCAATAATAACCACTAATCCTCCCGCAACCGTTACAAAACCTTTTTGATTAAAAGAAGTGTCTAAACTGCCATCACTATTAAATCTGGCAATCACTATTTGCGCTTTAGTTGTTGCAGGATCCGAAACTGCAGCAACTATTACCTTGTCATCTTGCATTGCTGTTTTATAAATTTTTACGGTTGTTGCCGATAATGCCACTTTCAAAATATTAATATATTCTTCTTGGGCTGGACCTGCCATAGGCGTTGGGTCAGCCATTGCCATGATTAGTCCAGAAATACAGAGTAAACTTATTAATAGATATTTCTTCATCATTTCTCTTTATTCTTCAACTCAATTGTTTTCTAAAAAAAGAAGGTCGCATTCAACACGACCTACGTTTTAATTTGCTTATTCTATTACTTTACCTGTTGAGGTAACTTCAAATGTATATAATGTTACTTTGCCATCATCAAGAGAAGTAGCTTTACCACTAACCGATATATTATTATTTGGAAGTATTTTTACGCCTGTAATAATTTGGTTTGACACCGGATACCCTGGACCTGCATACACGCGTCCTCTTATACCAAAAGTAGTATCTATAGATCCGTCAGCATTAAACCGAGCTACTGCAGGTGAAATAGGATCAGCCATTATTGCAATAATTGTTTTATCACCTTGTTTGGTACTTGCTTGAATTTCTGGCTCATAATTTAACCCAAAAGCTTTTTTTAAGGTTGTTGCATAATCCCCGGTAGGACCAGCCATAGGTGTTGGATCAGCCATAGCCAAAATTGCCCCTGAAATACAGAGTAAACTTAATAAATATTTCTTCATCATCTCTCCTTATTTATACCTCTTTATATTATTCTTACCTTTATTTTACCAAAAGGCCTTCCTAGAAAGCAATAATTACAAATAGAAAATTGCCCAGTGTAAAACAGGGTATTTATAGGTGTTTTTATCAACTTTCAGCTAATTTCAACCATTGCTTGCCTTTTTTCACCTGTTTATTACAATAAGAAATATATATACATTTATGGAAGATGGAATTTTAATGAGTAAAACACGTTCAAACTTACGAAACATAGCTATTATTGCCCATGTTGACCATGGTAAAACTACTTTGGTTGATAAACTATTGCAACAAACCGGAACTATTGAATCTCAAACAGACCGAGTGATGGATAGCAATGATTTGGAAAAAGAACGTGGTATTACCATTCTAGCCAAACAAACTGGCGTCAATTTTAACGATTATTTTATTAATATTGTCGATACCCCTGGCCACGCCGATTTTGGTGGCGAGGTCGAGCGGACTTTGCAAATGGTTGAAGGATTTCTGCTACTCGTTGATGCTGCAGAAGGTGTTTTGCCAGGTACGCGCTTTGTATTGCAAAAAGCATTGCAATTAGGTTTAAAACCAATTGTCCTCATTAATAAGATAGACCGTAAAGATTCGACTATCGAACACACTGTTGATGCAGTACAAGATTTATTTTTAGATTTAGCAACTTGTGAATCGCAATTAGACTTTCCTATTTTATATGGTTCTGGCAAATTAGGTTTTGCTGATTTTGAGCCAAAAGAATCCGGTAATCTGAAACCATTATTAAAAGCTATTATTGATCATGTACCAGCACCGCAAGAAAAAGAAGATTCTCTACAGTTACTTATTACCAACTTAGATCATTCAGACTATTTAGGACCGATCGGTATTGGGAGAATTTTTAGTGGCACCATCAAACTTGGTGATCAAGTTATTGGTTGCAAAGATGGTAAAAAAACCAAACCATTCAAAATTACAAAATTATATAAATTTATTGGCCTTGATCGAGTTGAGGTTGAAGAGGCCTCTTTTGGAGATATCGTTGCGGTAACTGGCTTTACTGAGCAACCATCAATCGGCACAACACTCTGCACGGTAGAAAAACCATTGCCTCTTGATTATGTTGCGGTTGATGAACCAACCGTCTCCATTTTTATTTCCGTTAACGATTCACCATTTAATGGAAGAGAAGGAAAACTATTAACCTCTCGCCAAATTAAAGAGCGATTAGAAAAAGAATTAAAAACAAATGTTGCACTGCGGGTTGAGCCAACAAATTCCCCCGATTCGTTTAAAGTTTCTGGCCGTGGCCAGTTGCACCTTGGCGTATTGATTGAAAATATGCGCCGTGAAGGTTTTGAATTACAAGTAAGTGCACCACAAGTTATTTTCAAAACTATTGATGGAGCCAAACATGAACCTATGGAATTAGTGGTTATTGATGTACCACAAGAGTTCCAAGGTGCAATAATTGAAAATTTAGGCCAGCGTAAAGCTGAACTAAAACATATGCACAGTTATGATGATGGTCGTGTTCGTTTGGAATTCGAAGTACCATCTCGGGCTTTGCTTGGTTTCCGTTCCCAGTTCCTCACCCAAACTCGTGGCCAAGGATTACTTAACATGAGCTTTGCCGGCTATCAGCCATACAAAGGTGATATTGAAACAAGAATCAAAGGCGCACTGATTTCCATGGAAATGGGTGATGTTACTGCATACGCATTAGATAATCTGCAATCACGTGGCATCTTATTTGTTGCACCTGGCCAAAAAGTATACCAAGGTATGATTGTCGGTGAATGTGCTCGTGGTAAAGATATGGACATCAATCCAACTAAAGGTAAAAAACTAACCAACATGCGTGCTTCCGGTACCGACGATTCTTCAAAACTTGCTCCACCACGTGTCATGGATTTAGAAACGTGCATGGAATGGATTCGCCCTGATGAATTGATTGAGGTTACACCAAAATCTATTCGCTTGCGCAAGAAAGTTTTGCGTGCAGCAATGAGAAAATAATTTTATAAATTTAGGGACAAAATGAAAAAACTATTTTTATTACTATCAATCATAAGCATTGCACTTGTAGCAATGAATAAACCAGATACAGAACTTAAAATTATATATGCATTTGAAAATGCAGTACAAAATGGGAATACTGCAAAGGTTTCTAGGATGTTAGAAGCACATCCAAAACAAGCTCTTGCTCGAGCAGATGTGCTTGTTTTACAGTCAATAGGTAGATTTGCAGAACATTATAACATAGAAATTGCAAACCTTATCTTAAAAAAAGCTAAAGAATTAACTCAAAATGATCCCTCTTATGAACCTATCTTTGTAAATCGTTTTTATGGTCAGACAAATCTTTTGATGGATGTGGCAATACAGAATCGTACAACAATCGCACAATTACTACTTGAGCTTGGTGCAAAGAAAGGTATTACAAATAGACTGGGTAAAAAGGCATATGATTATGCAAAAACTGATGTAATGAAAGCATTGTTAAAACCTGATGAAAAAGACCTATAAAATTACCATTGCCTATGATGGAACTCATTATTATGGCTGGCAAATTCAACCACAGGTAAAAACTGTTACGCAAACGATGCAAAATTGTTTTGAAAAAGCTTTTGGAAAACAAATAAAATTACTTGGGGCATCTCGAACTGATGCTGGGGTGCATGCTCATGGTCAGGTTGCACGGTTTCAATCAGATTTGGTTATCAAGCCAGAAAAACTTTTGTTTGCTTGGAACAATATCCTGCCCAATGATATTGTGATAAAAGATTTGCAAGAAATTGATAAAGATTTTCATCCGATCTTGCATGCAAAGCAAAAAACGTACATTTATACTATTTTTACCAAGCAACCATCACCATTTATTGCACGATATGGTTGGCATTATTTTAAAAAAATAAATCTAGAAAAATTAGAACGCTGTTTACAAATTTTTGTTGGTACCCATGATTTTGCTTCATTTTGTACCGATGTACCAAAAGAAAAAGATACGGTGCGCACGATTGATTCAATTACTATTGAAAAAAATAAAGATTGGGATGCATACAAAATTATTTTTAAAGGGCCCGGCTTTTTAACTCATATGATCAGACGCATTATTGGGGCCTGCTTACATGTTTCTTCTTGCGACATGCCTGCTAGTTATTTGCAACAGATGCTAGATGAAAAAAATCCACGCCAGCATTTGCCAACTGCGCCGGCTCATGGCTTACTGTTAGATAAGATTGATTATCTGGAGACATAAAATGAATAAAAAAAGATTAGCACTCATACTTAGTGCAGGTTTACTTGCTGCATCACTAGCAACATTCTGGTTTATACAAAAACCAAAACTACAAAAAATAACTGACGCATGCTCAATTACAAAGACCAAAACTGCATTTGATCAAGCGCAAGAAGTTGAGATTGTTGATTACGATGATGCTCGTGATAAACAGGAAATTATACAACTTTTTAAAGATAATTGGTATTGGCTCATCTCCTCAGATGAGTATGATGTTGATTACTTCTTGGACACAAAATCCCCAAATAAATACCAACCTGAATATTATGGAAAAATGGATATTAAAGTAATGTTAACCAAGGATGGTAAATTTGTTGGCTTTGTTTCGTACTTTAAAAAGAACTTCTTTAAAGGAGATCTGCGTTTTGTAGCCGTTAAAAAAGATTTCCGCGGGCACGGTTATGGCAAACAACTGACAAAGTATGGTACTGATACCCTTTTTGATATGGGTGTTTTGCGGGTCAAACTGGTCACTCGAACCAATAACTACCCTGCTCAAAAGGTGTATAAGTCTCTCGGATACACAGAAGTCTCCAGAGATGGAGGGTATGTTGACTTCGAGAAGCGGCCAGACAAGCAAGTGACCGATTGACAAATCGAAATTATTTATGGTAAGTTAAAACATAATATATTAGGCAAAAAGGGACTTATTATGAATAAATTGCTATTTATTTTTCTTGGTTTTTTGGGCATGGGCTTAGTTGCGATGGAGCCACTAGCAACACCGCCGGGAACACCAAAAAAAGATGCATCTCAAGTTGCTCCATTAAAAGAATTGATTCTTATTCAAAAAATTCAACACGCCTTAGGCCAAGAAGATTCAGAAGAGAAAATAACAGCCATCATTGGCGATTACGAAAAACTATATCATCAAAAAGTTATTCCACAAGAACTTCATACATCTAGTTTGCAAGTTATTGAAAGAGAAACTCCGGATCGTATACGTTTTTCTAGAGATATCAAAATTCTACGGAAACAATTTCATACTATTTTGCAAGCAAGAACAACAGGGCGTGATAAAAAACCAAAATTAGAAAATCTCTTAATGAGAGCAAAAACTTTACAACATAACTATGCTAATTATCTTAGACTAAATACTGAACCAAACAAGCAAGCAGCTGATTTTATTGACAAAATTAACGTACAAATCGAAAAATTTACTGGTCGAAAATATATGCGTAAGGGAAAAACACTGTATAAAAAAAAGCTATTCGGTTAAGCCTTCAATAATTTTTTAAAACAAAATCTTTAATATCAGAAAGCTCCCGCAATGGGAGCTTTTCTTTTTTATTTTCAAGTTTTTTCTGCACCACAATAAAGGGTACTGGGTTAGTGGTGTGTGCAGTTTTTGGTTGTTTTGTTTGCTCATCAAACATATCCTCTGCATTGCCATGATCTGAGGTGATGATCAACGTGCCATCCATTTTTTTAACCACTGCTTCATATAGTTTTTTTAATTGATCATCTAAACATTCAATCGCTTTTACCGTTGCATCAAAATCTCCAGAATGGCCAACCATATCCGCATTGGCATAATTGATTAAATAAAAATCTGCCGGTTTTTCTTTTAAGCTTTTGATTACTATTTTGGTAATTTCATTGGCACTCATACAAGGATGCTCAATATAGTTTTTTGTTTTTATTGAGGGCACCAATACCTGTTCTTCTTTCTCAAACGGTTCCTCTTTGCCGGCAGAAAAAAAATAAGTAACATGAGCATATTTTTCCGTTTCTGCAATAGAAAAAATAGATTTGCCCTGCTTTGTTAACAAATCTTTTAGTGTATCTTGCGGCCGAGGCAAAGATGGCAATAATGTTTCTGTTTCTAGAGCATGATTATAATCTACCATGGTAATAAAAAAAGTAAGGGTCATTTTTTTTGTTTGAAATTCTTTAAAACCCGGGTTACAAAATGCTGTGGTTAACTGCCGAGCTCGATCTGGCCGAAAATTAAAAAAAACAATGCCATCATGATTTTGAATCAATGCATCTTTGTGCAAAAGTGTTGGTGGCACAAACTCATCAGAAGTATCTTTGGTGTAATAAAAGGTAAGTGCCTGTTTCCAATCCTTGAATTGAACTGCACTCTCTTTGGTAAGCATGTCGTACGCTTTTTGCGTGCGTTGCCAATTGTTATCTCGGTCCATGCCATAAAATCGCCCACAAATAGAGCCGATATACGCATTGGGAATATCTTTTATTTTTTTTGATAGTTGTTGCAAGAAAATTACTGCTGATTGTGGTGGCACATCTCGCCCATCTAAAAAGGGATGAATAATAATTTCTTTTATTTTATTTTGAACTGCTGCATCAATCAAGGCAAATAAATGTTTGATATGGCTGTGCACACCGGCATCTGATAACAAACCAATTAAGTGGAGCCTACCTTTTTCTTTTTTTAGGTTTTTGAAATTATCAACCAAAATTTTATTTTCAAAAAAAGAACCATTATCAATTGCCCCATGCACCCTGGAAACTGGTTGCTTAATAATTTTGCCAGACCCGATTGCCATATGGCCAACCTCAGAATTACCAATATAACCAGGAAGCAACCCAACAGCCTCTCCGGAAGCTTTTAAGGTAGTATGAGGATAATGAGCCCAAAGGTAATCAAATGTGGGCTTCTTGGAATGATAAATAGCGTTATGCTCTTTTTTATCGCTATATCCAAACCCATCTAAAATCACTAAAACTGTTGGTTTTTTAGCCATCAGAACCCCTTTTTTAGGAGTATAACGTAAATCGCTAGGGCTTTTATAGGGAAGTTTTAACCCACAAAAAGCTTTATTGACAAATTGGCAATTTATGATAAATTTATAAGTAACTATTAACAGGAGGTTTTTCTTATGAAATTACATACTATACTATTTTTATCACTGGTTTCTATTTCTTGTATTGCCATGGATGTACCTGAAGGGACTAATCCAAGGCCAGCAAATGATCTTGCTATATTTGATGAGCTAAATAATATAGAAGCATTTAAACAAGCCTATGAATCACAACTTCTTACCTTAAAAACAAAATTAATCTTAATACCAACGCCAATTTCAACTACAGATTTACAAAGGGTAAATACAATTGATGAGACTTTACCAACGCTTTATAATCAAATGAGTGAAAAAGGTATCTGCCTGTGTGATCTTATTAATGAGATTGATATTCTTATTGGCCGATTAAAAGGTGAAGTGGTAGATTCAGTATCAGAATCTACCACCGATACTTCTGATCCTGCTCAATAATAAAATTCTCCTTTATGATTTTGTAAAAGCTCCTATCCTGGGAGCTTTTTACTTTACACTACAGCGCTTCCTAGTGTAAAATAATGCTATATTTATTTTAGTAACTTGGATTACCAATGAAAAAAATAGTATTTTTTTGCTTATTAAGCATAAATCTAATCTGTGCATATGAATCTGTAATTGATAAAATACAAGTCTCCACTCCTCAAGAGCAAATTGCTCAACCAGTCATCGAATCAAAAGAAATTGAAGTTACTGATGGTGAGGTTGATTTTGATAATCTAACTGATCAAATGGAAGAATCTGGTATTGATTTTACTATTGACGAGCCTTCAAAATTGCAATTATTACTACGTAAAATAGGTATGCATTTGGTACCGCTTCTGCCTTATTACTTAGCCGCTCGCAAATGGACCAATCAAAAACTTGCTTGGATAAACACAAAACAAAATGAGTGTTCCATGAACCTTTATACTCTTCTTGCAAAACTTACTTATGAATAAGCATCTTTTTGCACTCTATGTTCCTGAACTCATTCATCGTGTTGAAAAAAGCGATCAGCATCTTATTATTAAAGATAAAAATTTTTTTCATCGAGTTGTACATGTTCTGCGCTTAAAGAAAGAAGATTCAATACAATTATTTGACCAACAGCATCATGCCAATACAAAACTTAAAAAAATTGAAAAAAAAGACACCGTTATTTTTGCGATAGAATCGATAGAAAAAAACAGAGAGATTTTCCCTAAAATTACCCTTCTATTGCCTGTTTTAAAAAAAGATGCACTCGAGCAAGCCGTAAATAGTGCAACCCAACTTGGGGCAAACACCATCCAACTGATCATAACACAAAAAATGCAGCGCAAGTGGCAAGGGAAAAGAGAATTAGACCGACTACAAAAAATAATCATTGCGTCTGCAGAGCAGGCAAAAAATTTTTCATTGCCCACAATAATTGAACCTCTTGAGCTAGAAGAAGTAATTGCCACATATAAAAACACACATCGTTTTTTTGCCGATGCTAATGGCCAACATCTTTTGGAAGTAATATATACATTAGATAAAGAAGAATTGTCATCTTTGGATATCCTATTGGCAATTGGGCCAGAAGCAGACTTAACTTCTGAGGAGAAAAAAAACTTGAGGCAAGCAGGATTCACCTTTGTAAGACTTACTAGCACCATTCTTCGCGCTGAGCAAGCTTCCTCTCTTGTTCTTGGTATTTTTAGAGCATTGCTTTAGCCCTTCTCTTTAAAAACAACTGCCATTTTCCTTATACTAAAAAAGAAACTAAAAAGGTTGAATATGAAGAAAAAATGGCAGCCACCAAAAGATATTGGATTACTTCTTGGTATGTTGCTTGTTTTTAGTGGCATAATGGGCTTGGTTAATGGTAAAAATATACAAAAAGAAAAAAAGATTGCACCTGCATTAATTAAAAATTTAACTCCTGCACAGTTATATGATTATATTTTTCCATTAATTACTTCTAAAAGCGTAGAAGCTATTGCCCAGATTTTAAAATACGTGACCTTTGATAAAAAACTTGAAATAACAAAAAAAATTATTTCCAATGAAGAAGGATCATTAGACCGTAATGATAAACTCCAGTTTTTATATGCCGTCGTTCTGCATCATATAAATGATAAACAAAATCAAGAAGCATTATTTAACCTTATATTAAAAGAAAAACATCTCCTAGAAGGCACACCACTTTTGTATATTGCCGCTAATACACTCTATGATAAAGCTATTCCCCACCTTCTTAAGTGGCATGAAATACAAATGGAGAAAAAAATCAAAACTTCTGCCATACGATATATGAAACAACACGGAATAAATGCAACGGTAGAAAAAAATAACTTGAATGCTCTTAAAAAAATGGTTAAACATGGGGTTGGTATTGATAAAAATATTGCCAATGATCTGCTTTGGGAGTCTATTGCGAAAAATGTTGATCCAGGGTTCATCAATTACTTAAAGACTCTTGATGCTGATATGAACTATTCTCAAGATGGCATACAAACTGTTTTACATTTTGCTATTGAACAAGGAAACCCATACCTAGTGCGCGCACTTTTGGAAAATGGAGCTAATCCAAATAAAATACTCAATGAAAAAGTGGGGTCACCACTGCAACAAGTACTGGTCCAAACGGCAAAAAATAATAAACTTAAAAAAAATAACCGCATTAATGTCCAAATTGATTTAATTTTGCGCGAATTTGGCGCACGGCGCTAATTACTTACTTTCTTGAACTAACCCGTTCACCCTGAGCCTGTCGAAGGTCATGCCTAATTATTCACTTTCTTGAACTTCTGTTCTTTCAAATAGATTGGCTGCAGTTGATAAGAAATATTTTTTTTCTCTTGCCATTTTGTCAATGCCATTTTTGCTATTTGGTCAGTAGAAGCATGTAATGGATTATCTTCTGGAATAAACGCTTGTTTGCCAAGAATCTCTTGCAGTTCTTTTTTATAAAGCTTTACTCCAGAACCAATAAACCTGATTGGCTGATCTAGAAATTGTTTTTTTAGTTTTGTTAGAAATAGTCCTATATTTTCATATCCTATTTCTATATTCTGCTCGTGGGCAATGCCAAAATAAACATCGTTGTTAAATGCATTGAATAATGCAATAGTAATTTGCCAATCTGCACTTGCATTTTCTTGCAACAGAGCAACTAAACTATTAACCCCAATAAGAGGCATGTTGGCTGCAAAACTAATACCATTAACCGAAGCAATAATGGTTCGCAATGTGGTAAATGGTCCAGGCCCTTGATTTACCGCGATAAACTTCATATCAGAAAGATTGAGCTGATGAGTCGACAACAGCTTATCAAACAAAACAATAAGATTTTTGCTTATAGTATACTTATGCTCAGAGTACACCTTGATTTGTTTTTGGCCTTGATACAATGCAAAGTTTACCCGCTCATAATCGCTGGCAATAACTAAAAAATAGGTCATATATTACTTTTTACATTTGTGTTGTTGGTAAAAAATACTAAAGGTATCAAATTCAATATTTTTTTCTTTTTTTAATATTATTCTACCGCAATTTAAACACTTCCAACCATCAAAGTTCAAAAAATGATCAAAAAACGATTGCAATACCATCAGGCCATTGCATTTCTTACACTGCATCACTACTCCTTTTTTATTATCTGTTGCCCCATTACTCCTTTTGTCTCAAAATGCAAATACTATTTGTGCTTCATCTCTCTTATAATTTTTAAATCTAATGCATTTTATATATTTTTGTCAACGCTCCTTATGGTAGAGCTTATTGATCAGATCACGCTTTTGTGCGCTCATAGGCAAGATAAGTTTCTAAGATAAATGCCGCCGCAATTGCATGCAGTTTTAGCTTATCTTCTTTGGATCGTACTTTTTTGATCTCTTGAGCTTGCTGACTGGTATACCGCTCGTCCCATAAAACAAAGGTATGCTCTGGGAATTCTTTTTCTAATTTTTCTTTAAATCGAACTGTTTTTCTGGTTTGCTCACTTTCTGTACCGGCTATTGTTTTTGGATAGCCAATTACAATAGTACCAATCGGTTCATCATGTATTAGTTCTTCCAAAAAAATAATCAGTTCTTGTGTTTTTATCGTTTTGAATGGTCTTGCAAACATTCCTAGTACGTCTGAGATTGCAATGCCAGTCCAAACATCACCAATATCAAAGGCTAATCGTTTCATATTTTATCCATTTTATATCTGTATTAATTTCAAGTATACTCAATCCAAATAGTTTATGAAATTTAAAGAGGTATTTATGCAAATCGAAGCACTCCTGGATGCAATTAGTAGTCGTCTATTTGGTTGGCCGTTAATTATGTATGTTGTTGTAATTTGTTTGGTCGCAACCTTTTATTTGGGATTTGTTCAATTTCGATATTTTATCAGTTCCTTCCGCTATACCTTTTTTCCTCCAAAATCAAGCAAAAAAGCTGACATGACTCCACTGCAAGCATTTATAAACACCTTAAATGCCAGTATTGGCAATGGTAGTTTAGCCGGTATGGCAGTAGCATTATATTTTGGTGGGCCCGGTGCAGCACTTTGGGTGCTGGTAATGGGTATACTATTAATGGTAATACGTTATGCTGAAGTTTTTTTGAGTGTATATTATGGCGCTGAAACCGCTGGCAATACTATTTTTGGCGGACCCATGGTTTATTTAAAAAATGCTCTTGGCGGTATGTGGTTACCTACTATTTATGCCATAATTTGCTTATTCTTTGGTTTTAGTGGTGGTAATGCAGCCCAAACAAATTCCATCATGTTAGCCTTAACTAGTACCTGGCAAATGTCGTTATATCCAATTGCTATAGCTCTTGGTTTGCTTGTTTTTTACATTGTCGCTGGTGGTGCTCAGCGAATAGTCAAAGTTTCAGACGCGATTGTACCAATAAAGGTTAGTTTATTTTTTATTTCTGCTTTTGCGGTCTTAATCTACCATGCTGGTAATATTATTCCTGCATTATCTCTGATAATAAAAGGAGCTTTTACTCCTTGGGCAATTGCTGGTGGTGCACTGGGCTATTCTATCCAAGCAGCAATTCGCTATGGAACAAACAATGTAGTTTTTGCAACAGAGTCTGGCCTAGGAACTTCTGCAATTTTATTTGGCGCTACTGGATCAACAACGCCAGTCAAAGACGGCATAATGTCCATGCTGACCGCCTTTATTAGTACCATCGTTTGTTTTTTAGTTTGTCTCTGCATCATAACTAGTGGTGTCATGGAAACTGGCCTTACCAGTACTGCCCTAACTACCGCAGCATATAAAACTGTTTTTGGCACCTCAGGTGGTGCATTGGTAAGCTTCCTTGCTACTACATTTGGTATTGGTGTTTTGGTTGCCTATGCGTATATTACGCGCGCAGCTTGGCTTTTCTTAACGAATGGCAGATGGCTTATTCTATTTAATATTCTTTATTGTCTCTTTGCCGTATTTGGCGTGTTAGTTGAGGTAAAACTACTATGGAAGATAGTTGAATTTGCTAATGTTATTATGCTCGTGATTAACTTATTTGGTATTGTTTGCTTGTTACCTTTGATTAGAAAAAAGTTAATGCAATTCAAAGACTAATATATGTTACCAAAATATTTCCCTGTTGCTTGTCATACCGGTTTCATTGGCACTGGATCCATTTTTGT
This sequence comes from Candidatus Babelota bacterium, assembly GCA_029262615.1. Taxonomy (GTDB): domain Bacteria; phylum Babelota; class Babeliae; order Babelales; family Vermiphilaceae; genus JAJCZD01. The sequence continues at coordinate 215,651 of JAJCZD010000005.1, forward strand.
TGCCATTCAAGGCCAAAATCAAAATGGCATCTATTATATTCCAAAAGCAATTGAAAACGGTGCAACAACTATTATTATGCAAGAAAAAACTGAGTTACCAAAAGATATTAATGCATTAATAAAACAAAAAAATATTACCTTAATGCGTGTCCCAAACACACGCAAAGCATTAAGTAAATTCAGTGCAAAGCATGCCGGTTACCCGGCCAAAAAATTGAAAATAATAGGTATAACCGGCACTAAAGGGAAAACTTCAACGGCATGGATCTTGGATCATATTCTAAAATCAGCGGGTTACAAAACTGCTTTGCTTGGCACTATTGCTAACAAAATAGGCAATATTATCTTGCCTCATGATTTGACAACTCCTCAACCAGATTACTTACATCAGTTTTTTAAAACGTGTGTGAAACAGCGTGTTGAATATGTGGTTATGGAAGTTGCGGCTCAAGCTCTAAGCTTGCATCGAGTCGATGATATTACATTTGATGGGATTATTTTTACCAATTTTGGCAAAGAACATGGAGAGTTTTACCCAACTATGGATCAGTATTTTGGTGCAAAATGCCACATTTTCAAGCATGCAAAACCCGAGGTGCCAATTTTTATTAATATTGATAATAAGAGTTTAAGGTCACTTAGTGAAAAAAATTCTGAGTTTAAAACCTTCGGAATCAACAGCACTGCAGATTATCAAGGATATATTGAAGAACATATAAATCAGTTATTTTTTTCTGTTCAAAACCAACAAATTCAAGTCCCAACATTATGCGGTAAATACAATATCTATAATTGTTTGGCAGCATTGGCACTGGCTCACCAACTAAAGATTGGTTTCAATTCAATAAAACAAGCATTGCAAACCATGCCGTCTATTGCCGGCCGGATGGAAACATATTACCTGCAAAATGGCGTGCAATGCATTATTGATTATGCTCACACACCAGATTCCTACGAAGCAGTGCTATCTTTGCTTCGCAAAAAAACAGAACATTTGATTGTCGTGTTTGGTTGTGGTGGTTCTCGAGACAAAGAAAAACGCCCAATACTTGGTTTTATTGCAGCCACGTATGCCGATTTGGTATTATTAACCTCAGATAATCCACGATTTGAAGATCCACAAAAAATCATACTAGATATTCTGGGTGGCATCGAAAAAAAAGACTGTGCAAAGGTGCTTATTGAAATCGATCGGAAAAAAGCAATTCAAAAAGCGTGCATTCATGCGCAGACAAAATCTATTATCGTATTGCTTGGCAAAGGACGTGATGAATATCAGTTAATAAAAGGAAAAAAATATCATTTTAGTGAAAGGGAAATAATACAAAGACTATAATTGGAGGAACATATGAAATGGATATTACTATTCTTTTTCTTTTCTATCAGTTGCATGGATAAAACGAAAAAAAGACCAGGGATTAAAAAAAAACTATCTACTTTGGTTAGTCCAAGAAAATCCCCAACCATTTTGCAACATCAAGAGGTAAGCATCCTATGCAATCAGCAGCAAATGGAGCAAATACAAGATTTGGCTGGAGAACACTTTGTAATGGTTCAAAACCAAGAAAGCATAGAAAAAAAACTGAAAATTATACACAATAGCCTTAATTTTTTGATACATGAGCAAAAAAAAATTTCTCAGTGCAATACGCTGATGTTTATTTGTTTTTGTACGTGGATACTAAGTTCTATGATTTCTTCTTACTAAAAGGCAAAACTTGCTAACCTTTTTACAAATAAGCATAAAAACATTATTTTTATAATAAAAACAACGTTAAACATAAAGAAACAAAATGAAAAAACTTATTGTTCTATTGATACTGACGACCATTATACCGTTATCTGCGATGAATAAAGATATCGAATCTCAAAATAAATTACAACCTCAAACGCAGCCTACAACTACCACTCACACTTTACCAAACCTTGCAAACATAACGCCTTCTACACATCAATCCGATTCAAACCCTTCTGTTTGCCTAGAATCTCTAGTAGGAACGGCAGCTGTGATGGGAGTAGTATTTATACCTTCTGCCATGGTTGGCATTCTTGTTTGGAGTTCGTCTAATTTTTAAAATTAAAAAAGGAAATACTATGAAAAAGTTATTGCTTTTATCTTTTTTTATACCGTGTTGTCAAATAAGCTGCATGCAAATTGAAATACAAAAAGAAGATTTCCAAAAACTTTGTGAATCTTTTGAGGGCTATGGTTATGATCTTACAAATATTGGACAAACAGGAAAGGTTGATCATCCAGAGGGTATTCAAGACCTAGTGCGTTTTGACAATGTTATAACAAAAAGCATGGTTTGGGGGAAAAGAGAAATTGCCTCCAAAGCAGGAATGTGCGCAACAATAGTATGCCTTGGAACCTGGTACCTTTTTAATTGGTCATAGAATTAGGAATATAATGAAAAAAAATGCTCTTATTTTACTTTTTATTTTTATTAGTTTCACCCATACAATGCAACGAAGGCCAAAAATACAGGTAATGGAAGGTGATCAAATAACCAATTTGACTCCAGAGGAACAAGCAAAAATAAAGGGGCTTGAGTTGTTGCTTTCAAGTCCTAATGCTACAACTTCCATGATGAGGGAAAATGTACGGTTAAAAAAGTCACTTGATTCTTGTTGGGATTTTGATTGCTGTTGCCCGTTTCTTTCTACTTTTCTAGGTACAGGATTGCTTATAGCAGCAGTAACTAATTATTTTGACTCTGACATGCAAGATCATTCTGAATAAAAAAGGAATTCATGAAAAAAGTATTATTAAGTCTTTTAAGCTTTACACTCCTTATCCGTGCAATGCATACCCAGCAATTAATCGTTGAAAGAAAAGATGGAAAAGAACTAAATTCTTCTGAACTGCAAACTTTTTCAAAGTTAAATATAAGACAAAATGGAATAAGTGAAGCTTTATGGGTCCCAGACAAAACAAGGCCTGAAAGAGAAAAAGAAATTGCACAAAAGATTAAAGCCAAAAAAGCGATCCTGATCACTGTTATTCAACTACCTGAACTAAAAAAATTACAAAATAATACAAATTATAAATTATCCCCTTATAAACTTGACCTTCATAACCTCCTAACATAGTACTAATAAAGCATGTAATTGAAACGTATTTATGAAAGATAAATAATATGAAAAAACTATTAGTATCCATTATTATTCCTGCTTCAATTTTTGCAATGGATTCTCAAGAAAATGCAATAAAGAAAAAACCCTCTTTAAGACCTACTATTCTAACTTATTACATCCCAAAAAATACACAAACTAAAAAATCTAAGAAGAGTGTTCATATACCAACTGGCCTCACTATGACTGAAGAACTTTTTCAATTACCCAGTTTTATACTTTTGGTTTTGTCCTTAGGGTAGCTTTACAAATAACTTGCTTAGAAGTATCCTAAAACCTTTGGTAAATCATTGTTTTAACACACTTTTTATGAGGTTTTGTATGTCACTTTTAATTGCAATTTTTGGTATGGCTTTTTTTGGCCTAGCACTGGTTTACTTCCTATTTAGTCGTATTACCGCTATACCGGTGGATAATAAAAAAGCAAGCAAAATAGCCCAAGCCATCTCTACTGGTGCCATGACCTTTTTGCAAGAAGAATATAAAATAATTTGTATAGTACTTGCCATTGGTGCAGTTTTAATTGGTTATTTTATGAGCCCGATTGCAGCATCCTTTTTTGCTCTTGGTGCACTATTTTCTATGGCAACCGGTTTTATTGGTATGAAAGCAGCAACAGCTGCTAATGTACGAACTACCATGGCTGCAAAGCAAGAGGGTGAGCACGCTGCCTTTTTAGTTTCGTTCCTTGGTGGTGGGGTAATGGGTTTTGCAGTAGCTAGTTTTGGTTTGCTCGGCCTTGGCTTAATTTTTTACTTTTTTGCTGGCCAACCACAATTTGTTTCTATTTTGACCAGCTTTAGTCTCGGAGCCAGCTTAGTTGCTTTTTTTGCTCGAATAGGTGGTGGAATTTATACCAAGTCTGCCGATGTTGGTGCTGATTTGGTAGGTAAAATTGAAGCCGGCATCCCAGAGGATGACCCACGCAACCCTGCAGTAATTGCTGACAATGTGGGTGATTGTGTTGGCGATACTGCCGGCATGGGTGCTGATATTTATGAATCATATGTTGGTGCAATGGTTGCATCTTCAATTTTAGCAACAACTGTAAATGGCATGAATGCTCTATATATTAGTTTGCCAGTTATGCTTTCTGTTATCGGCTTGGTAGGTTCGGTCATTGGTTTGGCATCAAATTTAATTTTTAAAACAGAACCAGCAGCTATGCTTCGTAATGCAACCTATATTGCAATTGGTTTTTTCTTGATTGGTTCATACGGGTATCTTACCTATAATAATATTGAGAGTTTCTTATTTATTTCTGTTGTTCTTGGTTGCATTTCTGGAATCGTAATCGGTTTGATAACTGAATATTATACATCCGGCAGTCCGGTCAAAGAAGTGGCAAAAAGTTCTGAGTCTGGTGCTGCAACAAATATTATTACCGGTTTATCTGTTGGTATGGAGTCAACCGTTGCGCCAGTAATCATTTTAGCAATTATCATTTTACTATCATACCAATTTGGTGGTGGTTTATTTGGCGTTTCACTTGCTGCAGTCTCTATGCTTGCAACTGTTGGTATTACCATGAGTGTTGATGCATATGGCCCAATTGCTGATAATGCAGGTGGAATAGCAGAAATGGCCGGATTTGGCGAATCGGTCCGCAATATTACTGATAAGTTAGACGCGCTCGGTAACACTACCGCAGCAATGGGCAAAGGTTTTGCAATCGGTTCTGCACTACTTACCACACTTGCTATGATCTCTGCATTTGCCGACACGGCAGGTCTGAGCGTATTAAATATTATGGACCCAATTGTAATGGCTAGTATGTTTATTGGTGGCACCATTCCATTTATTATTTCTGCACTCACTATGAAATCAGTCAGTAAAGCAGCTCTTGATATGGTTATGGAAGTGCGTCGTCAATTTAAAGAAATTCCCGGCATTATGGAAGGCACCACTCCTCCTGATTATAAACGATGTATTGCAATAAGTACCGTTGCCTCTTTAAGACAAATGATTTTGCCAGGTATTATTACTATTAGCTCTCCTATTATAATGTTTCTTGCACTTGGAAAAGTCGGGCTTGGTGGTATGCTCATGGGCGCAACAATCGTTGGTGTTTTGCTCGCACTCATGATGGCAAATGGTGGTGGCGTTTGGGATAATGCCAAAAAATATATCGAAGCTGGCAACTTGGGTGGTAAAGGCTCTGAAGCACACAAAGCAGCGGTGATTGGCGATACGGTTGGTGACCCATTCAAAGATACATCTGGTCCTGCTATTAATATTTTAATAAAATTAATGTCAGTAATTTCATTGTTACTTGTTTTGATGTTTTAATTAGCAAAAACTGGTGGGTTTACAAAGTGCTTTCTATTTTTTAAGCTAGCACCAGTTTTACATTAAAAAAGGATAGGAATGAAAAAGATATTACTTCTCTCTTTGATTCTCAGTTATGGCCTTCAAGCAATGAACAAAACTAAACCGGAAACAAATAATACACAAAATAAACAAATCGATCATATCTTGGATTCTGGCCCCTATCAATACCCTACTGATATAGATAACTTAATAGAAAATATAAACCCATATAAAGTTTGTGCTATACTTTCTAAGTTGGTAAATACATTTGGTCCTATGGGTATTATAGATGAGGGGCTAACTAAAATTGGAAGCTAATGCAAACTAATTGTGTAGTAACTATTTTATTACTATTAAGCTCATCCTGTCAGGCAATGCATCGTCTTGGTCGTCATAAAATGAATACTAATACACCTACTGTTGTATATATGACAAAATGGGATGCCCTCAGGGCTCATAATCATTTGAATTGTGCCAAAGAAAAACAAGAGGGTGTGCACGTAATACCAATAGACCAGCAAAAACAAAAAGAGTTACTAGATGATCTTGAAAGAAATTTAGACACACAAAAAACCAACCTAAAACAAGAAGATGCAAAAAAGGTATGCAAGGTGTGTGGAGCAATGGCTTGTATTAGTTGTTGTTGTGGATGTGTGGGTGGCTGCATGCTAAGCAGCCTTGTTATGGCTCTTTTTCTTTAAAAAAACTTCTTTATACTAAATTTTTCTTACAAACATATCACAATTTATTCTTTATTAGAAATTTCTTGAATATAGCCTTTCTATCATGTTATCTTCAAAGATGACAAGACTAGAACAAAATAAAAGGGGCGTTATATGTTGCGGGGGGAATTGCAGCACAATCGATCATTCTGTATTTTTTTTAAAATACTATCCCTTATGGTTTTTGCTTTTCTAATTCCTAAGTTTTTTATACACAACCTGCCAAAGCAAACAAATAACTCAAAAGTCTTTCAATTTGGTATTGAAACAATAAATCAATCATCATTAGACACTTTGTGCCCTGCTGATAGCAAAATTGGATTATTAGTAAATGATACCAGCTACACGCAGGATGGTAAGCATGCAATAGACTTTTTAATGGACAAAGGTTTTTCTCTGAGTAGTATCTTTTTTACCAATGCTACGGATATGAATTATGAGACTATCCCTTGCATATCATGGGTTAGCAAAGATGAAAAGGCTCTTGAGAATATTGATTTATTCTTAGTTGATATTTTTGATTACCAAAATAACGAAACCCAAATCTTGCTTGAATTGCTATCTTTTGCCCTTTTACACAACAAAAAAATTATCGTACTAGACAGGCCAAATCTATGCGGCAATATTGTACAAGGCCCAATACAACGATTCAACTTAAACAAAGAAAAGTGTCAGTTACCCTGTTTCCATGGCATGAGCGTTGGAGAATTAGCACTGTATTGCAATACGTATATTCTTCCTCGGCCTGCGAGGCTCCATATTATTACAATGAAAGCCTACAAGCGAAGCAAGCATTTTTTTAATGCTAAATTTGATATAGCCAAGCTTTTAGACATACCTTGTCTCAAGCTAAAAAAAACAAATTGTAAAAAAGAACAACAATTACAATCTTTTTTTAGCAAAGCATTAACCGTTTTTTTATATCGTCCAATTCCACAATTAATTGATTAAAGGATAAGCCCATGAATAAAAAAATTATTTTGCTGCTCATTTTAAATTTATTTTCCAATTATACATTTTCATTTAAATTAGGCGTTGAAAATATACCAGATGAATTTTTTGCACAATTTGCTCCCACAAAAATGGTCCGATTGGGCATTATTACTAATCAAACTGGTTGCGATACGAAAGGCCGACCAACCTATGATTTGCTTCAGAAGTATGGAACAGTCACTGCAATTTTCTCACCCGAGCATGGTTTTGACGGTACTTGTTTAGCAGGAAAAGAAGTGTTTGATGCCAAGCATGGCATAATCCAAATTCGCAGTTTATATGGTAATGGCACAGGCAAGAAAATTGACCCTAGGTATTTAAAAGAAATTGATGTGTTGGTTTTTGACATGCAAGACTCAGGTATGCGCCATTATACTTATATATCAACTCTTTTTTATATGCTGCAATCCGCAGCTGAAAACAATAAACCGATTATTATTTTAGATAGACCTAATCCGCTAGGCGCTGTTGCGGAGGGCCCACTTGTCGAACCACAATTGCATTCATTTATTTCTATTGCACCAATTCCATTGCGCCATGGTATGACCATTGGTGAGATTGCCCGCTATTTTAATATTTATTTATTAAAAGAAAAAGCATCTCTCTTTGTTATTCCAATGGAAGACTATAATCGTCAAAGCATGAATAAATTAATTACCAAACTTTCTCCTAACCTAACCTCGATTCAATCTTGTTATGGATACAGCTTTTTAGGACTACTGGGTGAGATTGAACCTTTTGATGTTGGCGTTGGTACACCCTTGGCATTCCAATGCATCACTACAGAAAAAAAGTATAAAATTAATTGGGAACCTCTAAAAGCAGTTCTGCAAAAGCATGGCATCAGTGCTACTGATTATAAGTACTACAATAAAAGAAAAAACCAACAACTATATGGGCTATCTATTGATATACACGATATTGATGCATTCTGTGGCTTTAAAGTATTGGTTGAACTCATTAATTTTTTTAAGAAATCAGAAATTAAGCTCACCACAAAGCATTCATTTTGTAAAGCAGTAGGAACCCATGAGGTTGAGGAATTTATGAATGGAAGACTCTCGTTGGAACAATTGCAAAGATCAATCAACACACAACTACAAACATTTTATAAACATATGCGTCCTGCTTTGATTTATCATAAATTGCCACGTTTATTTAATTTGTAAGGGTTATCTCTTAAAAACACCTTTAACAAATGCAACAATACCACAAATTATTTTGGTAAGGCTATCTGTTAAAAAAGAAAAAAAAGAACCTACCATACCAAAAATGCCCTCCTGCTTTCCTGCTTTCTCAACCTGGATCTGTTTCATCTCTGGCATTTTTTCTTTTTGAACTTCTACCATTTTTATCTCAGCTTCTTGAGATTGTGGTAGTGGCGCAGTCTCAACTTGTGCAACTCGAGAAGTAGGGACTAAATTACGTATTTTTTGTTTCACTTGTCCAATTTCTGCACCTACAATAGGATCGCCAACTTGGTTTCCAGAAGCATCAAAAAAAATAAATGTTGGTAGTGCTTCAATTGATGCAAAACTAGGAGCTTCATCATAGTCAACTTCATAAAAATTTACCGAATCGTTGTCACTTAATTTTTTATATGCTCCGGCAATTCCCTTACAAGCACCACACCATTTTGCATAGATTTTTACTACTGCTGGCCCAGAAAGTTGGTTCTTGCTTGTTATTTTTGTAACCCCTGCAAATGTTACTGAAACTAAAAAACCACTTAAAAAAAGATATGCATATTTCATTACTAATTCCTTATTTATATAGCCCCACTTTGATGGTTCATAAGAAATGTATCATAAACATATATAGATAAGTCAATATAAGAGGTAATTTCTGATTGCTCTTAAATCAAAATTAAACGGAAAGTTATTTCCTCTGAGTAATTATTTTTTGTTGTTTTTGATTGATTAACCCATGATTGGCAAGCACTTTAAATTTATAAAAATAATATTATTTTTTTATTCAATATGAAATTTCACTCATAATTAAAACAACAAAAAATGATCAATATTTTTTCGTAAAAAAAAATTAAAAAATTGTTTGATTTTCAGGACTCAAGTCGTTACCATTGAAAATACCACAATATAAAAATTATTCACATTGAAACAAATTTAAAATTTTTACATTGTAACTACACATTATTTTTGTGTTAGTTAAAGGCGTAAAAGCCCTAGAGGAGAGTCTACCCTAAAATTAGAAAAAACCGTTAAAATTAAGGGATCCTATGAGTACCGAAAAAAAAATAGAAAACTCATCAATGGAACATCCATACATTTTTAATCATGAGATTGATTTTGGTTCCAATGATACTAGTTTTTCTGTTATCCAACCCGATGGTAAAGAGTGTGATTTTGATTTTAATCGTATTGTTCAAACATTTGCTCGAGCTGCTCAGCAATTAGAATACGATGTTTCTTTTGATTTACTTGTTAAAGAAACAAAGAAAAATATTTTTAACGGAATCACTAAAAAAGAAATTTGCGATGCAGTGATTCTTGCAGCTAGTGTTTTCATTGAAAAGGACCCTGCTTATTCTAAGCTTGCGGCACGCCTTCTACTAAAAAAGTTATTTCGTGAAATTACCGGTGAGTCATTATCTCGCCAAAATGATAACTCACGTTATCGGCAAACATTTAAAGATGCAATCACCAAAGGCATCGCACATGATCTTTTTGATGAGCGAATGGGTGATTATGATTTAGATGAACTCTGCCGAGCATTAGTGCCACAACGTGATGAACTATTTGAATATATGGGACTCAAAACTTTATACGAGCGTTATTTTGTAAAAATGGATGACGGGCAATCATTAGAAATGCCACAAATTTTCTGGATGCGTGTTGCAATGGGTCTTGCATACAACGAAAAAGACAAAACAAAGCGCACCATTGAATTTTATAATGTAATGTCAAAACTAGATTATGTTCCAAGTACCCCAACCTTATTGCATGCTGGTTTATCTCGCCCACAATTATCCTCATGTTATCTGACAACCGTAGAGGATGATCTACATCATATTTTCAAATGTATTGGTGATAATGCACAATTGTCTAAATGGTCTGGTGGGGTTGCAAATGATTGGACCAATATTCGTTCAATTGGTGCCCCGATAAAAAGTATCAAAATAGAAAGCCAAGGATTAATTCCCTTTTTGCGTATTGCAAATGATGTAACTGCAGCAATAAATAGAAGTGGTTCACGAAGAGCAGCTACAGTTGTTTACTTGGAAAATTGGCATTTGGAAATTGAAGATTTTCTAGATTTACGTAAAAATACTGGTGATGAGCGCCGCCGTACCCATGATATTAATATAGCTTGTTGGATACCAGATCTTTTTATGAAGCGAGTTAAAAAAGGTGGAATGTGGACTTTATTTTCACCAAATGAAGTCCCAGAGCTGCATCATATGTATGGCAAAGCATTTGAAGTAAAATATATTGAGTATGAAGAAAAAGCAAAATTAGGCCAAATCAGAAACTATAAAGAAATAGAAGCAAAAAAACTTTGGCGCAAAATGCTTTCTCGCTTATTTGAAACGGGCCACCCATGGATTACTTTTAAAGATCCCTGTAATGTGCGCTCACCCCAGGATCATGTTGGCGTTGTACATTCATCAAATTTATGCACAGAAATAACCTTAAATACTACTGCAGAAGAAACTGCTGTTTGTAACCTTGGTTCAATTAATTTATCTCATCATATTGAAAACAAAACTCTCAATACCAATAAATTAGCAAAGTCTGTACGCACAGCAATGCGCATGCTAGATAATGTAGTCGATATCTGTTTCTATCCAACCAAAGAAGCTCAAACATCAAACATGCGCCATCGTCCTGTTGGTTTAGGGCAAATGGGTTTGCAAGATGCTCTGTATAAAATGGATATTGCATTTGACCAACCAGAAGCACTGGAGTTTTCTGACGAGGTAATGGAACATATTGCCTATAATGCAATTTTAACTTCTTCATTACTCGCAAAAGAAAAAGGTGCGTATGAATCATACAAAGGATCCAAATGGGATCGTAATATTTTGCCACAAGACACAATCGATCTGCTGGAAAAAGAACGTGGTGAAAAAATTACTACAAAAAGAAATGGTAAGCTTGATTGGGCATCAGTACGTAATCATATAAAAAAGTTTGGCATGCGTAATTCAAATTGCATGGCTATTGCCCCAACGGCAACTATTTCAAATATTGCTGGTTGTTTTCCTTGCATTGAACCCATTTACAAAAACCTGTATGTCAAAGCAAATATGTCGGGTGAATTTACAATCGTTAATAAGTACCTTGTTAATGATCTAAAGAAGTTGGGAATGTGGAATCAAGAAATGCGCGATCAGATAAAATATTATGATGGTAGTATCCAAAATTGTGATGAAATTCCACAAGTGTTAAAAAACAAATATAAAGAAGCATTTGAAGTTGACCCGGAATGGTTGATCGAAATTACGGCAGCACGCGGTAAATGGATTGACCAAAGTCAGTCTCATAATATATTTATGAAAGGTGTTTCTGGTAAAAAGCTAAATGATATTTACTTCAAGGCATGGGAGTGCGGGTTGAAAACAACCTATTATTTACGCACACTTGGCGCAACACAAATTGAAAAATCAACATTGGATGCAAATAAATTTGGCTATACACAAACACGTGAATACAATAAATCCATGGAAAAACAAGAAGCTCCTGGTACTAGTAAAATTAATGGACAAGCAGAAAATGATTTTATTGATACATCAAAGGCATGCGTTATTTCTGATGACCCAGAATGTGATGTATGTCAGTAAGAATCTTAAAGGAATAAAATGAATAAACAAGGATTACTCAATAATTCAACCGTAGATCCAAATAAAATATTGCCCATGAGATATTTATGGGCACGCCAACATTATAAAAATGGTGTTGCAAATAATTGGACCCCAGAAGAGATTTCTATGCAAAAAGATATCGAGCAATGGAAATCCAATAAGGTTCTTTCAGAAACAGAACGGCATATGATTTTGTGGAATCTTGGTTTTTTCTCAACTGCAGAATCATTAACAGCAAATAATTTGGTACTGGCAGTGTATCGCCATGTAACAAATCCAGAATGCAGGCAATATTTATTACGCCAAGCATATGAGGAGGCAGTACACACCGATACCTTTATTTATTGTTGTGATTCACTCGGGTTGGACCCAGATGAGATCTTTAACATGTATGAAACAATTCCAACAATTAAAGCGAAAGATGATTTTGTTGTAAAACTTACCACCTCGTTGTTTGACCCAACCTTTGAAACAAATACATTAGAAAATATCCAAAAATTCTTACATGATTTAGTCGGTTATTATGTAATCATGGAAGGCATTTTCTTTTATGCCGGTTTTGCAATGATGCTTGCCCTGCGCCGCCAAGGAAAAATGACCGGTATTGGCGAACAGTTTGAATATATAATGCGAGATGAGAGCATTCATTTAGCATTCGGCTGCGACCTGATTAACACTATCAAAGCAGAAAACCCAGAAATCTGGACACAAGCATTCCAAGATGAGCTAGTTGGATTAATAAAACAAGCGGCAATACTGGAAAAACAATATGCCTTTGATGCATGCCCACAGGGAGTTCTCGGCATTAATGCCGAACAATTTTGCAACTACGTTGAGTATATTGTAGATCGTCGCTTAGAGCGTATTGACTTGCCAAAACAATATGGCAAAGAAAATCCATTTCCTTGGATGAGCCAAGCTACTGATTTGAATAAAGAGAAGAACTTCTTCGAAACTCGCGTAACCGAATATCAAACAGCCGGTTCACTTGACTGGGAATAAAACATAGGCGGCTCAAATAGCCGCCTTTTTTACTATTCTTTGGGTATATCTTGTAAGAGTTGTTGATTATAACTTATTTCTGGTTTCAACTTTTTTAATAACTCGTTTAATTTTTTTTGTGCCTTTGAAGCTCTATTTGTTAGACGCTCATTAATTTTTCCCTTTTTAGCCTTTTCAAAAATTGCTGATAAAAACTTCTGCGATAATGATATCATTTGAAGTTTTTGGTCAAAGTTATCTCTTGCAAAACGTAATGCTTTCTCAGCAAGAATTATCCAAGCATCCTCCGGACCAATAAGGTTAGAATTAAATACTATACGACCTTCTTGAGAAATCGAGAAAGGAACAGCCTTATAATATTTATCTTTATCATTTACAAAAATCATAAATGATAAATCTATTGGTTGTCTATTCGTGGGATTTGCAACTCCGTATTCACCCCAGAAAAGGCGAGCACGACTCTTGTCTTTTGTTCCTATGTACTTATAATATTCATTTAAGCTATAAAAATTCACATACCGACCATTACCTGAAAATACTACTGCGACTCCTAGTGCTGGCCATTTTGAGTCTTTCAGTAATTCTTTAAATGTACTTTGAGTAAATGCTTCAATATCTTTAAAATTGAATGGGAATAACTTATCGCCGTAAAGAAAATATTTGATATTCGGATTTAGATCTATCTCTTTATCAGATTTAGCATTTGTTTGAATTGATTCTTTTTTTTGCTCCTCGAATAGTTTAGAGTATTTGTTTAACCATTCCACTTTATCTTTGCCCTCTATTGGAGGTTTCTCACCCGCAATTCTGATTAGTTCTCCTAACTTTCCTGTGACGGATTGACCTTGCACATTTTCAGGCTGCATGGCTAAAGCAACAAAACTGTTTAATAATCCTAGTATTAAATACAATTTTTTCATTTCTTATCCTTTTTCGAATTTTGTTCTTATTTGTAATATAGTAAAACCTAAGTGTAAAAAACAAGTAAATTAGTGAAAAATACCTTAATTAAGCCATTTCTATCACCTTCGAAACACTCCAAACTATTGATATTTTATGCATATTTGTATTAAGATATATAGTGTAAGTATTTTAAAGGGGTAAGGATGAAGAAAATTTATATAGTTCTAATTGGGTTTTTAGGTGTTTTTGGCCCTTTGCAAGCCATGGACAAAATAGCTGGTTTCTTTGGCATTTCTTCCAGAAAGCAACCTCAGGAGAAAAAATTAGCAAAAGAATTGACAAATGTTTCGTTTAACATTTATTTAAACCAGCTTAAAAATGATGTTGGAAACCAGGATTTACAATCAATAATCCAACATTTTGTTGATCTTTATAAAGCAACGAATAAATTTAATGTAAAACATGATCAAGTGCAAACCATTCTTGGCCATGCAGCTGATATAATCTACCCGTATGCAAATCAAATTATAACTTCTGGTCTAAATCGGGATCAAAAACTCGATATTCTTTCTTCACTTGCTTTTATTTTTATAAATACTGCTTATTATGAAAAAATTAACCAAGCAATAAAGACCCTCTTAGCGCAAGCTCCTGTTGGAAGGTCTATAGAGCCGGCTAAAAAATCTACTCCATTAGGATACCTAGAAAGAAAAACAAAAGAAGCAATGAAAAAGCAAAATGTTGCAGCATTACAACATCTGCTTGAAGAAGCAAAAGAAGCAAAGGCTCTTCTGATTCAAAAAGACATTAAAGAAGCTCTTAAAAAATTACAAGAGAAATTGGTCGAAGAACAAACAGAATTTTATAAAGAAGAACCAAAAAAATATCTTGAGAGTGAAGATGATGATGAATTTATTTCCTATATCCAAAATACTATTCGGCAAGCAAAATGGTCAGGAGAAAAATTCAATGAACTAAGGGATATTTTGGGAACATTAGAAACAGACCATCCTTATTATAAAAAAGTAAAAAAAGCAATTACAGACATTAAAGCACAAAAGGTAAAACAATGAAAAAATTAATATTAGTTTTTAGTTTATTATCCCTTGGTTATATACAAGCAATGGATACTCCTATGGCTGGCCCAGTACAAGAAGAAGAAAAACAGGCAACCGTACGAATTACTGTTAAAGGTGAGGATATAGCTATTCCTTTTGATGAATTTGGTAGTGCCATTTCTGGCAGTTTAGGAACACTTTCTCAAGAAGATCAAACCACATTAGGATCAGGCTTATCTGAATTTCTTGGAACAACGGTAATAGTAAATAAAAAAGATTTAGTAGTTAAAGCGCAAGAGCATTTACAAGAAAAAGCAAAAAAGAAAAAAGAATTACAAGATAAAACATTAGCATTTGTGCATGGTTGGATGGCAAGTCAGAAAAAAAGTCAAACTCAACGGTTACAGTTATTGCACAGCATAAAAAAACAAATAGAAAAAGAAACAGCGGAAATTATAGAAGAACATATGGAAAAATTAGAACAAGAAGATTAATAAGATTAGACATCAACAAATGTGCTGCCACTATCCTTCTGGCTCTCAAATAGTTTTTGATCTAGAAAAAAACTAGAGAGGCTAAATTCCTCAGCTTCAGTATCATATTTGAAATAATGCCTACTTACAACATTATATGATGGGGTGGTAATTTTTAATCGAGCTAAAATATTATCTAAATCAAATGTATTTTGAGATCCATTTAGATAAATCACTCCTCTTGCTGTTTCTTCTTTTTGTTTCACAAGCAAACCAACTCGAACAAGAGTAGTGAGTTCACCAGAACCAATTAACTCTTTAAATGTTTTTTTACTTGTAGGTTCTTCTTTGTTTATATCTATCATCTCAGACTTAAAAGGACTCACTGGAATTTTTTTTAATTCTGGGTTTTTTGGTTCCATGCCAAAATTTGCTGACATACAAAAGAGAAGAGAAAATATATATTTTTTCATTAAATACCTTTTATGATGGTTTACTATAATTTAATTAAAATACTTTCTTTTTAAAGCCAATATTCTCTTAACATGCTGATCTAATTCTTCTTCGGTCAATCTACCATCTTGCAATGCGTGCTTAATAAGCTCTACAGCTTTTGGCACATCATTTGGGCATAAAAGAATATCATTACCAGCAAGTAATGCTAATAAAGATATTTCACCCGACTCGTAATTATTTGTTAATGCACGCATGTTTAGGCCATCAGTAATGACTACCCCATCAAATTGCAATTCATTACGCAAGAATGAAATCGTTTTTTTTGATAAACTGGTTGGCATATCCTCATCCAATTCTGGCATTAGTAAATGTGCCATCATAACCATTGGCACACCCGCTTGAATCATTTTGGTAAATGGATATAATTCAACCTCTTGCAATCTTTTCATGCCATGTTCAATGACGGGTAAATCTTTATGGGAATCAACATTAGTATCACCATGACCAGGAAAATGTTTTGCACAAGAGATGATTCCTTCATCATGAAGGCCTTGCATGTATGCAATTGCTTTTTGAGTGACAATCTCCGGATCATCAGAAAATGCACGATCTCCAATAATTAGGTTATCTGGATTATTATTAACATCAACTACCGGTGCAAAATTAACATGCACCCCCAATTGTTTTAATTCATTACCAATTTCTTTTGCCATATCATAAATGTATTCATCTTTTTTATCTTGCAATAATCCTGCTCTTTTAAAAGTAAGACCATCAACTAAACGCATTCCTGAACCAAATTCAGCATCCAAGCTAACCAAAAGGGGAATATCGGAAATTGATTGGAAATAATTGATCAATCTTTTGACTTCTTTTTTATAAGCCAAACCAAGAAAAATAATTCCACCAACATGATAATCTTTTATTAATGTTTGAACTGCATTAGGATTAACGTGATCATACCAACCAGAAAGAAAGCACCTTAAATTCAATTCAGGGCAACAAACTACGACAGGCATGAAGAGTTGCCCTATTTTTTCTTCTAATGATAGTTCATTTAATTCAGGAACTCCTGCTGAAATGGCAGAAACAAATAGTAACAATAAAATTATTTTTTTCATCGTTCAAAACCTTTTGCTAAATACATAATTCTTATGTTACGAAACTAAGTTATAAGAAGCAAAAGTAAATCTAGGACTATTTATTTATTCGAATTTATTAACTGCCTCAACTATTTTTTCTTTAGTTATTGCAGTAATGCGTTGCACCTCTTTACCATTTTTGAAAATAATTAAGGTCGGTACTTTTTCAACTTTGTATTGAGCCATTAATGGTTTTAAGTGCTCGATCTCAATTTTGGCAATCACTGCCCTGCTATGCAATTCATGTGCTGCAGCTTTAAGAGTAGGCAATGCTTTTTTGCAAGAGATACAGAGCTCTGCATAAAAGTCTGCAATTACAATTTTGTTTTTGCGCAATAACTGTTTAAAATGTCGTTCCGATTTTACCATCGTCAATTCTTTTTCATCTGGTAACGGCGGTTGATACAATTTTGGATTTAGGTGTTTTACAATTTTATTTGTTACCCCTAAATCTTGCATAAACTCAATCGTATCAATGCCAGCGGCAGCGCCTTTACCACATGCAACGGCAACTTTTTGATAACGGTTATCCTCAACATTACCTGCTGCAAAAACACCTGGCAGGGTTGTCTGTTGTGTTTTACCAACCGTTTTTATATATCCTTTATCATCCGTTTCTAACCAGTTGCTAAACTTTTTTGAAGTTGGTTCAAATCCGAGTGCAAAATATACTGATTGCACCGGCAAAGTTGATTCTTTGTTTGTTTTCTTATTGATCATTTTAATGCCGGTCACCTTTTGGCCATCACCAACTATTTCTTTGACTTGCACATTTGTGCGAACAGTAATCTTTGGTTCTTTTTTTAAATAATCTTTTACAACGCCAGATGCATGATTTTGTGAATTTTCAACCAACATAGTTACTTTGTTTGCAAACTTAGCCAACTGCAATGCTTTGTCACCCGCAGGATCACCCCCACCAATTACCGCAACATCTTTTCCTTTATCAAAAGGTGCATCACAAATGGTACAAACACTTATTCCTTTTGACCAATACTTTTTTACTCCAGGAATATCTGGTGTAATTTGTGAGCCACCTGTTGCAACAACAACTGATAAGGCTTTAACCTTGTCACCATTATCTATTGTTAGGGTGTAAGGCCATTCCGATAGATCTACTTCTTTTACATTATCTTTTACTAATTGTGCACCAAAATGACGGGCTTGTTTTTTGAGATCAATAATCATATCCCGACCAGCTTTTTTTATTTTACCTGGCCAGTTCTCAACATAACTTGCTTGCAGCATTTGCCCACCAATTTCTTTGCCGCCAAAAACAAAAGTAGGTAATTTATTACGCGAGGCATATACTCCTGCCATCAGGCCAGCTGGACCACCACCAATAATGGCAACAGGAACAATATTTGAATGGCTTTCTAGCGATTTTAAATCTAAACTTTTTTTTACTATTTCATTAGAAATTAAAAACGATATACAAAATAGCGCGCAAACTGCAAATTTCTTCATTAGTATTTTCTCCCCTTTATAATTTTTATGGTAGCAAAATGTAGTTATAAAAAGGAAGAATTAACTCTCGCATTAGTGTTCAAAAGAAAGAAACCTGAGTTAACTAGACTCAGGTTTCTTAAAAATCATCACTTAGTGCAAATGGGGAGAGATAGAATCATTCCGAAAAGGTAAGGTATTGATCAAGGATGAATCTATTTTATTTTAAAAAGTTATTTTTTAACAAATAGCCACCAGCTAAACCACATACTAAAGAAATACTACCTGAAATATAACCAATTTTGCGACAAAACCTAGGATAAACCACATTCCCCAAATAGTTTGTTTTTTGCCTTTGCAGTGCTGTATGAAGATCGGTGAATTCTTCATATGGCGTCCTTCCCAGAACTTTATCAGTATCATTGGGATGAAGCTTAGGTAGATAAACCGGCTGACGGGCTAAATTAAATTCACATCCTGCAATTAAGCCCGACAGCGCACTGGTAACAACGAGTGCAGAACCGAGAATTAGATTAGTATCAATCGCATGCATACTGGATATACCTAGTGAACCTAACAAAAGTAAGGATAAAATATGTTTTTTATTCATGATTAGCCCTTTAAATTACTATTTTTAATTATATTTATAATTTATTGCAAAAAAACAAGAAAGTAAAAAGCTTCCCAATGTATTGCAATCAAGTCACCAAAAGACCTAAACTAACATAAAAAAGGAGAGAATGATGTCACGTATGTTAAAAGACTGTAAATACAATAACGTTAAAATTTTACACGAGATCAGCTGTTTAACCTGGTTTATTGATAAACACGCAAAGACTCAAGCACAAAATGCCGGTGATAAGGCCTGTGAGCAATTACTTGAAAAGCTGTATGATGACCTCAAAAAATATATCGACCAATTGGAAAAAGAAATCTGTAAATAATCTTTTATACCTATTTTTACTTAAACCTCACTTTGGACTGGGGTGAGAGTTTTCTATTTGTAACATCCACCAATTAAATTGCTTTTTGGCAATATTCTGCTAAAATAAAGGGGTAATCAAAATTTTTTGGAGGTTATCCCATGAAACGCTTTTTATCACTCATTCTTTTAATCGGTTCATTTGATTGCGCTATGGAACCGAATGAAGGACCAGCGCCTAAAAAACAAAATATAATAGAATTAATTGAACAAAAAGATGATTCTAAAGTTGCAAGTTTGGGTACACTTTGTACAAATCAAGCAGTAAAACAATTTAGTAATATGAGTTTAGAAGAATTCTTCCAATCGAATCAGCCTACATTACCAAAAGAGCTTGATCATGCTATGGCATCAAAGTTAGTTGAAGTTCCACTACTACTCAGCGCATACATAACACGCGCCATGCAAATTCAACATACAGAAATAGTTGAATATGATTACAATTGGTCAGAGGTATTTATAAAAATCAAAGAAGATGAACATATGGTCATCAACACTAAATCTGGAAGCTCTTTGACTATATGTAATGAACTCCTTGCAGTTGCATTTAGACCTGAAGGTCTATTTATTTATTTTAAAACTGCTGAAGGGGAACCATTCCCGATACATCTTTATCCAGAAAACTCGAATCAAGATAGTTCTTTGCCGAGAAAATTAAAAGAATTTATCGACCAAACTATTTCAATCCAACAAGCATTATTACTAAAAGATTGGTGCAACATAAAATATGATAACCAAGAATTTGATTTAGCGAACCCACAAATTAAAAAAGTTTTTGGTTCTTTACCTAATGAAATAAAACAAATTATTGTACAAAGTAATCAATCAATCCAGACACAGCCACCAAATATCATCTCACGAATTAAAAATTACTATTACAACCATCCATGGAAAACAGCTGCTGGTATTGGAACAGCAGCATTGGTCAGCTATGGTTTGTGGAAATATTTTAAATCTGATAACAATTAAAGATAACTTGGAGGTTATTCCTATGAAACATTTATTATCACTTCTTTTGATCAGCTCATTTGCTTGCGCAATGGAACCTGATGAAGTCCCCGCACCAAAAGAACAAAATATAATAGAATTACTAGAACAAAAAGATCATTCTAAAGTTACAAGTTTGCGTACACTTTGTACAAATAAAATTAGCAAGATGAGTTTGAAAGAATTTTTACAATCTAACCAACCCAAATTGCCTCGCGAACTTGATTCCTTGGTTGGATCACAAATTATCAAACAAACTCCACTAATCAATGCAACTATTCTAAAACGAATTACAATTTCATGCCTGCAAACCTCTACCGGCCATGCTAAATCTATTGCCTCGGTTGCCATTAGCCCAGATGGCACTAAACTAGTTACCGGTTCAAAAGATAGCACCGCCAAAATATGGGATATGAGCTCTGGCCAATGCCTGCAAACCCTTACTACTGGTCATACTGACTATATTAGCTCAGTTGCCATCAGCCCAGATGGTACTAAGGTATTTACTGGTTCATGGGATAATACTGCCAAGATATGGGGTATAAGCTCTGGACAATGCTTGCATACCTTTACTGGCCATACTGACCATATTAGCTCGGTTGCCATCAGCCCAGATGGCACTAAACTAGTTACTTGTTCAGGGGATGGAACTGCTAAGGTCTGGGATGCGACTAAATTCAATATTCTTTTTAATTACCTGCATAATACTTCGATCAAACAAGCACTACTTTTAAAAGCTTGGCATGCAGCACAACAAAACAATCGTTCACTAGATTTATCAAATCCAGAAGTACAAACAGTGTTTGATTCATTACCTGATGAAATACAAAAAAATATTAACCCAGAAAATACCGAATAATTTAGGGATTATTATATGAAACGTTTATTATCACTTCTTTTGATCAGTTCATTTGCTTGCGCTATGGACGCATTGAAGCAAGAACAAAAAGAAGTTAATTTCTTCGTTTCTCAACAATTAAATTTAAAAAAACATGAGGATTGTTCTTTGGAAGAGGCTATCCAACAACTGAATTTAATTGTTTCTAGCCTACAATTTGGCATAGATGAAAATCATTGCTTAAACCAAGATGAAATTAAAACAAAAGAAAAAATTGCTGGCTTATATGATTTGCCGATTTTACGGGATGCATTTGATCAAGTTATTTCTAAACTTTTACAATATGATGGACAGGTAAAAAGGTTTACTGATTTACTTGTTCAAACTTTAAAGACCTCATCTAATAAAGAAGAAATTAAAAAAATAAATATTTTAAATCCGGCTATTAAAAAATATATCTATCATCACCTATTAGATACATTACGTAATTTGTTTGAACAGTCCGAATATAAGATAAAAGGAATCCAGCCCTATTTCCCTTACAAACATTATTATATTGATTATCAGAGTAAACAAAATAAACCCCCCCAATCAAGAAGACCAAGACTTTGGAATAATTCCATTGTTATTGATGGGCCAAGCCCACAAATTGAGATTAAAGATCCTAAGCCAATTAAAGGTTTTGTACCAATTGATGAAACTAATTTTATTCTTTTCTTTACTGAAGATACTATTAAATTTTGTGATATTTTTGCTAAAAAGAATGTATTTAGTCTTCATTTAAATAAAATAGTCGATTTAGATCCAATAATAAAAAAATATAGTGATATAAAAATTCATACAATATCAAATAAACAAGTTTTTAATTTCTTATATACTATTCGTAATGATATTGACTGGTCTAGACTATAATTGACTAATTTGAATTACATCTCCAGATATGTTAAGAAAACCCTCTTTGGTTAATTGTTGAAGAGCTTTTTTAATCCTCTCTGGTTTTCTTTTAATACTGTTTTTTAGTTCTTCTAAAGATACATTCTCTTTTTGCGTTAATATTTTTAAAATCATACCACGAATTTGCCGATCTGAGCCTTCAAACTTTGATTGCACGGTGTGGTGAGCACTTTTCCTATTTGGGTTAACCAATTGTTGTTTTAGCATCACACCATAATCCATCAAAGCATAATACCACTCACGTGGGTTATCCTCGTCGATTGTTTGTTCAATGATTGGCAGGATTTCTTTATCATGCACTTTTTCTTGATCTTGAAAAAAGGTAACAATAAAAACGGTTCGAATATTTGTTTCAATAAAACTATTTGGTTGTCCAAAAGCAAAAGTGCAAACTGCAGCTGCAGTGTATTTACCAATTCCAGGAAGTTTTTCTAATTGTTTTTTGCATGCTGGTAATTGGCCATCAAAATTTTGGATCACCCTTTTTGCAATCTCCTGTAAATATTTGCCACGACGATTATAACCTAAGCCCTGCCAATAAGACAAAACCTCTTTTAGTGGTGCATCAGCAAGCTCAGAAAAAGTAGGAAACCGAAATAGCCATTGCTCATATTTTGGAATTACTCGAAGAGTTTGAGTCTGCTGTAACATAATCTCTGAGACTAAAATCGCGTAAGGGTCTTTTGTTTGACGCCATAAAAAATCACGGCCATATAATTTATAAAAATCCCAGATGAGTGATTGAAAGTTCTGGATTTGTTCTTTTGTAAAATTCATTATTTTTCAACAAAGTATTTATGCAGATTTAGATTTTTTATTAAGGTTAATGGTAATTAAATAGAAAGTGTAGGAAAAACAATGGTCCAAGGTAAAAAAATAAAGAAAACCGATGCTACCAAACTGCTTGGTATTGGAATTACCCTAAATTTTGGCCTCGCCCTTTTTGAATATATTTTTGGCATATTTGCTGGTAGTTTAGCCTTGAGATCAACTGCTTTTAATACCGGTGCAGATTCTCTAAGTTTAATTATTTCATTTGTTGGTAATTGGGTTTCTCAAAAAGAAAGAACTAAAACAAAAACTTATGGTTATGGCCGAGCTAATGTGATTGCGGCATTTATAAATGCCCTTCTATTTATTATTGCTGCGACATTTATTTTCTATGAATCTTATAAAGGGTTATTATCACCCAAACCGATAAAAGGTAGTATTGTAGTTATTGTTGCTTTTGTAGCTTTAATGGTTAAATCCTTCATCGCCCTTTTATTAATTCGTGGCAAAAGTATAAATCTAAAAACGGTCTTTTTAGATACTTTATTTGATGTAATTGGATTGGTTGGCACGCTTTTTTCTGGCGTTGTTATTGCATTAACTGGCTTTGTATTGATTGATCCAATAATAAGCTTTTTAATAGGTTTATTAATTTTATACAATGGCCTTTTAATTACCAAACAAACACTCAATATTTTATTCGAAGGCGTTCCTTCCCATATTAATATGCAAAAAGTAACCCATGCAATCCATACAATGCCAAATGTGATAGCTGTTGATCATGTACATATTTGGGCAATCACCGACCAAGTAGCAGCACTCAGTTGCCACGTTTTCTTGGATGAGAAAAATTTAGATGATGCAATAAAAACCATTAATAAAATAAAAAAAATGTTGGCAGAAAAATTTAATATAAAACATGCAAGTATTGAACCTGAATTAAAAAAATAAAAAAGGAAAAATGTAATGGAACATGCAAAAATTGCCATCATTGGTACCGGGTCGGTCGGTTCAACGGCTGCATATGCACTCATCCTAAAAAACATCGCCAGTGAAATAATATTAACCGATATAAACAAAGAATTATGCAAGGGTGAGGTGCACGATCTATCTGATGCACTACCTTTCTCTAGCACATCACAAGTGAGAGTTGGTTCCCTAAAAGATGCATCACATGCAGACATAATAATTATTACAGCCGGTGCACGACAGAAAGTTGGTCAAAAAAGATCCGAACTATTGAAAACAAATTGCGCAATTGTGAAACAAATCATTTCTGACATGAAGCCCATACAACCAAATGCCATTATAATAATTGTTTCTAATCCACTTGATATTCTAACCTTGTGTGCACAACAAGTATCCGGCTTGGATAGAAGCCAAGTTTTTGGAACCGGTACATTTTTAGACACACAACGATTGCGGGGCGTACTTTCTAGAAAGTTATCTATTGCACAGCAATCGATTCATGCTTATATTTTAGGCGAGCATGGTGATACCCAATTTGCGGCATGGTCTACCGCAACCATTGCCGGAATTCCAATAATAGAGTTCCCTGAACTTACACAAAAAGAGTTAGAAAAAATTGCACAGCAAGCCAAAGCTCGTGCTTATGAAATTATTGAATGCAAGGGCGCAACCTATTTTGGCATTGCAACGTGTGTTGCGGCAATGTGTGAAAATATCGTATATGATACCAAACGAGTGTTGCCACTTTCTTTGTATGCCCCTGAATTTGATGTGTGCTTAAGCATGCCAGCCGTTTTGGGAGAGAGTGGTATTGAACAAATTTTGCCACCACCATTGAGCACTAAAGAACAATTACAATTAGAAAAATCATCCGAATATTTACAAAAATTAGCAAAAGAATTTCATTTGTATAAGAATTAGAAATATACCTTTACCCTTTTTACAAATACTCAATTATGGAATAATATGAATAAAGATGCAACCAAATTTGAATTCTGTGGAGGTTTTTATGGTTTATAGCAAATTACACTTGCTTGTCTTGTTTTCATCGCTCTTATTTTCTCAGTATACGAAAGCAACGGATAACCCTTCCATTGGCCCTGCTGTGTCGGCTATATCTTTATGCGACGGACGAAAGTTTGTCGAAGTAAAAAAAGAGCAATTAAAAATCATGTCATTTAATATTCGGCGCAAGGGCAAAGAGAAACATGAAAACCGGTTATGGAAAAACCGTTTACCCTTGATTATCAATATGTTAAAAAAAACTAAGCCGGATATAATTGGCTTTCAAGAAGTAACACAAGAACAAATAGAAGATCTTGCAAAATCATTACCGGATAACTATAAATATTTTGGAACTGGCCGTGGTCAAAGTTGGGGTGGGCTAGGAACCGATGAGGCAACACCAATCTTTTATGATGCTGCAAAACTTATTTTAAAAAAACAAGGCACATTTCAAATGAACAAATCTCCCTGGTACAAATGGATACGAAAACATAATGAGCATGGCTTTCTGCCACGCATCTGCACCTATGGGCTATTAGCATTAAAAAATTCGGGTAAGCAATTATATATATTTAACACGCATCTAGATCATGAATTTGAAAAAGCACGTATTAATCAGTTGAAAAAAATTCTGGCAAAAACAGAAGATAATAAAGAAATACCAGCCATTATTATGGGTGATTTTAATTCAAAGCTGGTTGAGCCTATTAAAAAAGAACTACGCAAGCAACAGTTTGTTAATACAAAAGAAATAGCAAACAAAATAGATGGTCCGGCAAAAACATTTACTGGTTGGGGCGATGAAACGGAAAAATTAATCGATCATATTGTAATTAAAAATAATAATGGCTTGGTTGTAAAAATGTATTCCATAGTAAAAGAAGAAAACGGCCTTTACCCTAGTGACCATAGACCAGTAACAGTAGAAATAGTTTTTTGAAATTTTTATTTTTGTTTGATTTTTCTTTTTTGCTCTCTTTTTAGAGCTGCTGCATAGCCAAATTGTAAAAAATAATCTTGCCAGAATTTATCGGTTGATCCATAGACATTATCATACATAAAATAATCAATCAATGCCTCGCGTGTACGCAACACTTCTTTTAATCTTTTTTTATTTTTTGGATCTGCAACGGTAAGATCGATTAGTTCTAATGTACGCTCAAAGGCTTTTTGGCTATATTCCAAATTCCCCTTGTCTCTCCAGGAAATAGTTCGCTCAACATCACTACCAATATTTGCCAATTGCTCCACTAAAGAAAATTCAAACCAACGGCCAGAAGCCATTTCTTTATGTATCATTTCTGAACCAAGTTAGTTACAATCTCAATTATTTTGTTTTGGATTTTTTGGTTTTCAACAGAGCGACTTCTGTTTCCAATTGCTGGTCGTATGTTTATCATAGAATCAAATTCAATCCAATTTGTATGCAATTCATTTGGATGAATGTTAATGCCCCAAAGGCTTTGCTGTTGTGAATCATTTGCTAACATTAGTTCTTCCAAATCTGAATGCATTTCAATATCAACTACCGCTTTTACTAAACCACCAAACATTTTTTCAGACATTTTTTTAAGCTCATCTAGTGGAATTTTATTAATGATTATTTTCATACTATTCACCGAAACATTATATAATTAGTTGTACATCTGAAACCAATAGCATACCACCAGATTTTTTCATTAATAATTGAACTTGCTCTGCAAAAAATTTTGCCTTTTCTTCTGTAGCTATAATAATAAAATAACTGTTCGTGGTAACATCTATTAATTCCTGTGCATCTTGCTCTCCATGAATACCTGAGCCTAATACATTCTTAATTAAGGTATAACCACTAATGTTAGCCTGTTTAACAAGTGATAGAACACGAGGAATATATGTCTGGCCAAGAATAATTTCTATTTTTTTACGTGCTTGCAACATGACCATTAACTCCAAAACTTTTGTATGATAGATAAATATAAGGGTAAACCAACAATAATATTAAAAGGGAATGTAATACCTAAGGCCATAGGAATATAAAAACCTGGATTTGCCTCGGGAACGGCCAAGCGCATTGCTGCAGGAACTGCAATGTAAGAGGCACTTGCACACAATACAGTAAACAGCAGGGCGTCTCCCTGTGAAAAACCAACATAATAAGCAAAAAGTATGCCACATGCTGCATTAATAAGCGGGATTATAATTGCAAACAAAAAAACCACAGTACTTTTGTTCCATAATGCAGACATTCTTTTTGCTGCAACTAATCCCATATCAAGTAAAAAGAAGCTCAACATGCCCTTAAAAATATCAATAGAAAAAGGTTTCAAGGAACTCATTCCTTG
Organism: Candidatus Babelota bacterium; assembly: GCA_029262615.1. Taxonomy (GTDB): domain Bacteria; phylum Babelota; class Babeliae; order Babelales; family Vermiphilaceae; genus JAJCZD01. The sequence goes on from JAJCZD010000005.1 coordinate 242,943, forward strand.
CGGGCCGGTAATATATCCAATAACCAAACTACCTAAAATTAAAATAACCGCACCATTGCAAGCAGCATCATGCAACAATTCTTTCCATGAAATTGATTCATCACTTTCTGAAGGTGCATATAAACGCACAAGCAAAACTCCAACAATAATTGCGGGCGTTTCCATTAATGCCATTGCAGCTATCATATAGCCACCAAATGAGATCTTTAAAACGTTTAATAAGGTAATGGCAGTAATAAATGTTACGGCACTAACAGAGCCATAGCTCGCTGCAATAGCTCCAGAATCATAGATGTTAAAACGGGTTTTTAAAATAAAAAAAGTATATAACGGAACAATAACGGCTGCGCATACAACCGCTACTAATTTCCATATAATTATCAGAGTTAAGCCACTATGACTTAACTCAACCCCACCCTGAAAGCCAATTGCAAACAATAGATATAATGATAAAAATTTTGCAATCTGTTGTGGAATTTCTAAATCGGAACGTATAAACGCTGCAAATAATCCCATGAAAAAAAACATTACAGGTGGGTTTAATATGTTCGTTAGAACAATTGAATAATCCATCTTTTATCCCTTTATTAATGGCACTTTCATGTCTTGGGAACTCTTCCAACACGTAACGTCACCATTTTATCTGGATCAAGAACCTTTTTGACCGCCTCTTGTACTTCTTTGATGGTAAGCTTATCTAACATTTGGGCTTTCTTATCAAAATAATCCCAACCAAATCCAAAGCGATCTAAAATTAAGAACGCTAGTGCTGTATTTTTATTGGATTCAAAGTTATTAATTATTGCATTAATAATAGCATTTTTTGCTTGTTTAAACTCTTCATGTGTAATATCATCAGCAACAGTTTTTAACATTTTTTTAATCGCATCTTCTGCTTCTTTTGCACGATCTAAAGAAACAATTGTCTTAACTAAAACCATGCCTGGTTGCTTGTTTGCTGCTACAACTGTTGAGCCAGCAATGCTGTAAAATAAACCTGTTTGCTCTCGTAATTGGAACAGGCGAGATGCTAAGGAGCCAAGCGCGCCTCCACCTAATATTTGGTCAAATAATTGCAGTTTATCAAAATCAGGATGCTTACGATCAACTGATAATGCAGCCATAGATAATACCACTTGATCACGATTGATAGGATAGTTAATTTCTTTTTGTTTTGTTTTTTCTAGTTGTGGATATGTAATGTCTGGCACCTTTGGTCCAGTCCACTTTCCAATTATTTTTTCAACAATTTTTGGCACATCATAACCACTCAAATCACCAACAATAACAAGCTTTGCACCATCGGGGCTAATAAAATTATTGTAAAAATTTATCATATCAGCACGCGTAATTTTTTCTATTGATTCAGCTGTTCCGAGTATGTTTTTAGCATATTGATGATCTTTGTAAATCTCTTGTTTTATTAAATGAGAAGAGAAGGATTTTGGGTCGTCCCAATAGTTTTTTATCTGCGCTAACAATTGCATCTTTACCTTTGCAATTTCATCTTTATCAAAAATTGCATTGGTCAATAATTCTAAAAGAAGCTCCAATCCTTTTTCAAAATCTTCTTTAAGCATACTCATTGCAATACCACCAGGATAAACTGATAGGCTCATGGCACGAGATTCAATTTCTTCAGCAAATTGCTTTGCGGTATAATTTTTTGTGCCCTCGGTCAATAAATCGCTAATAAAGTTTGCTATACCTGCTAAATCTTTTGGATCATGTAAGTGTTTAGCCTTTAATTCTAGAACTAAATCTATTTTAGGAGTATTAGAGGAATCAAGCCAAAAAAGTTTTAGACCGTTCTTTAATTGCTTTACGTCAGGTTTGGGAAAATCAAACTTATTCGGGATCTTAGGCTCAATTTTGTTAGCATAACGTGGTTCTTCAACAGCTGATTTTCTCTGGCGTGCAGATAAAATTCTTGTATCTAATTCATCAGATTTTTTCTGTAATTCAAGCCATTGATATTTTTCTTTTTCTGGCAGTGGCAGTACAAATCCTTGATGCATTACAGAGCGTCTTAAATACTCAGACAATAATTTTTTAATATCGTCTTCTACTTCTTTTGTTGATTCATCTAAATAATCAAATGCATAGTTTTCATCGCCAGTTGCCAGATATGCTTTACCAATCTCATAGGCTTGGCTTTGTGTATTTTCCATTAAATGATAATAATGCATACGAGATTGCTTGATTGCTTTTGCAAGTTTCGTTTTTGATGGACCTTCTTTTGCCAGCTTTTCAATTTCGTGCAAAATAAAATCGTTTATTTTATTTACATCTTCTATCTTATTTGGCTCATAAATGATAAAGAAAAGGCCGTGGTCAAATAAACTCCAAGTAAAGGTACTCAATGAGGTTACTAATTTTTCCTTGTCGACCAAAAGGTGATATAAGACAGAAGATTTACCACCACCCAAGATTTTGTCTATAACATCTAAAATCTGATCTTGTTTTTGAGTGCTACCTGGAACAACAAAAGAAAGCACCACAGTTGGTTGCTTTATATCGCGATAAATAGAAACTGACTTTGCTGCAATATCTTTATTGTGGTAAAAGACCTCTTTTAAATACTGGTTATTTGGCTTTAATTTACCAAAATACTTTTCTGCCAATTTAAATACATGTTCACGGTTAACATCACCAACAACAATCAAGGTTGCGTTATTTGGAAAGTAATGTTTTTTATAAAATCGCTTTAAATCCTGGCCATTAACATTCCACAAATCTTGTTTATAACCAACAATAGGATAATGATAAGGGTGATCAGGAAAAATTACGGTGAGCATATCATAAATTAAAGACCGAACATGACTATCCTTGATCATCTTTAACTCTTGAATTACCGCTTTCATCTCAGATGCCAAATGCTCATCATCAAATCGTGCATGCTCCATAGTTTCTGCTATAACAGGAAGGATTTCTTCCCAATTGTGCTCTGGCAGGTCAAATTTATAACCGGTATAATCATATGAAGTAAAAGCATTAATGCTACCAGAGAGCTTTTGGGCCAAAACGTTAATATCTGACTCGGAAAGATTCTTATCCGTCCCTTTAAATATCATATGCTCAATCAAATGGGCAATACCCTTTTCACCAGTTTTTTCATCTTTGGAACCAACGTTATACCAAATTTGGACTGAAACTTTAGGAATAACGTGTGAAGGACGTACCAAAACCGTCATGCCATTTTTTAACACTTTTTTAAATACATGCGTTTGTTTTATTTTTTTATTTTCTGTTTTCATAATTGGTTCACATCTTGTTGCGGATAAATTAAAAATCATACTGGTTAAAAAAAGAATTTTGTTCATAGTTCATTACCACCTAATAATAATAGCATTTTATTATAACTTTGCCTTATTTCCAGCAAAAGGCTGTAGCAACTCTACAATATCTGTGCTCTTTTTTTTGTGTTGAGTCGTACTTACATCTTCAGAAAAATTGCGTGCCAATTTCAACAGTTCCTCTTTAGATTCTACTTCCTTGCACCATGCCTTATTGCTCACAATACTTGTAATAATTGCTGTTGATCTATACATAATGGCAAGACCAGCAATAATGGTAAAATCAGGATTCTTTATTTTTTGGGCTATATTACAAAATATTTTACTTTTGTCATGTCGGATTGATTCCATAATAAGAACTGGTAAAGACTTTTCTAGTAATGTTGGATGCTCATCCAAAATTGGAGATAACCTCGCAAGGTTCCCATTTTGTATGCACTCCATTGCTTGTATAAGTGGTGGATTAGGATCCATTGATTTAATAAAGAATGGTAAGATTATAAAAAATAATAAAGGTTTTTTCATAAAAATTTCTCTTGCTATTTACTGCTCATTCTGCCTATCTGATCTTTTTTGTCAAAATCTGCTAATTATTTTAGGCGACCAATTTTAATAGTGCTTAGGTTTTTTTTTGTAAGATATTTCTGCGCAACATTTTGTATTTCTTCTTTTGAAATTTTTTTAATTTTTTCAATACGTTGCTGCCAAAAATCATGTGGTAAATTATAACGACAAGCAAACAACAAGGCGTAAGCTACTTGTTTATTTGTTTCAAAATTATCAAATAATTGATGAATCAATGCACTTTTTGCATCATCTAGTTCTTGGTCAGTAATTTTTGCAGACTCTAATAAAGTTTTTTCTATTAATTGTTGTGCTTGGGCAAGATTTTCTTTTGAAACAATTGTTTTAACAAAAATCATTCCTGGTTGATCATGGGCATTAGTAGTTAACAATGCTTTAATAGTATAAAACAAACCAGTTTGTTCGCGTAACATAAATAACCGTGAACTCATAGAAGCTGATGAACCACCAGATAAGATTTGTTCAAAAAGTAACAAGGTATCATATTCTGAATCGGTTCTCTTTATTGAGACTCCAGCCCAGGCAAGAATAATTTGGTCTCTATTTATTTGATGAGTAATTGATTGAGCAGCATGTTTTATTACACCCATATCACGAGGTTTAATTATTTCTCCGGTCCAATGGCCAATTGTTTGCTGCATTAATATAGGTATCTCAATTTGTATATCACCAACAATTGCAATGTGTGCTTCTTGTGGTGTAAAATAACGATTATAAAAAGAAACAATATCATCACGTGACACTTGATCTATGGATTCAACCGTCCCCAATATATTTTTACCATATGGATGCTCTTTATAGACCTGTTGCTTTGCTAATTGTGCAACAAATGAACTTGGATCATCCCAATAGTCTTTAATATCAGAAATCAACTGCTTACGGACTTTTTCAATTGCATTTTTGTCAAACCTTGCATTAGTAATCAATTCATGCATAATTTGCATTGCTTTAGACAAGTCTTGTGAAAGGGCTTTGATAGAAATAAAACCGGGTTGAATATCAATTTCCATCCCGTTGCCTTCAATTATTTGCAATAATTGTTGCTTGGTATAATTTTTTGTGCCCTCTAGCAATAACTCACATACAAATGAAAATAAACCCGATTTACCAACTGGATCATACGTATGATCGGCCTTGAGTTGTAAAACAACCTCTATCATATTTCCCGGTCGATGATGCCATAATACCTTCAGACCATTATTTAAGACTGTTTCTTTTGCAGCCGCAAAGGAAAAAGGAGCTGGTTCTTTCTTTTTAATTTCATGCACTAATTTCCCCGACTCAACAGTAGTTATTCTTTCTCGAGTACAAAGAAATTTATTATCTAATGCATCAGATTCTTGTTGCAATAAACACCATCGTTGTTTTTCTTGTTGCTCAATAGGTAGAACTTTACCAACATGCATAATGGAAGGGCGCAAATAGTTTTTTAAATGGCAAGATACATCCTGATTTACTTGTTCAATCGACTCTGTTGTATAACTAAATGGATAGGTTTCGTCTTGCGTTGCCATATAAAACTCACCAATCACTGATGCTAGCTCTTGCGTTGTCTCAAATTGTTGCAGATGAGCCAACTGTGCTTTTTTGTAAGCACGTTGCATATCTTTTTGCTCAATGCCATTTTTAATGAGGTCATCTATTTTTTGCTGAATAAGTGTAACAATCTTTTGAATATCATTAATTTCAAATGGGTTAAATTGAATAATAAATAAACCATGCTCAAATAAAGCATAGGTAAAAGAATGCACATCAGAAACTAGTTGTAATTGATCAACGAGTAATCTATGCAACTCTGAACCTTGTCCAGCAGCCAACAACCATGCAATAACATCAAAACTAAAATTTTGCTTTTGTTGTAGGCCAGGTATTCTCCAGGTAAGCATAACAGTAGGTTGTTGCACATCACGATATAAAGTTACTGATTTTGCAACAATATCTGGTACATAATTTGTAGTATAAGCCGGTTTTTGACGCGTAACTTTTGTATCTCCAAAAATCTTTTGCGCATGCTCTACAACTTCTTTAACCTCTACATCTCCAGTAACCACGAGTGTAGCGTTATTAGGTTGATAATATTGTTGGTAAAAAGAAATCAGATTTTTCCTGTTAATTGCCCATAAATCTTGTTTAAATCCAATGATTGGATAGTGGTATGGATGATCTGGAAAAATCACCATGATCAATTCTTCTAGCAAAGTTGTCTCATAGTCATCTTTGTACATCTTTAACTCTTGGATCACTGCTTTGAGTTCTGAATGCAAAAAATCTTCTTGAAAGGTACAGTTACTCATACAATCAACAAATAGATCTAACGCGGTATGCCAATGTTGTGTAGGAAAATCAAATAAATATCCCGTAAAATCATATGAAGTAAAGGCATTGCAATAACCAGAAAGCTTGTGGGTAATAAGATTAATATCTGATTCTGAGAGCTGTTTAGTACCTTTAAAGAGCATGTGCTCAAGTAGATGCGCTAGCCCCTTTTGGCCAGAAACCTCATGCTTAGAACCAACATGATACCAAAGCTGGGCTGATACTTTTGGAACTGTTCGATTCGAACAAACCAGTATATGCATACCATTTTCGAGAATTTTCTTTTCTATTTTCATATCTTCACCAATAATTAATTTAACAATTTGTCAAAAAAACAGCAAGTGGTTTTTGTTCTTGCTTATTTCATAAAAAAGGTTATTATCAATTTGTCATGAAATACGTACTTTATTCAATTAAAAATCAATTTATTTTTTTCCAACCATCTTTACTGTTTTTTCTAACACTCAGCTTTACTCTTGGGATCATTCTAAAAGGAACCCACTATTTCATTCTAGGATCGCTAACATTAGTTCCACTCGCCTTATTACTTTATTTTTTTTCCTATAGAAGATTGTACCTGTTACTTTTTGTATTATTTTATACAATTGGAGCCATTCGCTATTATTCTGTTATAGAAAAACAAAAACAATTTTTTTCTGGTATGCACAATAAAAAAATAACCATGCACGCATATGTAACTGATGCAATAACAACAAATGCTTATCCATTTTGCACACGTTTACAAGTGAGAGCAACAAAAATCATTCCTCATGATGAAAAACCTTACACAATTAATGATTTTTTTTATATTTATACTAATGACAAAAGGTGCAATATAGGAGATAGTATTTTGTTGCAAAATGTATCTTGCAAAAAACCTACCAATGATTCATTTTTGCTTTACCTCATAAAAGAAAACGTAAAAAGTGCTATTTTTTGCTTTAAATCGGCAATAAAAAAACAAGGCTATTCTGTGTGGTCTGCATCTACTTTTTTACCCATGATACGCAACAATTTATTCAAAACATTATCCAAAAAAATGGATCGTAAAACATTTGTGCTCTTTGCAACTATTTTTTTAGGAAATAAAGCTGCCGTAAAGAATGAAGTTGTGAGCCAGCAAGATCTATTCGCCAAATGGGGCATTATGCATTATCTGGCTCGTTCAGGATTGCACGTATTGATTTTAGTCTTATTATGGTCTTGGGTACTTTCTTTTTTTTCACTTGCACATGCAACACGTTGGTTTCTATTAACCGCTCTTGTACTTCTTTATGGATTACTCAGTTGGTCTAGTATTTCATTTATCCGCGCTCTTTTTATGTTTTTATGCTATCAATCTTGCATAGTTATAAAACTGCCAATACAATCATTACATTTACTATCACTGGTAGCCCTGCTGCTACTTGCATATAATCCTGTACATGTTTTTTACTTAGATTTTCAATTAAGCTTTGGACTTACCTTTCTAATTGCTTGGCTTGCCATATTACGTTCTAAACGAAGAATTTTAGGCATTTCTTGATTCATAACACAATATTTTCATATCATAAGTTAGCACATATGACCGGGGGGGATCATGAAAAAGCAACTACTATTCTATTTAACATTCTATCTTATTTACTTACCTTCAATACTTATCGCAACAGACTACTCAATAGCTGTTGCACACGATTTTGGTTTACAAAGTGTTGCAATGGCTCAAGAAACCACAACAAAAAAGGCTATTGAGAAAGATTGGACTATTTTAGTCTATATGGCGGCAGATAATGATTTGCGAGGATTTGCTGCGCGCAATATAAAACAAATGGCTACTATTGGATCAAACCAGCATCTTAATCTTTGTGCACATCTTGATATCCGGTTACGTGCAAATCAAAAAGTCACCCGTCGTTATATAATCAACAAGGATAAGGTAATTCATGCTAATGCAAACGATCCACTGACTCAAAAGATGGATAGTGGAAGCACACAAACCTTAATAACTGCTTGCAAATGGGCTTTTGAATCATTTCCAGCAAAAAACTACGGTCTCATATTTTGGAATCACGGTACTGGCATTATTGATCCCATGAGTGGTCGAATTATAAATATTTCTGATCTTTTCTTATTTGACCCAATAATAAATAAATTTGAATTAGATAGGTCTATCGGTTTTTTTGATTTTATAGGAGAGCCACGAGGACTCTGTTGGGATGATTCCACTGGCCACTATTTAACCAATCAAAAATTGGAAAATGCTCTAAAAGCAGTAAAGGAAACTGTCCTAGGTAATAAAAAACTTGCATTAATCGGATTCGATGCCTGTTTGATGTCTATGTTAGAAATTGCCAACATAGTAAAAGATTATGCCCAAGTAATGGTTAGCTCACAAGAAGTTGAGCTCGGTACTGGTTGGGATTACTCTCACATACTCTCACCATTTCTACAAAAATCTATATCTAATATTTCATTTGCACACCACATTGTAACAATGTACCAACAACTGTATAACCGTATTACTAATGATTACACGCTCTCAGCTCTCAACCTGGATCTTATTAATCCAATCGAAAATAATGTCGAACAAGTTGCAACCTTGTTGCTTAATTCAATACCTCAGCAAAAAAACAAGAGTATAACAAAAGTTTTGAAAGCCTCCAGAAACAAGCGTGCATGTACTCATTTTGACGAACCAAGTTACATTGACCTTCATCACTTCTATCAAAATTTGTTGCGCAATAGCAGCCGGATACAATTACGCAACACTACGCAAAGTAAAGAATTTATGTCAAATCTTACTGGTTTGTTGCAAAAGGGATCACAACTCATTTCTAATGCTGTATTTACTAATGTAGTTGGTAAAAACCTGCGATTTGCCAAGGGTATATCTATTTATTTCCCCGAAAATCGATTGCATCCTTCCTATGTAAAAAGTAAATTCGCAAACAATAGCGCGTGGCAAAAGTTACTTGTTTATTATACTCATAATTAAATTACTTATTTTGTAATGCCCAGGTTTTTTCTTTATACTGTAAATTATGAACCCTAAAGAATACAAAGAGCAGTTATTACAATCACTGCATAAAAAATTTATCGATTACCCTGAATGCCCACTAGCTCCACTAGGACGCAAGCAAGAAGTTTTTGGAGACGGAAACCCTGATGCCAGTTTAGTTTTTATTGGTGAGGCTCCAGGAGCACAAGAGGATGCACTCGGCAAACCTTTTGTTGGTAGAGCAGGTAAATTATTAAATAAAATCTTGGACGTTTTAGATATCAAGCGCTCAGAAATATTTATAACCAATATTGTAAAATGCCGACCACCGGGTAATCGCAAGCCAAGTCCAAAAGAAATGAAACTCTGCTGCCCCGGCTTACTAGAAAAGCAAATAAAAATAATTAAACCAAAAATCATTTGTACCTTAGGAGCAACTGCCCTTGAAGGATTATTGGACTTAAAGCAAGTTAAAATAACAAAACAGCGGGGAAAGCTCATGCGCTATGGCAATACCCCTGTAATACCAACGCTCCATCCAGCATATGTCTTGCGCAACCCAAAAGCATTAAAGGACCTCACCCAAGATATTCAAGCCGCTTTATCTTATACAGACAATTAATCTTGCAAAACCAAAATCAGTTCAAATTGACTACTCAATACGAATTATACAAATAGACATCAATTCGGAAAAACCAAACCCGGTTATTTAAACAAAACATTCTATTTGTCTGGTGGATAACTTGGTGGATAACCGGTGGATAACCGGTGGATAACTGGTGGATAACTTTTATACCCCCTTTCAAAAGGGCGACCAAAAGAGTAAATTGAGCGGTGGTGGATAACTTTTGCTGATCTGAAGATGCTATTCAGAAAATTGCCCAAAGTTATCCACCAAGTTATCCACCAAGTTATCCACCAGCTCTAAAATTCGATTATTACTCTAGGAGGGGTATATGCAGAGTTGGAATAGAGTTATCCCCCTAAAATGTCCCCACCTATTACTATTATATTTTATATATATTTATATAAGTTAATAATAATAAGCTTTAGCCCCATAGCTTCAATTTTTCAAACCCTTATAACCAAAAAACTAGAACTTGCTCAATTGGATTCTTTTTTATACAATGAGCATATGGATTTGAGGAAATCTCTCCATTTTCTATCAAAGTATTTTCCTGGTTAAAAAAATTTAAATAGGCGGTTAGCGTGAAACTTGCATCAGTTATTGATTCATTAGTCGAAGAAAAGGGCCTTGATTCTAAGGTCTTGAGCGACATTATGTGCGAGGGAATGCTTTCTGCATATGCAAAAAAATACCCGGATTTTCAGCTTAAAGTCTCTTATGACCAAAAAAACGATATGCTCAATGTTGAGATTGAGAAAGAAGTTGTTTCTACTGTTACAGACGAATTGAGCCAGATAAGCGCACGAAAAGCAAAGTCTATTTCCGCTAAAACAAAGGTAGGGGATAAGCTATGGTTGCCATTTGGTGGAAAAATTGGGCGAATTGAAATTTTGCGTGCAAAACAAGTAATTGCACAATTGATTCGCAAAATTGAGGTTGATGCAGTTTACAACGAATTTAAAGAAAAAGAAGGTTCAATTGTTTACGGTGTTATTCACAAATGTGAGCGTGCTGGAACAGTTATAAAGGTGGCCGACTCTCTGGCTTTTCTTCCCCGATCTTTGGCCATACCTGAGGATAAATGCATTGTGGGGTATCCTATTCGAGCGCTTCTTAAAGAGGTCTTAGTTGAACCTCGCAATGATAATCAACTTATCTTGGATCGTTCCTCTGATATATTTTTGAAAAAATTATTTGAGTTAGAGATTCCTGAAGTATTTGAAAAGTTGGTGGAAATTAAAAAGATAGTAAGAATTCCAGGGTATAAATCAAAAGTTATTGTGGTTTCCAATGATCCAAACATTGATCCTGTAGGTACTTGTGTAGGTGTTGGTGGTGCACGGATTAAACCTATTTTAAAAGAGTTGTCGAGTGAAAAAATCGATGTTATTCCATGGAGTGAAAATAAAGAAATTTTGGTAAAAAACGCACTTAAACCCGCTCAGGTTCAAAAAGTAGAAATTACAGATGTAGGTGCTAATGTTTGGGTAGAGGAAGACCAACGTTCATTGGCCATTGGTCGGATGGGACAAAATATTTCTCTTGCTTCAAAGTTAGCTGAAATTAATATACATTTGATGACAAATGAAAAGCCCAAAGAAAAAATTCGATTAGAAGATATTCAAATCGATGAATAAAAACATTTAAAATGAATGAAATATCTCAGCAATGCGTGTATATGAATTTGCAAAAAAATATAATGTTTCTTCAAGGGATTTGCTTAAACAGCTTTCTACTGCAGGCTTTGCAGTAAAGAGTCATATGTCTGTGCTTGAAGAAAAAGCATTAGACCTTCTTAAAAAAAAATATGGGGATACAAAAAAGAAAGAGGCAATAAAAGTGGAACCAAATAAAGCACCTAAAAAGGCGCCTCAGACAATTATTCCCGAGTCTAAAAAAATGCAACCAAGAGAACGAGATAAAATAAAAAGATTACAAAAGCAAGATGTTACCGTTGAATCAAAAGAAATTCCTGGATTACCTTTAGAGCCAGCAACTCCTGGCAGTATTGCCAATGTTATTGGTGTTGCCGCTAATGATATTATTTTATTGCTGCTCAAATGGGGTGTCTTGTCTAATAAAAACCAAGTGCTTCCCGTTGAGATGGTGCAAAAGATTGCAAGCCATTATGACTTTCCTGTTGCCAAAGCATCTGCAAAAGAAATGGATATCAAAAAAGAAATTGTTGAATCCTTGAATTTACAAGAGCGTTTGCCGGTCGTTGCCGTTTTAGGGCATGTTGATCATGGTAAGACAACTCTACTCGATCATATTCGAAAAACACGTGTTGCAGAAAGAGAAAAGGGTGGTATCACTCAGCATTTAGGTGCTTACGAAGCAAAGACAGGGCAAGGCAGTATTATTTTTCTAGATACACCAGGTCATGAGGCTTTCTCAAAAATACGTGAACGTGGTGCAAAAGTAGCCGATATTGTTGTTTTAGTTATTGCAGCAGATGATGGTATTATGCCTCAGACGATTGAAGCGATTAAACATGCAAAATCTATTAATACAACAATTATTGTTGCTATTAATAAAATTGATAAAGTTGGTAAACCACAAATTGAAAATATTAAAAGACAGCTTTCTCAATATGAGTTACTGCCAGAAGAATGGGGCGGGGATGTTGTCATAGTTGGTATATCTGCAAAAGAGGGCACAAATATAGCTCAACTTTTGGAGATGATTATCTTGCAATCTCAACTCATGGAATTAAAGGCAGACAGTAAAGGAATTGCCCGTGGTTATGTCTTAGAATCTAAGTTAGAAAAAGGACGTGGGCCTGTTGCAACATATTTAGGTCAACATGGTATTCTCAAGCTTGGAGATTATTTTTTAGCCGGTAAGACTTACGGAAAAGTAACTTCAATGGTTGATTCATTTGGTAAGCGTGTTAAGCAAGCAAATCCTTCGATTCCAGTTTTGGTTGCTGGATTTGATGCTCTGCCAGAAGCGGGAGACCATTTTAAGGTAGTGCCAAAGAAAATGTATTTAAAGGCTAGATCAAGGCAAGGTTTTAAAAAAGCATCTATGCTACACTTGGTCGAAAAAGACGCCATTAGTATTCTTATTAAGACTGATTCTAATTCTTCTGAAGAGGCGCTGGTTGATTCTTTAAAAAAACTTAATAAAAAATTACCACGTCACATAAATATTGTTGCTTCCGGCATTGGCGATATTAATGAATCAGATGTAATGCTTGCAAGTGATACAGGAGCCATGCTTCTTGGTTTACATGTTAAAACTGAAGCAAATGCAATTACTTTAGCGCAGCGCCTGAAAGTTGATATTAAGATTTATTATATTATTTATAAGTTGCTCGAAGCATTAGAAGAACTTTCTATTCGAACTAAAAAAGTAGTTATGATATTAAATAAGATTGGCGAAGCTGAAGTTCGCAAAGTATTTGATATCAAAGGCATAGGTATTATTGCTGGTTGTTATGTAAAAGACGGTCGTTTTTCCAAAGATGGCATAGCTCAGATTTGGCGTGGCAAAGACAAAATTGGTGAAGGTAAAATACTCAGCCTACAACGCGATCGTAAGCAAGTTAAAGAAGTGCATACCGGCTTTGAGTGTGGCTTTTTAGTAGAAGGACACACAGACTGGCAAGAAGGTGATAGAGTAGAATGTAGTATCCTCGTGCCTGAATCATAAGAGAATGGTGCCGGTATATTTACATATAACTATACCTTTTTTTGCGACGCTTTTTTTTACTCCTTTTTTCCGTTATATTGCTCATCAATTTAGAATTCTTGATTCACCAGATGGAAAAATAAAAACACACCATATGCCAACTGCGTACTTAGGCGGACTGGCTTTATTTTTGGGTTTTGCGGCAAGTTTATTATTACCCTTAGGTCATTTATCGTTTAACTTGTATTATTTTGTTTGTGGCATAGTTTTGTTACTTATAATTGGTTTGGTTGATGACCTGCATCCAATAACTGCCGGTACAAAATTTTTTTTTCAAATAGGAGCCACGTATCTTTTTATAAAAGCGGGTCTTGTTGCTCAGTTTTCATTCTTTCCACCAGCAATTAATTTTTTTATTTCCATATTTTGGATGTTGACAATTATCAATGCATTCAACTTGATAGACATAATGGATGGCCTTGCGAGTTTAGTAGGTAGTATAATTATTAGCAGCTTTGCTTTTATAGCTTGGCAGCTTGGTTATACTTCTGTTGCTTTATTACTTACGGGCTTTCTAGGAGCTCTTCTTGGTTTTTTGTTTTATAATAAACCTCCTGCAACGATTTACTTAGGGGATGCTGGTTCCTTGTGTCTGGGTGGCTTTATTGCAACGCTGCCATTCATGGTTAGATGGCAACAATTAGGTTTTATGGGATTTCTGATTCCTGTTATTTTGTGTGCTATTCCTCTTTTGGAAGTTGCTACATTAGTGTTATTACGTACATACAAAAAGATTCCGTTCTGGTATGCTAGTCCTGACCATTTTGCACAACTATTACAACGCAAAGGATGGAGCAAAAGGACTATTTTATTACATTTAGTGGCCATTGGTTTTTTTCAGGCTATAATAGTCCTAGGGTATATTAAAAACTGGCTATCAGACTCTTTTTTACTAGTCATATTCTTGATTTTCGTTCTAATTTGGTATTTTATCCTTTTTTCTAAAAAGGGCTAACCTTACGCTCAAAGTTGGGATCGCACCAGAAAATGTTGCATTTTTGTTGCTTTTTGGAGTGCGGGACGTGAATTTCACAAAAAGCTACTATTTAGGCTGTTTTTTTGTTGTTGCAATTTGCATGAAATTTAATTTATTGTTTTTTGTTTGAATTCTATCAAAATGGTACTTGTCTTCACTGAGACGATACTCCTTCTGGATTTTCCAGGTAGAAGTATGGTTAGAAGCACTGCTTACTGAGTTTGGTAATAGGTAAGAACTTTTCTACAATTCCTTCTTAGCTCAACTTAGGGAAATGGGAATAGGTTCCTATCTATTACTTGGCTCTATTTTTTTATCTTATTAAATTCTTTAATATTTGTAGATTAGTTTGGTCATCAGACAGGCCCTCTTTGGGCGTTTCAAGAATTTTTGCAATAGATTCAAATCTTGGATCGTTCATTAAAAATGTAAATGGATTAAGTCCTAACTTACCTTTGCCTATATGTTCATGCCGGTCAACTCGAGAACCCAATTCTTTTTTAGAATCATTCATATGAATGACTTTCAGATGTTCTAACCCAATTATAGTATTAAAATCATGCCACATATCCTCATATAGTTGTTTTGTTCGAAAATCATATCCTGCTGCAAAGGCATGGCAGGTATCAAAACATACGCCTATGCGCTTACTTTCTTTGCTATATTGCCGAATAAGCTTTATATGCTCAAAATCATAGCAACTAACGCTTCCTTGTCCTGCCATATTCTCCAATAGAACCATAGTGTCACTTTTTGCGTTTTGCAGAGCAACATCAAGATTACGAGCTATTTTTTGAAGTCCTTCTGCCAATGTTTTTTCAGTTAATGAACCCGGGTGTAATACAAGATAAGGGATTTTTAGAAGCTGACACCTTTCGAGTTCTATAATGAGCCCGGGAATAGATTTTTGTATGGTTTGCAGGTTTGAAGAGCCTAAATTAATCAAATAACTGGCATGTGCAACAACGGGACCTATGGCTTGTTGCTTTTTGATAAAAGAATTGCGTACATCAGTAGAAAGTGGCTTAGCATGCCATTGGCGATTGCTTTTGGTAAAAATTTGTATCGTGCTGCATTGGATCGATTGTCCACGTTCTATTGCTTGATCTGGGCCACCCGCAATGGACATATGAGCACCAAGTAGTAGTTTGTTTTTTTTCATACTGTTTATGATAAATGATTGACAAATTAATACAATAGATTACCTTAATAGCCGTATTATAAACCAAAATTGCTTGTTCTAGGCAGTTTTACAAATTCAGCGTAGTAAATGAATCATATTAAGGGTTTTTCTTTTTTAAACTCTATAAGCAAAAAATCGTTTCCTTATAAAGGTTGTTGGATGAATCATAAAAAGTTTAGTTTTTTGTTATTGGCATTTCTCAGTACACAACTATTAGCCGTTCGTTTTCCCAAATCTAGAGACGAGCTTGATTTAGAATATTTTTTTTCAGGTAATTTTCGGCCGGAGTCCTTTTTTGGCAAAAATATTACCTTATTAAATAATAATAACCCAGACATCAATTGGTATTCGCGCCATACTCTTGACTTAAACTTAGATGTAGTTTTTGGCAAAAACATGTGTGGTGGTGATCCAGTTGCAGAATTTGTTTTTAGTGCGCGTAATAAAGCAGTTTGGGGCCATCCTGTTTCTATTTGCCCTACCACTATAGCAACATCTAAATCAAATGATGTTGTTGATCGCAAGCATAATCACTTTATCCCTCGATTATTTTTTTGGATGAGAGAAGTTTGGTTAGAATTTTCTATCAATCAAGTTTTTAAATTATCATTTGCTAATGAGCACACATTTAAGCTAGGTGCTTTCCCATTTCAAGTTGGCCGTGGTATTTCTCTTGGACCCGCTTTTGCAGTTGGGCCGGGTTCTCTTGGCTTTTATACTGATCGTAACATTGATCAGTTTGCGTTTGGCTTCAAGTTATCTGGTGAATTTGTTCACGACCATTTATTTTATGATATATATGCGTCTATTTTGCAGAACAAAATGGTAAGCCTGCGCCAAACAGCAGAAAATATTTATGGGCAAGAGTTTGATAATAATATTAATCGCTTGTTTTGCCCGGAACGTGGTACCGGTAAAATAAATCAAATATGGGCAGCTCGCCTTCGTTCCATTTTGATGGAATCAAAAGATACCGGTCGTTTTTATGTTGAACCATATATTGTGTTTAATAATAATCCAGAATTGAAAATTGAATTTCCAGCAGATTCTTCGTGCCTGCTTGCAACCTTAGGAGCAGCGGTTAATTATGATCAAGGGCCATTTATTTTTAATATGGAATTTGCTCTTAATGTTGGTAGCCAAAAAGTAAAAGGTTGGGATCGTAATGAAATTATTTCTATCAATAGAGATGGGCTCAAAACATTTGTAAACTCAAAAGTGGTTGACCAAAATGGTGCTCAAGTATTATTTGTAAAAGGCTCAGATGCGCAAAAAATAATCGACATGTCTGATCGTTGTGAATCTGAAAATGGAAAACAAATTGGAGAGGTTCCAAGTTTAGGATTCATTGATCAACAAGTTGATCTTTTTAATGCTGATAATCGTTTCCGTAATCCATTTACAAACTCCTTTAAAGGGTGGATGTTTGTTTCTGATTTTGCCTATTGGGTTTATAAGAAAGATTTATTGTTGGCTCTTGCTGTTGGTGTTGCATCTGGTGGCAGTAACCCAATGCATGAAACAAAAGACCAAAATTTTAGTGGTTTTATCGGGTTGCAAGAAATTTATTCAGGATCATATGTTCGCAGTGCCTTTGTGCTTGGTTCACAAGGAAAAATATTACGTCCATTTGCACAACCAAAATCTAAACAAGCGCCAACCAAACAGGCACAAGCGGTTAATGGTTTTACCAATTTAGTGTATGCTGGTACTTCTTTACATTGGGAACCAGAATCTTGGGTTAACCCTATCTCAATTCAACCAGATTTACTTTTTTACTGGCAAGAAACAGCAACACCAAAATATGACTGCAAAACAAAACAAGATTTACCACAATGTGCTCGTAACTTTTTGGGTACAGAGTTGAACGTATTTGCAAGTTACTGGTTCTATGAAAATTTTCGCATTTATAATGTAAGTTCCATTTTTATACCGGGTGGGCATTTTACTGATATAAAAGGAAAACCAATTAGTCCGGCGCAAGAAAAAGCTTTAGATCGATTAGATAGAACCGGATTTGATGATTCTAATATCCCAAACATTGGTGATGATATTGCATTTACCTTTAATATTGGCTTAGAATTTAAGTTCTAAAATTGTGTAGATGTGCTAAAATAAAGGCATCTATAGCTGAAATTCTAGTATCTAAGGCACAAAATGCAAATTATAGAACGTACCACTGGTTGTGGTAAAGTTAGCTCAGGTCATTTATCGAAAGAAATTTGTCTTGCTGGTTGGGTAAATAAACGGCGCGATCATGGCGGATTAATTTTTATCGATTTGCGAGACCGTTCCGGCTTAATGCAATTGGTCTTCAATCCCGATTTCGAAAAAATAGCCCATGAGCTTGCCCATTCTTTACGTTCTGAATTTGTTATTGCCGTCTGTGGCAAGGTTGTTGAGCGTGACCCAGAAACAGTAAATTCTGATTTGCCTACTGGTAAATATGAACTACAAGTAAACAAACTTGATATTTTAAACAAAGCAAAACAATTACCATTTTCCTTAGATGATGCTGATGTGGTAGATGAAGAGCTCCGATTAAAATATCGCTATCTTGATTTGCGTCGAGAAAAAATGCGTGATCGCTTTGCGTTGCGCAACAATGTTTTTTTTGCGATTCGGGAATTTTTGCACAATGAAAATTTCTTTGAGATTGAAACTCCAATTCTCACAAAAAATACACCAGAGGGTGCACGAGAGTTTTTGGTGCCCTCACGAGTGCGTAAAGGTTCTTTTTATGCACTGCCACAATCACCACAATTATATAAACAACTTTTAATGGCAAGTGGGTTTGAAAAATATTTCCAAATTGCTCGTTGTTTTCGGGATGAGGATTTGCGAGCTGATCGGCAGCCGGAATTTACGCAACTTGACATAGAAATGTCTTTTATCTCAGAGCAAGATGTTATCGATTTAATTGAGCGCATGTTTACAGTTTTGTGGAAAAAAATTTTTAACCTTGAGTTAGAAATCCCGTTTACACATTTATCATATCAAAAAGCTTTTGCGGAATATGGCTCTGATAAACCAGATTTGCGTTATGAATTAAAAATTAATGATTGCACATCGTTATTTGCAAACACTGAATTAAAATTTATTAAATCTGTTCTAACCTCGGGTGGCAAAGTTGGTGGGTTGCATGTTAAAGATTATGAATTTTCACGCTCTGAACTGGATGGTTGGGTTCCAAAAGCACAGCAGCTTGGCGCAAAAGGGCTGTTATGGGTTCGCTTTAAAGGTGGCAAAGTTGATTCTCCCGTATCCAAATTTTTACCAGATGATTTTTTTGCACAAGCTAAGAAAATATTTCCTGACCTAAAAGAAACATCAGTCCTATTTTTAATGGCCGGTAAATACCAACCAACCTGGACCTTACTAGGCCGTTTGCGTATTGCACTTGCGCAACAATTGGATATGATTCCAGAAGATGTATTTAAATTCTGCTG
Source organism: Candidatus Babelota bacterium (assembly GCA_029262615.1). Lineage (GTDB taxonomy): Bacteria > Babelota > Babeliae > Babelales > Vermiphilaceae > JAJCZD01. The sequence continues at coordinate 262,049 of JAJCZD010000005.1, forward strand.
GGTTACTGATTTTCCGTTATTAGAATATGATCACGAGGATAAAAGATGGAATTCTGTTCATCATCCTTTTACCGCACCACAAGAAGATTGGCAGCAAAAAGAGCCCGCAGATATTAAGGCTCGCGCGTATGATATTATATTGAATGGTGTTGAGCTTGGTGGCGGATCGATTAGAATTCATGAAAAAGAGATGCAAGAAAAGATTTTTGAGCTTTTGCAGCTTTCTCCTAAACAAACAAGGGAAAAGTTCGGCTTCTTGCTTGAGGCCCAAGAGCTTGGATTTCCACCTCATGGTGGTATTGCCCTCGGCCTTGATCGCCTTATTATGCTCATGAGTAAAGCTACCTCTATTCGGGAAGTAATAGCATTTCCTAAAACAGCTCGCGGTTATGACCCCCTTATGGAAGCACCAACAGCAGTTGATGAGATTATGCTCAAAGAATATGGGCTGAAATTACTTCCAAAAAAGAAGTAGCTTTTCTATTTGTAACATTTTTATGACCTCGCGGTTACCTGTATAGCCTCTGGTAGTAAGTTTTTTGTATATAAAATTGCAAATATTCAATATCATGCTATGCTAAATTGTATGATTAAAGATTCATTTGGAGGTTAGATGAAACGGTTATTTTTCTTGTCTATTTTTTTATTAAGTTATTCTATGGTTGCAATGGATGCCTCATTGGCTGGATTGGGTGAAGAAGTTCAAGCAAATAAATCTAAAGGTAATTCTCCATTATCATTATCAGGTTTAGCATTAAAAGAGGTTGCACAATTACATGCACGAGGGAAACTAGCAGACGCTAACCTTGATTGTTTAGAAAAGCAAAAAGGCGTTAGAGTAATTGATGATTTGCCTAATTTTTCCTCTACCGCAAGTAGGGATTTAAAGCGATTGAGTATTTCCTTATCGCGATATTTACAACAAAATAATAATGATTGGAGCGCAGCGTATCTATCTTTGTCTGGGCCACAAAACCTTGAACTTGCAAAGTGGGTAAAAATATGTCGGGCTTCTTTACCACAAACAAAAGTTAAACAGGTCGATTTGCTGAGAGGGGCAGTTTCTCGTGGGTTTGATGAGTCTTTATTGCATCCATTTTTTATTCCGGTTTTATATAATACAAATAATTTTTCTGTAGAAAGTTTGACAATTATTCTCAAGGATAAGATTCAGCACGCATTAGATAATCCAAATGATACGACTATGTATAATGAGTGTACGGAATGTTTTGAAATATTAAGAAAGTTAATTCAGAAAGGAAAACCATTTCCTAACTCTAAAGATATAGAAAATACTTATAGAGAAAAATTTGAAAAGTTACTAGATAGAGATATAACGCTTGCAAATAAATGGGAATTATTTAATGAAATTATGTACCATTGTTCATATACAGATACCATTTATTTAATAAATGAATTTTATGAAAGCCTTGTAGATTATAAACTGTTGGCAAAAGAGTTCTATGATAATCAATATGACTATAGGCTTAATCCTACCCTGTTTTATGGAAGAGTGGTACCTGGGATTATAGAAAAAGCAGGAACCGTGATGGGCCTTGAATTTGAAGAAATTATAAGAAGACTCAATGAAAAGCAATTAAGACAGGCTATGCTTTGTTTTAATAATCAAATAATTTTTTTTGAGTTTTTAGCTAACAAGGATGAGTTTTCCATTTGCCCTTACATTCTTGATACATTTATTTTGTTCAAAGATTGCTTAGGGAATCTTAAAGCTTTCTGTGATTACTTATCAGACGATGCAAAAATATTTTATTTACGCTTACTTGCGGGGGAAGCTTGCAAAAACAATGATGTTAACGGCTTGCGAGATCTATATTTTACATTTGGAAAAGGTTTGAAATTAGCAATTCAAGACAAACAGAACAGATCAGATTATGTAAGTCTTGTGGAAATTGCTGTGCAACATGAGAATAAAGATCTTTTGCAAACATTATTGAACTTAGGCGTAATATTACCTAATGGTTTTTATTCCAATAATATTATAACTGAACAAACTAACTCTGAAATTTTAGATTTACTTTGTAAGGTAGAGTTTTCAGAAAAAGTAAAAGAAAAATTAAGAAACATTCTTACAACTAAGAATCAACAAAAAATTGCAAAAGAGAAACAAAGACGGATCAAGAGGCTAAAGAGGTTTTGCTGGAATGGGCTAACACTCGCAAGTTTTGGCATTGGTTCTTATCTTGTGATTCGAGGAATAAATTCGGTTGGAAATGTAGAGCTTAGTGATATTGAAAAACAAAAATATGGAGTTGGTATAGGTGCTGGTATAGGTGCTTGCATTTACTCGTTGCATCAAATTGAACCCTTCCATATTGGTTTTTCTGTTTTCTGGAAGAGTCTGTCTGATAGAATAAAAAGTTAAAACTTACTTTTGTTATTGTGAACCTTATTCTTCTGAAGACATGTACCAGTGGGAGGAACGGATGATTTATAAAGATTTCGTTAGTAAAATAGCGTGCTATTACAATTGTTTGGCTTATAAAATTTCTAGCGATAATAGTGAAATTGATTTATCAAACTTTAGTAGGACATTTAAAGTATTGATTGATAGACATAAGAAAATAATTGAACAAAAATGGGCTGATACAAAAAGAAAGTACTGCAAAATTGCACTAGGAACAGCTGGTGCTACTCTTGTAACTTACCTTGGTTATCAATGGTTTAAAAACTATTTTTCTTCCGAATAAAAAAAGCAAATACATTAATGAATTAACACCAGCATACTTTTTTTGGTATGCTCACTGATACGAAATTAGAAATAAAAAAAGGTAAGGATCAGTGTGAAAATAACCGGTGTTTCAGGAAGAGAAATTTTCGACTCGCGTGGTTTTCCAACGCTTGAGTGTCAACTAGAATTGGAAGATAGTTCAGTGGTAATTGCATCAGTTCCTGCTGGTGCATCAAAAGGAACCAATGAAGCGCTAGAGATGCGTGATGGTGGTCAGCGTTTATTTGGCTTGGGTGTAAGCAAGGCAATTGCCATTTTAGAAGAAAAAATTGCGCCGATGCTGATTGGTAAACATCCTGATGTTGTTGAGACTGATCTTGCATTATTAGAAGCTGACGGTACGGTACATAAATCTAATTTTGGTGGTAATACCATATTATCAACTAGTATTGCCGTTGCACGTGCTCAAGCACATGTTGAGCAAATGCCGTTATACGAATTGATTGCCGTGTTATGTGATTATGATGCAGTATCAGTACCATTTCCGTTATTCAATTTTATTAATGGTGGTTTGCATGCTGATAATAATTTCCCTATTCAAGAAATTTTGGTAATACCAGTTGGAGATTCTACTTTCCGTTCTTGTTTGGAATCGGCTATCTACCTATTTTATACTTTCAAAAAATTATTACAGTCTCATGGTAAACGCACTTTACTAGGGGATGAGGGAGGGTTTGCTCCCAAATTCAAAGATGAGGATGAAGCATTAACTTTATTAGTTGATGCAATGAAGATTGCTAAATTAGAAAAAGACTTTGATTATTTTCTTGCCATGGATGTTGCGGCAACACAACTGTATGATACGAAAACAGAGAAATATAATTGGAACGGTAAACAGTTGACCAGTACACAGCTCGTTGATAAATATGAAAAGATTATGGAAAAATTTCCAATGTATGCATTGGAAGATGGTATGGCGGAATTTGATGAGGCCGGTTGGCGAGCTATGAATGAACGACTAGGGGAAACAACTCGTCTGGTAGCAGATGATTTAACTGTTTCTAACCCTGAGTTGATAAACAAAGCAATACAACAAGATATTGCCAGTACGTTTATTATCAAACCAAACCAAATTGGCACCGTGACCCAAGTTCTGCAAGCAATTGCTATGTGCAAAGAAAAAGACCGTGGTATTATTATTTCTCACCGCTCTGGAGAAACAAATGACACTTTTATTGCTGACTTAGCGATTGGTACTTCAGCTGGTCATATAAAAGCGGGTGGCCCAACACGAGGTGAGCGCATGGCAAAATATAATCATTTATTACGGACTGAAGATGCCCTTATGATGCAACTACTTGGTGTGGCCTTGTAAGCAATGGGTTTTCAATGTGTTGTGCCATTTGCTTAAGAGTTTTGTCCTTAGATTCTTGTTTGCGTAACGGTGCTTCTTTTTTTGCTAAGGTGATTGTTTTTGTTGGTACTTTTATTATTGATTGCTTTGGTACATTATAAGCAACTTGTGATCCTTTAGATGCTTGTTTTAGTGCCATAGTACCTTGTGTCTTCAAAAGAAATTCTTGCTCTTCTTCTTTTTGGTATCGCCCCAAAAATTCATCAACAAATTCATCAACATCTTCTCCTTCAGAACGGAAGAAAAAATGTGTTATAGGATCTTTTAGGTATTCAAATAATTGTCCCTCTCTAGAATACTCTGCTACTACTTTAATGTAATCTTTTGTGTATGTGCTTGCACCGCCGCGTAAGCGTGGTCTAACAATAGTTGGGGAAATAAAGATAGTTAAGTTTGTTTCTTGGGCAGCTTTACGGCGATCTTTAAAGAAGTAACCAAGAAGAGGGATATCTCCCAAAACCGGCGTTTGGTTATTACTTGTTACCGTATCAAAACGATCAAGCCCGCCAAGGGTAATAATGCCCCCATCATTAACATTGGTATTTGTAATCAGCTTTCGCTCAGTCCGTGCATCCTTGTTTTGGTCTTCTTGTGCAATTATAGCAAATGGATCTATAAAATTATTTATGGTTATTTTGACGGTCATATTAACCGTGTCCATGCTAATACGTGGGGTAATATCAAGCTGTAAAAAAGCCTTGACCCATTCATTTGCAATATTAATAGCACCACCAGAAGCACCAGCAGCGTTGCCACGCAAGAATCGTTCTTCACCAAATAAAATCGTTGCGGGTGTATTATTCGAGGTAATTATATGCGGATGGGAAATTATTTTATCCGAATTAAACAGTTGTAATAGTTTTAGTATATTCCAGGTTTTTCCCGTTTTGCTATCACTTACCTCAACTAAGGTTGTGCCAGCTGGAGAGAAGTTTATTGTTGGTACATTTGCAACCGTGTTAGGTTGATTGACACTATTAGCCTCACTTACCGTATTACATCCTAATAAATCGGATTGTAATGATTGGTTGCCCGGATACGCGGGGTTGGAGATATTAACATCTCCCGTTATTACCTGGCCCCACATTGCCGCTTGCGCGTCTACATTCTTTGGAAAGGGTAAACTGGCAGGGTTGCGAATAAGATTACCCAGTTCACGGGTGTCATCTAAGGTTAAATCAGCAATCAATACTTCAATAATAACCTGCGGTTGTGGTTTATCAAGTTGTTCAATTAAGGTTCTAATTCGTTTCCAATCTTCATTAGTGCATGCGATAATTAATTTATTACCACCCCCGTATTTTGATACCGATGTTTCTTCTCCAGTTGGAGAATCTTCTTGCTTAACTCTATCGGTAGTAATAATCACCCCTTTAAAGTAACGCTCAGGGCCACTGTCTGCTTTTTTACCTTCTGCTTGGCCAGTACCACCTTGCTTGTTACCAATAATGCGTTTAAGAACTTCAGCAAAGTCATTTGCATCTAAATATTGTAACTGATAAGTATGTAGTATAGATTTCCCAGAATCTAAGCCCACATCGATGTATTTATAAACAAAATTACGTAGCCGTTCAATGGCTTGAGGTTTGCCCAAAACAATTAATGAATTGGTTCGAACTTCTGGTTTGATTTTTAAAAAGCGTGAAAAATATTCAACGCTTTCTTTTTGTGGTTGGCGTGTAATTGGGTATCGTCGTGGAATAGTAGTAGGTTTTATTATGGCATTTAGTGTTTGAGAAACATTGGTGGCGTCAGCATGTTGGAGCTTAATAAATTCAACAGTTTCCTTGTATTCCGATTGATCCAATACAGCAAGAAGCTCCATAACACCACGCACCGTGCTTGCCTTATCTGTAATAAGAATGCTGTTAGTTTGCGGGTTAATTTTAAATTGTTTAGGATCAATTAATTTTCCCAGTAGTTGCTTGACTTCGTTATTGGCATCACTAGTCACCTGAATATTGGTGAGAAAATAAAGATATCGAATTGGTTTATCTATATTGGGAATTTTTGAAACGGGCGTATTAATATAAACTGGTGCCGGATTAGAACTAGCTGTTTTTGGATCTGCTTTTATTACTTGAAAACTATCTTTTTTTTGAATCATGGTGTAACCGGCTATGTCTAAAATAGTATACAATAGATCCCACGCATGAGTTAAGGATATCTTTTGGCCAAAAGTTATGGTTACTTTTTCTTTAATTGGTTCTGCGGGCAAAGTAACATTAACTTGTTTTTGTGCTGCTAGATAATTGATAACATCAACCAACTGCTCATCTGTAAAATTAAAAGAAATTAAGTCTGCTTGTATCGTTTCAAATGGTTGAGCTTGGTCTGGTGCAAATAATACATTTGCTATCAGCAAACATAGTAAGATTGTATTTTTTTTCATCGGCAACACCTATTTATGTTTCTTTTTTGACTAATGTTGCAAAGGTAATATTCACGTCTATGGCCTTTGGTGTTTTTTTCGATTTATTTACTTCTATATTTTTTGTATAAATTCTAGGTTCTTTTTCTGCTTCTTCTAGCAACTGCACTAACTGTTTCATTTTAATACCAGTAAATTGTATATTAATAGTGTTTTCTTCATACGCACCTTGTTCAATATCACGCACCTCAGGGCTTTGCACAGTTGCTTTTAGATTAAATTTTGCAAGTAAATCATCAATAAAGCGGCGAATACGGAAGTCGGGGTCAGTCTCAAGAATCTCATCAACTTCTTTTTTTTGTTGGATAACCGCTTCTTTCTGATCCAAAATTTCTTTTACTGTATCGCGTGCCCTATTAATTTGTCTTATGTCTTTACGTAGACCATTTATCTTCCAATAATAGCGAACAACACTAAAGGTAAACAATAATGCGACACTAATGATGATACCCATCAGAATTTTATTAAAAGTAGATTTTTCAAGGTTTTGTATGTACTGCTTAATGAAATCAAACCATGCCATTATTCGTCCTGTCCATTTTCTTGCAATGTAATCTCTACGGTGAATTTCGGTTCTTCAATTTTTGAAACAGATTTAAATAATGGTATTTCTCGAAGTTGTTTTTGTAATTGGATTACTGCATCATTAGCGGTTATAGATCCTTTTCCCATAACCTCACCCTTAAGTGTTAAAGTGCCGTCACTGATAGTAATTTTATTAACTGTTAAGCCAAGGCCCTCTTTATCTAACTGGCTTAGCGCAATGAGATATAATAAGAATGAGGCTCGTGCTGGGGCACTAAAAGCAAACCATTGTTTTTTTTCTGTGGTAATTGCGTCTCTTGCATCAGTAATGACTGCATTCAATCTGGTTTTCATTTTTTTTGCTCGCCGTGAGCTCTCTTTAATCTTTGGCCCAAATTGATTGTGTAATTGGCTAATGGCTTGTTGTGCATAGCGATTAATTGCGCTATTGAATTTTCTAAATTGCCAAAAATTATAGCCAAATAATATAATGAGCAAAAAAGTAAATAAGGATATACTCACTATAATCTGTTTGGTAAAACTGGTGGTATCACTTACTGCAAATTGTTTTTGTTGTAAGTTACCAGTATCTACAACGGTAGATGGTATAGCAACAGCTAAGCTAATTATATTATCATAAGGTATGGTAAGCTGTTTTTTGAGAGAAAAGTCTTTTTTTTGTAATAAACTTTTTGTATCAAATAACTCACAGGGAATTTCTTGGATTTCAGAAAGCATAGTACAACAATTTTTAATGGCGCCTCCCTGGCCCAATAGTAATAATTTATGCAAGGCATCTGGTTGTGGGCTGCGTTCAACAAAAGAATTGAGAGTAAAGCGCACCGATTGCCAAACTGTAGCAAAAGCTTTTTTTGTTGCTTGATCTGAAGCATCAAGTCCATTTCGCAGCATATTCTCGAGTAGTTCTTTTGCGTTTTTATTGGATGTCTTGCTTGCCTGCTTAACTATCGTATTTATTCCTTGGCCAATACTGCGAATAGCCATAAGTTGGTTATTATATAAATAGGCAATTTCTATCTTATCAAATTGTAAATTTATTAAAGCAATACCACCCCGTTGCTCTTGGTATGCGGGGACTTCTTTATACAAACCATATAGTGCAAACAGGTCAATAATAATCTTTTCCGGTTGCACACCAGCTTGCGTAAATAATGCAATTTTTTCTTCTATTGCTTTATTGGGTACTGCACCAACAAATACAGTAGAAGAATTTTCCTCTTGTGCAGTAATAATAAAATCAATGGTAACCTCTTGAAGAGAAAATGGAAGCAATGGCGCAACTTCAAAGTCGATGACCATCTTTATTTTTTCATACGAAGTAAATGGTAAATACAGGGTTTTATAAACTGCACTTGCACTATCTACTGTGCTTATCACTGCATCAAAAGACCTTGCAGAGGCTAAAATTAATTTAAGTGCAGCAACCCTAGCTTCATTATAATCACCAGTTCCAATTTTTTCTTTTGCAAATTGGACTATCGTTGTTTTGGTACCGGCAAGGTATGCTTTGGTTGCGGTAATGTCTTGCTTATTGATATCTATACCAACCACACGTTTTGGAAAAATATAATAGTTACCAATTTTTTCTGGCAAAAAAATACCTTTTATCATTTGGTTGCTCCATTATGGGCAAGAATAAAATCGGTGAGTGAGTTTTTTGCCATTAAGCTGCGAGCCGATTCTTTTATGTTTGTGGCATGTGCCAAATGGACTTTAGTTTTTGGAGCACTTGTAATCTTCTTATTCCCTTGTGGCGCTATTTTTTTTTGCTTTAATGGTGTACTGGTTTTATTTGTGGAAATCTGAGCATTTACCTTTTTACTCTTGCGTTGTGCTCGCTTCCGCCTACGGCCTCGGTGTGCTCGAGGAATAACTAACCCTTTGTCCTCTTCCTCCTGAGCTTCTTTAATACGACGATGGAAAATAATCTCATCGGTATCTTGTTCATTTGTCGTAAAGAACAATCGATTAACGGGGTCAGCTACTTCAGAAGGTTTGGTGAGCTGTGAAACAGTTTCATGATATTTATCAATATGTTCATTAGTAAACTGATTAATCAACACATCACTACCAGGCGGTAATATCCGAGGTGAAATTAAAACGAGTAAATTGGCTTTATTTTCAGTTTTGCGTTTGTTTTTAAAAAGCCATCCAAGGACTGGCACATCACCCAATAATGGTACCTGAGAAGAGTTTGATTGAATTCTATTTTGAACCAAACCACCCAATGCCAAAATTTGTTTATCTGCAACGATAGTAGACGTTTTTATTTCCCGTTGATTTCGTGCAGTATTGTCGGGTGTTGATCCTTCTACAAAGTTAACTAATTCAACTTTTATATCCATTACTATCATGCCATCCGAGTTAATTTGTGGCGTAATATCAACTACTAAGTTTGCAGATTGATCGGAAAATGAATTTTCGGGAGTATCTGCTACAACTGTGCTGCTAACAACGCGGCGTGTTTCACCGACACTGACTTTTGCTTTTGTATTATTTGTAGCAACCAAAAAGGGGTTGGCCAAAATTTGTGCATTAGTAAGTGTGTCTAGTGCATGGAAGATTCCCCACACCCCGCAAATATCTTTTCCTAATTGAATAACGGTATTACCGGCTTGCAGGCCGGTAGCAAGAGTAATGAGGTTACCTAGTAATCGGGAAGCACCATTGACGTTGTCACAACCCTCAACATCGGTCTCTAATGGTGGTTTGGTCACAATACCTTGGTTATTAAAACCTGATGTCTGGAATTTAACATTTTTACCAACCAGCCCTTCTAGCCCTTTGGGTAGCTTTGAGCGCAACTGGGTGCCAAGTTCTTTTATTTTGTTAATATCAACTGCTAGTACCATTACTTCAATAGCAATTTGTGGCTGTGGTTCATCAAGCTGTTTAATAATATCTAGTGTTTTTAGATAATCTTCATAGGCGCCCTTAATAATCAATTGATTAGTTGCTGGTTCTGCAGTGAAGCTCATCTTTTTTAAATACTCATCACCACCCCGCACACCACCAACCTTGCCAACCGGTGTGTTTGCGCCAAACTTGGTAACTTCATTCATTATTTTTGCTAAATTTTGGGCATCAGCATATTTAACATCATACACATATAATGGCGAATAGGGTTGGGTTAAGCCTACGTCCACGTATTGCCGAATAAATTCTTCGATCTTTTCAAGGGCATCTTCTGGCCCAAGTAAAACCAGTGAATTGGTACGCGTTTCTGCAATAACCTTTATCCCTTCTGGGAAATATGTAGAGGTTGGTTGCTTGCGTGGAAAACGTACCGGGGCCCCGGTTGTTTCCCCTTTAATCAATGATTCATATAACTTTTGTACTTCTTCTGCATTTGCATTATAAAGTTTAATTACTGACATTGCTTGTGGCATGGTTACTTTATCAAGTTCCGAAATAATTTTCATAAGATTTTTTATATTGTAAGCCTTATCAACTAGTAAGATTGCTTTGGATTCTTGCAATAATAAAGCAGTCATCTGTGCACTTTTGAGCGAGTCAAGAACTGGTTTTAAGCTAGAAAGATCGGCATTTTGTACAAAATATACATAACGAATTATTTGTTCGTTATTAGGCAATGATTTTGGGTCAGAACCAATATAGGTTGGCTCAGGAGAGCGTATTGCTTTTGGCAAAGTGGTTACTCTAAAAAAGGTATTACCTTTATCATAAGATGGGGCTTTGCCATTCCAGTTTGATTGGTCCTCAGGCACCAACGCAAAACCTGAAAGATCCAAAAACGTTGTAAGCAAATTCCAAGCTTGTTTGCGTGTTAATGGTTCGTTTGTTTTAAATGATACTTTGTTGCCTTTAATGCTCTTTGCATCTTTGGCCAAAGGTTCAATCACATCATCGGTAATAAAGGTTACATTAAACAAAACCTCTATTTGTTTGAGCACTTGTGAAAGCTCAGTATTTTCAAAATAAAACTCTATTAAATCCTCAGGATTGATGGTTTTTTCATGTTCATCTTTTTTTTCCATCATTTCTAGATTATTCTTAATAACCTCTTTATTCTCAGAAGCATTGAATGAGTCATATGCATCAATAGAGGCTCTTACCTGATTGCCTATTGGCGGTGGAGCCATTTTCTTTGATGGATCAACAGCAGTAAAAAGAGCATCTCTAGTTTTTAAAATTGGTTTTTTTGTTTGTATGCTCAAGCAAAGAAATAATAATGTACTGTAAACAATGCGCTTTATTTGTTTCATACCTAACTTACTTTAATTCCTTTTTGCCGTTATTTTGCATATTCATTTTTTCACGCAAATGAATTTCTCGTATGGTTGGTGCAAATTTATGTTTTTGTTCCAATAATTTCTTTTTCTCTTTACGTACTTCCTCTTGGGTCAACTGTTGGGTCGGTATTTTTCTGCTGAGCGGTTCTTTCTCTTCTTGTTTTGAGAATTTAACCGTATAGCGCAATACCATCGGTTGGTTTTTTCGTACTAACTTTACTTCAAATGATTGCTCAGATGCCAGATTTTTTACTTTTTTATACGCTTCATACTGTTTTGTATTATCAGTTATTGAAATATCTGCTACTTGATAAACAATGTCGCCCACTTGCATACCAAGTGCATTCATCAGTGAATTGTTACCAGGTGTTCCAAGTCTTAATCCAATATTTTTTCCTTCTTTAAATACTGAAGTCAAATCAAGCATATCGATAAACTCACCAATGTTTTTTATTTTTTCTACAAATGGTTTTGTGTGTACCAAATAATCAAAATCACTTATCTTGACAAAAATTTTGTCCCATCCGGCAGTTAGCTCATACAGTGGGTCATCTTGAGCATCTTTTTCTCGCAAATATAAAATCTCTTGTTGGCCATTTGCTCGAATTACTACAATTTTATTACTCATAATTTTAAGTAATTGCGCATCTTTTATAGTATCACCAACTTGATATGTTTTTTGTGTATTTGTTTCGTTGTCCAAAATAATTGCTCGATTTTTAGAATCATCGTTAGGTAATACAATGATTCCTTTCAAGCTGATTGGCAATGGATCTAAAAATACTGGTTCTTTATGAAAATGCCTTTTAGGAGTAACCGGTGGTGGTGGCTCGGGTATGGTTATTTCTGCCGGTTGATCTTCAACTGATTGTTCAATCTCATAGGTACCAAATAAATCGTCGGTATAAATTTGTGCAATATCAATGGTCATTGGTTTTTTTACGTGCTTTACTGGTGGCTCCGGCGCAATAGATGCACGAGATGGAACCCTTTTGCGGGAAAAAAAAATAAAACCTAGCGCAAAAATAATAAAAAAAAGGAGCGCGCTGTTTAAGATCCAAAATGGATGTCTCATCCCTGATTCCTTAATACTTTTTCTCTTTGATCACGATACCGTTGTTGCTTGCTTATTGTCAAGGTTGCCTAAAAACCAGTTTTAAGGTGCTGGTACCGTGCTTAAAATGGTATGAATCAATTGATTGGTAGTAATTGCTTCTGCTTCAGCTTCGTAGGTAAGTATAATTCGGTGGCGTAGGACCGCATAAGCAATAGCTTTTACATCATCAGGTGTTACAAAATGGCGTTGTTTTAAAAAAGCATGCGCTCGTGCAGCATGATGCAATGCAAGCGTTGCACGGGGTGAAACGCCGTATTGAATAAATGGTGCAATTTTTTGTAGACCAAATGAGGATGGTTCACGAGTTGCAAAAACAATATCTACAATATAATCGATAACTTTTTTATCAATGTAAATAGTGTTTACTAAATCTTGTGCTGCAAAAATTTGTTTTTTAGTTAACACTTGTTTAATTGTATTAATATCAATTTTTTTCTGAATAATTTCTTTTTCTTGTTCTTTGTTTGGATAGCCAACCGTTAACTTAAGTAAAAACCTATCAACCTGAGCTTCTGGCAGGCGATATGTGCCTTCTTGTTCTATTGGGTTTTGTGTTGCAAATACCATAAATGGTTCATCAAGTACAAATGTTTGATTTCCAATAGTAACCTGATGTTCTTGCATTGCTTCTAGTAGGGCAGCTTGGACTTTTGCTGGAGCACGGTTAATCTCATCTGCTAAGACTAAGTTAGCAAAAATAGGGCCTTTTTTAGTTTCGAATTCTTGTGTTTTCGGATTATAGATTAAAGTCCCAATTAAATCGGCTGGTAATAAATCAGGTGTAAATTGAATACGCTTAAATTTGAGGCCAAGCGCCTTTGTAACAACCTTTATCATGGTTGTTTTTGCAACTCCGGGTACACCCTCAAGTAAAATATGACCATTGCATAAAATGGCTATTAAAATAAATTCAACAATGTCGTGTTGACCAACAATTATTTTGCCAACTTCGGTTGATAATGCATGAAAACGCACCGCTTCATCTTTTATTTTGTCAATAATTTCAGGACTTGGTGTCTGTGTATTCATTTTTTCAAATCCTTATTAAAAATACTCTCCAAAATATTTTTTACAAAATTGCTATTTTAATATGAAAAACTAAATTTTACACCCATTGTATCAATGTTATAGTAATTGTACAAATAGGTGTATTGAAAATTTTTGTAAAGGCAAACGAATGATTCTGTCTGGAAAAGAAATTAAAAAAAATTTAGGTAGTGGCATTATTATTGAACCATTCAATGAAAGCCAATTAAACCCCAACAGTTATAACTTGCGTCTGCATAATGAATTGCTCGTATACCAAGATGATGTACTTGATATGAAGCAGCAACACCGTGTTAAAAAAATGATTATCCCACAACAAGGATTAGTTCTAGAGCCGGGACGTTTATATTTAGCACGAACCATTGAATATACAAAGACAGATAATTTTGTACCAATGTTAGAAGGGCGATCGTCAATTGGTCGATTGGGTTTGTTTATTCATATTACTGCTGGGTTTGGTGATGTTGGATTTGCCGGTTTTTGGACACTTGAGATTTCATGCGTGCACCCAATCCGTATTTATCCCAGTGTTGAGATTTGCCAAATCTTTTATCACACTATTAAGGGTGAATTTGAACGATATAGATCTAATAAGTACCAAGATAATAAAGGTATTCAACCTAGTATGCTCTATAAAGATTTTGAACAAATATATTAAACCTTTTTCATAAATAATAAGTTAGTTTGCTTTGCTTTTTACTAATGTGTTAGTTTCACAAAAGTTAATTTTGCATAAGGAAAAGTAGATGGTTTTGAAGATAATTATTTGGGTTTTTATAAGTTTTCTTATATTAATTGCAAGTTTGTTCCTTATTAGAAAATTAACCTGGGTACCCAATCCTTATTCATTTGTTAAAATTCCTAAGAATGAAATTCCTTCTTTTAAAGAAATTCCAGTAAATTTCACGCATCGATTTGATAAATCCAAATCCCTACCATTTATGGCTGGGGCAGTATTTGATATGGATGGTGATCAATATCTTTTTGTTGGTGGTGGTTATGATCAACCAGATGAATTATTTGCTTTTCGAGATGGTGCATTTGAAAACGTTACAAAAAAACATAATCTGACTACAAATCCAAAAGATACAACCTATGGTGTTGCTGCTGTTGATACAACTGGTAATGGATGGGTTGATCTTTTTATTGCACGTGAAAGTGGCGTTTATTTATATATTAATGAGCACGGTACTTACTCAGGTAAAAAATTAGATATACCTTTAGATCCAAAACATGCACCACTTTCTATTGCAGTTGCTGATTTACAAAAAAATGGGTTGGCTGATTTATTTATTTCTGCTTATGTAAAAATCCCTTATGTAGAAGGGCAAACAATCTTTAATAAAGAAGGTTATGGGGGCTTGAGTTTATTGCTCAAAAATAATGGCGATAATACCTTTACTGATATCACTAAAGAAGCCGGTTTGCATTACATTCATAATACATTCCATGGAGCATTTGTTGATTTGGATGATGATGGCCAATTGGATTTGGTTGTCGCACATGATACTGGTACCGTTAGAATTTACAAAAACATGGGTGATTTAAAATTTAAAATGATGCCAAATCCCACTACTGCTGTATTTAGTTATCCAATGGGCATTGCAATTGGCGATTATAATGGCAATGGCAAGCCTGATCTTTTCTTTACAAATGTAGGCCCATCCTACTGGTGGAATATAGGTTCAAACCCCCCAGAGTTTATTGTTCGTGGTGACTTGCGCAAGGACCAATTTTTGCTTACAAAAAATATTTTACTTAAAAATGAAGGTAACTTTATTTTTACCAATGTAGCTGAACAAACAAAAGTTGCAGATTATGGATTTGGTTGGGGAACCCTTTTCCAAGATTTTAGTTTAAAAGGATCTCCTGACCTTGTACTAGCGCAAAATTATGTTGATTTTCCGTTACATAAATTATTCAAATTACCTTGCAGGTTACTCTTAAATCGTTCAGGTACGTTTGCACCAGTTGAAAAACAAGCGGGAGTGGAGAATCCGTATTATGCAATCTCACCTCTAATTGCTGATTTTACGGGCAATGGTTACCCAGACTTAATCTATACCAATCTTAATGGGCCGTTACGTGTATTTTTGAATCAAGGCACTAATAATAATAATTTCATAAAAATCATTATGAAGAATGACCCTGCATCTGTAGGTGCTAAAGTAGTGGTAAAGACAGGATCAGGGAAAAAAATAACTTCTTTTTATTGCCCAGCTCAAGGTCTTTGTTCAAGCCAGACGAATGCGGTAATGATTGGTATTGGTAAAGAGGATAGTATTACATTAGTAACTATTAACTTTGTAAATGGAAAAGTGAAAAAATTTACTAAGCCTACCATCAATTCTACATTAAAACTTGATTGAATTATTAAAATTTATCCCGGAAATGGGCAATTTCTGTGTGAATTGGGCCTTCAGGCAGTCCACGAATAAATTGGTAGATATAAGGATTGTCGGAATCCCAAACATTTTTAGCTTCACCGAAATATTGAATTTTTCCTGCATGCAGAAGGGCAATATAATCTGCATATTTAAAAATTTCCAGATCATGAGAAATAACTACAGAGGTTAAATTTAATTTTTGTTGCATGTCATACATGAGTTCATGAATAACGCGAGAGGTTATCGGATCCAATCCTGTGCTCGGTTCATCATATAGAATGACCTGTGGATTAGTAATCAAGGTGCGCGCAAGGCCAACCCGTTTACGCATTCCGCCAGATAACTCAGAGGGGTATTTATATAATGTATCCTCTGGTAGATCTACTAATGCCAATTTTTCTTTTACGATGGGAAGTACTTCTTCTTTATTAAAACCATTTTCAAAAAGAGTGATACCAATATTTTGCAATACGTTCAATGAATCAAGCAATGCAGCAAATTGAAAAACGTACCCAACTTTTTTAAAGACAATGTCCATTTCTTGATCAGAAAGATTGGTAACATCAATCCCGTCAATAAATATTTTTCCTGAGGTAGGTTCAATTAAACCAATTACTTGCTTGAGTAAAACAGATTTACCCTCGCCTGAGCGACCAATAATAACGGTCATTTTTCCTTTTGGAATAGCAAGGCTTACACCTTTGGTAACCCATTTATTGCCAAATCGTTTTTTCAAATCAACAATTTTTATTGCGTATGTTTCTTGAGTTTTTTTTTCTTTTTCTACCATTGGTTATAAATTCTCCAACATTTTGGTCAAGAAGTAGTTGGATATTAAAATCATGATTGAGGCCAACACAACAGACTGGGTAGTTGATATACCAACGCCACGAGCACCACCACTAGTAGTATACCCTTTAAAGGTTCCAACCCATGTTAAAATTAAACCGAATACGGCAGATTTGGTTAGACCACCAAGAATATCTTTCATCTCAACATACATTTTTATATTAGTGATATATTGATCGGGATTCAGTAGTAATACATAGGTGCATACAAAATAACCACCAATAATTCCGCAAACCATTGCAAATAAGGTTAATAATGGCATGATTATAACGCCAGCAATCAGTCGTGGCACCACTAAATACTGAAACGTATTGATTCGCAATGTTTTTAGCGCATCTATTTGTTCTGTAATCCGCATGGTTCCAATTTCAGCTGCAATAGCAGACCCTGCACGACCGGTTACCATTAAGCCAGTTAATACTGGACCAAGTTCACGGACCATTGCAAGTGCAACAACAGCGCCTATAAACTGTTCTCCGCCAACACGTTCAAATCCGATATAACTTTGCAGTGCAAACACCATACCGCTGAACGAGCCGGTTAAAATAGTAATGTTTAAAGATTCAACGCCGATACGGCTTATTTGATATAAAACTTTTGCAATTTTAAGTTTTGTGGTCACCAAAACGTGCATAGCTTTAGCAAAAAAAAGTGTAAACCGCCCAAGCATGTTGCATATCCAGAGCGTTTTTCTCCCTATAAAGTTTACCACTTGGATAACCACTCAAACCCTCTTTTTATTTTTGTGCGGTCGCACCTTGTGATGGTTGTTGGGTAACTGGTGCTTTACGCGCATAACGCAAACCAATACCAGTTTGAGATGATTTCATCATAGCAAGGGTTAATGATCCTGCTACAAAAATAGTTCCCATGACCCAGGTAGCTTTCTGAAAAATATCCTGACCTCCAGAACCGCCAAAAAGCATTTGGCCTCCGCCACCCATAGCGCCAAGACCCATGCTGCCTTTTCCTTTCTGAACCAATATGATTAAGACCAAAAAAAGTGAATTTATAACCCAAAAAGTTACTAAAAATGCATATAACATAAAAACTCCAAAATTTAATTTATTTCTTTAGGATACTATCTTTTTCAATTTTTGAAAATCGAGGCTTGCAGAGCCAATCAAAAAACCGTTAATACTTTCAATAGCCTTTAAGGATGCAGCATTATTAGGATTAACACTACCGCCATATATAATCCGTATATCAAGGCCAGGAACCTGAGTGGTACATTGCTGACCAAGCCACCTGGTAATTTCTGATAAATAATCGTTGGATGGAATAATGCCGGATCCAATTGCCCAAACTGGCTCATAGGCGAAATAAATTGGCTTTTTAAAGCTTATTTTCTGAAGAATCTGTAAAAGTGGTTGTAATTGTTCTGTTAGAATTGGCTTTGTCTTTTTGTTTTTAAAAGCTTGTTCAGATTCTCCAATGCAAATTATTGGTTGTAGTTCATTTTTTAAAAGTAGTTCTAGTTTTTGGGCTATTTCTTCATTTGTTTCATGATTGTATTGCCGGCGCTCGGAATGGCCAATGATACAATAAGAACACCCAACCTCTTTGAGAGACTTTGCAGACACCTGGCCAGTATATGCACCTGGTGCAAATGCCGAGCAATTCTGTGCACCAACTTTGATTGATGTATTCTGCAGCTCTTGAATTATTGGGTATAAAGAAACAAACGATGGACAAATAACAGTCTTATGTGATTGTGCAAGTTTGGCTAATTTAAATTTATTATTCTTTACAAAATGTAATGCCTGCGTAAATGGTTTGGCCATTTTCCAATTGGCAATATATAAAAAATCTTTCATACAGTCCTTTTTCTCTTATGTTCCGAATATAGTATTAATAAGAAAAAGGGGAAAGGATAGTGGGCAAATTTGCATTCTGAATACAAATTTGTCCAGATCTCTAGCTTTTTATAAAAGAGCCCTTTTTACAGGCCGTTATTAGATTGTTATTATCTAGTCACAGTTTTTTACATCAAGTTTATAAGGGTCTAATATGAAAAATTTCAAACTAACTTTCCTTTTATCAGCACTCTTGGTTATTGGTATTCATGCTAAAAATCCTGATTTTTGTTTACAGTTTCAAGGTGGAACTACTTCTGAAACAGAATATAAATTAGTTATAGAAGTTCTTGAGCAAAAAATAAAAGTGCTTATTGCCAAAGAAGCTAGGATAAAAACTAAAGAGGGGTTCTTTGCAAGATTTTCTACCTATGGCATAGAGGGAAATGCAAAGTGTAAGATGAAAAAGATGCTTAAACAATTAGAAAAAGAAAATCCTGAATTTGCAAAAATGATTAGGGAACTTGCTGAAAAAGATATGCAAGCTAAAGAGCAAAACGAAATAGAAGCTTCCCTTGCAGCTGCTAATGAGTGTAAAAAATGTTTTGAATATCTCAGAGCAAAAATGATTGTTGATCAATTTGAACACAAAACTGGCCTTTAGAGCAAAAGCCAAAGGTTATATTTTTTCTCACCTTTAGCTTTTAACGTAGGGTGATTTAGTAGTCAATTACAATCATTTTGTATACCATTTAGAGTATGAAGAAAAATTATTCAAGAATAATGATTTTTGGTCGGCCGGGCAGCGGTAAATCAACCTTTGCCCATAAATTGCACAAGTTAACTGAGTTACCTTTATATCATTTAGATAAATACTTTTTTACGGCAAATTGGGTTAAGCGCGATTATCAGGAATTTTTGCAAAAGCAGCAAGGACTGGTAGACAAAAATCTATGGATTATTGATGGCACTCAGATCAAATCTCTTGAAATGCGATATGCTCGAGCAGAGCTTTGCATATTTCTTAATTTACCTCGATGGATTTGTTATATAAGGATTTTCAAAAGATTGTTTGGATTCAAAAATTCACAAATTCAGGACCGAGCAAAAGGCTGCAAAGAAACAATTAATAAATCTTTTTTGAGTTTACTAAAGTATATGTGGAAATTTGACGCACGAGTAGCAAAATCAATTGCCGATCTCAGAAAAAAATATCCGCACGTTGAGTTTATTGAAATTAAAAATGACAAAGAGTTGGAACAATTGAAAAGAAATTGGCACAATGAAACAGTTTAGTTTTAAACCGATTACCAAAAAAGATGTGCCACTACTACTCAAATGGTTTAAAGAACCACATGTGATCAAGTGGTGGCCAACACCAAAAGAAGATGAAGATTTTTTTGCTCACTTCTTAAAACGCATCAGATCAAAAGATACGTTTGCTTATTTGGTTTTGTTAGACAATGAACCAATTGGATACATTCAATACTATTTGATAGATAAACAAAAAAATCCTTGGCTTCCAGAACTTCCAGAAAAGATTGTTGGAACTGATCAATTTATTGGCAGACCTGAACTGATCGGTAAAGGCCTTGGGCCAGAATTTATTAAAGAATTTATTGAGTCAATTTTATTTACTAAAGAGATTGATGCCGTAATTGTTGATCCAGAACCAAAAAATAAAGCGGCTATCCGGTGTTATGAAAAAATTGGATTTAAATTATTAGGAGAGTTTCAAGCACCTTGGGGGCCAGCTCAAGTGATGATTTATCAGAAGTAAAAGAACTAAAAATCATTAAGGATGTGGAATGATGGCTATAATTGAAATGGTATTTTTTTCAGGACCATAATACCAAAAAATTCTATATGCACCGGAAGTTTTTTGTTGCGCATAAGCCTCAAAAACCTTTTCACCACTTGGCCCTTTAAGGCTTTTAAATTCATGCGCATTAAGTGATGGGTGTCTGAGATTGGTTTCCATAAATGCCAAAGTTTTAAGAACCGCTTTCAAAACTTTCTTTTTTCCAGAATCCTTTTGCAGAGCTTCTAAATTCTGATGTGCTGTTTTAGTAAAAAGTAACTTGGGCATAACTTACTTTTTTAAATATTTTTTAAAAAAACCGAGATCAATCGTAGCATCTTCTTTTAAGCTCTTTTTTATTTTTTTCAATATTTCTTTGTTTTCAGGTAAAAAAAGCCATGCTTCTCCCTCTGGTATTTCTTGGACCGGCTCTAAAATGATTTTGTTTTTTTCAACTCGAGCTTTATAGAGGGATGATAATTTTTTAGATAATTTTGCTAATGATACTCTATTTCTTGAGTCGACTTTTAAGTATATTGGTTCTTTTTTCATACTTTACTCCAAATCTAGGGTTTAACAAATAGTATAGCATAAAATGGGTAAAGTTGCAAATGCAACAAATAGGCAACTCTTATTTTGGACTTATTTTATGAGTATAACTAGAAATCTTTATATATCGAGGCGAATTATCTTTTAATGGTTTAGTAAATTCTTCAAGAGGGCGAATAAAGATTGTATTGTTTCCTAAATTTTTATCATTATATAATGCTTGATAAACTACGACTGGTTCTAATTCAACTCCAGTTTTTTTATTAAAATAATAACCAACTTGCAGAATTTTGTATTGTTTGGCTGAATAATGTTGGTAAATTCCACCAATTACCAAATCATGCTTGATCATATTTTCCCTTGTTTATTGTTCGATATCGTTATGAATAGAATAGAATAATACTCTTTTCACTTTACTTTTATCTCACCTTTTTCTAAAGCAACATCAATTTTTTTAACATCTGGTTTTTTTAACAAATATTGTGAGATTGGTACACTAATATATTGTTGAATAGCTCGTTTTAATGGTCGTGCACCAAACTCTGGGACGTACCCTTTTGTGGCAATATCTTTAATCGCTTGGTCAGAAACATGCAATTCAATCCCACGCTCTTTTAATCGTTTTTCTAAATACCCAAGATGAATCTTTGCAATTGTTACCATATCTTTTTCTGTAAGACTGCGGAAAAAGACTATTGCATCAATTCGATTGAGGAATTCTGGTCGAAATGTTTTGTGCAACATTTTTGTGACTTGCTCTTTTACCTTATCGGTAATTTTACCCGCTTCAAGAATAACGTGCGAGCCGATATTTGAGGTCATAATAATAATACAGTTTTTAAATGACACGGTGCGGCCTTGCCCGTCGGTTAATTGGCCTTCATCTAAGATTTGTAAAAAGATATTAAAGACTTCTGGTGCGGCTTTTTCAATCTCATCAAATAAAACAACTGAGTATGGGTGACGGCGCACATATTCGGTTAACTGACCACCTTCTTCATAGCCAACATATCCTGGAGGTGCTCCAATCAAACGCGCAACTGCATGTTTTTCCATATATTCTGACATATCAATGCGTATCATTTTATTAGGATCATTAAACAAAAAGTCTGCTAAAGTTTTGGCTACTTCCGTTTTTCCAACTCCTGTTGGGCCTAAAAATAAAAATGAACCAATAGGTTTATTAGGATCAGTTAAACCAGTGCGGTGCATTTGTATTGCATGTGCAACTTTTTTGATTGCCTCATCTTGGCCTACAACGCGCTTTTCTAAAATACTTTCCATTTTAAGTAGTTTTTCTTTTTCACTAGCTTTAAGCTTTTCAACTGGGATTTTGGTCCATCGAGAAAGAACGGCCGCAATATCATCCTCATCAACCTCTTGCTTGAGTAGTTTTGTTTTTAGTTTTTGTATCTTCTTTTGTTCTTCTTCTAATTGTTGTTCAAGCTTTGCAATGGTTCCATATTTAATCTCAGATGCTTTTGCATAGTCGCCATCAAGCTCGGCCATATGGAATTGGTAATTTGCTTTTTCTATCTCTTCCTTAATTTTATTTATTTTAACCAGAGGTGCTTTTTCTGCCTGCCATTGCTGCATGAGCATACGATGTTGTTCTTTTATGTTCTCTAATTCTTTTTCTAAATCTTTTAATCTTTTTTGTGATTCTAAGTCAGGCTCTTTTTTGAGTGCAACTTTTTCAATCTCAAGTTGGCGAATTTTGCGTTCAAGCTTATCAATTTCCTCAGGATGAGAATCGATTGCCATTTTAATCATTGATGCAGCCTCATCGACTAGATCAATTGCTTTATCAGGTAAAAAACGAACAGCAATGTATTGATTAGATAATTTTACTGCATCAACCAATGCCTGATCTTTTATTCTAATGCCATGATGCAATTCATATCGTTCTTTAAGCCCACGTAAAATGGAGATTGCATCCTCAATTGATGGTTCTTCAACTAATACTTTTTGAAACCGGCGCTCAAGGGCTGCATCTTTTTCAATATATTTTCGATATTCTGCTAACGTAGTTGCGCCAATACAGTGCAAAATGCCTCGTGCAAGTGCTGGTTTTAATAAATTAGATGCATCCATACCACCACCAGCTGCCTGACCGGCACCAACTAGCATGTGCATTTCATCTATAAACAGAATTATTTTTCCATCTGAATCTTCAATTTCTTTGAGCACTGCTTTTAATCTTTGTTCAAACTCACCTTGGTATTTTGCACCTGCTATTAATCTGCCAAGGTCAAGTGCCCAAATCTGTTTACCTTTTAAACTCTCTGGTACATCATTATTAATAATGCGCTGAGCAATACCTTCTACAATTGCGGTTTTACCAACTCCAGGTTCACCAATTAAAACGGGATTATTTTTTGTTCGCCGAGATAATATTTGGATAACGCGCCGAATTTCCTCATGCCGCCCAATTACTGGATCTAATTTGCCTTCTTTTGCCTGCTCAGTGATATTGGTGCAATATTTTTGCAAAGCTTGATATGAGCTTTCAGCTTGTTTATCCATAACTGTTTTCCCTTTTCTTAATTTTTTTATATGAGCCAGAATAACATCATGAGTAAATTTGTTTTGTCGAAATAATGCCCGAATAGAAGTTGGTAAGTGTTCTGTTTTACTCCATTGCAACAAAAACGATTCCAGGCTCACGTACTGATCACCCAACTGATTTGCTTGTTGCAAGCAGCCCCGCAGAAACTCATCCATTATATGATCAGCGGCCAATTGCGTGCCAGTTGCAACCGGTAGGTTATCAAGCTCTTGATTAATTATTTCTTGTAGGGGTTGTACTGGCACATTAAGTGCATTAAAAAATGAAATACAGAAATCATCTTGCAGGCCAGCTGCTAAAGTGTGCAGTGGTTGCAAAACCGGATTACGCCGTTCTGTTGCAATCTGTACCGCACGGTTTAGTAGTTCCGCAGATGCATTGGTGAATTTTTCAGTCATTTGCATAAAAAAACCTTATAATTATACTCTTTATTATATTTTACTACATTTATGAGGGACTTATGAATACGTTTGTTAAATTTGTATTATTCAGTATTTTTTTTCTTTCTTACAATTTTTGTATGGATAAAAAAACTAATTTTGAAAAAACTGAAATAATAATCTCAAAAGAAGAAATTCCTAAGGACCAAGTTAATTTTTTTTTGAAGTATTTTAGATTCAATCAATCAGTTTCTAGAGCTGAAACAAAAGATGCTATAGCTTATTTACAATGTGCGAGAAATAAAAAAGAAGAACAACTACACCTTGTATTTACAAAATCTGATAATAAAATTTATTGGAGATGGAACCAACCTCCTGAAATGTCGGCTGCGCCATATGTTTGGTTCACTTTTCTTGAAAATCAATATCAGAAACAAAAAAAAGAAAATCCAAAAAATAATTAATCTTATTTTCTGAGGAAAAAAATATGAATACGTTTTATAAATTAGTTTTTATGTTAAGTGTCGTAACTTCATTGCACTGTATGCAAAAAAAACAACCAATATCCCAAAAACAAAAACAATTAAATAAGTTTGGGTTCGGTCATCTTGCTAATGTGGCTGTTATGATGGAAAGAAAAAGACCTAAAGTATTGAAAAAAATATTTAAACTCGACGAACCAATTTTTAGAGAAAAGAAAGGTAATACAATTACTTTTTCTCAATATGGAAGAACTGGATCTCCAGTAGATGGGGACAATGGGTCTCCATTTATTACATTAAACACAAAAAATGGTAAAATAACTGCACGTTATGAATGCCTCGAGCATACCGGAGGAAATGAATTTGCAGAATGGCAAGAACCAGTTAAGATTGACCAGCAATCTATAGAAAAGATATTTAGATACTTAGAAGAAAAACACAGATACGAAAGTGAATCTACAGATTGGCAAGCGTCATTATGATTCAGAGAACTTTAAGATTTGTTTATGAACAAACTAATTCTTTCCTTTTGTTTAAGCATTCCAAGTTTTCTGCAATGCATGATCTCCTCCGATAAACCTCAAAAGAGTATTTCCATTAAAAATCCTCCAAAAGGGGCAGATGAAATTTTTAATTTGGAAGTAGAAAAGCCAATAGTGTATTGGCAGGACGCAACGCAAATTACAAAATACATTCAAATCTACAATGTAAAAGGAGTTTGTCATCGGCGAGCTCTTTTATACAATAAACAAAGAAAACAATTGCATGTAATGCAAGGACAATTAATAGGAAAAAAACAGACTTTGAACTCGCCATCCTGTTGCAAATTAGTTAAAGTAAAGAAGGTTAAGGTACCAACAGAAGTAATACAAGAAATATTTGATTTCTTAGAAGTACAAGTCAAAAATAACAAGGAGCAATTATGAATATTTATAAATCATTTTTAATTTTGAGCATTCTAACTTCTTTTGCAATTAAATGTATGAATTCAGATAATAATAAAACAGTCATAGCTCCAGAAGAATTTAAGCAATTTTTTGTGCAGAAATGTCGGATTAAACGTCACGAAACTCCAGTGAGTATTGAATTTAAACAATCGTATAAAAAAGGTGATACAATTTTTGAATGTGCCCTGACCTATGATAAACAAAACGGCGGTTTAAAGTATTCTAAAAATGAGTTTGAAGACCTTGAGAATCTTCTGCAAACTAATCCTGAGTACTTTTCATGTACATTACCTCCAATTGAAAATGATGACGAAAATAATGACAATGATTCAGCGATATTACGAAGATTATATGAATTCTTGGAACAAGTAACAAAAGTAAAAAAGAATTAAAAAGAAAAAAAATCAAATAAAAACTAATTTTTCCCAATCTTTCTTTTTAATCGATGATAACTGATGGCAAAATGGTGTGCATAATCACGCAAAGCAATTAGCAATTTACCAATATTAGTTTGGATATCAAGCTTTATACCATCTTTAAAATGTTTACCATAAATAGTCTCTTCTCGTTTTGCCAATGAAATGCAATTGGCTTGTGGGATAATTTTCTCAACAGAGCTCAACTGACCTTTGCCACCATCTATAAGTACCAAATCAGGAATATCATCCGAGTTACGATAACGACGAGAAACAATCTCTTGCAAACAAGCATAATCATTTTGCTGGGTGAGTGTTTTAATTTTAAATCTTCGAAAACTATTTTTTTCTGGCTTGCCATTAACAAAACGTACGCATGAACCAACCAAATAACTACTTTGAAAGTGGGAAATATCAAAGCAATCTATAGAAATAATTGGCTTTTCGGCTTTGGTTAATTCTTGTAACTGCGTGCTGGTTTGAACATAATTTATTTTTTGTGGTGCGGTTGCGTGGAAAATCGCCGGTTCAAACTTTGATTCTTTAAATTTGGTGCTTAGCGTTTCAAAAATAGTTTCAAATGTATCAAGATACTGCATTAATTTGCGTGCTTTTTCAAATGCAAGTTCAGTATTGTATTCAATAATTTTTTCTTTAATTTTTTTTCTAAACGGTTTCTGATTATTTTTCAGAACATCCATGGCCAACTGCAAACGGAATACATAATCGCGCACAGAAAATCCATCTTTACAGTTGCCCGCACAATTTCCCAAATGGAATTGCAAGCAACCATTAGCAATACTTTTGTTGCAGATATTGAGCTTGAAAACCTGCCTTAAAAAGTTATACATTTTGCGTGCATCACCTTTGTGCAGGAACGGACCAAAATAAAAACCTTTATCTTTTTTATTACGTACAATTTTTAATTGGGGTAAATGGCCTCTGCCATTCCACGTATCTAAACATTTAGTAAATACAATATAGACAAATGGCTGGCCAGTTTTTAGCAACACATTATATTTTGGCTCGTACCGAGCAATCAATTGTGCTTCTAACAAGAGTGCTTCAATTTCATTCTTGGTTGGAATCCACGCAACGGTATCATGCTCTTGAACCAAAAAACCAACCTTAGCAACCGGATTATTTTTTTGGAAATAGCTTTTTACTCGGCTTTTAAGGCACTTTGCCTTTCCGATATATATAATCTCGTTTTTATCATTTTTAAACAGATACACACCCGGTGACCTGGGAAGTGAAAGTTGCATGGCTATTTGCTCCAATTAATTTCTAATAGTATAACAAGTCTGTCAATATATGCAATGCGAGCTAGCATGTGGCTTGCTACTGTTTCCAGGCTATTTTTTATTAATTTTGTTTTTTCGTTTACCTTGTGTGCAAAACAAACTATTCTTAAAACAAAACGAAACCTTTAATTTTCTGGAGCGATAATGCGCGCAAGAACACTCTTTTTGTTTGCAGGGTGTGCACTGTTTGGCTGGTTTTTATTTAGCAGTTATTCTTATTTCTGTGATAGATCAAAACCACATTTAATTTTGCATGGTGTTAAGCAGGGTCAATTTTATTCTGATTCAATTAATATGTTGGTCTCAAGTGATAAGACGGGATATTTTTGTTTATTCATTGATAATAAAGAGATAGTTGGTCAACAGCGGATTAAGGCAAAAGATCTTGAGCAAACCATTACACTTAGTTTACAAGATTTTGCTGGCGGTATTCATACATTAAAAACGGTTTTTACTGACACTACTTTTCATAAAAATACTATTACTCAAGAGGTAGATTTTTATGTTGATAATGTAAATCTCGAAGCACATTTATTAAAAAATGGTGACTATAGTGTTTTGCAAGGGCGGACACTAAAGATCGCATTTTGTGTAAATAAGCCAATTGCTCAAGCCAAGCTTTCTGCTTTTGCTAATGTGTATGACTGCGTATTAACCGAACCAAATACCTACGAATGTTATGTACCAATACCATGTGAGGAAAAAGTACAAAATTATCTATTTTCGGTAAAAATAAAAGATAATGTAGGTGCTATTTTTGAATTGCAAGATCGTTTTAAAATTATTGCAGGCCAATTCAAAACACAACGTATTACGGTCAATAAAGAAAAAATTGTACAAGAAAAAGAGTTGGGAAGATCTAAAGTAGAGTTTGAAACAGAACTTGCATTGATTGCACAAAATTCACCAAAGAAAAAATTGTGGCAAGGTCCTTTTTGTGCACCAATTGATATAACAAGAACAACATGTGAGTTTGGTACTATGCGTACCACACAAGAAAAAGGGCGCTATCGACATTCAGCATTGGATGTGATTAATTTACCCAAAAGTGTAGTATGGGCGACCCAAGATGGGGTTATTGCTCTAAAAGACCGTTTTGCAGAAAGTGGTAATACTATTGTAATTGATCATGGTTGTGGAATCGTTTCTTTATTTTTCCATCTAGATGAATTTGCTGAGATTGAAGTTGGGCAAAAAATTTGCAAAGGCAACCCAGTAGGTACCCTTGGAAAAACTGGTTATGCAGCTGGCTATCATTTGCATTGGGAGATGCGCATAAAAAACATTGCTGTTGATCCTATGCAATGGGTTAATGAACTCATTTAAAAACGGGAGAGTAGAGTTGTTTTTTATTCCACGTGGTAACAAGTGGTATGCACGGCTAGTGCAAATAAATCCATTTTGGCGGTATGGGCTTACCTTCATGAGCTTGTTTGTTACATTCAGTTTGTGGTTCTTTTTTATTCATGCAGCCATCGATCACCAGATTATGCAGTTTCGAATGGAAACAGAAAGTTGCTGCCGACAAAATAAACGTTGCAATGTTGCACAGAATAAATGCGTGTCATTGCAAGAAAGGATTCAGTCTCAAGGAATAAAGTTAAAACAAATAGTAAATGCGTTTCCGTCGGTAAAAACTGCACAGTATACCGATCATATTATTACTATGATGGCCAACAATGGTCTACAACTTGTCTCTTGTACAATTGGTAGCAAACCAACTGAGTCTTGTTTGTCTATAAAGACTCAAGGTGAT
Organism: Candidatus Babelota bacterium; assembly: GCA_029262615.1. Taxonomy (GTDB): domain Bacteria; phylum Babelota; class Babeliae; order Babelales; family Vermiphilaceae; genus JAJCZD01. The sequence continues at coordinate 290,785 of JAJCZD010000005.1, forward strand.
TGGGGCCAGGTGCAATTATTTCTAAAAGATTTAGTGCACAAAGAGCAATCAATTACCATTGAAGATTTTATATTACAAAAAAATGATACACAGTTCTCTGTTGCAGCAACAATTTCACTACACCAAGTTTTAGTATAAAAAGTAAAGCCCTTCAACTTGGGAAAGCTGAAGGGTTAGGGGGGTGAACAATACTTTTTATTGTATTGTTCATTTAGGGACGTTTTTATTTCTATTTTTTGATTGAATCTGGCAAAATCGTACCAATCCGCATTGATATTGTCAAGGAAAAGTACGAAAAAACTAACCTTTCGGGATAGTTGAGCTCAAGGTCTTTTTTACTTTTTTAATCGTGTTATTATAAAATTAAATTAGGTTACAAAGGTCTATGATATGAAAAAGTTTTTATCCACACTTTCTTTTCTAGTTTTATTATTTTTAAGTTCATGTAAAAAGCGTGCAAAAGAAGTAAACCCAGCCGAGTTAGAATCTTCTACCACCTCGATTGATATACCTGTACCGATTGAAAAAGAAACAGTTGTGATGCAAGTAGAAGGCGTTGAGTGCCCACTTTGTGCACAACTAGTAGTTGATAAAGTACAAGCAATTGATGGCGTAACCAGTGCTGGTTATTTTGTGCAAAACGATGATTTTGAAAAAGGATATCTTCGGTTTAAATGGCAAAAAGAAGCAAGTATTCCCGTTAAAGAATTAATGACCACAATCGAGGCACAAGGCTTTACCATCTTACAATTAACCGGGCCTTTTATAGGGAAGTTTTTATTTAATTATCAACAACAGCAAATATTTAGCTTCGATGATTCTGATCTTGCCTTCCCAATAAGCTTAAGTAGACATGCCGACATTCCAATTGATAATAAAAATTGGGCTATGCTACTTGAAAAAGGAACGGTTGATATTGTAGCCACCCTCAAATTAACTGAGGATGGCCAAGCTTTTATATTTGTTCCAAAGCGTTTATATGAAGCAGTTTAGAAATACTGTTCTTTTTCCCAATCAGTAATAAAACGATTAAAGCATTTAATTTCTTCAGTTTTTATTTCAAGAAATTTGTTTACTAATTGTTGGCCTAAATACATTGGTGCCAATCTACTTTTTTGTAGCAGTTCAAGTGCATCGGGCAGTGTTGTTGGCAAGGTTGTTGTATTACACTTTTTTATTTCTTCTTTTGTCATTTCAAATATTGATTTTTCAATTGGCGCATCAATTTCATATTGGTTTTTTATGCCTTCAAGCCCTGCAGCAAGTATACTTGCAAAAGCTAAATAAGGATTACACATGCCATCTGGACAGCGCAGTTCAGCTCGTGCTGCTGCAGCGTGTGTAGGATCAAACTGCGGAATGCGCACGCAAGCACTTCTATTTTTCTTACCCCAGCAAACATAAACTGGCGCTTCATAACCAGGAACTAAGCGTTTGTATGAATTAATAGTGGGCGCAAAAAAAGAACACAGTTCTGGAATATGTTTTAATACGCCTGCAATAAAATGTTTTGCCAGTGGAGACAAATTATATAGGTCTTGCTCATCATAAAAAAGATTTTCACCAGTTTTTATATCTTTCAAACTAAAATGAATGTGCATGCCAGAGCCATTTTGATTACTCATAGGCTTTGGCATGAAAGTTGCTATCATATCCATTTGTTGTGCTAATATTTTTATTGTATGGCGCGCTTTGATCAGATGATCTGCCATGCTTAGTGCATCAGTGTACACAATGCTCATTTCATTTTGGCCAGAGGCAACCTCGTGGTGCCATTTTGCAATTGGGATTCCCTGTGCTTTGAGCGTTGAGAATATTGTTTTTTTGTTTGCATACATAGCCAAATCTGTATCTGTGCCAAAATAGGTGCAGTTATCTGCCGGGTTTTTATCTTTTTTGCATAAAAAAAATTCAAGTTCTGGGCCAACCATGAAATCATACCCAAGCTCACGGGCTTCATGCATAATTTGTTTGAGCATGTGGCGTGCATCAGTTTTATACGCTTTATTATTATCATCATGTACATTGCATATTAGTTGCCCGGTTTTTTGGAATCCTTTGGTCCAGGGCACTGCACAAAAAGATTTAATATCTGCTTTAAGTAATAAATCGCTATCATTAATATGGGTAAAGCCTGGAATGGATGAACCATCAAAATACAAACCACGAAAGACCGCTGAGGATACCTCATCTTGGGGAATTAATACTGTTTTTATATTACCCAGTAGGTCAGTAAACATAAACTCAACATATTCAAATTTGTGTTCTTGAATTGTTCTTTTTAAATCAGTTGAGGTAAGAGGTGTTTCAATTTTAGTTGCGAGTAATGAGTATACAGAAAATAAAAGGAATAGATTTTTTTTCATTTTGTTTTCTCCTCTTTAAAATTAAGAATACGTTTTATAAGCTAAAGGGTTAATTTTTAGTCAAAGATAAGTATTATTATTTTGCAAGTCAATTTCTTTATTTTGATCCACGTACAAAGGCATCTATTTGTCCAAATTCAGATTTTTTGTTGAAGTAATGAGTTGAATCTGCAGACTCAATAATTTTTCCATTTTTCATTAAATGAATCATGCAGGATAATTTTTCCAAAAGCATAGTGTCATGTGTTGCAATCAGAACAATGTATCCTTGCTGAGCAAGTTCTTCAATAGTATTAGCAACTTGTGTTGTTAGAATAGGATCTAATGCTGAGGTTGGCTCATCCAAGCAAATTACTTTTGGTTTTAATGCAAGAATTCGTACGAGTGCCAAGCGTTGCTTTTGGCCACCAGATAACTGCTTAGGAAATTTTTTTTCCTGTTCTTGCAAACCATATTTTTTTAGTAATTTATGAGCAATTGTTTCTGCTTCTTTTTTATTTTTTCCAAGTACATTCTCAAGGGCCAGTGTAACATTTTGCAACACTGTTAGATGATCAAATAAGTTAAAGCTTTGAAAAACCATCCCGATGGTATGTTCTTTGTTTACTGTTTTTAAATCTAAGGTTTTGCCATCCAATAAAACAAAACCAGAATCAAGTTCGTCTAAATTATTTAAAACACGTAGCAGGGTTGATTTGCCTACTCCAGACGGCCCTAAAAAAACAGCAATCGATCCATGATCAACAGTGACATTAATAGTATCAAGAACTTTTTTTGTGCCGTATTTTTTGTTCAGATTTTTAAGATGTAACATGCCTAGTTATCCTTTTCTCCACATAATTAAGAATCTGTGAAAGGGTAAATGTTAGAATAAGATATATACAGGCAACAGCAAGATAAATACTCATAAAATCGTAGGTTGCACTGGAAATTTGGCTTGCTTCTTTTGTTAACTCAACAACACCAATAGTGGATGCTAAACTTGAGTCTTTTACTAATGTAATCAATTCATTACCCAAAGCGGGAAATACGACAGCAAAAGCCTGTGGCAAAATGATAAAACGGATAATTTGCCAGTGAGAAAATCCCATAACACGAGCCGCCTCAATTTGGCCCATGCTTACCGATTGTATTCCTGATTTGACAATTTGGCTTATATAGGCCGCACTATTGAGGCCTATAGCCAGTGTTGCAGCCCAAAAACGGGGTAGTCCTAATCCTATTTGTGGTAGGAAATAAAACATTATTGCAATTTGAATCAGCATAGGCGTACCACGCATGATGGTGACGTAAGTCGAAATCAAAAACCTTAGTAGTTTGTTTTTACTTGTGTTTCCAAGGCCTAAAACGGTGCCAAATATAATACCGATAAGCGTACCGAGTGTTGCAATTTCAAGTGTAGTAATTGTTCCACGCAGGAGTTTTGGAAATGAATCGACAATTAATTGAAAATCGATCATTAAAGATTCCATTTTTGTTTAAGGTGCTCGATGGTACCATCTTCTTGGAGCTCTTCAAGTACTTTTTGTATTTGTTCAAGTAATTTAGGAAATTTTTTAGATATCGCTAATGCAATAATTTCTTCTGTTTCTGGAATTACTGTAATAGAAAATTGTTCTTTTCCGTACTTGTCAAAAAATGGTGTTACGCTTGCTTGTGAACTTACAAATGCATCAGCACGTTTGTTCTGCAGTGCTAAAAACGCTTCTGCGGGTGCTTTTAGTTTGACTAAGTGAGGGCCTTCTATATCAGACATAAAAAAATCTGCAGTAAATCCTTCATTTACAACCACATCTTTATCAATTAATTCTGAAAGTGTTTTTAGTGGGGCATCTGCGCGAGAAATGATCAAAAGTGAACCGCCAGTTAAGTATGGTTTTGTAAATAATAACCGTTTTGCTCGCTGGGCGGTGGGGCTTAGGCCAGTTGCAATAACTTGAATTTGTCCCAATTGTGTCTCGGGTATCAAAGCGGTAAAGGGCATATCTCTTATTTCTATTTCTTTGTCTAGACGATTTACTACTTCTTTTACAAGGTCAATATCAAACCCTACAATCTGGTCATCTTTAATAAAAGAAAAAGGAGGGTATTCGGAATTGGTACCCACAATTATGGTTTTCTTCTCAAGGGCTCTTGTTGGCAGTGGGCATTGATTGTGGGAGTGCCAAATATAGGCAGTGCTTACGATTAATAGGCTGATCACAATGGGTATTAATTTATTCATTATTTTTTCCTAAACTCGACTGAAATCATATTATTTAAAATAACATGAAGGCTCGATCTGTCCAGCTGTGAGGAAATAATAAGTTAATTTAGTATTATCTATATTCAGGCCACTCAGGATTATACGCCGGCGGTCTGTTATTTTGCAGTGCGATTCGTAAATCATTTTTTTCAGTTATTGCACGGCATTGAGGGCAAGAATTTTTACGTTGATCAAAAAACCATTGCTGTGCACAGACTTTACAAATATCATGGCCACAAGGCATTAAATAAATACGTTGGACATCTTTAAAAGAGTCAAAACATACGCAGCAATTCTCTGATGGGTATAAATCGTGATGGTGTTGTGTTTGAAGTGGCTGTTCAAATCGATTGCAACACTCTCGAGCTTTTTGTTTTAAGGCGTTACCAATGAAATTACGAAAAATACCATGAAATAAGAAACTAGCAGATTGATGTTTTTTCTGTAGTTCACCAAGAATGCTCTTGGCTACTTTTTGGGAGATTGCATTATTTTTTGTTTTGTATAAAGCAGTATTGTAGCTTTTATTGTTTACAAATTTTTCTATTTCTTCGTTCATTGCGTATTGAATTGTTTTTTCATCAATGCTATTTGACCAGTGTCGTAATAAATTCCAAGCAATACCCAAGCGAATGTTATTATTATTAAGGATATTTCTTTCAATTTCTTTAATATCTTCTACTACACAATCATTATTTTTACGATCATATTTTTGTAGGGCTTCCAAATCATTATACCCTTCACCACCAGGCATTGGATCAAATACTTGAATAAGGGTACCAAGAACATATTCTTCAACATCATATATCATTTGGCCAAAAGACTGATGAATCATGCATGTTGCAAGAAACAAAAATATATATTTTTTCATAATTAACCTTTTTTCAATGAGGTGATTTAACCTTAGATTAAGCACTTTTTAGCTTTTGGTCAAAATAATTCTTTAATTAATTCATCAACTTGTCTTTGTGATATGTCACCCATTGCACGGTAAAACTCATCATCATATTCACGTGTTTGTACTACCACGGGCATGGCAAGGGCATGGCCCATCAAAAGAGCTTGTTTTTTGGAGTCAAGTGATGCCAAAACAGAACGTAAGTTAGTTGCATTATTAATGCCAGTTAGCACTGCGGCAATGTCTTTTTCATCATTTAGTTGGGCAACAATTTTGGTACCAATTTGCGAAATAATTTCTTGATCAATGCCAGAAGGACGCTGGTCTACTACTAATAAAGAAACATAATATTTGCGCATCTCTCGCGCAATAGTACCAAAAATAGTTTGTTTTGCCGCAGCAGGGTTTAGAAATTTGTGTGCTTCTTCAATGGTGATCATGAGTTTTTTTGGTTCATCATCTTTTTTTTGTGAACCTAAAAATTTTTCCGTTTTTGCAACATATTCCTTATGTATGCGACGGGTAATAACATTTGCAATCAGCAAATATACAAACGTTGAGGTGTAATTACCAAATTCAATAATAATGCTAATATCTTTCTCGATGAACTCCATCATTTGGTCAATCACAGAATAATCTTTTGTTGCAGTCCCAGGCATGCGGGCTTTAAAGAATGGTAAACGCTCAACTCGTTTTAATTTTCGATATAATGCCGCAATCGATTCTGGATGGGCACCAATTGATTGGGCAAACTCTTTTGCATTATGCCCTTGCGCGAGTAGTGCCTGCAGCCAATCTTGCTTGTACTTTGCCGCAATCAAATAAGCTGCTTCTAAGGCGGTTGAGTGGAGATTCAGTTCACTTTGTAGTGATAAAATATCCTCAACATGGATTGACTGATAAGATAATGTTAATTCAACGTCCGGCTGGCCACCACGCCGACGGGTTGATTCAGGATCTAAAGAAAATATTGCAACCTTATTACCAAAAAGCGTTTTGAGGCCTTTAACAAATGATTTACCGCCGCCTTCTTTGCGTGCTTGCAAGCCGTACTCACTGTGCATATCAAAAATTAAATTTACTGCTTTATTATTTTTTATTAAACCGGCCAAAACTAATCGTGTTAAAAACGTTTTTCCAGTGCCGGTTTTGCCAAAAATGCCGTTTGAGCGCTCAGTTAACTTTTCCAGATCCAAACATACGGGTGTTTGCATATCAAGTGGCTTGCCAATATTAAAGTAGTTTTTGCTTGGATCATCCTCATCACCAAAAATAAGTGCAACATCTTTGTTGGTTGCCTCATGCACCTGAGCAAAGTGTGGTGGGATAGTTTTTACCGGCATTTTTTTATTTTCTCTATCAAGCATGAGCATCGGTTTTAAATTTGCCGTTGCATACATATCCTTGCGCTTGAGCATATCTTTGAGTAGTGTTTCATGCTCCTGTGGTGGATATAAAAAAATATCTTGATTAGTAACCTCTAATGATAAATCAGTAATTAATGAAAAGAATTTATACTGATTACCAGAAATGCACACAAACTTGCCCGTTTTAATATCCTCAAGATCAGTTTGTGGGCACAAACGCATAATAAAACCGTCGGTTAATGAACCACCACAAATGGTGCCAAGTAATTTCTTCATTCACTCTTTTCTATGAATTGATTAAACCATTTTTGCATTCGTGAGAAGCTATTTTTGTTTATTTCCTGGTATGAATAGGCATATTTTTCAGGACTCACATTTGTCGATTTTACATTACAATTCGCAAAGCAGAATTCATCAGGTTTTAATTGTTTTTGTTTTGTGATAAAGAACTTTGCTAATTGTGCATAATCTTTTTTATAGATAAGAATTAATGTATCAATGGTTGGTTGTGCACCAAACATAATTGCCAGTTTCATGTGCTTTTCTTGATCTGCATTATTTTCTAATAACTCAAAGTCTTCTAAGACAGCATCTTTTTCTGATTGCTGATATGTTTTAAATTGTTGCCAAAAAGGATTCGCATATAATCCTTTCCTTTTTAAATATCGTTTAGTCTCTTGTAGATTAGATTTTGGATTAAATCCCTTAAGAAATTGTACTTCATCGAATATTTCAAAAATACCAATGTGCCGAACAAATTGATAAATATTAACATCATTTCGTGCCTTTAGCGCGAGGTGATTTAACCATTTTTCCTTAAAAAAATCGCAGCGAGATAGTTTCAATCCTGCACATGCAATTAAAAATAGTAACTTACTATCCTCAAGACCTGGGTTATATTCTCTATTGGCTTCAAAACAGGCAGACCAAAGAGTTCTTTTTGTTGGTTGAGCACCATTTTCAATGGCTTTAATAAAATATTTTGTGTCACAATGAATAATATCTAATGCATACAAAATATCATTTTTTTCTTCTTGTGGTTTTTTTTCAAACTCAGAAAAATCTTCATATATGCCAATTTCTTTAAGTAGCTCATTTTTCTTCTCGTTATTATCCCAGCGAATTGCCCAGAGAGCTTTTGGTCCAGATTCCTTTGAACCATATTCCTCAAAGTTATGTCTAACTTCATCTGCCTTTTTTTGCCAATAATCCTTTATTACAAGTAATTTTTTGCATTTTTGGCACCATTCAAGAAAAGCATTAGTATTTTGTGCAACATGCGCCTTTTCTGGATCTGCACCATTTTTTAATAATAGTTGACAAAGAGATGTAAAAACCTTGTCATTATTTGCATTTGATTCGCAAAATTCTTTCCATAGATATGCTAAGGGTGTACCCGTTATTACATCATCTGCATTGGCATTTAAATCAAGCTTATCTTTCACCAACCAATATGATGGTATTTGCAAAAGATCATCAATATTTTTATAGGGTTCTCGTTTTTGTAAGTAATATTTTAAATTTTGGTTGATTTCCAGGTTTACCAACCATGATTGGCTAGTCGTTCTAGTAGTATCACCGTTGTCATTTGATTCAATTTCGTTCATTGCGATTAAAGAACATGTTTTTGCAAGTAACAAAATTAGTAGAATTTTTTTCATATTTATTTCTCTTAGTAGTTTTGTTCTTTTCCTCGATAAAAACCATAAATATACACACTTGTAATAAGAAAAACTCCAGCACTATCTTTCGGAGATTGAGGTCTTTTATCAAGCATATATTTATTAATATATCTGGGTCGTGGAATATCTTTCTTGCACAATGAATATATTTTTCCTTCTTTATCCTTAAAAAACGGAGAATTAGATGCATTTATCGCTAAAAGAATTGGTTTTTCACTTTTAGTTTTTGCAGGGATTTTTATTACAAATTTGGAAATACTTTTAAGGTCCTCAATTGCTGGTTCCTCATCAAACAAATCACTATATCCTAAAGCATCATCGTATCTTGAGCCAATATTAGCCAATTTAAAATAAATCTCACTGCAAAATAGGATTTTATTAGGCCATTTATCTATTTTTTTTGGATTATGAAGTTTGACACTTGGTAACGATTCTATTGACCTGTAATATTTTAAATCATTTATAGTTAAGAATGAAACTGGTACATCCAATAATGGCAGTTTCTTTTGACAATAATCTTGTTTATGTGGCTCCATTGAAATCAAAAAAACTGTTTTTAGTAGTAGTATGATTACTAGAATTTTTTTCATTTGTTTTCCTCTTTTTGTGCACGTACAATCCTAACTGGAGGAAATAAAAGCCATTGCAAACCAGATCTTTTTACGTTTTGCATGCCGAGTTTTTTTAAAACTTGTTCATATTCTTTGGTATGTTGGAAATCTTGAATCAAAACTATGCCACCTGGCTTTAAAACTCGTTTGATCTCTTGCAATGCCTTTTTACGCTCATCTTTGTTGTAAATATTATGAATAGTCATAGAGGAAACAATAATATTAAAGGTATTATCATCAAACGGCATGGTGCGAACATCTGCATCCATTAATTTTATTTGGTTCTCTACCTGTTCTTTGTGAGTGTTTTTTAGAGTTGCTTCTTTTGTGTTGCCTGATAGATCTTCGGCTTGCCAAATATCAATACCAACTGCTTTACCAGTTTTCAATTGTTTTGCTGCGGTTATTAAAAGTAATCCACGCCCGCAACCAATATCTAAAAGGGTTTCATCACCTTTTAACGATAATGAATTGATCAATCTTTTTGCTTGCCATTTTTTGCCCACAAGGCTGCTTAAGATCATTAGCAAAGAAAATAATAAACAAATAATTGCAGAGCCGAAGAATAAAATAAGAACTAGAATACGGAAAAAATAGAGATTGTAATAAAGGCCTAAAGCAAAAATTAAACACGCAATACCTTGCAAAAATAAATTACGTATTATTTTTGGTGCATCAATGCCATAGTTTGTCATGGTTTTTCTTTTTGAATCAAAATAGTAACTTGCTGCCGAGTAATATCAGCAATGCCAGCTTGAATCACAACTTTTTTTTCTTTTTTATTATGTAGAAAAACAATTGGTTGTTGTTCTTTTAAAATTAATATAGTTGGCGCATGGCCTTCTTGAACGATAAAATTGCCGGTGTCAGTGCGTAGTTCTACCCATTCAATATCTTTATAACTATCTTTTTTAAAAGGAGATAAAATAGTTAACTGCATGTTTATCTTTCGTTTTGCAGTTTGATTGCTTTTTCTTTTGCTTCCTCGATAGTTCCAACCATATAAAAAGCTTGCTCAGGTAGATGATCATAATCACCCGCAATGATTTGCTCAAAACCATTAAGCGCTTCTTTGAGAGTCACATAACGACCAGTTAAGCCAGAGGCAAACTCAGCAACATAAAGTGGTTGGGTGAGGAATTTTTGAATCCGTTTTGCTCGATATACAGTTTTTTTATCCTCTTCGGATAATTCATCCATTCCTAAAATGGCAATAATATCTTGTAGCTCTTTATAGCGCTGCAGAATTTGTTGAATATCACGAGCAATTTTATAATGGCGGTCTCCAACAATATCAGGTTGCATCCCTTTTGATGATGATTGCAACGGGTCAATTGCCGGATATAATCCAAGCTCAACGAGTTTACGGGATAAAACGGTACTAGCGTCCAGGTGCAAGAATGTTGTTGCCGGTGCAGGATCGGTAATATCATCAGCAGGAACATATACTGCTTGTATCGAGGTAATTGCACCATTGACCGTACTACAAATTCTCTCTTGGAAAGCACCCATCTCGGTTGCAAGGGTTGGTTGATAACCAACTGCAGATGGCAAACGACCTAGTAGTGTTGAGACTTCAGAACCGGCTTGTACAAAGCGGAAAATGTTATCAATAAACAGCAGTACATCTTTTTTTTCATGATCCCGGAAATATTCAGCCATGGTAAGACCAGACTGGCCAACGCGCAGGCGAGCACCAGGCAATTCTCCCATTTGGCCAAATACTAATGCGGTTTTATCTAAAACACCGGATCGCTTCATTTCTAGCCAGAGTTCATTACCCTCGCGAGTACGTTCTCCAATACCGCTAAATACGGAAACGCCACCATGCTCTGTTGCAATATTTCGAATCAGTTCTTGTACTAAAATAGTTTTTCCAACACCAGCACCACCAAATAACCCGATTTTATAACCCTTAATGTAGGGGCACATAACATCGATAACTTTGATACCAGTTTCCTGGAGCTGGTCGGTAACTTTTAATTTTGTAAGTTTTGGCGCATCTCTGTAGATAGACCATCGCTCAACATCTTTTTTTAATGGTGGCTTGTCATCAATTGTTTGGCCAAGAACATTAAAAATTCTACCCAGGACGAGATTGCCAACTGGAACGGTGATTGGTCCGCCAGTATTAATAACTTTTAATCCGCGCCGAATGCCAAAAATACTATTGATGGCAATACAACGAACTACGCCATCACCCAATTGTTGGGAGACTTCTAAGCTCGCATATTGCTGATCTTTCATTCGTTCGGCCTCACCAGGAAACACTACTTGCAACAAATACAAAATATCTGGAACGTGGTCTTGGTGGAATTGCACATCAATAATGGTCCCAGAAACTTGGATAATGGAACCATCTTGAGAGTGCGTAGGTTGTTTTTTTTCATTTTGGGTCATGGGAAAAACCTTTTGATTCAAACTAAAATAGGTTTTAATCAGCTTAATATACCTATAATATTTGTAAAGGAGACTCATATAAAAGGTTAATAATACTATGTCTAAAAAACCAGTATCAAGGTAATGAAAAAAGTTACAAATATGGTTGACTAAAATTTACAAATTGAGTTATAATAGAAAGGTGTCCTATGAGGGTTGCTGTATGGCTGAATAACCCAAAAATGGGGTATAAGCGCAAGAATTAACATCAGTCAGCCAATAAGAGATTTATCTCTTTATATTCATATAGGAAAAAAATGAAATTTACCGATTTATCTTTATTACCCGAAATTATACAAGCTCTTGAAAAATTAGGATTTGAATCTCCTACCGAAATTCAAGAAAAAGCCATTCCATTATTATTAGAAAAAAACATCGACTTTCATGGTCAAGCTCAAACAGGTACGGGAAAAACGCTTGCATTTGGCATTCCATTATTGCAATTGATTGATCGCTCTTCCAAAAATACCCAAGCTCTAATTATTGCTCCCACAAGAGAGTTGGTAAACCAAATAACTCAAAGCATGGATGATGCAGCTCGATTCATGAAAGATGTAGCTATTGCGCCAGTTTATGGTGGTGTTTCAATTGTAAACCAAATTAGGCAACTAAAAAAAGGGGTGCAAATTGTTGTTGGTACTCCTGGCCGTTTAAATGATCATTTAAAACGTGGCACTCTGCAATTGAAAAATTTAAAAACTATTGTGCTTGATGAGGCTGATATCATGCTGGATATGGGATTCAAGCAAGAAATAAATGATATTTTAAAACATGCACCAAAGAGTAAAACTATCTGGCTTTTTTCTGCAACGGTTAAAAAAGGTATCAAAGATCTCATGAAATCTCACATGCATAATCCGGCTTCTTTGCGGGTAAGCAAATCAGATGTAGGGTCTGCAAACACAGAGCAATTTTTTTCTATTGTTCCACAAAGAAATCGTATTGTTGCATTAATGAGGTTTATCGATGTTGCACCAGATTTTTATGGTTTTGTTTTTTGTCGCACAAAAATATTAACAGGACAAGTGGCAGAAACACTTGCAAAGGCTGGTTATACCGCACTTGCATTACATGGTGATATGAATCAGGTTCAACGGAATAAAGTGATTAAGCGCTTTAAAAATAAAGAATTTTCTATTTTAGTAGCTACCGATGTTGCGGCTAGAGGGATCGATGTTGCTGATGCAACGCATGTGGTTAACTTTTCGTTTCCAGAGGACCCTGAGAGTTATGTCCATCGTATTGGTAGAACTGGTCGTGCTGGTAAAAAAGGAATTGCCATTACCTTTATCTCTCGGAGTGAATTACGATTGATTTCTATGATTAAACGTAAATTTAATATTGATATTCAAGCTCTGGATGTTCCAAGCACGCAAGAGATTATGAGCGTTCGGGTAAGCCAAGCTCAACAATATTTAGATTCTCTTAATATAAAAGATATTTTTGAACATAATATAATGAAAGAATTGCATACCTTGGTACAAGGGATCCCCCAAGAAAAGCTGGTTAAAGTGGTAGTAAAACTTTTACATGATTCCTATTTTAAAGAAAAAGAAAATGGAGTTAGCTTTTCTTCCTCAAAGGATGTTTCATTAGATGCTGCGGATCATGAAATGCAAGAAATCTACCTTAATGTAGGATCTGATGATGGTATTAGTGCAGAAGATGTTTTTGATTTTGTTGAGGAGTATGCAAAAGTTAGCTCTGATCAATTACAAAAAGTGAAGCTCTTAAAACGTCGTTGTTATATCGTTTCTACCGGCAAAGCGATAACGGTTATAATGAACAAGGTCCGCGGTAAAAAGCTTGGCGGTCGTAGAGTTATGGCTTTTGTGAGTGATGATTATATACCGCAGGGTGGGCAACGGTCAAGAGAGCGGCGCCCAGCTAGAGGACGACGCCCTAGCAGAAGATTTAAATCTAAAAAATAATTGTTACGAGTCAGAATCTATACCAGATTCTGACTCTGACTAACTATTATTCAAACCAAAATAAATTACTAAGATCTTGGGCCTGCAGTCTTTGGGCTACTAACTTATCATCATCTATTTGTTGTTTTTTATTTTTGTTCTCACCAATTTTTTGCTTTTTTCTAGGACGTACTTTTTGCTTGGAAGCTTTCTTTTGCAATTTTCGTTTTTTTCTACGTTCTTTTTTCTGGGCTCTTTTTTTTGCTTCTTTTAGAAGATTTGCTTGATTAGCTTTTTGATTTTTAATTTGATCAGAGAATTGTTTAACATAGCCAGATAAGGTGTTGGGTTCTGTAGAAAGGCTATTCCAGAATTCAAAATAAGCGCATGTAAGTGTGATTAAGCGTCCTTGACCATTTGGCAAAAATAAGAAAAATTTTACCTTATCACCTTCGTTTTTATTTTCAAACCAGGAAAGCGGTAAATAATGAGGAAAAGCATGTATGCCTAAGTCATGTTTATCCCATGCTAACGAGGGATGTCCTTGAGAATTCCAGTCATTTGGTGTGAAATAAGTTGCATTTGTATTCATTGCAGACACCTTAATGCATGGAGTAGCTTGATCAAGAAATTTTAAAGCTTTTATGGTTTCTTCTGGTGCCAGCAGGTGAGGATCGCCTATAATTTGAACTTTACCTTCTAACTGGATTAAAGGGTTTTCTCTTTTTGCCTTTTTAGATACAGGCTCAGGTAATTTCTGAATGGGTTTTCGTTTGTAGGTTATTTTTGTAGGTTCTTTTATGAAAAAACTTATCTTCCTTTTTTTTCTTGCTGGTTCTTGGGCGAGTATGTGAAATATGTTAATCATTAAAAACAGAAAAAAATATTTTTTCATGGAAGTTTTTCCCTTAAAAGCTAATTATATTACTTTGTTTATTGTACCGATTTGTTTACAGAAAAGAAAAAAAGTTCTTTATAAGATAATTTTTTGTAATTTAGTCTTATCGATTTGTTTTAGCCTTTCTTGAATATCAGTTTGATTTAGCAGGCCAGTTTGGGTATCTAGATGTTCAATAACTGACGTGGCATTAATCATACCAGCAAACAATGCTGTTTCAATCGGTTTTTTTTGAGCAATATAGGCAGTAAAGGTTGATCCAAAGGCATCACCTGCGCCAATGGTACTTTCTATTTTTGTCTTTAAACTGGGGTAATACAAAATGGTATTTTGATGAGCAACATATACGCCATCCGCCCCATTTGTGACTACTGCAATTTGTGGACCCGAGGCCAAGATTTGCTGAAAATAAGTTTTTAAATCAAAATATAAGCCATTCGTCATTGGTTTGGGTTGTAATAATTCTGGAAATTTATTTTGTTTATTCAATTGTATGGCTGTTATAGTTTGTTTTAATTTTTCATTTTTTCGTATCATTTCTTGAAATAATAACTGTGCTTCATATCCATTTAAAATAAACAAATTAATATCAGCTAATGCTTCTTGTAAATACTGAGCACCCCCTTTTAGTTGGCTCGTGCCAGGATTACACGCCACAAGGGTATTTTTTTTTGCTTGTTTTACAATAGAAATCAAAAGGGGAGCAAGTGGCCCGCTCAAGGAAGTAATATATAATAATTCAGTTTTTCCAATGGCATTGTTAGGCAGTTCATTTTGTTTCAGGGTTAGATTGGCACCGCGGTAAACGAATGTTGTTCTCTCTCCCGAAGGGCAGGGAATAATTATAGAAGTCCCCGTATCTTTTGTTTTTGTTTTGCAAACGAGTGAAAGATTAACATGTTCTTTTTTTAATGTTTGCACAATATGCTGTGCAATATCATCATTGCCAGTTTTGAAAAAAGAACTCGTTTCAAAACCAAGACGTGCAAATGAAACAGCGCTGTTTGTTGCACCGCCTCCGATGTGTTTTGCTAAATCTTGGACTTCTATCTTGATTCCTTCTTGCAGGATCAAAAAGCATTTTTTCCCTTGTTTTGTATCTAATTTAATGCTCTCTGGTGTTGCGTGCAAGATAAAAATATCCTGCATCGCACTACCAATTGTTAGGATCTTCATGCAGTTGCTTTTCCAGATCCTTTTTTGTGTTTTAAAGGAAGTAGTACTCTCTTTAGCACCTCATCAGCATGGTTAACCCAGATAACATCAATATCTTTTGCTATATCTTCAATGCCAACAAGATCACTTTTGTTTTTTAGGGGTAAAATAACGTGTAGCATTTTATTACGCTTAGCGGCGAGTATTTTTTCTTTAACCCCACCAATTGGCATTACCTCACCTCGCAGATTCAACTCACCGGTCATCGCATATTTTGCATTTATTGGTCGTTGGGTCAATGCAGATAGGATTGAGGTGAGCATGGTTATGCCAGCCGATGGCCCATCTTTTGGAACCGCTCCGGCAGGAACATGAATGTGCAGATCATAATGAGTAAATGTCTTTTGTGGGATACCTAATTCATTAGCATGGGCACGAGCATAACTCATTGCTGCTTGTGCTGATTCTTTCATAACACTGCCAAGTTGGCCCGTGAGCGTGAGCTTTCCTTTGCCTTGCATTAAAATTGCTTCAATAGAAATCATTTGTCCACCAAATGGCGTCCATGCAAGACCGTTTGAAATACCTATTTGATCGTGGTGAATAGTTTCTTCCTCCAGGAACTTTCGTGGTCCTAAGTAGTGGTCCAAATTCTTGATCGAAAAGGTAACAGATTTATTATTCTCAACCAGTGAACGTGCTGTTTTTGAACAGAGTTTCTTTATGTAGCGTTCCAATTGGCGAACGCCCGATTCTTTGGTGTAATTAATAATAACATCATCTAATACTTTATCGCTGAGAATAACATCGGCATTTTTGAGTCCGGCATCATTAATTGCTTTACTAACTAAGTATTTTCTTGCAATTTGTAGCTTTTCTTCAATGGTATATCCGGAGAGTTCGATAATTTCCATACGGTCGCGTAATGGGCCAGAAATTGTGTCAATTGTATTTGCAGTAGCAACAAACATAACTTTAGACAAGTCAAATGGCACGCCCAAATAATTATCATAAAATGTTTTGTTTTGTTGTGGATCTAGAACTTCAAGCATTGCGGCCGATGGATCACCACGAAAATCAGCACCAATTTTATCTAACTCATCGATTACAATTAATGGATTACATGATCCCGCTTTACGTATTGCTTGAATCAATCGCCCTGGCATAGCGCCAACATAGGTTCGGCGATGGCCACGGATCTCTGCTTCATCTTTTACCCCACCCAGTGAAAGGCGTGAATAATTTCTACCTAAACTTTTTGCGATCGATTTACCTAATGAAGTTTTTCCTGTCCCTGGAGGCCCTACAAAACATAAAATTGGAGTAAAGCAATCTTGCTTTAAGTTACGAATTGAAATGAAATCTAAAATACGATCTTTAATATCCTTTAGACCAAAATGATCTTCATCTAAAATTTTTTTTGCATGCGAGATATCTAAATTATCTTCAGTGCATTTATTCCATGGCAGGGAGAAGATCCATTCAAGATAATTTCTGGTTACCGTTGCTTCCATAGAATCGGGTGCTGTACGCTCTAAGCGGCTTAATTGCCGTGTAACTTCTTTTTTAACCTCTTGGGCTAATGGCATTTTTTCTAGCTTCTTACGCATTTCTTCAATCTCTTGCACGTCATCTTCACCCAATTCTTTTTTTATGACACGCAGTTGTTCTCGGAGATAAAATTCTTTTTGTGACTTGTTCATAGATTCGCGAGCATCAGAACGTATTTTTTCTTGCATTTGAGAAACTTCCATTTCTTTATTCAAATGCTCAAAAAGTATACGCAACATCCTTTGTTTACAGGCGCATTCAAGCAACTCTTGTGCTTCGTCTACAGATAAATTCAAATGAGATAAAATAAAATCGGCAATCTTATCAGGATCGTTCATTTTTGCTAATATTAAATGAAAATCCGGAGTAAATGCATTACCATTTACTGCCATTTTTTCTGTAACTGATTTTATATTTTTGATTAATGCTGCAGCTTCTTGTTTATTTTCTATTTCTATAGGTTCAATTTTTTCTATTGTCGCATGTAGCTGTTCGTTTTTAGTTACAATATTTTTTGAGTGTGCTTTTGTTAGTCCTTGAATGAGAATTTTAACACCGCCCTCAGGAATTTTTATCAAACGCATGACCGAAGCAATGGTACCTACATTATAAAGATCTTTTGTGCCGATTGCATCCTGGTTGTCTATTTGCTTTTTAGTTGCAAGTACAAAAACTAATTTAGAACCTTTAAGTGCTTCTTGAATTCCATTTATTATTTTTTCGTCAAGTACGAGTAATGGGACAATCATATGAGGAAATACCACGATATCCATTGTTGGAATCACTGGCAACATTTCTGGCATATTCTCATGGATGTCCTGATTTAGTACCGCTTTCATTACGTCCCCCCGTTTTTGTTTGGTACGATTGTGCTAAACTATCAGTCGTAACAACTTTTGCTTTTCCCTTATGCCAAGTCTAGAAGAAGTGATAGGAAAAAAACAATAAAAGGGTGTTAAAAGGGATTAACTTGTGGATGGCAGGGGAGTTTCCTTGAACCTCAAAGTGGAAAATAAATTAATTGATTCCATTATAAAGATATTTATATGAATAAATTATTCTAATTTAGTGATCTGTAGAAGGTATTGAGAAATGAATAGAATCGAAGCGAATAACATATATAAAGAATTTTATGTCAAAAGCCAACATGAAAATGTGCTTAATGGTATTACGATCGATTTCCAACAAGGACAAACCTATGCCATTACCGGTGTCTCTGGTACCGGAAAATCAACTCTTTTACATATTCTAGCCGGCCTGGAGGAACCAACCTCTGGGCAAGTGTTGTTGGACGGTAAAAATATTTTTCAGTTTGATAATAAATCGCGAAATCATTTTTTAAATAAACAGGTGGGTTTATTATTTCAACAACCGTACCTAATTAAAGAACTTTCTGTTTTGGAAAATGTTATGGTTCCTGGATTAATCGCACAAAAATCTTTCGAAGAATGCAAAAAAAGAGCAGGGCAATTATTACAACAGGTTGGTCTTGAGCATAAAAAAGAGCAATTGCCAATGAGCTTGTCTGGTGGTCAACAACAACGAGTAGCCTTTGCACGTGCTTTGTTTAATAAACCAACTTTTTTACTCGCTGATGAACCGACTGGTAATCTTGATATTACAACAGGTAAAAAAATGATTGAGTTGCTTCTGCAACTTGTTGTAGAAAATAATATGGGTTTGATTATTAGCAGCCATGATAAGTATGTAGCAGAGCAAATGGAACAAATTTTTGTTTTGCAAGATGGTATGTTGAAATAAAATTTTAGGAGAGCAGTGATGAGAAAGTATTATTGGTTTATCTTTTTGGTCTTTAATTCTTTTATTTTCCCCATGATGAAAGCTCCAAAGGATCCCCACAGAGTATTAAATTTGGTGATTGATTTACATCAAGGAGGAAAAAATGAAGTGAAAGATTATGACCTTTCTCTTCATAATAAATTTGGTGCGGCATCACTTACCCTTGCTAATGCGATAGAAGATGAAATTCCAACTATAATTACCCCTAATATATTATATTTTTTATTTTTAATAAGTAGGCCTAATAAGGATTTAATTAAAGCTCTAGAGGAAGATGCTGCAACTGCCCAAACCAAATATGCACTCACCCTAGAAAGGATTGAAAAAGCAAAAAATGCAATTAACCAAATAAAAAGTCCAAAACTATGGCAAACCTATCGAACAAAAAATACAGAATTTCTTTTATTATTACCCAAAAAATTTGGACAAAAGCATCTATTTACTATTGGTTTATCTAATGAGTTAACAAAAATTCCTGTATATAAAATAGAGCAGTTGGTAAAAGGAAAAACATACAATCCCATTAACATTGAGACCTTAAATAAAATGATTGTAAATCCGAGTATAGCAAAGCGTATTTATTTAACTGGGCATGCAAGTTATTACCCTGAATGGCGCTCACCTGAAAAATCCTATGCGCAGTTAACCGCACCACAATATATCAGTTTTTTGCGGCATTTGGATAAAACAGGAGGGCAATTTTTGTATATTTCTACTTGTTGGGCAGGTGGCCTTAATTTATTCAAGATGCATCATGAGCAGATTAAAGAATCAGCTAAAAATATTTTTTCAAAAGTATACGTTACTTACCCCATTGTGGTTGGTGCACTAACGGAGGCACCAACTAAGGTAAGCTTTGAAGCAAAATTTAAACAATTTTTTGGTGAGCTAGATGATTTTTTTAACCGTAGAAAAAAAATTCTCCATTGGGTACGCAAACCATTTGAAAAAATTGTAAAGGCATTTGCAGAAAAATCATTATGGAACATTCCCTCAATTCGCTTTCCTGGCATTAATCAATTTTTCCAAGCAATACAAGTTGATGCCCAAGTTCAATTGATTACCTATCCGATATTGTTGGCTCATGAGCTAGCATTTAAAGCTAATAAATTACCCACTCAAGCTTTTATCATTAAAGACAAAAAAGCTATTTTACTTTATCCCAGCATGGTACGCGTGCCAATAAAAATTGAAGGTACTGTGCCCTATATGATTTCAATGATTCCTGGCAAAGCGCACCATTATATTCAAGAATTGGATGCGCACAATACTTCCCTTGATGAACTTGTACGTAAAATGTTTGCTGAACCAGTAATACTTTCAACAAAGGCTTTTTTTATACCAAAATTGCGATGTAAAAACTTTGAAGGCTCAGGGATTTTAGAAAAAGGTCTTTTTGAATTTCCTTTTGGCCCGGACAGTCCGTCTCAAGATCTAGAATTAAGTAATGTTACCATTTACGTTGAAAAAACACATTATTTTAATGTTCGTAGGCATAATCTTATTATCTATTTTTATGTTGATGCCATAAAAAGTTATAAAAAATTTGGAATGACTAGTGTTGAAAATCTCCTGCCATATCCAGATATAACAATTGATGATGCTAAAAAAGAAATTAAAGCTAAGTTAGAAAAAACAAGACCTCAGCCTGCCCTTTTGACTGAAGCTTCGGGCGGTATTGAAAATGAGAGGCAATTTGAAAAATTAACAAAAAAATATCTTTCCTTATAAAACCACTTGATTGTTAGTATTCATGATGAATATATAGTACAGCAAATGGACCAAGTTTTCGTTTTGCAAAATGGTTTATTAAAATAAAATAGGAATCTATTTCTTTTTACTAACTTTTTTTCTTATTAGGGTACCAAAATTGCATACTCAATCTGATCATTGTCAAGAAAGTTAATAATGTGTTTAGGTACCCCTAAACACATTATTAACTTTCTTGCATAATCTATAACACAATTACATCGTTGGGCCATTTTGCCTCTTAGTCTTTTACAGCAAGGATAGAGCCATCAAAGCTATACACAACTACATCGCCATTGATCAATCCTACAGCAAGGTAATCGGTACCCCTTAATTGTAACCACGCAACACCACGTGCTCCTGAACCAGAATCTACCGTATCTAGTTGAGTAAGGCTAGAGCCATTAAAGCTATACACAACTACATCGCCATTTTGCCCTCCGACTGCAAGGTAATTGATACCCCCTGACTTCAGCCACGCAACACTATTTGCTCTGGCACCAAAATCTACCGTATCTAGTTGAGTAAGGCTAGAGCCATCAAAGTAATACACAACTACATCGCCATTTTGCCCTCCGACTGCAAGGTAATTGATACCCCCTGACTTCAGCCACGCAACACCACGTGCTCTGGCACCAAAATCTACCGTATCTTTTACAGTAAGGATAGAGCCATCAAAGCTATACACAACTACATCGCCATTGTTCCCTCCGACTGCAAGGTAATCGATACCCCCTGATTTCAGCCACGCAACATTTTCGGCATCAAAATTTACCGTTTTAAAAGCTTTCAAGGTGGTTGGAATCTGTTTTAATTTTGCTTTGTTGAGCGCTTTTATAAGTAAATCTTCGATGTCAGGTGCATCCATTGCCGCAGTGTAACTAGAAATAATGGTTATTATGCTAAAAACGATACCTTTAATCTTCATATTTTCCTTTATTTTACGATAATTCCCTTATTTCAAAGTACCAAAATTGCACAGACAAAAGCAATAATTCAAATAGGAGTAAAAATTGATAAAATTACTTAAAGAAGGGGATTTTTCCCAAATTTTGTATTTTAGCCTATACTGATAGCTCTTAGAGCACAAAAGGGCATTCAAATGAGTAACGCATTGCATAAAAAATCGATTCTCAAAAAGACCTTTCAGGTTGGCTCATCAACGATGCTTTCTCGTGTGTTGGGAGTTATTCGTGAACGCTTACTCTCTGAATTTCTTGGCAATGGTGCGCTTTCTGATGCTTTTTTAACGGCATTTAAAATTCCTAATATGTTACGCAAAATTTTTGCTGAAGGTGCCTTATCTGCTGCTTTTGTACCCCGCTTTATGCAGGTTAAAAGAAGAAAAGGCGTTGACCTTGCCAATAGTTTAATGACACTTAGTTTTATTGTTTTTGAGGGATTAGTTTTATTTTTTTGTGCGTTAGTGATTTATAAGGCAGCGTGGGTTATTTGGCTTATTGCTCCTGGCTTTTCTCAAACACAGATTGCTCGCGCGGTGCCTTTTTTACAAATTTTAATGCCGTTTATCTTTTTTATTTCAAGCAGTGCGCTCATTGCTGGTGCATTGCAATCGGAGCATCATTTTTTTGTACCGGCTTTCTCTCCCGTATTGCTAAATATTGTTTTTATTACCGGTCTATCTGTTTGTTTATATTTTCAGTTGCCCGTTGAAGCATTATGTTATTTTGTTTTGTTGGGCGGTTTATTACAGCTGATCTTTCATATTATTGCCTATATAAAGCTTAATTTTTCATTTGCGCCGGTTAACGTGAAAATTTATGATGATTTCAAATGGATATTTGTCCATTTTTGGACCTGCTTTGCCGGCATGAGTGTTATGGAGATTGGTTTAATTGTTGATAGTTGGTTTGCTTCATTTTTACCAACTGGATCTATAACCTTAATTTATTATGCTAATCGATTTATGGGCATTCCACTGGGAGTTTTTGCGGTCGCTTTTTCTACCATTTTGTTGCCCCATTTTGCTCGGGTAAACTCATATGCACCCAGCCGTTTAAGTTTTTATTTATTAGAAAGTACCAAATTTGTTTTTTGGGTTACCATACCGATTGCGGTTTTTATGAGTGTTTTTTCATCAGAAATTTTTAGCACTATTTTATTTTCAAAAAAATTTACTGCACTACAAATTACTCAATCGGCTCATATTTTATCAGCATTTTTATTAGGTTTGTTTTTCTTCTCACTCAATAAGATTCTTTTTAATCTTTACTCTGCACAACAAGTAACATGGTTGCCATCAGTGATTGTTTGTTGTTCAACGATAATCAACTTTGGTCTTAACTGGTTATTGATGCCGCATTTTCAAGCAGCTGGTCTTGCACTCGCAACAAGTGGTGCGGCGGCCGTGCAAACAATTTTGTTTATTATTTTTCTGAAATACTGGTTTGGTTACAAATTTTATTACTCACGCTTCTTTGAATTTTTTATGCGTTATATTGTGCAACTAGTTCCGGTATTTTCTTTCTTTTTTGGCTTTCTTTTTATAATACGTAATTATGTTTTGCTTGCTTTGCCTGCCAATTTGTATTATTTATTTTCAAAAACAATTTTAGTTTGGCTTTGGATTGGACCTTTGTGTGCCACTACATTTTTATTATTATATTTTACCAAAAAACAATTTGGTATTCATTTACATTTTATCGATTGAGTTATGTTAAAAAGACAATTTTCTGCGGGCATCGTTCCCTATATCAACAAAAATAACAAAAGGTTCTATTTGTTATTACATTATGAAGCAGGTCATTGGGATTTCCCAAAGGGCAAAATAGAAAAGGGTGAAACAAAAAAGGAAGCAGCATTGCGAGAACTCAAAGAAGAAGCAGGTATTACAGCAGAAATCGATAACGATTTTGAAGAAAGCTTTGTATATTTTTTCCGTGATAAAGAGGGCATCTTAATAAAAAAAGAGGTTTATTTTTTTACTGGTCAAGCTAGTTCAGTAAAAATTACCTTATCTTTTGAACATATAGATCATGCATGGCTTACGTTTGAAGATGCTATTAAAAAACTAACGTATGATAATGCAAAAGAGTTATTAAAAATGTTGAATCCTATTTAGTAAGATAATTTTTTTCTTTTTAATACAATTACATTTTTCTCTTCTAGAATCAAATCTGCAAGGTCTTTAATCGAAAAGAATTCAGCAGTACTACAATTTCTAGTGATTATTATATCAATTTCTTTGCAAAGTTGCTTGATCTTTTTGGAAAGTTTCTCATCAGTAAATTTCTTTTTAGACTCTATTTTTGCCTGGAGATATTTTACCTTCTGAACTTTCTCTATTGCATTTTGTTTAATATACTTTGCAATTGTTTTTCCATTTAACATTTGCATATCCAGATAATTTTTATTAAATACCGGCACATTTTGACATGGATTCTTCAATATGAAAGCCATACTTTTATATGTAATATAATGTTCACTATTATAAGCAGTTTTTTCTTTTAATCTTTTTTTAATGGTTGTACGATCTAATTCTTTCCAATTATCTGTTGAATAAAAAACAGGCATGTGAAAATATAATTTACCATCTAATATGCAGAGTGCTTTACACAGATTTTCTTTACTGATTTTTCTGTATAATGGTAAGCGATTACAGCCAAAACAAGAATAGAAAAAAAAGAATAGTATGGTTTTCTTAAGTATAAGATTCTTACTTTTTAAAAATTTCGAAGAAAACAAATTTACCACCACCACCGATAATGATTGCAACTAATAATAAAATAAGATTAAAAGGATATTCAAAGCCATTATTTTGTATAAAATAACCGCCTTTCCAATGAACTAAAAATACCGCACCAAGCATAACAGGGATAATCATCGCAGCGCCAAGTGCAGGAAAAATGCCAAAGAAAATCATAATGCCACCAATAAATTCTGCAAATGCGGCCAAGTATCCTAAAATAGTCGGTACTCCCAAACTAGCAGTCCAATTTGCAAACCCTTGCAAACCTGGCCCACCAAACCATCCAAAAACTTTTTGGCTACCATGCAGAATAAAAATTGAACCAACCACTAGCCGGACCATTAATAATGCCCATTCTTGTCTAATCATTATTTTTTCCCTTTTGAATTGTTTTAGATTCCAAAGAATGTACTGTTTGTTCAATCCGAGGAATCGAAAATAATATAGTAGTAATTTCAGTATAGAGTTGTCTTTGTAATTCCCGGTTTTCCGATGTATTTGGGATTTGTGAAACCTGGTCTTTTTTTTCAGAGAGTTCTTTTTCTAAGGCTTCTTTTATTTTTTTCTGGCATTGTAGTTGTTCCCAAAGCCCCATAATTTTAGGAGGTGATGATGCTAATCCGTCTTCATAATGTAAGCTCAACTGTCTTGCGTAATTATGTATTGGTGTATCTGGAGATGGTGTACGTAAAGCAGGCGATGGTCGTTCAATAAGTATAGGTGGAGTACTGGGCCTATTCATTGCCACCAAAGCAAACGTAATTACACATAAAAATAATAATGGCTTCATTGCAAAATCCTGTTTAGACATAAGCAGGATTATAATAAGATTATTTCTCAAAAGTAAAGAGTCAATTTATGATTGTTCGGTTAAATCGACGATTCTTTGTGCTTTTTGCTGATTCATTTTAGCAAAGTCGGCAGCAGTAAATCCTTTTTTACTAGTTTTCAGGTAGCATTTTTTAGTTTTTAGGTTCGGATCAGCACCATAGTCTAATAAAAGTTTTACTATTTCTTCTTTACCTAAATATGCTGCTACCATGAGAGGGGTTATTTTGTCGCCCTTCGAGGGTAGTACATTTACATCAACTTTGTTTGTTTCGAGAAGCAATTTAATAACTTCTGGTGTACTATCGGCAACAAGTACCGTAAATACTGGCCAATCAATTGCAAAAAATGGACAATTATGCTCAAAAGTAAGATTGGGCATATTGCTCCAAGGCCAATAAATAGTAACTTCTTTATCTAGTTCAGCCCCATAAACGAGTAATTTTTCAAGTACTTTTTTTGATTTAACAAACTGAATTGGTAAATATCCTACATGACAAAATTTAATCGTTTCTGCATGTAAATACTTATTGAGTATCTTTTTAATACATTTATTTTGTTTGTTCTTAAAATAATCTTGTTCCATGATTATTAATTTAGTTCTATCCTCGCAATAAATTGCACGGCATAGGCTACTAGATTTAGGTGATCCAAAAGCCAAAAATGAGCTTAGAAATGTTAAGAAAAGAATTGCTTTTTTCATGATAATCCTCCATTGAAAGTTACTTTGATGGTAACAAAGGAGGTTGTTTTTTGCAAAAGGGTAGGGAATTTGGTTGCGGGGGCTGGATTTGAACCAGCGACCTTTGGGTTATGAGCCCAACGAGCTACCAGGCTGCTCTACCCCGCGTCAATTTCAATTTGATAGGAATTGAGAAGATTTTTCTCTATTCTTAACTAAAAGAATAAGCTCCAATGAGTTTTTGTCAACTTTTTATAGTTAATTTTTAGTCTTTTCTAGAATAACCATAGCCGTTGCCAGATCTTTGGTATGAGTTATTGACAGGTGGATGATTAATCCTTGCGCTTGAGTCGCTTTAATTTGCAGGTTTGGCTTGTTATTTTCACCATTATGTATGGCTATTTTTTTGCAAAAAGATATAAATGGTTCCTGAGTAAATGGCCAAGCTTTATAGAGAGCTTCTCGGGCAGCAAATCGTGCAGCAAGACGCTCAGAAACTTTTTCAGGGATAGCTAGACTATATTCAATTTCTTGTGCGGAAAAAATACGGCGTAACTTTTTTTGTGAATAGGTATGCCAATGAGTAAAACGAGCAATCTCAACAGAATCAATGCCAATACCAATAATCATTTTCTGTGCCGTTCTAAATAGTTATCCAAGGATCGATACAATATGGCTTCTTGAATATGAGGAACATCAATGATTTCCGATTGATCTAAATCTGCAATGGTGCGAGATACTTTTAAAATTTTATGATAACCACGCATGCTTAAGCACAGTACTTCAAATGCTTTTTTAATTACCTGTTGTGCAGTGTCAGTAAGAATACAAAACTGTTCCACTTGTTTTGAGCTCATTTGTGCATTAAAAAGAATGTCTGAGCCAAATCGTTGCTTCTGTATTTTTAGCGCATTTTGAATTTTTTCATACAATTGTTCCGACGAAATCTCATTTTGTTTTTTATGGATAGTCTCATATTGGATTGACTGCACATTAATCTGAAGATCAATTCTATCGAGTAATGGTCCAGATAATTTATCAAGGTAGCGTGCAATTTGTTTTTGTGAGCAGTAACATTGTTTTCTTTTATCTCCAAAAAAGCCACATGGACATGGATTGAGTGCGGCAACAAATAAGAATGATGCAGGGAAGGTGACCGTTTGGTTTGCTCGGGAAATACATACATTATTATTTGCCAGTGGCTGACGCAAAACTTCAATGGTTGAGCGGGCAAATTCGGTAAATTCATCTAAAAATAAAATGCCATTGTGTGCCAAGCTAATCTCACCCGGTTGAGGGTACGTGCCACCACCAACCAGGCCGGCTTGGCTAATGGTATGGTGCGGAGCGCGAAAAGGGCGTTTTGTTACTAATGATTTTTTTTGTAATTTACCACTGATTGAATAAATTTTACTTGTTTGCAAAATTTCATGAAAATTCATTGGTGGCATGATGGAAGGCAAGCGTTTTGCAAGCATTGTTTTACCAGCACCCGGTGGGCCAATAAATAAAATATTGTGCCGTCCGGCGGCAGTAATTTGTAGTGCGCGCTTTGCTTGCTCTTGTCCTTTTACCTCAGAAAAATTTAATTGGCCAATTGTTTTATGATCTACGAATAATTTGTTTTTTGTTGGCTCAATAATTGCATTATGTTGAAGATAGTTAACCAATTGGCTTAAATGATCAACGCCAATAATTTCTAGGCCTTGAATAAGTGCTGCTTCTTGTGCATTTGCTATTGGTAGAATAATTCTTTTTTTACCCAATTTCAGAGCATCGTAGGCAATAGGGAGTGCACCTTTAATAAAGCGAATAGAACCATCCAAAGAAAGCTCGCCTAAAAATAACGTTTCTTCTAAAAAATCTTTTTCGATAGAAATAAATTTTGCGGCTTGCAAAATACCAACGGCGATTGGCAGGTCAAACAATGTGCCTACTTTCTTTAAATCCGCTGGTGCAAGATTGACAGTAATTCTTTTTGCTGGCAATCGAAATCCACTATTCTTAAGAGCAGTACTAATACGTTTGGTACTTTCTTTTATTGCGGTATCGGGCAGACCAACAATATAAAAATTGATAAGACCGAACGATAAATCAACCTCGACCTCAACCAGATGTGCTTGGACGCCTATTGGTGTTGCTGAAAAAATTTTTGAATGCATTTTATTATATTTGTGACATTTTTAAAATTTAGAAAACATTATATTTACTGCATTATAGCAAGAAATTTTTCATTTGGAAATTGTATGTAAGGCAAAAAATAAAGTATGTACTAAATTACAGTAGCAGTTTTTTGCAAATACCGTAAAATAAGGTTTCAATAATAAAGGTTTTGAGGGTTACCATGACACGCACCATTTTATCCATTAATTTTCTTTTCTGTTTTTGTTTTGTTTATCCTGCAGAAATAATGCTAGGTGATAAAGCCGCAGCAGCCGGGCAAACGTTTTCATTTGCTATTGGTCAGCATGTTGGATTTCCTGATGGAAGTATGTTTTTTGTTGGGGCTGCACAAAATGGTGCAGAAGGTTTTGCAATTGCAGGCCTAAGCCGTTTTCAAGATAATTTTCAACCATCACTTATAGAAAAAGCAACAGTGAATAATGTGGCAAATCAGATCAATCCGTTATTTAATAAAGGGATTGCTTTCTTGAATCTGATTTTGTTGGGTGATAAAAATTATGCAACTATTTCTGTTACTAATGACGAAATTAAAACGATGAATTTGTTGCTTAAAAATGATTTTGTTTTATCAACAAGCCCGCTTACTGATGCAGCTGGCAATATAACTGATGCTATTACGGCCATTACTGGTGGATTAAATACTGGTTTTGCTGCAGTGCGTGCAGAAGGACAAGCGCAATTTGGTATTGGTGATAGTGGTATTGCTTTTGTCTCTAAACTGTATCCAAATGCCGGAAAAAAAGAAGATGAGCAAAATGAGCAGAAAAAAAATAATATGTTCTTTTTGCAGCAAGATTTTGATAGTGATACTACGTTGCTTCGTGCTGCACCACTTAATATTTCTTCCGATATTATTAAAATAGGTGGTGATCTGGCTGGTGCCGAGGTTATTGACATGATATTTAATAATGATTTGACTCGGTTATATGTGGTTCTACAAGCACAAGCTGCCGCTGGTGGAGCTGATGGCGTTCGTGCTATGGCTATGGGTTACTTAATTCAAGAAGTGCAAGAAACGCCACAAACACAAGAAAACTCAGACTGCGAAAAGCCAGAAAAAAAGATAATCAAAACAAAGTTTAAATTAGTTGAGGTAGTGCCATCAGCCGTATTTGATGGTGCTCAGGATAAAATAATTGGCGCACTTGGTGCAAACGAGCAAGTTTCATTGCATAAAATTCGTTTTATGCTTACCTCTGGTCGAGTCCCATACCTTATAGTTGTCGGTGGTAATGGCTCACCAAATGCAACGGAGCAATTGGTATTTGCCTTGCCAGTCGTTGATTTTCGTAATGAACTTGGCCAAGTGCCAAGTGACAAACTAGATCAACAAGGTGCCATTGCAAGCAAAGATGCACCAGCAATTGCTCAATTTTCATCAAAAGCACCACATGTATTTTCATCGCGTCAATTTCAGGTTGAGGCAACAACCCCTGCACAAATGCCAACAAGCACAGATGCCGCAACTCAAGTTGGTGGCGGTCCACTGCAAGCTGGCCCTATTACTGATATTGTGGTAGCTGCCGATTCTGTTTTTGTTTCTGTTGGTCAAGCTGACCCAAATGAGAAACCGGGTATCTTTTATTCTCAAGCATTATTTGATGCGGATGAAAAAATTGTTGCATGGTCAGAATGGGCGCGCGTTGCTGGTACTACTCAAATGATTTTTGGTATTGGTTATGAACCGCAACAAGCTAATTTTGTGTATCTGACCGGATCAGATGCTAATGACATTAAAACGGTCAAGCGTACTCAATGGGGCCTTGGGGACCAACTGCTTTCCTTTGATTTAGTAAACAAAATCAACCGTCAATATCCACAAATAAATGGCGGTTTATTTGGTTATTTTGATTTTGCATCAACAACTTCTGGCTTGCAAGAGGTTGCTATCCAGGTGGCAACTGGTTGTTCCAAAATAAGTTTGATACAAGCGGGAACAGGTTCTCCGGTTTGCCCAACACAAGGAAGTTTCCCAGAACGAATTTTTGAAGATGGCACCATTGGCCAAACCTTTCCTATTGCCAATACGAAAATAGTAACCATTAACGGCGGTCAATTGGAAACCATAGGTCCAGTTGAAGCAGCAGAAATTGGTCAAGCCGGTGTAAATAGTTATTTATTTGTTGGTGGCCGTTGTGGCCTTGCGGTTTTGATACAACCAAATGGTGATGGCTTTGATACCGCCTCTGGGCAATTAGAACCCGAGTTTGTGGGGCTATCCTCCGGCATGAAATTTGTTGGTATTGATGAATATAGGTTTGTACGCACATTAATAGCTGACCAAGGATTTTTGTATGTGTTAACCAATAATAAACTTGATCGTATTGATATCGCTGCTAGTGATTTTGCTACAGGCACACTTGTAGTGACCACTATCGCTCAACTGAATACATTTTCTGGATTAGGAGATGGTGGTAGTTTTAAAGACGTTATTATTTCCGGTAAATTGGCACTGCTTGCAACTAGTGCTGGTATGTTTCGTTTAGCAGATGGTAAAGATATCACAACCATTACTGGACCGGCTCAGCAAGATTGGCAAATAGTACCAATACCAGAAGGGCAATTACCCACACTTCAACTTTTTCCTATTTCTATAAACGGTCATCTGCAAGATGTATCAGCAAATTTAATTGGCCAAATTTATGCGCTCGGTTCTTTTATTTCGGCCCAGCAAGGTACGATTAATCGCTTTTCAATTACAAATACTATTGGAGCAAATCAAATAACAGACCAAACAGTGGAACCATTTGAAGATTTTGTTATACAAAATGTCTTAAGTAATTTTTCTCTTATTGGTGATAATCGGTGTTTATTTGCAACCGATGGCGCTGCTGGGTTAAATAGTGTTAATGGTACGGTAGGTTGTTGTGCAATATTGTTTAATAGATTCCGTGATTTCAAAGCAGAGATCCCGTTGCAAATTGAACCAGCATGTTCTATTGTACAAATTTTGCGATCATCAGCATCAGGAAGTTGGTTTGTAGCTGGTGATTTTGGATTGCGTGTCAATGAATAAGGAACTTCTATGATCAGCAAAAAAACTTTTTCTATTTTATTTTTATTTCTATTGTGTGGAGCAGCAAATGCAATGAACTTTTTGCGTCCATATGATACCCTTATCACCCCAGAGGTTTATGAAGACTCAGTTTTTCAAATGACTTTTTATGGCGAAGGTGGCGTTGGCAACGCTCGAGGTTATGCAAGAAATGGTTGTTATACAAATGTTTTACAAATCTATAATGATAAACAAAATGCAATTACTATGCTTGATGGCTTTGATCCACTAAGTAATATAGGTAGAAAGCGTATTGCTATTGATACCAATGATTGCAACAATCAAGGTATTTTTTGTGCTAGAGGAACGCTTAATACTGATTGGGCGGGTGCTTTTTCAGCCTATTGGTTTTTTATGCCGCACATATTTGTCTCTGCATACGTTCCATTTTTTCAAATGCAATTAAAAGACGTTTGTTGGCAGCAAGTTAATCCAGATCCTTGTAGTTTATTGGCAACAGAATTAACGGACGATTTTTTTTGTAATGTGTGCCAGTTGGGTGAAGGGCTTGAGCTGTGTGGTTGGAAGCGCAGAGGTGTTGGCGATTTAACCACCTTCTTGCAATGGTTTATGGATTACCCGCAAGAACGTCCATTATTAAAAAATGTTCGCTTAAATGGTAGATTTGGCCTTAATTTGCCAACCGGTAAAAAAGTTGATGAAGATAAAATTTTTGCTGTTCCTTTTGGTTATGATGGCGCAACGGGTTTGATCTTTGGTGGAGGGCTTGATTTAGAGCTTGGCTATTTTCTCAGGGCGGGTATAGATATTGAACTATTGCATTTATTTGGCCATACACGTCATCGACGAATTAAAACGAACGAAAATCAAACTGAGTTATTATTATTACAAAAATTATGCGTGTATAAAGATTATGGTATTACGCAGCGGTTCAACCTTTATGGTCAGTTATACAAACTCTTTGGCGGTTTTTCTTTTAAATTTGGTTATCAGTTCTTTAAGCATGGAAGAGATGATATTTCCTTCTGTAGTGATCAGTTCTCTGTTGCAGTTGCCAATACTGCATGCAGCCTGCAAAGCTATACCATGCATCATATAGTACTTAATGCTATCTATGATTTTTCTGAGCATTTGTGCGAAGATTCTACGGTTATTCCCTATTTTTCTGTATATGGCCGAATCCCGGTAAATGGCAAGTTTAGCGCCCTAGTTCCTATGATTGGTGGCGTTATTTCTTTGAGCTTCTAACTTATACTTCTCTATTTTACTTATTTTGTTGCCCTTACTCCTGAAAATTTTCTATTATAAAATAAAGGTTAGGTAGGAAGGCTTTGGCATCTATTTTTGGGTGTTTGGGTCATAAAGGGGTTTAGGAATGAAGTTTATAAAGAAATTGGGTTTGCTTATAATATCAGTCTCCTGTTTTGTAAATATTGGAGCCAAAGCGTCATTTGCTCAAGTTCAGGATCTATTGCAAAATCTTGTTAAGAATAAAGGAAGCATTAGCCTTTTTGAATTACCCAATTTCAATTTAAACAAGCTTCCAAAGCCCGTACGCTCTATTTTCGAAAAACTTTCTATTACCGATTTGCAATTAAGCACGAAGAAGGAAACTCAAGAAGCAATTATTCAAGGAACCTCAAACCTGGCAAACCAAAATATAAATGTTTTGTTTCGTATTAGTCCCAAAAAAACAGAAAAACAAATTATAGTTGCAGATAAAAAAGCAATTCCTGTTGGTAAAGTGCCTGGCAGTCTAAAAGCTTTTACTGCTATTGGTTTAAAGCCTGGTGCTCCATGGTTTGAAGTACTAGGTGTTGCAGAACCAGCAACAACAAAAGAAGTAAATAAAGCATATCGGAGGCTTGCTCTTAAATGGCATCCGGATAAGTGTAAAGAAGAAATCTGTGCGGAAGTATTTACAATCATCACTAATGCAAAAGAAATTGGTGAGGCTATTAAAGAGGGTAAAGAAAAAGAAGTGCCAGTCAAAACCACTCAAACTCCAGATCTGAGCGGTACCGAAGAGCAAAAATCAATTAAAAAGAATTTATTTAATGCCCTTAAAGATTTTAATATCACCTTCGTTCTTGATTTACCAGAAGGCTTTAGCTGGGCAAAAATATCACCGTGGTTCACGGCGATTGATTTTATGAAGATTGACCAATCAAGACTTATCGTTTCACAGGTTGCCTATGATGATGCTGTTTATGGACCAATTAAAGCCGGCCTTAATATATCTTTCAATGTAAAGCCTGGAGACGCAATAATAAAACCCCTAGCTCGATTAATTAAAAGAATGCCAGGCCCAATTAAATTAGATATAGCAACCGGTTTAACAGTGACCGGTTTTGTACCTCCTGCAATAGTCGGAACTGAATTAACCTTAGCCTTGCCGGGTGAGATTGCTTTTGGTCTAAAAGGTAAAACTTACGCAAAAACAACGCCATTGCGTTTAGAGTTAGAAATTATTTCTCCGACGGTCAATGGTATAAATGCACAAATAGCTGGAGGTTTAATTGTTACGGTTCCAACACAAAAACCAATGGAATTTACATTAACCATATTTGGAAAAGTAGATGGTACCGTTGGTCTAGCAGGTTACATGGATGGCATCTATGATTATGGTGCAATCCTTAAAAGGCTAAAACTACCAGTAATTCCTTTTAAGCTTGGTAATATGTTTGTTAGTGGGTCAATAAATATTCCACAAGCAATCGAAACCCTTGGCTTAGAACCTATTAATGCTTTGGGCGTTGGTGGGGAGATTGGTCTTGGTAAAAAAATGGTTGGGGCTCGTATCTGTTTTGCCGAATCCCAAGCGGGTGATTTGGATTTATTAATAAATGGTTACTTTGATGGTGGTATTTCAGTTTCAGAAGCGGTAAACGTATTTACCAAGGTGTTTAACTTTGGTGCAAAAGTTACTGGCAAGCAATTTGATTTAGCCAAATTTACCAAAGGTAAAATTCCCGATATTGCTCTTGAGAAGGCTAATTTTTATCTTGCACCGGTGCCGAAAAAAATTAAATGCGGAATTAAAAACTTTGATCCGGGATTAGAACTTTCTGGTGCTGGAAGATTCCTCGGAGTTGGCATGGGAGTTGATTTCGGTCTCATGTTAAAAAATTCAACTCCGGTTGGCATTAAAGGTCTTGGTAAGATTGATCGGTTTAGATTAGGGCCACTATCATTTTCTGGTATGGATGGCACCTCACCTGCATCATTCCAAGTTATCGTTGCAAAAAAAGAAGCTGCAGCTGAGGCTATTGCAGAAACAGGAACTGAAGAAGAAGTTGCTGCATTGGATGAAACGTTAGCAATAGAAGGTCCGGTAGATGCTGTTGCAGCACGCATTCCGTGGGCGGCTCAAATGAAAATGGATGGTTTAGTACAACTTGATTTAAAAGCGGGTACTTTCTCTGCCGGGGCGAAAGCTGATATTAAACCGGAAAAAATGACACTCATTGCCGAAGGTAAAATTGCCAAGCTTTTTGGCGCAAAATTTGATGGTAAGATCGATTTGAAAAAGCCGCTCACCTCAAAAGTAGAAATTGATCTAACGGCAGATGGTTTGCGAGAGTTTGTTCAAAAAGTTAATCAATTAGTTCAACCTAAATTGGTCAAAGCAGAAGCATCGGTTGAGAAAAATGTTACAAAAGCACGAGACAATATAAAAAAAATAAAAGCAGAGATTGCAAAATTAGAACAAAAAATTCATGTTGCCTCACGATATAAACAAAGGTTAGCGGACCAAAAGCGTAAGTGTAAAAGAGCCAAAGGTCTAAAAAAAATAAAAGCATGTGTACTGTTTGTAAAACAAGAAGCAGTTTATTTAGAGAAAAAGGCTGAAGCTGAAGTTGCAAAAGTTGGCCTTATTGCCGCAAGAAAAAGTTTGTCTTTAGCTGAACAAGTAGTCAAAACTGGCGGGAAAGCAGGAAAGATGGGTCTTACTATTGGTGGTAAAGTTGTTGATGTAAGTGCCAATGTAATTGATGCCTTCTTACATAAAGGTATTAATCCAAAAAGAATTTATATCAGTGGGCAATTAGATAAATTAAAAAATACTGCATTTAAATTTGAAGGTGCTGTTGCGGGTAAAGAAAATATAAAAGTTGAGATTTCATTAAAAGATATGAAAAAAACAGCATTAAGTTTATTAAAAGCAGCAGTACAAATGGCTAAATAAAAGGTTAAATTAGAGGAGATAAAGGGTGAAGTTTTTTAGAAAAATTACCATGTTCTTAGCGATTGCCTGCAGTTTTTCATTTCTGCATGGAGTTGCATTTGATTTACAGAAAATAATTGGTAAAAATAAATCAATAAAACTTAGTAAAATCCCTGGCTTATCTTCTTTGGTTAATACTCCTGCCGGAGCTTTTTTAAAAAACATAAGTATAGATAACATTTCCTTCGATGTTACCAAAACCGACCAACGAGCTACTGGCCAAACAACGCTATTTGGCCAAACAATTGATGCAGGAATTCAGGTTGGTAAAGATGAGGCTAAAAAAAGCTATATAAGTTTGTATTTATCTTTACCAAAAGGCCTCAAGTTTAGCGAAATTGCCAAATCAATCGGTGGCCCGAGAGTCCTGCAAAAAGGGGTTAAGGCATTTGATAGTTTAACTCCAACAGAGGCAAGCTTAATTTTAGCTTCAGCAAATTATGAGGATTCTACTTGGGGACCCATAGTGCAAGGTATTAACTTTGGCGCCACCTATGGTATTAATGACAAAGGTCTAAAGAGGCTAGGACTCGCAAAATTCTTAGATTATATTCGTAAATATCTGAAATTAAAAATTGATTTAAGCAAAGGTTTGACCCTTACCGGACAAATAACGCCAACAATTGTAGGCTCATCCTTTGGTCTTAAGCTACCAAAAGGCCTCGTTCAATTAGCAAAAGTTGAAGGGAAATATTTATTTTCATTAAGTGATTTCGTCTTAAGCTTAGGAATACTCGCAACTGATATTTCATTAGCTATTGAAGGTGGCGGTTCTATTAATGTTCCAATTCCAAAACAGGTATTTGGAGGAGCCATTAAAAAAACGCCATTTTTAAATTTTGATGCTAATTGGCTTATTTCATTTAATCCAGAAAAATCTGAACTTGAGTTTGGTCAAGATTACAAAGTAACTCAAGAACAACTAAAAGGTTTTCCGATCAAAAGCTTTGAATATAAAGCATTTGCCGGATTATCTCCGGAAGCACCCGAGACTCTTGGGCTTAGCATGATCTCTATTGGTGGGGATATGGAGTTTATAAATGGGAAAAAATTAGTTATTGCAGGCTTGCTAGATATTGCTGCTGGTAGCCCAAACTTTTTCCTACGGGGTGGCTTGCCTGAGGGGATGAAGCTACAAGATATAATAGATATTATTTCTGATACTATTGCATCATTTTGCCAGATTGCAAAAGTAAAAAAAGTTGACTTTGCAAAAGTAACAAAAGGTAAAATTCCAGCACTTGGCATTGAAAAGGCATATTTACAAGTTGCTCTTCAACCAACACGATTTCCTCTTGGCGCTAAAGGAGTAAACTACCCGGCAGGATTGCAAGGTGATCTAGAGCTTAATGTTCTTGGTGTAAAACCCGCAATGTCTGGAAATTTATCAACAGACGGTCTTTCCTTTACTGGTTCAATAAATAATATCGATGCTGGACCGATTAAATTAACTGGTATTGGTCCTGATAAGAAAAAGGGAACTAAAGATGATGGGCCGGTAATAAGCTTTGATGTTGATCCAAAAAACATTAAATCATTGGGTGTGTTTATTGATGGCAGCCTTGAGGTTGCTATTCCAAAAATTCCAAAAGCCTCTGGAGCAGTACATGCTGAGGTTTCCTTAAAAGGTGTTGATTTTGAAATGTCAGCTGATCTGTTTAAAGAATTTATTATGAATATTGACGTGCATGCACCAGAATTTTCTAAACCAAAAGATTGGAAAATTAATGCAAAAATGTCACAAAAAGCGTTAGATGATTTAAGTAAACTAACAACAACTGCCGCAGCAGATATTAAAAAAGCATTTGATCACGCATCTCAAGGAGTCAAGGGAGCTCAAGCAAAATTAAAACCACTCAAAGATAAAGCCGATAGCGTAAAAGTAAAATTAGATGCAGCCAAAAGAAAATGCCAAGGCAAGGCAGATAAAAAAACATATCAAGATATAACCTCTATTGAAAATTTACCTTATGTTATTCCTATGTCTGAATTTTTCAAAGTGTTAACCGCTGCATCCGCGGGAAAAAACCAGCAAGAAACAAAAAGAATTTGGGCAACCCTGTTGGGAGATCGTATGGCTAATTTATTACATATAGCCTTTAGGAAATCACTACCCACATTTAAATCATGGTCTGATTTATTTACAGAAAGCCAAGGTTATCCCACGGTAGGTAATATTCAAAGTACTTTGTTTGATAAGCCTTTCTCGGCTAAAAATATGCAAGATTTTTACGATGAACAAGGATATAATGGCTTGCTTTTTAAACAGTATAGGCAGCCAGTTTCTTTCCAAATGTCCCAAGATATTTTAAATACTGCCTGGGACGAGTTCTTACCAATTTATAAAACCAAGCCAAAAGATAGGCCACAATGGCGATATTCTAATTATATTTACAAAATGCGGTTGTTAATGTACAAGTTCAATCATCGGTTTGGCAATCTATGTAGAGCCCAGACAACAGCACAAAAAATGGCACAGGTAAATACATTTAAACACATGCTTTTGGATATGTATCGCTTGCGTGGGGTTCCAGAGGATAAAGTGTATGAAACGGTAGAACATGATTACCTTATAAATGATGGAACAGATACAAAACTGCCACCATTGCCTAAGCGTGATTCCTTTGATGGTTATAGATGGAAATTTAGTAAATTAGGGAATTAGGGATGAAGAAGAAAATAATAATAATTGTCCTAGCAATAGGATTGGTAGGATCGAGTCTATATATTCAGCAAGTCCATGCCTTTAACCTTGGAAAAGCAATTAGAAAAGGATTAAAAAAAGCAGGAAAAGCAATTAAAAAGGGCTTTGATGGAGCTGGAGACCAAATAAAAAAAGCATTTCAAAAATTTGGTAAAGATATAAAAAATATTGGTGAAAATGTAATTGACGGCGTTGAGGATATAGGTGAAACGACCTGGAATAAAATAAAAAATTTCCCCGATTGTTTAGATGTGGTGAAGTACGGAACTGAATGGGCTAGTCTTCGCGGATCTTATGAAGCATCAAAAGCGAGTATAAAAGCAACTGAGGAGAGTTTGAAATTTTTTGGTAATGCGGCAAAAACATTAGGAAAAATATCCGCAGCTGCCCTTAAAAAAGGCATAAATATAAAAGAATTTGAGTTTAATGCGTCAGTTGCTGAACTAATAAAAATAAAAACCCCAGAGTTCAAAATTAAAGCAGTCGCTTTTGGCAAAACTATTAATGTTGATGCACAGATTGATTTGTCGAGCAAAGGCAAGCTGATCAAGAACTTAGTGGACGAAATTGTTGATAAGATAAAACCTTAAATGCTTTAGGTAAATGAATTGATATGAGAATAAAATAAAAACTAGGGAGAAATAGGGTGAAGTTGATAAGAAACATTACAGTAATTGCAATTGTTTTAAGCGTTTTGTCAGTGCAAGCTATTGGAATCGATTTAGCAAAAATAATTGGTAAAAATAAATCAATACAGTTGAGCAAGCTACCGGGCATCTCAACTATTGCAAATACACCAGCAGGTGCATTTTTAAAAAATATATCAATTGATAACTTGAAATTAGATGCTTCTGGTAAAGAGCAAAAAGCATCAGGTGAGGTTAATATTTTTGGTGAAAAATTGGCAGGATCAATTGATCGTAGAAAAGATGATGCTGGTAATTTCTTTTTAGCATTTGATTTGAGCCTACCCCAAGGATTTAAATTTTCTAAAATTAATTCAAAATTAAAACCAATGGATGTTGTTTCTATTACAGAGGGTAGCCTCATCATTTCAACCGGTGAGTATGAAGATGATGCTGGTAATAACATAGTAAAAGGGGTAAATTTAGCGGCAACCTTTGGCGCAAATCAAAAAGCAATTAAAGGCTTTGATAAGTTTCTTAATTTTCTCACCAAAAAGTTACGGGTAAAAATTGATCCTTCAAGAGGATTGTCTGTTGTTGGCCAGATTACCCCAACATTTGCAAACTCTTTCTTTGGGCTTAAAATACCAGCTGGGCTTATTAATCTAGGCCGCTTTAAAGGTAAATATATTTTTGCGATGAAAGATTTAGGGTTTGGTTTACGTCTAAAACCTACCGGCCTTGCAATTACGCTAGAAGGGGATGCAAAAGTCAATTTTCCTCTTCCAATACAAATATTTGGTGGTGCAGTAAAAGAGCAGCCATTTTTCTCAATAGAAGACCGAGCGGTGATTGCTTTTGATGTAGCTGCAACGGAAATTAGTTTGAATTTACAAAACACCTACGATGCGTTTGGATTTGTAATTTCACAAGGTGTTGGTTTTGCTTTGAGTCCAGAGGCTGCTGAGGCTTTGGGTATCGGACAACTGCAAATTAATGGTAAAGCCAAACTGCCGAATGGTAAAAGTTTAGATTTTGCTGGTAAATTGGATATCACAGAAAATGCTAATTTTGTACTCAGAGGTGGTTTTCCACAAGGTATGAATCTTGAGGATATAGTAGAAACAATCACTGCAATGGTTGATGCAGTTGCCAAAGTGGTTGCAAAAAAAGATCTTAATTTAACAAAATTGGTAAAAGGGAAAATTCCGAAATTAGGCATTCAGCAAGCATATGCAACCGTTTCATTGAAACCAGATACCATTGGTGAGGGTGAAAAAGCAATTCAGGTGCCAATGGGCGCCATTGGTAATTTAACCGTTGATATTTTAGGAATCAAACCATCAATTGCTGGCCAAATTTCTACTGACGGTATTTCCTTTACTGGATCAGTTAATAAAATAAAAGAAGGACCATTCACCTTATCTGGTAAAGGCAAGGGCGGCGGGCCAGTTATTAAACTTGAGCTTAATCCCAAAAAAGCAGGCAAGTTTTTAAGCTTCTTTCTGAGCGCTGATGCGGCACTAGCTATTCCAAAAATGCCAAAAATCTCAGGGGATGTACTAGCGGCAATTTCCGTAAAAGGTATTGATCTGGAATTAGAAACAAAAGTAGGTAAAGAACTTTTTGACATGAGCGTTGACATTCATATGCCGAAGTTTAGTGCTCCTCAAAATTGGAAGTTTGCCGGCAACTTAAGTAACAAAGCACAAACTCAAATAGCTAATGCGCTCAAACAAGCAGGGCTTAGTTTGCGGAAAGACTTTGAGAAGGCTGCTCATAAATTAAAAGAAGCTGAAAATAAGTTACGGCCCATTAAAGAAAAAGCTGATTCGATTAAAAAGAAATTAGATCGTGAAAAACGTGATTGTAAACATGCTAAAGTATGGCATCGTCCAAAGCACTGTGCACGAGTAGTAAAATATGGAGTAGAATGGACAGCTGTCAAAGGTACTTATGAAGCTTCAAAGGGAATTTTAGAAGGTGCAAAAAAAGCAATGCATGGCTTGGGTAAAGGCGCCAAAGCAATGGGTAGAATCAGTTCTGTTGCATTAAGAAAAGGAGTCCAGATCAAAGAACTCAAATTTGATGTGTCTCTTGATGCACTCAAAAAGGCGGTCACCAAAGGTGAAGGTCCTGAGTTTGATATAGTAGCGGTTTTCTTTGGCAAAGAGGTTAAGGTTAAAGCTCGATTAGATCTTACAAAAGGTGCTAACCTTGTAAACCAAGTTAAAAACATAGTATTGAAAAAAGTTAAAGAAATATTTTAATTTTTATAAATGAGGGCCGCTACAAGCGGTCCTTACTCTATATTATATTCTTAAGTAGTAATAACCCCGTACTCACGTGCTCGTGCTTTTACTTCATTCTCGGTAAGTGCACGCATTAATCGTTCTTTTTTAGATTCCAAAAACCGCTCTTGTTCTTCCAGTTCTAAAAATGGCAGGGAAACAGTGTTGATTTCTTTTTTAATATTTTCAAAAAAAGAAACGGGCAATTCGGCACCAGAAAGGTCGATAAAGAAACAATAGCGCTCAATTAGACTAATATACATGCCATTTAAATCTTCTGGGTCGACTATAATGTTTTTTTCATAGAGTGAGTGTAAATGTGTGCCAATTTTTTTAACACAATCCCATGTTTGAATTGAATCGTTTGATGACCATATTAGCTTATTTAATAATCCCTCAAGGAATACGATGACTATTTTGCGCATTTCCTCAACGGTTACTTCTTCTAAAAATTCATGTTGATTATTTACTTTTTTGATAATCTCTTGAGATAACACATCAAAAAACTGATTTGGGTTTTGTTGGAAGGAGGTGAAATCAGTTAAAAAACGTGAATATAAAATATCATTAATCATTTCTGTTATTTTGACGGACTCATTTGATTTAAAAATAACAAATTGATCTTCAATGAGGTTTGGTAGTTTTTCCAAAAATGATTCTGCGCCCCAGGCGTTGAAGCAATACGTTTTACGGCGCATGGTATCAAATAAGCGAAAAACAGATTTTACATATGCCCGTTGCTGGGAAGAATCCTTACCCCATTGTAGAAATTCACCAACATGGCGCATATCATGCATAAAAAAGTCAGGATATTGTTTATTATTAAAAACATGGCGCAAAAAACAGTTCAGACCAGATTTGTGGAATTTTATCGGACTATAGAGCATGATTTGATATCTTTTTTGCTCAATATCTTGTTGCGAAATTTTTTCAGCTTGTGTATGACTGGTTATAAGTAGGGCTGATGCAAAAGCTATTGTATAATGGTAAAATTTCATTTTAGGAAGCTCCTTAAAAACAAGGAATATATATTTTTATAATATCATTTTTTATATTGATATATCCAAGTTATAGCAAAACGCAAAGAAGAAAATAAGGATTAACTGGCAATGGCATTATTCTTTTACCACGCATTTACCAAAAAAGGTAAGAAAACAAAAGGATACATCGATGCGCCTACAATGGCAAATGCTAAACAAAAGTTAAGCACTCAAGGATTGTATCCAACTGCTATATCTTCTGTTAAGCAGGAGGAGCGCCAAGGATGGTTTGCACA
This sequence comes from Candidatus Babelota bacterium, assembly GCA_029262615.1. Lineage (GTDB taxonomy): Bacteria > Babelota > Babeliae > Babelales > Vermiphilaceae > JAJCZD01. The sequence continues at coordinate 333,000 of JAJCZD010000005.1, forward strand.
AATATTTTCTCGTAATGTTTCGGTAAAAGAAAAAATTTTATTTACCAAGCAACTTGCGGTGTTATTAAAATCTGGCGTGCCACTCTTGCAAGCAGTTGAACTGTTGATTGATCAGTTTGAGGGAAAGTTGCGATCTATTTTAATTACCGTCAAAGATAATATCAAAGAAGGTATGCCTTTTTGGCAGGCACTTTCTGAATACCCAAAAGTATTTGATACCATTTATGTGCAACTGGTACGCGCTGGTGAGGCACGCGGTAATTTGGAAGTAGTATTGGAACGACTAACCGATTACATTGAGCGGCGTGAGGAAATACGTAAGAAGGTTCGTGGCGCACTAACCTATCCAATTGTGCAATTGGTAGTTGCAGTTGGTGTCGTGGTAATCATGTTGCGCTATGTGGTACCAACGCTTGCTAAAAATTTTGCACGAGAAGGCAAGGAATTGCCGTGGCCAACTCAATTAGTATTATCTATATCCGGTTTTTTGCAGTCCTACTTCTTATTTATTCTGATATTTTTAATTATCATATATTTCATTTATCGTTATTGGCGCAATACTGAAAAAGGTGCCTATATTGTTGATACCATAAAGTTAAAAATTCCTCTTTTGGGGTATTTTACTCGTATGAATGCAGTAGTACAATTTTGTTATACGCTCGGTGTTTTGTTAGAGGGCGGAGTAAATTTATCTGAATCGCTCGATATTGTAACGAAAGTAATTAACAATAGGGTATTGGTAGAAGCACTTGAAAAAGCTCGTGATAAAATTATTAAACAAGGCCGTATATCTGAATATCTAAAACAAACTAATATATTTCCACCAATTGCAATATATTTGATTAAAACCGGCGAGGAGAGTGGGCAACTAGATACTATGTTATTAACAGTAGCCCAAAATTATGAGGAGGACTTAAAAGAAATCGCTGATAGAATTGTACAGTTGATTGGTCCAATATTACTAGTATTTATGGCAATTATGGTAGGGTTTATTGTGACTGCTATAGCATTGCCGATTTTACAAATGGCAGATCTTGCAGGTGTTTAAAATAAGGGATAATTATGTATGTAAAAACAAAAAGCCAAGGTTTTACGTTGATTGAAATTATGATTGCAGTGGCAATTGTTGGCCTTCTAGCTGGTTTGAGTAGTGTTGGTATTTGGAGATATTTAAAGCGTGCCCGGAAAAAAACAACTGAAGTACGCTTAAAGCAAATCCGAACGAGCATTGCAACCTATAATCTTGATATGGGGAAAAATCCAACTCGTTTGGAGGATCTTATTCGAAAACCGTCAGATCCAAAACTTGCTGCAAGATGGAGCGGGCCATACGGTGTTGAAGATCCTGAAGATTTAGAGGATTCTTATGAGAATCGTATTCAATATAAACTAACGCCAGGAGGTGCCCACCCTTATGAGTTATTCTCTTATGGAGAAGAAGGGCCTGGGGGAGAAGAAAGGATCGATGTTTGGGTAATTCGCTAAGCAAAAAAGGTTTTACCTTAATTGAAGTTATGATTGCGGTTGCCATCATTGGTTTAATAGCGGCAATAGGCTTTCCTGCGCTCAGACGGTTTATACCTCGTTATGAGCGCAGACGTTTTTTGTCTGAGCTGAACCAGTTGATTGGTCTTGCATGGCAAAATGCAGTTGCGGAACGGCAAACACATAAAGTGTATTTCGATTTTGAAAAAAATAAGGTCAGAGTTGAAATGGCAACGGGTAAAAAAGATGTAAAAGGGCAAGAGATTTTCAAGCCGATGAGGGGAAGATATTTTGCTACTACTATTGATTGGCCAGAAAGTTTGCTGGTCCACAATTTTTATATTGAAGGTACTGATGAGGCGAAGCAAAATAGAATATGGTTTTTTATTGTACCGGATGGCTTGAGCCAAGCAATTGTTATAAATCTTGTTGACCAGCAAGAAGAAAAGGATACAGGACCAAAAAAAATTGGCTTAGTGCTTAATCCATTTCTACCGGAATTTAAGATATATGATGAATTTCAAAAACCATAATGGCTTTACCCTCATTGAAGTTATGATTGCCGTTGCCATTATGGGGTTATTACTTTCTCCTCTTTTTGTTTTGCAAAGCAGTGTTATGAATACGGTAAGTAAATATTCACAAAGATTAGTGCGTGTATTAGCTGGACAAGCTTTTTTTGGACAGATACAGTTGGAACGAGCTTTGAACCCGAAGTTAGATAAAGAAACAAAAAAAATAGATGATCCTGAAAGTACTTTTGAATATTCTTTTGATGACATTGACGAAAAATCAAAATTAGCAAAGTTTAAAGATGTTGGACTGAAAGAAGTTCTTACTAAATGGAACTCTTTAGAGGGCCCCCAAGAGGAAGCTTTAATAAGCTTTATATTTGATCCGGAGCAAGAGAAATGAATGCTAAAGGGTTTACCCTTATAGAAATAATGATTGCTATAGTGATAGCGAGTGTTTTGGGTGGATTATTAGTAGGTTCATTTTTACAATCAAATAAAACTATCTCAGGAATCAACAAAGTTGTATCTATCGAAAGTACTGCGGCAACTTTAATTCATCAGTTGTCAAAAGATATAAGTGGTGCTTTTGTGCCAATGTCAGTGCAGCTGTTAAAAAAACAACTCGAGAAAGAAAAACAATCCAACTCGGCAAAAGCTACGCCGTACAAGCAAAATATAAAAAATAAAATGGGGAATGCAAAAAAAGCACCGGTAAAAAAACAAGAAAAGCAAAAGTTGCCAAAAATAGAAAAGGTTTTTTATAGCAGCCTAAAGAATAATAACCTTGATGTTCTTACCTTTATTACCAATAATCCTCTACAGCCCTATTGGAGTCCAACAGCACAAGGCTCTGTTACTAAAAGACCGACTATCAAAATGGTACGGGTGGTATATCGTTTGGTACCAGAGACGCAGGATCCACCTATTTCATATAAACTACTTCGCCAAGAATCAGAAAAAATAAATTTTGCAAAATTTAAGCTTGGTGGTGATATTCGTGCCTTTGAGATCGCCAATAATATTAAACAAATAAAAACGGAATATTATGTGCTTGTTCCCAAAAAAACCAAGGGTGAAAAAAACCAGAAGCCAAAATTAGACTTAAAAAAAATGCCTACTTGGAACGATGGGAAATTACCCGGTGAGCAAAAAACAAAAATAAGTATGACGCCGCATTTTGCTAAAATTACAGTTATTTTTTGGGACGACGAAAAAAAAATAGAATTTCCATTTGAGGCCATGATACCTCTAGTGCCCGAGCTGCCGGTGCGAGATATCAAAGAACCGGAAATAAAGAAAGAACCAAAAAAGAAAGTAACGGTACAAACAGGACAAAAGAAACTAACTGCGCGTGAGAAAATTGATGCGTTATTAAATAAGAAAAAATGATGAAAAATAATGAATCTGGTTATATTTTAATTTTAACATTGGTTATTATTTCGCTTATGGTTGCTATGAGTGTGTATATTGCAAATCGTGGTGGTTTATTTGCTCCTTTTGCAAAGATGGCAATCGAGCGAGAAAAAGCAAAATTGATTGCATTTGGCGGTATTCAGGTTGCAATGGAACAAATAGCCAGTGGTTCAATTAAAGAAGAAAAAAAGAAAGAGAGTCCTCTTCCTGCAGCAGGGAACAAGAAGGCTGGAGCAGGAGAAAAAACCCTTAAAGCTCAGGATGATCGGGGTAATATTTCGTTAGAATCTGACAAAAAACTTTTAGAAACCATTTTGCCAATATTGAATAAATGGCAAACATTTGAATTGCAAGAAAAATTTGATGGGGTCGATGGCCAATTAAAAATTTGTGTTATGTGTGAAGATGGCAAAATAAATATTAATAATGTATATGACTTTGCAAATAAACAGTTTTATAAAAAGGGAACTTCCGATTATAAAAAAATTATGGAATCGGTTTTTTCTCAATTAGAAAAATTCACAAAAAGAAACCTTTTTTCAGTATTTGATAATTTTTTAAAAGAGCGGCAGTATGTCTTAAATGACGTTACTCAATTGTTAGGAGTAAAAGGATTTGATATATTTGCGCAAAATCTTTTTTATAAGCCTCAAAAAGAAGATCAAAAGAAAGTTTATTTGACTGATTTATTTACTATTTGGTCAGATAAGCGCACTATCCAACCCTGGCTTTTATCAGATTCTGTAGTGCAGTTATTAGGATTAAAGCCCATGGCAATATCCTCAGGTGAAAAAGGAAAGCAAAAAGTGAAGCAGTTGTTAAAAAAAATGAAACAACAAGCTGACTGGCAGAAAGATTGGAATCTAATATTTACGAAATTATACGGTAGAAAATTTGACCAACTAACAAAGAATATAACACCTTTATTTGCAACCAGATTTGAACCTTCTACATTCTCTGTGCTATCTTATGGAAATGTCGGTGATTACAGGGTTTTTTTATATGCTATAATCGAAAGACAAAAGCAAACAAAAAAAGATGGTGTGACCATTGAAGTTAATCTGAAAAAAGTATATTGGCTTTGAATTACCAAAATGAGGAACAGCCTTGCAGGCGAAAATTGAAACACGAGTTGGTATATTTGTTCTGGCAGCGTTATTAATATTTACCTATATGGGCTTTCAAATTGGAGCATTCCGTTTTGATCGTGGCCAATATAACACCTATTCTATGTATTTTAAAGACATATCAGGTCTTTCGAAAAAAGCAGAAGTTAAAATTGCTGGGGTAAAAGTCGGCTGGGTAGAACGTACTAACTTGCTTCCTGACGAAATGTATGCCGAAGCGGAGGTTATGATCAACAAAAACTACAAACTTTATCAAGATGCCTACGCAATTGTACGTCAGGATGGATTGCTTGGTCCAAAATATTTAGAGGTTGTTACCGGTAGCCCATTATTACCGGAGCTACAACCAGGAGAAACCCTTAAAAAACCAAGTGTAGAGCCGGTAAACGTTGATAGTATTATGCTACAAGTAAAAAACATCGCATCAAATGTTGAGAAAGTTACTAAAACTTTCAGTGATGTTCTTGGTAGTTACGAAGGCCAAGAAAGAGTTCAATCGATTATGAACAACCTTGAGGAAGCGGTACGAAAGATGGCTTCTTTTTCTGATCGCATAGATTCTACTGCAACTGCAGTTGAGGACGCTGCAAACCAAGCGCGAGATGGCCTGAAAAGTATAACTTCTGTTTCAGATAAGATTGACGAGGGCAAAGGCTTGCTGGGTAAATTGGTTAATGAAGAGGAAACTTATTACGATCTAAAAGATACAATGAAAAGTGTCAAAAATTACTTTACCCAAGTTGATACCCTGCAAATTGTTTTTGATGCCCATGTTGAATCGATGCATCGACCTGCAGAAAATTATGAATTTGAAGATTCAAAAGGTTATTTAGAAGTGCGCATTCATCCAAATGAAGATCATTTTTATTTACTTCAACTGGCAACATCAGAAAAAGGGTGGATATACAGGAATTCTGAGCGGCGCCAGTATTTTGATGATTGCGGTAATGAAATAGATCCTTTCCAATTAGAACTGGAAGATACCCGTTTACTAGAGCATGTGCTTGATTTTAAGCGCGAAATCTATGAACGCAACACACTTCGTGTTGGTTTGCAATTTGGGAAAATATTTGGTGATATTGCCTTGCGTATCGGCATTTTTGAGGGTAGTGCTGGTTTTGGTATTGATTTTGATATTCCATTTGATACGGAAAAATTTCGTTGGGTTACGACTTTTGAGGCATTTGATCTTGCCGGATGGAATAGACGTGATGATAGGCGTCCACATTTGAAATGGCTCAATCGTATGTTTTTGTTACGCAGTATTTATCTGACCTTTGGTGCTGATGACTTTGTATCCAAAAATAATGCCAATGCATTCTTTGGTGCTGGCATACGATTTGGTGATGATGATGCAAAGTATCTCATGTCTAATTTCTCAACCGCCCTAACAGGAATATCACAAAATTATCCATCATTGGTGCCGGTTTATTAACTATAGAACTATTATGAAAAAGATAAGCATTGTTGTTTTGATTAGTTATGTTTCCATTATTCAGTCGATGAGCTTAGGGGTTACTTTTAAGGAATTTATAAGTTCAGATCCACCGGCATTTGATTGCCAGGTAAGAGTGATTGCAGTAACTACTTTTTTGTCTTTAGATATGGTTACAAACTCTAACAAACAAAAACAAATAAAAAAGATACCAATAAAAAAAGGAAAAAAGAAAAATTATAATTCACAAAATCCTTTTGTGTGTAAAGATAGTGATTGTAGTCAGTCTTTTAAAAATATTTATGGCTTGAAAAAACATTTTAATTCAGAGCACCCAGAACTATTACATTTAATTGATTCTTATTATAGGTCACTAAGGCCTTATAAATGTAATAAATGTGTGTGGGCTTTCAATGATACTTCGCACTTAACTTCCCATGAAAAAGATGTTCATCAGGTGCAACAAAAATATTTTTGTTGCCATTGTACTAAACAATATAAAAGAGCAAGTGATCGTAATAAGCACGAGAAAAAATGTAAAGATCGTTCCCCTCTGTTTTAGAGTCTTGATAAAAATTGATAGGGATATCTTATGGAATCACCAGAAATTGAAAAATTTAGACAATTTGCTCAAAAGAAAGTGGGAAAAAAAATTAAAAAGGTACATACCTTTGATTCTCGCGTTTTTAAGACACCGCGCAAGAAATTTGAAAAGTTAAAAGGTCATAAACTCAAAAAAGCACATCGGCACGGCAAATATTTAGCACTTGAGACTGATAATGGCCTTTGGGTTATTTTGCATTTTGGCATGACCGGTAAACTGCGCTCTATAAATATTGAAAAAATCCCAAAGCATACTACTTTGCTGTTGATCTTTGATGATGAGGATAGCTTGGCTTATATTTCTACCCGTCAATTAGGTTTTCTTGCATTAGCTACAGATTTTAAAAAATACCTCGAAGATAAAAAAGTTGGAAAAGACTCCCAACAAATTTCAGAAAAGCAATTCTTGGAATTGTTTGCAAAAAAAAGAGGCATCTTAAAAAATGCACTTAACAATCAATCGGTTATTGCAGGTATTGGCAATATATATGCAGATGAGATTTTGTACCACGCGCAATTGCATCCACAAAGAAAGATTAACTCACTTACACAAAAAGAGTTAAAAACATTATATAGATCAATACAAGATGTTTTAGAGATAGCAATCAAAGCAAGAACGTCTTTTTCAAGGTTGCCAACAACGTTTATTATTAAAAATCGCTATCGACGCGGTTCTTGCTACCGCTGCAAAAGTAAAATCAAAAAAATATATGTTTCTAGTCGGCCAACTTATTTCTGCCCACAATGCCAAAAAAAAGTAATTTAGTTTTTATAATTTTTTATTGCACGATCTATATCATGAAAATCAATTTCCTCTTTTTCATCTATAACTGTACATTGCAATAAAAATAAACTCATTCTTTGTAATTCTGCATAATTTAAAACAGCAATTTTCTTTGTAAGTTGTTTCTGTTTTTCATTTGATAGTTTACTAATTAAAATAGAATCATCACTCTTTTGTTGATCCTGTACTAGACTTAAAAATGTATACCAATAATTAGTTGTTGGTAAATTAATACTTTCTAGGCTTGCAAAAGACCTGTCTCCTGTATACATAAATAAGTCATATGCACCTGGTTGATCCTTATGGCTTTTTAACTCTTTTTTTGTAGAAACGGTAACTGGAAAAAATTTGGGACAAAGAGAACAAGGATCACTGCCATTTACACTAAAATCAACACTGCAACAAGGTGAAGGGCAACTTTTTTTTATGCTCTGCGCATTTAGAGCTTTTGTAATCGCAGCAATCAAGGTTTTTTTACCAGACTTTACTGGCCCCCAAACTGCTAAATGATGAGTTATTTCTATTTCATGCTCTTCCATTTTATCACGGTTTTGCCACAAACGTATAATGTGTTGTACTTTATGGGGAACTTCTCCAAAATAACCAAATTCCTCTAGACTAACCTCTTGCATTGCTACCATTGCATAAGGCAAGAGAAAGCTAATCATCAAAAAATGTTTTTTCATATTTATCCCTTAGTAATAAGATGTATTCTTGAACAAGAGGTTACCGTTTTTTTACAAAAATACTAGGATTTACGACTAAGAACTTATTCTTTAGTATTTGAATAATTTTTCCTTTTTAGTTTTAAAAATTCTCTTTGCCTTTCTATCAAATCGTCACAAAACCCTCCACACATAATGCATTCAATATTAGATTTCCGCAGATATTCTATGACTTCTTCTTTTGTTACTGTTACTTTTTTTTCAATTTTCATACACAAAAGATTTGAAGCACTAAAAATACAAAGAAATAGTTTTCTCACCGTTATCCCTTTTTTTAGGCCAACTGATATTGTTGCACCATTTTATTGCGTAATTGTGTTATTTGGCTTTTTACTTCACTTGGATAATTAAATCTTAGCACCGCTTCTAGTTCTTGGCATGCTTGTTGTGGGTTACCCATTTTTTCATAACAACCTGCAATGCGCAAGGCAATATTTGGCATTTGTGTTCTATAGGCATAAATCGATTGGAAGTATTGCAGCGCTTTTGCGCAGTTACCTGCTTTTAAATAAGCCTCAGCGAGGTTAAAGGTAATACGGAAATCTTGTGGATTTTGAGCTTGTAATTGTTGGTATAATGGAATGGCTTTTCCATATTGTTCGTTCAATTGATATGCATTTGCTAATCCTAAATAGCCATCGAAATTTGTTGGATTGCATTCAATGATTTTTTGGAAAGCAAAAATGGCATCTTTATATTTTTTTAATTTTATACTTGCCTGGCCATACATAGCAAAACCATGCTCATTATCAAGATCTCCTTTAGTACAACAGTTTTTAAAGCATTCCCATGCCTTTTCTTCGTCACCTTGCAATAAATTCATGCGTCCTAAATTAAACCATGCTTTACCATAATGTGGCCGCAGTGCTAGAGCATTTTGCAATGCACGATGTGCTTTTTCGTATTCTTTTTTTTCAATATAAAAAGAAGCTAAATTGTTGTACCCTTCAGGATAGTAGCGATTAATTTGCAAGCCTTGAATCATGGCATCGATTGCTAAATCTAATTTATTAATTTGGCAATAAGCAACCGCTAGGTTATTGCATGGGTCCGCATAATTGGTATCCATCGCAATTGCTTTTTTGAAATAGGGAACCGAATCTTCAAACCGATGATGTTTTTGGGATAATTCAACGCCATAATTATTATAAGCTCGAGCTTTTTTTGGTGCATGCTTTATTACATCAGCCCAAAAATTAAGACCAGAGGACCACACTTTATTTCTATTATATGTGCTTAAGCCCAGTGGTAGGGCAAGTGCTAATAAGCAACCTAATTGCACTAACTGATGCACTTTTTTCTTTTGCACAACCTTATCAGCAAGCCATACCAATCCTGTTGCAAGCAAAAATAAAATACCGCACGAGGCCATGTATGTTTTGTAATCGCATAATAACTCAGGTGAAGGAATGATGCTTGAGCGTGGCAACAAACAAATAAAAGTCCAAAGCATTCCGAAGGCAACCAGATGAGATTTATTTTTCTTGAGTAAGAAATAAACACCAATGCCAAGTGCAACCAGCGCGAGAAAAGGAAAAAAACAATCAGGAGCAAAGAAGCTTGTACACAGTTTCCAATCATATTCAACTGAGATAAAAAATGGAAAAATAAAAATCCAGATATAATGTAATAGTACTTTAAACTGCGATATGAAAAATGGCAGTGGTTTAATACTCTCTTGCGGGTTTTGTGTAAGAATATTACCAATGTTATTTTTGACGGACATTTTAAGGCCAAATAATTGTGTAAAGAAGGTTGGTTTTAATAAATATACATACCAACCGATTATGCCTGTAAACAATATGGTATGCAGCCATAACCTTTTTTTTAACTGCTGCCAATCACCTTGTGCAACACCAAACCAATCAATCAATAGCAACAATACTGGACCGATGATAGCAATCTCTTTGGTTCCGGTTGAGAGCGCTGCCAGGCAAAAAGTACTTACTAGAAAAAAAGTTTTTGATAATAGATTTTGTACCTGACAAAAAAGAACAAAACATAAAATCATTGCCAAAACAAATAATGTTGATAGTCCCTCCAACTGCCCTTGAATTACATACGTTATTGTTTGTGTTTGGACCGGATGCAATAAAAAAAGCAAACTGGTTAAGCTGGCAATAGGAAAGGCATTATGTGAGAAAAATGTACTTTGTTTATAACGGCGCAAAAGTAAAAGCAAAGTAAAAAATAATATAATGCCTGCAAGCATATGGATAATCACATTGCCAACCCGATAAGAAAATGGCTCAAACTTGAAATAATGATAATGGAGTGCATTCATCCAATAGCTTATCCAGCGCGTGCTTGAAAAGAATAGTTTTTCAAGGGTATGATGCCGAATCTGGAAATGTTTTACAATATTTGCAACATCATCAAACTGGAATTCGTATCTGAGCGAGGGCCAATATACCAACCAGGTTATTGCTGTTAGAAGAATCGGCGGTATAAACCAAAGCACCCAATTCATTTTTTTTTGTTTTATTACTTTTTGCTTCATTAGAACACCTTTTAATTATATTCAATTTTCGCTAGTCTACCGACCAGAAGCTAATTTGTCGAGTTGACCAAATTCGTCTTTTAACCTAAAGTAAAAAGAATAATATACACTTCGTGGGGGAATTTTATGATTTCATATACTGCTGCCAATACTATTTTACATGTTATGTATTGGCTTTGTGCTTACTTTCTTATTATTGGTCCTATGGGCTATTTTAAAGCTTGGATAGCGTATAAAATGGGCGATCCGACAATGGTGCATGAGGATCTGCTTACCTTAAACCCAATTGCTCATTTAAATGCTTATAATCTATTGATTTTGCTTCTTTTAATGAATGCTCCATCATATATTTATTTACCATTGTTACTACTATATTTTATGGGCGCGGTAGGCAGGACGCCATTAGTAAATCCTTGGGTAATTAATAATACTTCAAAATATTTGATTGCCATATTTTCTCCATTACTTTTTAATATTTTGCTTGGTGGCCTAGCACTAGCTATTGGCGGTTTTTTTGAAGGAATGGAAATTGCTGGTTTCTTTACCTCTTTTGCACCAGTTTTTGTGGCACTATGTGGGCGCATAATTCTATTGGTGGTGAATCTTACCTTTTTATCTTTTTTCAATAATATAATTGGTATCATTTTTTATTTCTGGCTTCATCGTTATGTTGTCTCACAACAAGCACAAATATATATTTATGTGTTAACAATTTTTCTCTTTTTACTCTTGGCTACATTCTTTGGTGGTTATGTGAATTATGCTATTAGCATGTTAATGCAGCTTATAGCATATGGTGTTTCTCAATTAATAGGAGTCAGATGAAAACTAAAGATATAGTAGAGAAATTAAAAATTGGTACTGCTCAGGTAATTCCAGAAAAAGAATTACTAAAAAAGTTAGAGCAAAAGAAACCATTAACTATTAAACTTGGTATGGATCCAACGGCTCCTGATTTACATTTGGGTCATGCGGTTGTGCTCTCTAAGTTAAAAGAATTTCAAGACTTGGGTCACAAAGTAGTGTTTATCATTGGTGATTTCACCGCACGTATTGGTGATCCAACAGGGCGTTCAAAAACTCGTCCAGCCCTAACTGAAGAAGATATCACAAAAAATACCAAAACGTATTTTGAACAAGTTGGCAAAATTTTAGATCCCAAGAAAACCAAAATCGTTTATAACTCTGAATGGCTTGATAAGCTGAGCCCAAAAGATTTGATAAAACTTTGCTCTCTTGCCACTGTTGCACAATTGATAGAACGTGATGATTTTTCAAAACGATTAAAAGAAAATAAACCGATTAGTTTGCATGAGCTGCTCTATCCAATGCTGCAAGGATATGATTCGGTGGTTTTGGATGCAGATGTTGAGCTTGGAGGTACCGATCAAACGTTCAACTTATTAATGGGGCGCCACTTGCAAGAACAGTTCGGCAAAGAGCCACAAATTGTGCTTACTGTTCCATTACTGGAGGGTTTAGATGGTGTGCAAAAAATGTCCAAAACATATGGCAATGCAATCGGTCTTGCTGAACCAGCAACTGAAGCATATGGTAAGTTAATGTCTATCTCAGACAAACTTATGTGGCGTTACATGGAACTATTATTGCACAAATCAACTCAAGAGATCAGTTCACTCCAAGAAAAAGTTGCATCAGGTAATACCCACCCAATGGCACTTAAAAAACAAATTGCATATGAGATTGTACAGAAATTCTGGTCAGAGAATGAAGCTAAAAAAGCACAAGAGACTTTTGAGTCACTTTTTGAAAAAAAAGATTACTCCAAGGCTTTAGAGGTTACACTCAAAGATATTACTAACCCATGTTGGATCGTTTATTTATTAAAAGCATGTAATGCTATCAAAACCTCCTCAGAGGCAAAACGATTGATTGAAGCTGGTGCGGTTGAGATTGACGGTAAAAAAATTGCTGATTTTAAAGCAGAAATTACTTGGAAGCCAGGTATGACCATTAAAGTTGGCAAACACAGAATTTACCAAATTAAATAATAAATTTAAAAAAGCAGCTAAACAAATAGCCTAGCTGCTTTTTTAGTTATACGTAATCTAATTTGGTTTTTAATCGTCGCAATGCAATTAAAAATATTACCACACATAGTACCGCAAGTACTCCAGCGCATACCCAAAAGTCTAAATACCCAGCTTGGCCAAGCATTGCCGCACGAGTACCTTCAATGCCGTATATAAAAGGATTTCCCAAATCAACAATTGCAAACCAAGGTGAGATTGCATACATGCTATACCAGGTAAACTGGAAGCCACCAAAAATATAGAGTGGGAATACAACACGCATCCAAACATTTGAGAGCTGGCCCATATGCTTGATTGTGGTTACCAAAAACAATGCCAGAATCCCCCAGAAAAAGTTCATCACCACAAAAATAAATGCAAACTTAAACCAGTTAATACTTGTTAAGGAAAATTGGTTCCAGAGCAATAGTTTAGTAATTGGCAAGACAAATAATGAAATTACTCCCGCGGTAATAGCAGAGTAGACTGCCTTTTTTGCAAAGATTATCCACGCAGGAATTGGCAAGGTAAGATAAAAGTTAATCGTACGCTCACCCTCCAGATCCTGAGTGAAGTTCACGACCGCCATAAACAATTCAAATACCCCAACACCAGCAACCAAACCAGCAGCAATCATCAGACCATAGGAAGATGAAACTCCAAAAGAGGGTAACAAATATGCTGAGATAACAATAAAGGTAGTTGTGTAAATCATCGAATTGATTATTTTATCAACAACCTCTTTTTTAAAAATAAGTAAATCGGCTCGAAGCATCTGGAAAAATATTTTTGTCCAAAATTTCCAATTAATTATTGTATGCATCATATTCCTTTATTCTTTTGCTTGTTCTTCAATTAATGAAATAAAAACATTCTCAAGACGATCTTGATTAAACTTCTTTTTAAGGTTTTGTGGAGTATCAATTACTTTCACTACGCCCTTATCGAGCACACAAACCCGATCGGATAATGCCTCGGCCTCATCTAAATAATGAGTTGTTAGAAGAATTGAAATGCTATTCCTTTTGAGTTCTTTGATAAATTCCCACAAGTTATGCCGAATATGTGGATCAAGACCAACGGTTGGTTCATCAAAAATCACTAATTTGGGATTAGCAATTAAGGTACGAGCAATTGAAACACGTTGTTTATATCCACCAGATAGATCGGAAATAAATGAATCTGCATATTTGTGCAGTTGATATTGCTTCATCAATTTGTTTACTCGTTCTTCAATGGTTTGCTCATCCAATCCATAAAAACGACCTGCAAACATAAGATTCTCTTTGATGGTCAATAATGGATTAAGATTAGGCTTCTGCGGACAATAGCCCATAACAAATCGATAATTATAAATATCATCATAAATTGATGTACCATTATATAGAATATCACCAGAGGATGGTGGATGGAGGGTCGCAATAATACTCGAAAGGGTTGTTTTTCCAGCACCATTAACGCCAAGCAGGCCTAAGATCTCTCCTTTATACATATCGAAGGAAACACCTTTGAGCGCTTTGGTTACCTTGCCGCGTGAATGATAAGTTTTTTTAATATTTCTAATCGATAAGAGAATTTCTCTATCCATCGAGTATTCCTTTGGTCTTTAAATTAATTTATTGAACTTTGAGATTATAGGGACCAACAAACAATCGACGTAAATTTTATATAAAAATAAGTTTAATTTTGATTTAATCAGACAAAGAAGAATGTAATAATTACGTAAATTGGAGCTGGCCTTAGCCTCGTCGAGTAGGATTGAAAGTAACTATTAACATAAACTTTCCTTTTGCTCTGAAGAGAATAACATTATTCTAATATGGTATATAATATGGCAATTGTCAACAATTGTGAGGTGAATAATTTTTACCAAAAAGCATTTACCTATTCAAAACACGCTATTTAGTTTTATATTTATTTAAAGTAATTGGAGCACTATTGGAAGAAAAAAAAAGCACTGAAGGCTTTTTATTGATCAACAAGCCAAATGGTATAACGTCGTTTAATTGCGTTGCTCGCATAAAATATTATTTACCAAGAAAAACAAAAGTCGGCCATGCTGGGACACTAGATTCTTTTGCTACAGGCTTATTAATTATCGCTATTGGGCGGCCGGCAACCCGAGAGATTGAGCATTTAATTAAGTTAGATAAATGGTACATAGCTCAAGCAAAACTGGGCCAATGGACCGACACGCTAGATTTTACTGGGCAAACATTTGAAGACAAACAGATTACTATCAGTAAAGAGCAACTTGAACAAGCTATCGCATCATTTGGCAAAGCTTATGAACAAACACCACCTATTTATTCTGCTTTAAAATATAAAGGGCGTCGTCTTTCTGAATTAGCTCGCAAACACAAGTTACCTGAAGAAGAATTAGAAAAAATAGCAAAAGAAAAAACAAAAGAAGTACAGTTATATCATCTTTCATTAGAAAGATATGAGCCACCATTTTTTACTATTAAAGCCCATGTTTCTCATGGCACGTATATTCGCGCATTAATAGAAGATATTGCAGAAAAAGTTGGCACGCATGCCACCACTCATGAACTTGAGCGCAGCAAAATTGGCCCATTTTCTGTTGATCAAGCAATTGATTTGAATAAATTAGAGAACCTAGAGGATGTTGAAGAACGGCTTCTTTCTATTGAGGAAGTTCTCAATCAACTACAAAATTATTCTATTCCATAAAAATATTTGTTCGGGCTTCTTTTACTTAATTATATCGATGATGCTTTCTTTGAATTTTTGTTTAGGTATCCCTTCATAATAAGCCGTTATAGCGTCATTAATAATCCGTGAATAACTTTTTTTACCTTCGTTTACGACATAGAGTTTAAAAAGCTTGTTATGGGCTTCTGGGCTGATTATAAATGTCTTACGCTTGATTTCTTTCATTACTTTCTCCTTTTTGCATCTGCAATTTTCTTTCTCAATATTATTAAACTAAGGAATAGATTCTAAGGTAGAAAGGGAATATAGTTTAGGCAATTATACACATGATTAGCCATCATATCTCCAGCAACAAAATAAGGAACATGATGAACGATCATATAGATTAAATTTAAACTACAAAAAAATGTCATTAATCCAACAATAAATATGCCACTATTTTTAATTTTATTCTTCCACAAGCGTGATACTAATTCTTTATGCTCAGAATAAAGTACATACATAGCAAAATAAAATAATGCCGCAGATAAGAAGTAAGCAATATATCCTATTACTGCAACTACCTCAGGCGTAGAAAAAACTGCACAGAAAAGACCATATACTAATGATCCAATAATAGAAAAACCATTTAATTTAGTTCCTAAAAATTCTAATGTTTTCATGAAATCCTTTGTGTTAAATTTTATTATTATTAGTTGGGCTTATGCGATATTAGTCGCATAAGCCCATTCTTTATTCTCCTGATAACCATTTGCTTATTAATTCTTCCCAGGTGGCAAGATCTTTTTCAGTTACAAAATAACGTTTTATAAACAGATGCCAGAGTACCCCTAAAACTACAAGAGCAACGAGTAAATGTTGAAACTCCGTCATTTCTTTTTCCTGTAATAGGCAATAATTGATAGGAGGATATCTTCTCCGTTTAATAGGTCATATTTTATGTAATACATTACAGCAAGCGTTATAAGACCTAGAATAACATGCTGATACCAATACCAATAAAACCACATAGTTCATTCCAAGATTTATCTATTAAACTGGTCCTGTTGCTACAGCGCCAGCTATGCCGCCAGCTAGTCCAACTATATTACTTGCGGCATGAAGTTGCAAAGCAAAACATCCTTCTAGTGCAGCAAGCGTTGGAAAATATGCAGGTCCTGTAGCCAAAGCTGCTACTTGCATTGCTCCATGACCCAGAAAAAGTACGGTGAACTTACCCGCATAAAAGCCAAATGTAGCGCCACCAACGCCGCCACCTTTAAGGCCACCTGCAAGAGCAAGCTTATAATCTTCATTGTCAAATTGAGTAACTCTAATGCGAGTTCCCGCTAACACGGTAACTAATTGATCTCTGGTTAACTTCTTTAAAACTGGATCTATATCATGTGATTTTACCTCGTGCTCAACGTTATTTTTCAATACGCTAAACCCATCTTCTGTTCGAAGTAGTTTGAAAACACCAAGTGCAGAAGGAGCAGATATCTGATGCTGTTCTATTTGCATACCCATAGCTGCTAGTGGAAATAATAGTAATGATAATAAAAGATGTTTCATATAATTAGCTCACTTATATTTATGGTTGTTTATTATAATATGCTTCTATTACAATCATCCAGATTATTTTATCGCCTGCTTACATGGTGTAACCCTCTTACTTTACTTCTTGTCTTCATGTTATAAATTAGCATGACATACTTATGCATATGCGCAACAAGCACCAACTTTACATGTTTTTATGTAATTTTGTGTACTAATCTAAATCCCGTTCGTGCTGATACCAAAAAAGAATAAATAAACTTTAATATAAAAATTGCATATCAAGAAAAAAATATGGATTTTTAATTTATAAAAAAATAAAATTATATATTAAATTTCGGGATTCTTAAGGGATTGAACAATCCCTTGGTGCCAAATGTGTAAAAGATTGCTTTGGATATGATTTTACAAAATCATGTATTTTTGCCAAATGTTTTTCAAACACAGCCTTATCGTTTTCAAATTCCTTATTACAATCAAGTTGTAGAACAGGAACATTTTTCAGCTCAAGTAAAATATTTTTTTTATGGATTAGAAAATCTTCATGTTTTTGGTGAATTTGTTTTAAATAGGCAAGGGTAAGCTTTTTTTCTGCTAATCTATTACGTTTTTTTATTCTTTGATAGGCAATCTCAGGATCAACTGATAAATAAATAAAGCCCAGAGGTGGTTTGCATTTATCAGGAATTAAAAATTCAAACCATTTGCAATACATATTCCATTCAAGAACCGTCATAAATCCATTTTCATAACCATTTTGTGAAAAGCAATAATGGCCGGAATATATAGAGCGTTCAACAAAAATGGCATCTTTTTCTTGTTGGTTAACAAGATGATCTCTAACACGACAAATCATAGCAAAGGTTTCAATAGAATAAGCCCAGCGTTGGGGATTTTGGTAAAAATTAGCGAGCAATGATTGGCCGTATACTTTTTTTTGCCAGTCATTCACCGGTTCCATAGCAACTTTAGCATCAGGCAATTTGTTTTGTAACAACTTTAAAAAAGTAGATTTTCCTGCTCCAATATTGCCTTCAATAATATACATGGTCTTGCTTTTCCCTTTTGTTTAGCATTGTTTGTGCCTCACATGGTATCACAACTCGAGGAATTTCTGAATGAATTTTGCTAGCAAATTCGCGTGGATTATAACTTTTTATTTTTTTTGCAATATCATGGAAAGTAATCCCTGGTTTATTTCCTACAATCTCAACTTGCATCCCAACAAAAACATTCTTTATTGCAGTGATATCAATTGAAGTCCCATTCATGCCAATTCGGCCAATAACTGAGGCTTTTTGCCCCTTGATATACACGCACCCCTTATTACTCAACCGCCGATCATAACCATCAAAATATCCAATTGGCAATATGCCTATAATGGTCAATTTTTTGGAAATGGCTGTTTTACTGTAACCAATGGGAATATTTGGACCAATTTTTTTTATTCGAACTATAGTTGTTTTCCAAGAAAACATTTGTTGCAAGTTAAACCCTGGTTCAATTGATTGTGTTATTTTTTTTATTGCGTCAGAAGGCCACATGCCATATGCCCCTGCTCCAACCCGGACTAAATTAGTAGGTCCAAGATCTCCCGTGCTAGCAAATGCACTATTGGCACAATGAATATGATCAATAATTATATTTTTTTCATGTAATTTTTTTATTAATGAATAAAAACGATTTTGTTGCAATTGTGTATATGATAGATCACTATTATCTGCATCAGAAAAATGAGTATATATGCCAGCAACCTGCAGTAATGGATAGGCATGTATTTTTCCAAGAAAAGAAACTACTTCTTCGATATGTAAACCAAAGCGAGATAGGCCAGTATCAATTTTGATATGTACTCTGGCAATTTTTTTAACTTTTTGAACCGCTTTATCTATTAGTTTTAAGCAAGCAATGTCATGCACCATTACATCTACATTATTTTCAATTGCTTGTTCATAATTTGCTGATAATGGAGAAAGTAACAATAACGGCTTTGTTATATTATTTTTGCGCAACAACAACGCTTCTTGTAACCGTGCAATGCACAGCCAATCTACTAGCTTGTTTTGCTGTGCTAGTTTTGCTATTTCCAACAGGCCATGGCCATAAGCATTACATTTTACAACCAAGCCAAACTGACGATTGCCAATTGTTTTTTTATATATTGCTATATTACGATTGAACGCTTTACTACTTAGCTCAATCCCTGATTCAAGATGATTCATAACTGTAATAATATCGTAGAAATGCAAGAAAAGAAAATAAAGAAGGTCAGGAGAGTGAATTTGATTACCGAATTTTTTATCCCTCTGTTCTTCTTTTAATGAAGCCTCACTGAAATTCCATTACTATAAATAAAATAAAATATTTTCTTCATGCTGCCTCTGCTAATTTATTTCAATTAATGTCATAAGGAGGCAATAATTTAGCCAAAAATGGCTTTATTGGTACCTTATTGGCTTTTTTGTTACGCTAGAATAAGTAAAGGAATCTAATATGACAAAGAAAAAAACTCCAAAGCCAGGTCAATTTGTATATGGTGCCCATTCAGTTATTGAGTTATTAAAAGCAAAAAGACGCCGAATAAGAACTATTTACACCACAAAACCAGTCCCAAAGGCTTTTAAAATTATTGAGAAATATTTACCAAAAAAGCCAATTCAGATTCAATATGTATCACGTGCTATTCTTAATAAAATGGTAGATAACACTGATCATCAATCAATCATAGCATTAGCTGAACCATTTTCTTATCGTAAAAATTTTTTTGATCCAAAAAAAGAACCTTTTCTTGTAATGCTTGATGAGGTTCAAGATGTTCGCAATCTTGGTGCTATTCTCCGCACTTGTTATTGTATCGGTGTTGATGGTGTTATTATCACCAAAAAAGGTGGCGCACCAATTACCGCTGCAACTATCAAAGCCTCTGCTGGCCTAGCTGAGCATATCCCAGTATACATTGCACCATCCGGCATAGCGGCAGTGCAAGAATTGCAAAAAGCTGGATATAATCTTTACATGGCAGCCTTTAAAGGCGAGGATGCAATGCAGGTCAGCTATCAAAAACCTTTGTGCATAGTAATCGGTTCAGAGTCAAAAGGGATAAACCCAGTTCTGTTAAAAAAAGGAACTGTAATCACTCTGCCCCAACGTACCAGTGATATTTCTTATAATGCGTCAGTTGCTGCTGGTATTTTATTATTCTTAGTGGCTAGTAAAACAGAAGTATTGTAAATTTTTTATTGTTTTATGCAAAAGGTAAAAATAAAACTCAACATTATAGTAATCCTTTTTTATAACAACTTTGATTTAGTATAGTGCAATAAAAATAATAATTTCCCAAATTGGAGGTTAATATGAGAAAAGAAATACTGTTACTATTGTTTTCTTTCAATCTCATTGGGATGCAAACTATAATCCTTCAGTCAGATAACAAAGCCGCAGAATTATTGATGAGAATATATTCTAATCAAACGATTGAAATAGTTTATATTGATGATAAAGACCAAAACAAACAATCAATAGAAGGGGCAAAACAGTTGCTTAAAAAGGTATTCTGTTACGATTACAAAAAAATATGTGCAAAAAATATTTTTGAAAAACACTGGTTCTATTTTACTAACAACGGGTTTACCAAAATAGAAAAAAAGAAAAAGAAAACTATTTCTGATGCAAATAAAAGTGATGAAGAGAATACTTCTTATCCAAATGAAAATGATGAAGAAATTATAATAAAAATTGCAAATTTTAAAATAATAAAATCAGATTAATTGACATTTTCACCTCAAAATCGATAGAACTAATATAATAGATTGTTGCAAGACAACAATCAGTTCAAAAAAGGGGTGAGGATGATTAGGGCCATTCGAGACATTCGCTTCTATTTATTACTATGTTTGCCACTTGCTTGGTATTCCTGTTGCCAGATGCTTTTTAGTGTTTGTGCTGCGCAAAAAATTGTTATTAAAGCAGATCCTCTATTTAGTACTTGTTTTTCAAAAGAAGTTGAAAATAATCTTAACCCTCATGACTTTCCTAAAAAAATAGCACAGCATGTAATGCGTTTATGGCCTACTATCGAATCAATCTCTGTCCGATTGAGCGCAAATAAAACAAACACACTTTATCTGAGTGCAACATCACTGCTCTGCAGGATTAATGAGCAATCTGTTCTGCTTGCAAATGGTCATATCGTGCCAGCAATATATTATGATGAAAAAACATTACAAAAAATACCAAGAATAAAAATTCAAACTTATAAGAATGAGCGTAGTCTGCCACGCTTGCAAAATCTTATATCCAAACTTGATTATACCGTTTTTGATTCTTTTGTAGTTTCCTATTATCACCCCAATTGGGTTCAATTTGCACCAAAAGAAACTGATTACTTTTCCATCGTTTGTACTGACGGTCAATCATTGGATCAAAAAACAATACATCAATGTTTGCAGCTAAAAAATAATTTAGAAAAAAAAGGGAAGTTACATGCAGGTAATCATTGGATTGCCGATGTACGTTTTGAAAATCAAATTATCGTTTACACAAAATTAAGGGGGGCACAACATGGGTAAACTATTTACAGGACGATTGCAGGTATCAATAGATGTTGGTACCACCAAAATATGCGTGCTTGTTGCGCAACAACTTGATCAAGATAGAGTTGAAATTTTGGGTGTTGGTAAAGCTCCGTCATATGGGTTGCACAAAGGAGTGGTGGTTGATGTTGCCAAAACAATCCATTCAATCAAAGCAGCTGTTGCTGAAGCAGAAATTATGGCAGGAGTCAAAATCGAGCAAGCTCTGCTTGGTATTGCCGGTGCACATATTTCTTCACGCAACTGCCATGGCGCAGTGCCAATAAAAACGGGTGAAATTAGAGATTATGATATTAAGGCTGTCCTGGCAGCAGCTCGAGCTTTCCCGATTCCAGAGGGTCAACAAATCTTGCATGTACTGCCACAATACTTTTCTATTGATGGGCAAGAGCCTTTGCAAGATCCATGTGGAATGCATGGAATTCGCTTGGAGGTGAATGCACATATTATTATGGGCGCTATTACTTCGGTACAAAATTTAATCAAGTGCTGCCAAAAAGCTGGTGTGAAAGTACAAGATATTATTTTGGAGCAGCTTGCTTCTGCTGATGCAGTCTTGTGTTCTGATGAGCAAAAACTTGGGGTTGGTGTTTTGGATATTGGCGGTGGTACTGCCGATTTAGCTATTTTCCAACATGGTTCAATTCGTCATACAAAAGTATTTGCTATTGCAGGAAATCACTTTACCAATGATCTAGCAGTTGGCTTGCGAGCTTCTCAGAATGAAGCAGAACGACTAAAAAGAACCTATGGGTTTTCTTATTTTGAACCTAATAAAACAGATCAGATGGTTGAGGTAAAGCTCGTGCATGGCTATCAAAAGGAGATGGTTCATATAGACGAAATTGCTTTTATATTAAAAGCGCGGGCACAAGAATTATTAGAATTCATAAAACTGGAAATAGAACAACACCACCTACAACTATTTATGCGTGCTGGGCTCGTACTTACCGGTGGCGGATCTTTACTTTTGGGTATGAAAGACTTAGCACAGTCAATGCTTAAAATGCCAGTTCGAATCGGTAGGCCGCGTATTGAATTTGGCTTGCCTGATTCATTGGAAAATCCAATATACTCAACCAGCTATGGGTTGATTATTCATACATTAAAAAAAGAAAAAAATAATGCATCAAAAAAATATGGGCCACTGGCTTCACGCGTATTTGCACGCATGAAATCATGGGTGGCTGAATTCTTTTAACAACCATTCAAGGAGAAGTGTTATGATCTCGTTTGATCAAGAAAAAAAGAAAAGCACACCAATTGCTTCAATCAAAGTTGTTGGTCTTGGTGGTGCTGGCGGCAATACCATAAACAGTATTATCGATTCTGGTTGTATTGATATCGAATTTATTGCGGCAAATACGGATGCGCAAGCATTAGAGTTATCAAAAGCACAATACAAAATACAACTGGGCATAAAATCAACAAAAGGCCTCGGAACTGGAGCAAATCCGGAACTAGGTAAACGTGCTGCTGAAGAGGATATTGATAAACTCATGGAAGTGGTAAAAGGTGCTGACATTGTTTTCTTAACTGCTGGCATGGGCGGTGGTACCGGATCTGGTGCAACGCCTGTTGTTGCAAAAGCGTTAAAAGAGCAAGGCATATTAACAATTGCCATTGTAACAAAGCCATTTTTATTTGAAGGCAAAAAAAGAGAAGCAATTGCCTATCAAGCTTTGGACAATTTGAAAGAAGGAGTTGATACCTTAATCATTATTCCTAATCAAAAACTATTAGAAGTAGTTGATCAAACTGTTTCAATGATAGATGCATTTGCAATGATCAATGACGTGCTTGGCCAATCGGTTAAAGGAATTTCTGATATTATTGCTCGTCCGGGGCATATAAATGTTGATTTTGCTGATGTCAAAACAATTATGCAAGGCCGCGGACTTGCAGTCATGGGTACTGCGAAAATGTCTGGCACTAATCGTGCTCGTGAGGCTGCAATGGAGGCAATCTCTTCTCCACTGCTGGAAAACATGAGCATTAAAGGAGCGCGCGGGGTTCTGCTTAATATTACCGGTGGCAAAAGTTTAGGCTTGCATGAGATATCTGAAGCTGCACAAGTTATTTATGAACAAGCTGATGAGGATGCACACATTATTATCGGATCGGTCATCGACGAAAACATGGAAGATGAAGTTTCAGTTACCGTGATTGCAACTGGCTTTGCACAAAAAAAAGAAAAAACGGAAATGAAAATAAAAGCAACGATAGTTGATACAACAGAAACGAAAATAGAGTCAGAAATAAAAGAGCTAGAAAAAGAAACTCTTTGCAAAGAAGAAAAAACATCAGAGCTTAACACTAAGGAATCTCCGCTGGCTTGCTCTGAGTTTGTCGATCTGTCGGAGGAAGCCTTGGCGAAGGCTGAAGAAAAAGAAACTAAAAAAGAACCTGCAAAGTTGCTCATAGATCTAGAAAATCTTGATGTCCCAACATTCCTACGCCAAAAATATGCGGATGGAAAAGAGGAACAGTAGTAAAGTGGGGCTCTTCTTGAGCCCCATTAATTCTTTCTTAGCTCAACTTACTTTACATCTACAATTTTTATATTGTCCTGGCCATATATATAGTCAACTGATACCATTAACCTTAAACTAAACATGTAACTTTGGAAGTATATGTATCGCATTGCCCCCTTCTTTCTTTTATTATCTTTTATCTCTCTAGTGGGCATGGAACCCTCCCTAAAAAAAATGTACACTATCACTACAGCAAGCCAAGTTCAAGATCAATATCGTAAATATAGGTTTTCTCATGGATCCTTAGAACAAATCAATCAGTTGCAAATATTAGTTAATTCAATTGAGAAATTATCTGATAAAGATAAAACTTTAAGAATGGACACATTAAAAAAACTAAAGTCTAGCTTTTCTGTTCTCAGACCTTTCTTCCTTACTGATCATGTAGTAAACAAATCACCCACTTTAGCTCAATTAGCACTTTTACAAAAAAAGTTTATACCTTCTGAATACGATCAAATAAAGGAGACTATATTATCTAAAAAGCTTATTGTTTCTTGGATTACCTGTTTGTGTATTAACAAGAAAACCTCCGCCATGATGCAAGATACTGATCTATCTCTTGCAAAAACGGTACAAGCCACTATAGAAAGTGCAAACAAAAATGCTGCAGCAGCATTTTTAAGACATGGCCAAAAACATCATGTGCAATTTAGTATGCAATTAAGTCAATTATTGGGACAATTGGCAAGAAAACCGTCTAAATATGAAGAAGTTGGTATGTTGTGCTCTTCACCCAATCAACTGTTGGCACAAAATGCATTTGATACATTACTGCAAATGGCTAAAAAGGAAAAAACAGAAAAAGATTTATTTTGGAAGATGGAAATTGATCGTCTTGCATTTTATCTTATTAATGAGACTTTACCAAAACATGGCAAACAATTTCCTGATGCCATAGAAAGAGTTTTACAAACATTTACTGAGACTCATAATGTTCATGGATTATTACAACTATGGCAATATATGACAACAGTAAAGCCAAAAAAAAAAGTTTATGTTCAAGTTGCAGATTATTTTGAAGTACCATTAACTGATGAATTATCTTCATCTGATTCTTGGGAAATTTTTTTAAAGAAAATATTAATAGATATTACAGATAGATCTCCTTGTCCTTGCAAAGTAAAAAGTCTGGTCGTTTCTGAAAAGGAACTATTAATAAGCAAACTTGGCTTGGCTTTTGTAAAAAAAATAGAATATCAATGTGATAAAAAAATTATTTTCAATACATCTCATTCTTTTGAAGAAAGAGCATATTCTTTAGCAGTTATTTTAAAAAATGCAGGTAGTATCTCGCAACTAAAAGAACAATTAGATGAAAAACTTGAAGAAGGATTTTTTAAGAAATTTGCGACTCTCATCACTAATACTTTAATACCCCAAAAATCTTTTGAATATTTTCAAAGTTTAAGAAAATTAAAATCTTTTGAAGACAGTAACGCTGGCCTAATGGGCAATTTTAAATGGCCAATGTACCGTAAATCTTTGCCAAATTGTTATAATCAATTAGCGGATTCACCTAGTAATTTACACTTTGTAGGGGTGAGAGACCCCTTAATAGAACAATCTCAGGTTTTTGGTTTAAAAGGATCTTTTAATTCTGAATATCAGTTATTTTGTTTTGACAAATCATCTGGAGATGCATTATGGCAATGTCCTTTCAAAGTAAAAAAATCTGCCAAATTTATTTGTAATGAAAACAATCTTTATATAAGTAATGTAGCAGAATCCGGTGAAACACTAATTAGTATACTTAACAAAAAAAATGGATCATATTGTAGAACTATAAGTTTTAACGAAACAAAACCGGTACATTTTATGAGCTTACATGAAGGAATTTTAACGGTTGTAACTTGTGATGGATATGACATCTGTGGTGAACACACATTTATCCAAATAAATTTAGAAACATCTGAACTTAAAAAAACAATCATTCATAAAGGCGAGAAGAACGGCGGTTTTGAATATTTTTTAGTCGGTAATAAAATTGTCAGGTATTACTATCCTGATGACTCTTTCCATATCTATGATCCAACTCATGAAACTATAATTAAAAGCAATCAGGAGATGAGTACATTTACTACTTTTGGTTCAAAACTCTATTATACAGACCAACGAGAAAACAAAGAGCAATTAGTTTGTTATGATGCACAAAAAGGAAAAGAATTATGGTCTTATGAATTAGAAGATACAGTCACCGGGGATATTATTGCAAATGATGAATCAGTTTTTTATGTTTCAGAAGAAAAAGTAATTGCTTTAGTCATTGACCAAACAAAGCATAAACCCTATAAATCGTGGGAAAATATTCCAAAAGAAAATCATACTAAGATAGAACTATCTTTATCACAAGATGGTCAACTTATTTATGCACTAGGAACATACAATGGAAAATTGTATACATTGAATGTGTCTGATGGTTCACAAAAATTTTTGGGAGATTATAGGATCACTCGTATAACACATATACAGGATATAAGTGGTGGAAATATTTATTTACAAGGAATAAGTTCTTAATTCTTTCTTAGTGCAAATTCAAACTTGTAAATTTTCCATATTGCCCTGGTCATACAATCAATTGATACATTTAAAGAAAATTTTCAATGATAAAGGCCGGGCATATTTTTACAAAAAGATTTAATAGAACCAACAATGGTTAACTCTGGTTTATTTTGTCTGACTACTTCTTGGATTTTTGGGGGCAATGAATTATAAATTGGTTGTAGGTGCGTTGAAAAATCAAATGGCTCTTTATCTTGAATAGACTGATACCAAGATTGTAAAAATAGGGCTTGCTCAAAAGTAATATACTCGTTAAAAAATGTATCACCATCTTTGATAGTTTTTAAATTCCAGATTTTTGCTTTCCAATTATGATGTGATGCCATCATTTTGCCATCATTTGAAAATTTTACCTCATGCACACCCCCACAAGGACCATTCTCCAAAGACAGTATCTCCTGACCGGTTTGATTATTCCTAATAGTAGCAATATATTTTTCAGAAATGGTTGCGACTGTCTCTTTATCAGGGCAAAAATGTACTGAATGTATCTTATCTTCTCCAACTAAGATTACTTTTTCTTTTCCTCCTTTATGAAGTTCCGCTGTCCCATCTGGAAATACTAATCCTAGATCTAGCCCATCAGGTGAGATGGATGATTCTAAATTGTAGGTTTTCAGACATTTTCCACTATTTGCACTCCAAATCCGATGGGTCACCTTATTACTTTCGGTCCAGTTCTTTGCTGCTAACATTTGCCCATCAGGTGAAAAAGTTATGGTGTGCAACTTTTTGGTATTGCGACCTTTAAGTTTTGTTAAACGCTGGCCATTTTGGGAATCGTAAATTCTAGCATCTCCAATTTCATATATGGCTAATAATTTTTTTCCATCCGGGAAAAAATTTACTGAGTGTACATGACCTGTAGTGTAGTCGGTGATTTCTCTCACACAATTTTGGCTTTTTGTATCCCAAATCCTTATTATAAAATTATGCACCGTAGCAAGTTGTTTACCATCTGGTGAAAGGGTGAAAGAAGTAAGGGGGCCTGTATTTATTGTAGTACTCAGATAGTTGCCCTTTTTGGCATCCCGAATTTTGGTGACTTTATCCCTTTGCTCGTATTCTGCTACCGTTGTGCCATCAGTTGAAAATTTTGTTTTTTCTCCTTGAATGGGGTTATGCCAAAAAGATCCTATTGTTCCCACTTTTTCAGCAGTGTGAGCATTCAAAATTTCAATTGAACAAGGAACTCTTATTGCTATTCTTTTTCCATCTGGATAAAATAATATCTCATCCAAATCGTTACAATGAAAAGTGCCATATAGACCGAGTTTTTGCAACATAAATGTTTTCATTGGAAGATTAGTTTTACAAAAACTTGTTCCAATGAATATACTTAATTCGATTGGCAAATTATGAAGATGGTTGGAACGCTCCTGATCTTTTTTAAATGCCTCTAAAAACTTTTTAGTAGGTTTTTCTTTTATAGCCCCTACAGCGCTTCGTAATAAATCTTTGCAATCGAGAAAGTTAGCTGTATTTAATATCTCTACAAGTTTGTGAGTAGATGTTTTTTCTAGTTTTTCTTTGGCCAAAGAAATTTGGTGTTGATGCAAAAGAGACAAGAATGGTAAAGCTAATGTAACTTTTTTTGGATCAATACCAACCGGTATATTAGTTGAATCTTCATCACAATCGTTTAGTATATTATTTAGAGTAAGGGATTGTTTTTTTAGAGCATTATACTCTTCTTGTTTTATAGGTTCTGTCTGATCTCCATAAACCAAGTAATATGTTTTTCGCTCGGGCATAGTTGCAAACAAAATATCTTCTTTTTTATGCCTATCTATTGCACCAGGAGCATCCATCGACTCTAAAGAAAAGCCTAAAAATAGTAATAAAAATAGCAATTTGGTGAATTTCACGTATAAACCTCCATCGAGTGGCCTTAACCTTATATTTCCAAATATACTTTATTTTTAGAAAAAGGCAATAATCCTATTTGAAATCAAGTCGTTTAAACTGAATTAAAGAAGGAATCATTAGAAGCAAATTGTTAATTATTTTCCTCCAAAAATTGCAAAATACGATTTGCTAAAGAATCGGGTTCGTTATCATTGGTAATGATTAAATCATATTCATGTTTTGGGTACAGATAAATAGGAGATTTAAATTTATGATTTTCTAGCCATTTTTTCTTAAAAAGTTGTAGATCAATTAAATCGATTTCTCGCCATGAGAATACTGAGTTTTTGTTCGTTTCATGTTTTGGGCCTGTTTCAGATTCTATATAGTTGAAAATACCTTCAAGATCTTTGTAATTAACAAAAGATAAATAGCCGTCTTTTTTTATTGTGCTAAATTCATAAAAACTATCAATGCTTTCTAACCATTGGCCCCAAAAGCGTATTTCTCGTAAATCTTCTACTTGTTTAGCAATACTATTTCTTTTTTTGAAGGTACTAAAAGAGTGACCAAGAGGATGATGTAAAAGTACATGTATAACTTTTATTTGATATTTCTCAAGCCTCTCAAATGTTTTTGGGTTCCAAGCATCAACAATTAGGTTTTTACCTGTATCCAATGCCTTTTTTGCTTTTTCTATAATTAACGTGTACAGATGATCTTGAAACTCTTGATCCATTTCTTTAGCATTTGGCCCCTCATCAAGATATTCTCTTATTTTATGCATAGCTTCTATTACTTTTTGCTTATGTTCAACACTAATATCTTTTTTATAACAGATCTGGTCTCTTTTCACTGCAGCTAATATATTTTTTTCTTCGATAGCCTCAGCAATTATTGGGTATTCTTCTGGAAATTTTAAAGCAAGAAATCCTGGTAACTCTTTAATGTGTAATTCATCTTCGTCTAATACCAGCCAATCTTTAAACATTGCAAATTGCTTATTCAAAGTACTTTTCCCCGAATTTGATGGCCCGCTAAGAATCACAATTGATTGTGGTACTCCAAAGCAAACAAAACTTTTGAAGAGTAATAGTAAGAAAAAATTTTTGTTTGCTTGTGTAAATTTGTTTAACATTATGATTCCATAAAATATTTTTAGAGAGTATATAATTGAGTTTTTTGATGCATACTATCAAAGCTTTTGTTAGCATAACTATTATTTTTCTTTATTTACATCTTCATTAATAACTGCATAAAATTAAATTGCTTGAGTTTTAATGGGCGTTTATTCAATAATAAAGAAAAAGGAAACCCATATGTGGTCAAAAAGAGAGATTATTATCTTCTTTGCTGGTGCTGAAGCTTTTCACACTTTAGTTCATATTTTCTTTTCTTTTGCTGTGCAACTACCAATACAAGTTTTTACTATTTCATTAACACCACAACTGAATATGTTTGCCATTGTTCTCAACTTAATAATAACCATTGGTCTTATTTGGTGGGCCAATAGTCTGAAGTGAAGTTATAATTTTTCTAATTTTAGTTTTGCTTTCTTTAATAGCTGAAAAGCTTTTTCAGATTTTTTTGCCTGTAATTTTTTCCACTTTTTCATTAAATCTTCTTTTGAGGCATATGATTCTGATTTTTTGGTTTGTTGCATAAATCGTATAAACATCCATTCATCTTTTGGTTTTACTTTAATATTTTTGCGGCGAGTTTTTTCTTTAACCCAAAAATTTACAAACTCTTGATAGGTTGGGGGCTGACCTTTTAACCAACGATTGTTAAGCCAATCAATGCCAAAAGCAGTAAAATGAAAATAAGGACCAATTAATTTTTTAAAGAAACTTCTTGTTTTAGCATCATTTTTGTAACTGCCATAAAGCATCAAACTAGAGGGTTCTAATGGTTGCATTGGATAATTTTTAGCTTGAGATCTTAATGGAATCTTTGGAACAGTTAATATCTTTGCTGTTTTAATAAAATGTATAATTTGCTTAATCAGTTCAGCTTTTTTTGCAGTATTTGGTAAGGATAACAACTGACAAGCTTTTTTCAATCCATGCATCTTCATATAGTGCAGAGCATCATGAAGATCAGAGTATTCTTTTTTAGATAATAATGGTAATTGATTATTTTTCATTTAAACCTACTCATTAGTTCCGGCTTATCTTCATCATTTTAAACCAAAGTCATTTTTTAATGAATGTTCTACCGGTAATAAATTCAGTTGTTTTTTGCACAAGAAAAATGAACATAAGCACAAACAAAACAATAACCACTGGATTGAATGCATAATACAATAATCCAATTACTACAAGAGATTCAAGAAGATTAAAATAAAGATTAATACCTCTGTTTGGGCGAAAAAAAACTTCCGGAAATTGTTTATGCCAGAGAAAAAAAATACCAAATCTAAATCCTTCAATTGTCCATTCAATAAGAACAACTTTTAAAAGAAAAAATAAAATGGACTTTACTGGTATATACATAATGATGCCTTGAATTGTTTAACTATTCTTACTTTAGAAGAATCTTTTTGTTATTTCTCGCCAGCGTTTTTTATCTTTTGCAGTTATGAAATAATGCTTTAAAAAGAGACGAAATATGAGAGTTAAAATTATAGAACCCAAAAGAGCATGTTGAAATTGGGTCATCTTTTGCCTTTAAAAAAAGAAATAACTGATAAGAGTATATCTTCTCCATTTAAAAAGTAATATTTTATGCAATAAAGAATAGCAAGGGTGAAAAGTCCCCATAAAACGTGTTCATACCAATACAACATAGTTTTGTCCCAGATTCCTAATTTATTTCTAATAAGCTTAGGCGAATTTTTCAAGCAAAGCGACATCCGAAGAATTATAAACTATAGTATCAACTTTACCTTTAGTTTACAACATTAAGACATTAAGTTTCTCTCTAGGCATAATAGAGATTGAATAGCAAAATTTTCAATATGGATCAAAGAAAATTATCTCTGCTTTTATATTTATTGCTTTACTGGCTCCATTTAAATAATCTTATTAAAAGAATGGGTAGGAAAAGGAAACAATGAAGAAATATTTATTAAGTATTTTACTTGCTTCAGGAGCTCTTTTCGCTATGGATGTACCAACTCCAATGGCAGGACCAGCTGCAGAAAAATATACACAAATGCTGCAAAAAATAGTTGGTGGTCCAGTAGCAATACAAGTGATAGCTAAACAAGGAGATAAAACTGTTGTTGCTGGTATAGGTCCAAAAATTTTAAATCAGGCAGCACTCATTGTAGCTCGTTTCAATGATGATGGCCGTTTAGATACTTCTTTTAATATTGGAAATAACGTTCATCATAAGATGATTCCTCTAGGAGGAGAAAATTATTATGTTGAATCTATAGAATTTCAACCTAAAGAAGAAAAAATAAATATTATTGTTAATGCTAAAAAATGGAACAGAAAGCCAGACAAAATTGAAGTTACTTTCACCAAAGATGGAATGTTAAGCAGAACTCGTTTTCAAAGTTGGAACAGGTAGTAAAAAGATGTTTTCAACTATAAAGGCCTGATAAGGTGAAACAACTTTATATTTCAATGTATTATTTATTAGATTCGAGTTTAATCTTTACAGTTCTGACAGTCGTTTAAAAATATTAAAGATTAATTTACTAGCATAATCAAGTACTGGTGCTAACCAGACGAGGTTGCGATGGATTAGCCCTTTATGATCGTAAAGAAGCTTATAGAGTAAAAGTACAATTGCTTGATTAAATAATTAATTGATATGATAATTACCAAAAATCATTTCTTGGCAAAAAATCTCAATTTTTGTTCAAGATGCTCTATGCTATAGTTACCTTCAAACCTATCAATAATCTTTCGATTTTTTACAAACAATATTGTTGGTGAGTTTTCAATTTCAGCATCTTGGGCTAATGAAAATAAGTGGTCAACATCAGCTATCACAAACTTAATTTGGTCCCCATATTTTTTTGCTAGGTTTTTCAACCCCTTAAAAAATTTCTGACTTTCTTGGCTTTCTTTAAAATAGCAAACAACTACCAATGGAACAGTTGTTGAAAATACTTCTGATTCAAACGCCATTTTTGCAGGGCTAACATTATCCAATAATAACCCAAGTTGCTCAGGATTATGATCTTCTAGCAAGTCTCCTATGTTATTCTTTGTAATGAGTGTTCGAATAATGTGTGTTGATTCGACTAAGTTTATTAAAGGGGATGAGGAAGTGGACAAATTGTTTTGTTCTGCATCTGAGTGCCAAAACGAACATGAAGGAAGAAATATGAGTGAAGTTAAAAAAACTAAAAAATAATTTTTCATTAAATAATTTCATTTGAAAAGATGGACGTGCTAGGCGTAACTTGCCGAGTCGGAAGACCCGGATAAGTGAACACTGGCGTCCTCTTCTAGATACATTCCGGAACCATAATATCCAATTTACCTTTAGTTTACAACATATTAAGACTGTTTGTTTTCCATTAGGGCTTCCAGAAATTGAGAAGTAAAAAGAGCTTTCAATAATAAAGGCCTGATAATGGTGAAACACTGATTATCTGGCTGACAAGTTCGTTATCCAATAAGATACATATAAAGATATAAAAAATATTATTTTTATTCTGGTAACAGAATACCCAAGGATTCTAACTCTTCTTTACTAAAAGATCCTTCTGTACCTTTACGAAGCCTTTTCGGGTAAAGCACTTTAGCTCCTGAATCATATTCGACCTGCACATAACCATCATAAGATCCCACAGCTCTAACAAAATATCTTGCATCGGAACCATTATTACCTGGCATCTTATGAAATTGTTCCAACCTTACAGCTACATCGCTTGGCCAATACCCTCTATTAACGTTCTCTGTCTTCACTTTTTTTATTAACTTAGCCTTACTTGTTTCGTTTAAATCAGACATCGAGTAAGCAACATTTGAGATTAAACAAAAAATTATCATTAAAAAAAATTGATTCTTCATAAAAATACCTAATGAGATTTTAAATTTTTTTTTTAGAACTTATACGAAAAATTAAATAAAAGGTAAAAATTTCCGACTCTACTATGCAGCTAAGTTCATTTGGCGGAGCAGCCAGACGAAGCCTTGGCGAAGACTGGCGTCCCTAAGGGGATTCGAACCCCTGTTTTCGCCGTGAAAGGGCGACGTCCTAGACCAGACTAGACGATAGGGACTAATTTTTAGATCAAGTGAAAAAACCGTATACCCTTCGATATAATCCCTTCAGGATCACTCAGGGCGAACGGTTTAATTTTAAGGCCTTTCCTATAGGAATCTATTCCTTCAAAAGAATGGCACTACTTCACTAAAGTTTCGAAGTGCAGGCCTACCAGTCCGTTTACGCTTTTAGCTACCTCGGACAGTCTTCGCTTAAATGGCGAAGCCAGACGAAGCTCGAAGAGCGAAGACTGGTGAGCCGTGTTGGATTCGAACCAACGACCCACAGCTTAAAAGGCTGTTGCTCTACCAACTGAGCTAACGGCTCTCTAAAAAAGAATCTTATCTGTATTTCAAGTATTTAAAAAATGTATAAGTTTGGTCCTTATTTGTCAAGTAAAAAGGCCTATTTTACTGTTATTAATGAAATAAAATCAATTTTGCAATAGTACAATAGGTAAAGACCCCAATGATATCCATTATGGTAGCCAGAAAGGGGCCAGCTGAAAAGGCTGGATCAATACCAATTCTTCGTAAAATTAAAGGCAGGCATGTGCCGAAACTAACTGATATGGTAACGATGGTGCCAAGGGTAAGTGAAACGATAAGACTTTCAGTTATAGAACCGGTAGCAAAATAGGCTCTGGCAAAACCGGTTAATGCAATAACTGCTGCCAAACTAAATGCCATTAAAATTTCGCGACGTAAAAAACGGTATAAATTTGCGGCACGCAATGAACCAGAGGCAAGGCCCTGAATTACTAGTGTTGATGTTTGGTTGCTGGCATTACCGCCAACAGAAACTAAGGTGGTAGTAAAAAATGCTAATGATCCAAAATGAAGTGTAGCCTCGTTTGCTTGCTGGATTGAAGTTAAGATAGATTCAGCAAGTAAAAGGACAACTAAAATATACCCACGTTCATAAAAAACTCGAATAAAGGGCATTTCAAAATAGGTATGTTTTGTTGGTGCAAGAGCAGACATTTTTTGTAAATCTTCACTTGCTTCTTCTACCAAGACATCTACCAATGTCTCGCCGGGAATAACACCTAAGAAGATATTATTATCCCCAACAACGGGGATGGTCATTAAACCATAGTGGACCATTTGTTTTGCAATGTTTTCTTGATCTTCATTTGCTTGTGCAATCAGTTCGTTTGGTCGCAAAAAAGAGGAGATGCTATTTTTTGGTTGTTGCAAGACTAAATCTTCTAATTTAATAAAACCAACCAGATGGTGTGCACGATCAGTTACGTATATTTGTTGATAAATTTCTTGTGTAGGGCCAAGGCGTTGTAGCAATTTAATCGCTTTTTCAACCGTTAAATCTTGCATAAAACTTAATGCTTGGGTATCCATGATACCGCCGGCAGATTCTGGGTCAAACTGCATTAAGGAAAGGACTTTTTCACGTGCTTGTTTATGCAGGAGGTTTAAATTATGCTTTAATTCTTCATCTGTTAGTAAATCAAATAAATCAGTCAATTCATCAGGGGGTAGCGCATTGAGTGCCCGAACACGGTCATTTTCATCCATTGCCTCGAGGCTGTAGATTTTTAAATAGCCCGGTAGTTCTTCAAAAACCTCAAGCTTTATTTTTTCTGGTAACCTCTCAAAGAGTTTTGCTACATGCTCTTGATTAATATCACAAAGCAGGCGTGCTATATCCGCAGGATGCAAATCTAATAATTCTTTCCATAAAGATTTGGCAAGAGGGGTATCATACGCAACGATAACATTAATGTTATCACGTAATTCTTGCAGGATATTGCGTACACTCATGAGTAAATCCTTGAATACTCTTTTTTATTTCAGACTAAACCAATGATTGTTTGCTGTCTATTTGACTTTGGTTGTTGAAACTTTAATCTTAATAAAAAAGGCTGTTTACTACAAGTAAAAGGGAACATTAAGGTTGGAAGAAAAAAGTACAATACCTCCAAGCAGTGCATTTACTTTTAAGGTTTTGACAGAAGATCAAACTCGTCTTGATAAATTCATTCATGCAAAATTTCCACAATACTCGCGTAATTATTTCCAACGTATGATTGAGCATGAACTTGTCATGGTCAATGAGAAATTAGCACAAAAAACAGGATTGGCTCTCAAAGAAGGAGATATTGTTACGATAACTTTTCCTGCAAAGCGCAAAATAGCACCGCAAAAAATTAAAGAACTACCGGTTGGTTTTGACGTAGTTTTCCAAGGGCCCCATTTTTTAATAATACATAAACCTTCTGGCTTGGTTGTGCATCCAACCAGCTCATTTGATAAAAACATTACCTTGGTTGATGTACTAGTGTATCGTTTTCCGCAACTGCTTGATATTGGGTATGCAGAGCGGCCTGGTATTGTACATCGTTTAGATAAAGATACATCTGGCCTGATGATTATCCCTAATTCAAATTACGCACATACGGTTTTTGGCAACTTATTTCGTGAGCGAGATATTAAAAAAACTTACTTGGCAGTAGTACAAGGCCATCCACCAAAAGAAGGGACCATCGATTTGCCAATTGGCAGAAGTATAGTCGATAGAAAAAAAATGGCAGTCTTTACTCATCAGCAAGCTCGCGATCTTAGTAAAAAAATTCGTGAATCAAAAACTCATTATAAGGTACTTGAATATTTTGATGATGCGGCATTAGTTCAGGTGAGGCCAGTTACTGGCCGCACGCATCAAATTCGGGTACATTTTGCTAATATGGGTTATCCACTGCTTGGTGATATGGTCTATGGTAAAGAATCAAAGTTGATCAGCAGGCAAGCCCTTCATGCATACAAACTGCAGTTTAATTTTGATGAGGAACCATTTTCGTTTGTAGTAGAGCCGCCAAAAGAC
The DNA here is from genome assembly GCA_029262615.1 of Candidatus Babelota bacterium. Taxonomy (GTDB): domain Bacteria; phylum Babelota; class Babeliae; order Babelales; family Vermiphilaceae; genus JAJCZD01. The sequence goes on from JAJCZD010000005.1 coordinate 369,381, forward strand.
TTCCAAGAATTGCTAAAAAAATTACGCCATTAAAAATAATAAAAGTTTTTCTTGCATTTTTTAAAAAGATCACTAGCCTGAAATTCGAGCTAAGAAGGAATTGTAGTAATGAAGCCTCTCTTTTTTTTCAACGATCTTAGCTCTTCTTTTATGATCTTTTTATTCAATTTCGATAATGGGTAACTGTTTTAATCGACCAGATTTATTTCTTAGTTTTTCAAACTGACTCTTGTATTTGTTTTTTATATTTGTCTCGTAGATTATCACTACATTTTCTTGATTTATTGTGTGGGCTGATTTGGTAAAATTAAATGAGCCAGTCCAAATTTTATCAGAAAATATAGCAAATTTATGATGCATTCTTCCCGACTTTCCTTGGAAAATATAAATGGGTATGCCACGGTTAAAAAGTAGTGGGATTTTAGAATATTTTTCTTTTGCGGATGATTCGTCAGTTATAATTAGAATGTCTATGCCTCTTCTTTTTGCTTTAAGTAATGCTTGAGCAATTTCTTTGCTCGTAAAATTGAAAATCGCAATCTCAATTTGCTTGGTCTCATTGTTTATTGCTTTAATCAAGGCTTGTTGAACATTATCTTGGCAGCTGAATAAGGCTTCTGGTGGTTTGCATGGTGAGGAGTTTTGTTTATCTTTTGGATATTTATTTTTCTCAAGACCAACAATAAAATGTGTTTTACCAAATTGCTGTGCATTAGAAGAAAAAAATATACTTATTGCAAAGATACTACTGAGCTTCATTCTATCGCACCTGAATCTTTGGTTTTACCCAGGTTCGATACCGATTTCTTTTTGTTTTTTTGGTTTCAATGTTGTAAACAACTCCAGGGTTAACATTTATGTAGGGGCCAAAGGGCGCCCACTGACAGTGAGCTATTTTATTGTGTTGTTCATCAAATGCAGTCACATGGAGAGAGGTGACAAAATTTAGTTTTGTGATTCTTTTTTGCTCCCCAGGGGCCAATGTATATATATTATGACTGCGAGTTCCTTTTTGTTTTACTTTTATTATTATTTCTTTTTTATCAGATTTATTTTTTAACACTATTGGATAGGCAATATCTTTTTGTGTTGGAATTGTTATTGGGCATACACAAATTTTGTCATCTTTTTTGCAGACAAGATAATGAAGGTCTGCTTGGATAACAGAAGGAGCTAATTTTTTTTTATCAATGAGGCCATTATCGTCTTTTGTAGAAACGGTAATTGTTTTTGCTTGCACAGGATTAATAGAAAATGAGTAAGATGCATCTTGGGGTCGCATTGTTCCAGTCATGCGATCATTAATGGTTATATCAATGGTTTTTTTTGTATTGTTATAAAAATGAACAGCGCCAAAACTCCAGAAGGTCGTAAATAGTAATATCAAACTTTTCTTTACCACAAGTTTTCCTTTTAATTTCAATTGTAATAACCATAATCAAAACTAATCAAAACTTCCAGCGCATTTCAAATTCTGCACCAACATCTCTACGCTCATTTCTAAAGGCACGCACACTCATATCATCCGAGAGTAAATATTCAACTTCTAGCTTGGTATCTTCCGATAGGCTAAAATTCTTTTGAATAAGGGCTCGCCAACGTTCGCCAATGGTAAATTCAATGGTACCGCGCAAACCACCTCGGCCTGTTTGGTCAGAAAAACTTGGCACCAGATGAATATGTTTAAATGGTTGGAACATAGAATTAAAATAATGGTCTAAACGAAATGGTGATTGAGCAGAACGGAAAATAAAATTCTGGATATTTTGCATGACCAGTGCAGGCATTGCCATATTTAAGGATTGCTCATGTGATCCTACGAGCAAAAGACCAATTATTTGTTCTTCGGTGAGCGCTGGGGTTGCCTCAAGGAGCAAGTGTGGATGAGCAATTGAACCGGTGAGGTATAATGATACCGCATGTTTTTTAATATTATTTTTTGCTATCAATTCAATAAGAGGATCATAACCTTGTTCTGGAATAAATTCCAAACTGCCACGAGAGAGATACAATGGCTGATATGGGAAATTAATACTACCATTATGCAATAGGATTGAACCGTCAATTTCGGGTTGCTTGATTGGCCCTTGCAAGTGCAATTGCAAACTTGCTTGAGCTTGAACAACAGGTGTTTTAATACGGATTGGCTCTTTTGTTTCAATGAGTAAATCCGTATTAAAAACTGACGAGTTATCGGATTGTATTTTTGGTAAAAAAGTTGGCATTTGCAATGAAAAAATATTTTCTTTTAATTGAGTTCTTTCCAAAAAGATTGTTCCTTTGCAGAGCCATTGTGAATTTTGTTTTTTTAATAAAACGTTTGCTGAGGCAATTGAAAAAAAGGTCTTCTCTAAGGATAAAAAGCAACGATCAAAACAAATCGGCATAAATAAAAATTCTGGATACCAAAAGGAATCAAAACAGCATAGTGCTTGTGAACATGAAATAGTGCCTCGATGCATTTTGCAAAATGCTTTCTGTATAAATAATTTTTTTTTGATCGAATCAAATTGCAATATTACTTTTGCTTGATTGATGATGTTATATAAATGTGGCAACCGAATTGAGCTATCCTCAATTTGTAAGCAGCAGTATAGCTGTTCATTTTTGATTTTTCCCGTGAGCAAGCACTCACCCGTGGCCTCGATTGTTTGGTGAGATAATTGTTTGATTATTTTTTTTATAAAATTAAGATTAATCGAACCACTAAATTGATCATTATCTTTTTGGTCGGCAGTGATTATGATACCTGTCTCTTGTTGGGGATCTTGGCAAACAAATTGCAGGATGCGTAGTGGCCATGGTTGTAGTTGTGTGTCGAATACATAATCAGCTACATTACCATCAACATGCATAGTGCTATTACTACCGTTAATAGATCCTTTTAGCTCAAGATAGGAATCTAACCTTATATTGGTTGCCCCTGCTTGGAAAGTCCCGGAGATATTCGAATTTTCATCAAACGCAATCTCAAGAGCTAAATCTTGCTCGGAAACTTGCCAATACCGGCTTGCAGGTAGTTCAATGGTATTATTATTGTATAATGAAATAAGTCCCTTTTTTTGTTGTTCATGCCATTGCCACATACCTTTTAGTTCAATAGGTCTTTTGGAAGCAAAATAAATACCGCCTTTGTATAAATTGTCATTTTTACTAAAAGAAATACGTGCACATGAGCATATATATCGATTGCAATAGGTTACGTTTTTGATAACCGCGTGCCCATGTAACCCTTTTTTTCTATCGGCAAGATTAGCAAGAATCTTTACCGTGCAATTACCGCCTAATGTTTGTTCTGGTTCTTTATCAAAATATAGTTTATATAAGTAAGCCAATTCACATTGTGCTTGGGCCGCAATAATAAAATTTCCATCGAGATTGCTTAAACATACCGGTTCAATACAAATAGTATCATCGGCACTCTTAATACTCAGTTGGCCTTGATCATTTTTCCATTGACCGGTTAAAAAGCAGGTTTTATTTGGTCCCTTTAACTGTGGTAGGTAAAAAGTGCATGCACTGGTAAGAAAGATTTCCATGTTTGTACCAGGCTTTATATCGAACTGTATATGACCTTGCAGGTCTGAAAGGTAACGATTGCCAAGATGATTTATACTGCCGTTTTGTAAATATACATGCGCTTTAAATAAATTATTCATTTGTTTAACTTGTGCATAAAAAGGGCATTCAAATTGTAGTAATGTATCATCAATTACAAATGATCCATTTTTGCCCGTTATCTCTTTTAGGTAGCGTGGGAAGGAAATGATTGGTCCCTCCAGTAAGTAGGAGATATGATTTATAATTGCGGGTTTACCGTTTTCAAGTCTCGTAGTGATATGTATCTTTGCCAGATCAATAAGCAGTTGTGGTATGCCGTAACTCAAAAGATGCCACCATGCAAAACGATGCGAAGTTACATCACTGGTAATAGACCAGGCATTATTTTTGCTTCGAATGACAAGGTCGGTTAATACTATCCTAGGCGATAATAGATTTATTGTATGTATTTTAAAATGGACTTCTGCTGCTAGCGCGTTACTAATTAATGGTTGCAGTTTGTTTTCAAGCATACGTTTGAACCACGGATCATTTTGCAGCCAAAAAAGCAATATAAAAAAACCGAGCAAGAAACCGGCAATAATTTTTTTTATCATAAAGAATTTTGTATGTTATGGAATGTAATGCCACTTTCCATCATATCGATATTTACGCAAAAAAGAAACGGTCCCAACCCCATTACTAATAGCCCAACCTTGTGTTTTGCTTTTGTTTGCAAGGTAAACGGTTCCTGATTTTATAATCCCGCTTGTGTGGCAAATCAGCGTATTGTTTTTCCATGTTATCGGTTTTGTTATTTTTTTAGTTGGTTTGCTTGGAGGCCCTTTTGCATCACTAGGTACGCCAAATTCAATAGATGTTGAGAGCGTGTGTTTTTGGTTCCCGAGACTATAGGTTTGTTGTTTTGGATTAAAGATAATTGTTTGGTTAGAACCACTCATGAGTGCTTTGTATTGTTGATGCATGCAATTACTAAAGAGTTTCTCAACTTCTGTTTGTAAAATAAATCGATTTAAAAATGAAGTATTAGTTATAGTGAGAGTTGCAATAATAGTAATCATGGCAAGAGCAATAAGAAGTTCAAATAAATTAAAACCAGGTTCTTTTTGTGAAGAAAAAAGCGCCCCATTTTTTTGGGGCGCTTTTATTTTATGCTTCAGCTTTAGCATCAATCAAATTAAGTAATTCACCGGCTGCTTTTTCGATGTCAAAATGTTTCCATTGACCAGCGCGTTGTTTTGCTGCTACTACACCAGAACGGTAGATTTCTTTAAAGTTACCAATTGGAAACTCATAATGTTCTTTAGTCTCTGCTTTTGTATCATCAGCTAGACCTAAAAACCACTTACCATATTGATTAAAGTTATGGTCTGTTAAATAAGCATCACCCGAAGCTGGTGTCGGCTTATCTTGAGTCCAAGTACCTTCAGAAAAGTTGATTTTACCCTGTTCAATTAGTTTTCTTGCATAATCTAGTGCTTCTTTATGTAATGTAAGCTTATGCGCTTCCTCATGTCTTTTTCCCATGATTCTCTCCTTTTTAAGTGTTTTGGCCCTAAAATGCCTAAATACTATTTCTATTAGTATTATTCTACCACCTTTTGTTCGATAGTTGCAACAGAAAGCACTTCTTCGATTGTAGTTAGGCCTTCTTTTATCTTACGGATACCGTCTTGAAGGAGGGTTTGCATGCCTTCTTGGATGGCTTTTTTGCGTATAACTAAGGTATTAGCTCTTTCCATGGTCAGTTGGGCAATAGCAGGGCTCATAGGCATAAGTTCATATATAGCTAACCGGCCCCTGTAGCCGGTATCATTACACTCTGGGCAGCCTATTGCTTTATAAAAGGTGATATGCTGGGCTTCTTTTTCGGTTAAACCGATTGATTCAAGTAATTCTCTTGTGGGTTTATAGGGAATTTTAGAATAATCACATAGTTTGCGAACTAATCGCTGAGCCATTATCAACTCTATTGATGAGGCTATTAAGAATGGTTCAATACCCATATCTATCAATCGAGTAATGGAAGCAGGTGCATTATTAGTATGCAATGTGCTTAATACCAAGTGGCCAGTAAGAGCTGCTTGAATAGCAATTTGTGCAGTTTCTTGATCACGAGTTTCACCGATCATAACAATGTCAGGATCTTGTCGTAAAATTGACCGAAGTGAAGCAGCAAAGGTGAGGCCAACTTTATCTCGTACTTGTACTTGGCCAACGCCACTCATACGATATTCAACAGGATCCTCAACAGTAACGATATTTACTTCCGGCCGATTCAATTCACCTAAAATAGAATACAGGGTTGTTGTTTTACCAGAACCGGTGGGACCAGTAACATAAATAATGCCATTTGGTTTATGGATTGCGGTATTTAATAATTTATAATCTCGTTCAGAAAAGCCCATATCTTTCAGCTTTCCAAAGGTCCTTGTTTTATCGAGCAAACGCATGACAATACGTTCACCAAAAGAAACGGGTAAAATAGAAACACGTATATCATAGGGTTTGCCGGCAATTTTTAAATCAATACGTCCATCTTGTGGAATTCGTTTTTCGGCTATATTTAAATTTGCCATAATTTTAATACGAGAGGTCAGTGCATCTTGCAGTCGTTTTGGCGGACTCATTATATCATATAAATTACCGTCTATACGGTAACGTACACGCAGTTCTTTTTCAAAAGGCTCAATATGAATATCAGAAGCATCACGTTTTACTGCCTGAAAGAGTATATGATTGACCAGTTTAATAACCGGTGCTTCTGTTGCCATGACCAAAATATCTTTTTCTTCCAAATCGGCCAGTTGGACATCCTCAAGATCTTCTGCAATCTCTTCTTCAAGGTCCTCAATCATTTTTTTTGCACCCTCAAGCGGGTAATAACGATTGATTGCATCAATAATATTTTTTTGTGTTGCAACTGCCACATCAGCATGATTACCGAGCAGTAATTGCAAATCATCGATGGGGCTGAAATAGGTTGGGTCAGCAGCTACAATAACAACTTTGCCTTCATAATCAATTGGCATCACCACATTAGTACGTAGGAAAGGTAACGGTACTTTGCCCATCAATGTAGGATCGGCCATTTTTTCTGTAATTTTTTCAATAAATGGGATCTTTGCATATTCAGCCAGTACTTTTGCAAGAGCAATAGCATCAATAAATTTTTTATCTACAAGGCAAGAAAACAAAGAGCCTCCTTTTTCTTGCAGGTGTGCATCACACACTGATAGATCGGATGGGCTGACCAAACTGTTATTAATTAAATAATCACGTACCGTTTTTTTCATTTTCTTTTTCCGTTCTTTTTGGACACATCCAGGCAAAGAAAAATTTATAGCTCTTTTTGCACTGCTTTATTTATAGTATACTTTTTTGTGTATAACTCTATTAGTGAGCTTTTGCAAGGAAGTACATGAGCAAATTTATTTCGTTGGTTACTATAAGTATTTTGCTAGTCCAAAACTCTTTAGGCAATGTTATGCCATTTCGGGCAGAAGATAGTTCCAAAAGAAAAGCGACCCAAACAAAAAAACAAAAAGAGAGAAAAGCCAAACCTTGGTATCAGCGAATTCCCATCGTGCGCAGCCTTACTGCACCAAAAAAAACTATTCGTACAATGAGTTATGATGAATTAGAAGTATCAAAAAATCTTGCGCTTCAAGAAGGGCTCAAAGAGACGGCTGTCAAATATTTGGAAAAAATGATTCCGCTGTGCCAAGATTTGAATAAAAAGAGTGATAACTTGTTAGAGGTTGCAGATTTATTCTTTGATTTGGGTAACTTAGCAAAATCTGAATTATATTATAGCCAATTTGTTTTATTATATCCCGGTGATAAACGTATTTGGCAAGCGCTCAACCGTTCGATTTTATGTAGTTATTACCAAATTGGTACTATTGACCGTGACCAAAGCAAAACCGAACAAACTCTTGAGTTGATTAATAAATTTCTAACCCGTGTTGATCAATCTGATCCAGGCCGTATTTCGGAAGAAGTGCAACAATGTGCCAAAGAAGTTTTGAAACTAAAAAAAGATTGTCAATTAAAGCTGTGTGAGAACGAGCTGTATATTATCGATTTTTATATCAAAAGTGGCAGGAATTCTTCTGCACAAAAGCGAATTAAGGACTTTCGTGCTAACTGGCTAGAAAAGGTGCCAGAAATTGAATATGCCCTCTTGCAACGTGAGATAACTTTTGCTCAAAAGCAAAATAATATCCAATTGGTTGAGAAAGCTGAAAAAGAGATGCAAGATAAATTTCCAGAAATTGCGAGTAAGCAATTAGTGTATAAAGGTGCAAGTACTTCTTCGGACGTAGAAAAAAAACATGCAAGTAATCGTTTTTAGAATATGAAAAATAGTGTAGGCCTTGCTGGCGAGCAATTGGTTGCTGATTTTTTGCAAAAAAAAGGCTTTACTATTTTAGAGCGTAATTATTACAAACGTTTTGGTGAAATTGATATAATTGCAAAAAAAGATTCGGTTCTTGCATTTGTTGAGGTCAAAACGCGCAGACAGTCAAAATTTCCTCTCTGCCAAGTGGTTACTCGGGCAAAACAATCAAAAATGGTTTTGGTTGCTAAAGAATATATGGCCAAACATAATTATAATTCGGTTGATTGTCGTTTTGATGTAGCATTAGTGGTAGGCCAGCCATTTGAACTTGAATATATTGGTAATGCTTTTATGGAATAAGTAATGAAGAATGTAATTAAGCGTATTCTAACCGGTTCCGCCTTAGGGTTTGGTTTTTTCTTTTCTTTTTTATATCTACCATCATTCTTTTTTTCTTTGGTACTGTTTACGATTTTATTTTTAATAATTTTTTTTGAGTGGAAAAACTTTTTTGATATGAGACAGTGGACCTATTGGTTATTAATGCCATTGTATCCGATATTACCATTCAGTTTATTAATAATCTTGAACCATAATCCTGTATATAGAAACCTAATATTGGTGTTATTTATCTTGGTTTCTAGTTTTGATACCGGTGGCTACATTTTTGGTTCATTAATAGGGCGCCATCCAATTGCGCCTTCAATTAGCCCTGGTAAAACATGGGAAGGGGCTTTTGGTGGTTTCTTGTTTGCCTTTCTCGGCCTGACCTTTTTGTTATGGGAACAAAAATGTATGCTCAAGCCATTCAGGTTAGTTTTGGCATTCACCTTTATAGTATGTGCTCTTTCTTTGGGTGGTGATTTGTTTGAATCATGGCTCAAGCGTAGAGCACGCATTAAAGACTCAGGAAATCTACTTCCTGGCCATGGTGGTCTTTTGGATCGTTTTGATGGTATTTTGTTTACCGTTTTTTTCTTTTATTTTTTCAAAAATTATTTGATTAAATTATTTCCGTTTTAGAAGTTCATCCTCTAATCTATACGAGAAGGTAGGAACGAGAAGTAATTTTATTTTGTACTTCCTTGTAAATAACTAATCAGTTGTGTTTGTGGGATAGTTTTTTGGGTGCCAGTAACCATATTTTTTATGGTGACCGATTTATTTTGTAGTTCATCCTCACCCAAAATCAATACATAGGTAGCACCCATGCGATTGGCCTTTTTCATACGGCTCTTTACCGAACCTTCAAACATAATTTCTGTTACCAGGCCATATGCCTGCATTTCATCTGCCAGTAAAAGAGCAAGTGTTTCTTGTTCTTTTTCCATCGGCACAATTAATTGTAGAGCGGGCAACTCTGGTATGAGCAAGTTTTGCTTGTGAGGCTCGAGTAATAACAATAATCGTTCCATCCCAATTGCAGCACCAATTGCCGGTTGGTCATTTTTGTGGCCAAGTTGTCCTATTAGTTGATCATAACGTCCGCCACCACAAAAAGCATTTTGTGCCCCAAGAGCGGAGCTTGAGAACTCAAATACCGTTTTATTATAGTAATCAAGACCACGTACTAAGTTGGGATCATAGACAAATGATACCGAAAGAAGTTCAAGTTCCTGCTGTAGCTGTTGCCATTCTTGCTCACATTGCTTGCAGAGATTATCAACTAAAGCAGGTGCATTTTTATAGACTGATTGGCAATTTAGTTCCTTGCAATCAAATATACGCATGATATTTGTTTCTTTGCGTTCTTTGCACAAGGAGCATAATAAATCTTCTGACCCATCTAAAAATTCTTTTAATAATAATTGGAATGCTTTGCGATCATCGAAGCAACCTAAAAAGTTAAGATGCAAGGTATAGTCGTTGAATTTTAATTTTTCATGAAACAAGCGATCAAGCATTTTAATTAATTGCACATCTTGGCCAATAGCTGATGAACCAATAACTTCTATATTCAATTGATGAAATTGTCGATACCGACCTTTTTGTGGCCGTTCGTACCGAAACATTGGTCCATAAGAAAAAACTTTCCAGGGCAGTTGAGTGATGCCGTGCTCTATAAATGCTCGCACCGTAGGGGCTGTTGCTTCGGGCCGTAGGCAAATACTCGAATCACCTTCTTTTGTCTTGATATAAAACATTTCTTTTGAGACAACATCGGTTTCCAATCCTAAAGATCGTTTAAAAAGCTCAAGATGCTCTAAGATTGGTGTTTGAATTTGTGTGAAATGGTACAAATGCACATGCTGGATAATTTGGTTTAAGACAAAATTATGTAAGGTTAAATCTATAAAATCATGGGTCCCTTTAACACGTGGTACCATACAAGCCTTTTTTCTTTAAAAAATCTATCTTATATATAAGGATATATACACAAGCATATGAAAAAATCCCTATTATTCCAATCTTTTTAAAAAAATACAAAAAAATTTTCTGTTCGAATCAAACAAAAGAATTGACTTTGCGAATCAATTCATGATAGAAATCAAAAAGAGTAATAAGATTTCACCTAATAATCCTTAAAAGGAGGGTTAAATAATGAAGAAACATTTAATAGCAGCATTATTGCTGTGTGCGAGTACTTTGATTGGTGCTGGCAAAGCAACCGTATGCGATGATTGTGATTGTGAGGTTACTGGCAAATCATTTTTCTCAGTACGTCCACCATGGCAAGCAAGTTCTCCTGAACGCTTGACTATGTTCCGTGATGCTATGGACGCGCGCGTTGATGGCTACCATGGGGCATTCCAAGTAGCATTATTCGGTGGTCGTACCACACGTCCAACACGTTTGGCTAAATACTTCTTCCCTGATTGCAAAGAAAGATTATTGGTAACAGAAGAACAACGTGAGGATACTGATATTTTAGCTGCTCATTTTAATATTTATACTGCTAATGAGAATTTCGAAAGTCTTATTGAAATTCGTCCAAACCAATCATTTGTTGGTGTAGGGCTAAATTATCGCCAACAGTTTGCAGAGCGTTGCGATGGTCGTGGATTCTTTTTTGAGGTTTCTTTACCAATCGAGCACGTGCGTAATGAAATGAACCTGTGCGAACAAGTAATTGAAGATGGTGGCGGAGTAGATGGTTGCCCAGGCACAAGTGTATCAACAGTTTCTTGTAACCCATGTTGCCCAGTTACTACATTAGATTGTGTTCTTAGTTGTTCTAATGCACAGCCAAACATGATATCTGCATTTGCACAAGAGTGCTTCAAGTTTGGTAGAATCGAAAATGGCTGTTGCCCAACAGATTGCAATTCTAACAGTAGTTGCAACACAACCAAAACATCTGTTGCTGGAGCTGAGCTTCGTTTAGGGTATCAAATCCTTGATTGTGAAAATTATAACTGGGACGGCTGGTTTGGCGTAGTGCTACCTTCTGGCAATACACCAAAAGGTATTCGTGTATTTGAGCCAATAGTTGGTTATAACAATCACTGGGGCATTGAAACAGGAACTTCTTTTGATGTTGTTTTCTGGGAGCATGACTGCGAAGATCGCAACTTTGTGTTTGCATTCGATTGCCATGGCTTGTATCTCTTTAACAAAACTGAAGTTCGTTCATTCGATCTAAAAAATAAACCGTGGTCTCGTTATATGCAAATGTATGCAAGCAAAGAACAAGCACAAGAAGCGGCAAATTCTGCTGACCCAAATACACAATTACGTTTAGGCGTACCGGGTATTAATGTATTAACCCAGTGTGTACGCGTAAAACCCCATTTTTCTCGTACCTTTAATTGGGGCTTCATTTATAACCATTGCCAATTCCGTGGTGAGCTTGGTTATAACTTCTATGCTCGTGAGGCAGAATGTGTTGAATTAGAATGTCCATGGGTAGAAGGTCCAGCATTGAAATGTATATTTACTGGGGCAGGACAAACTGATAGTGTTCAGCAAATTGGTAATAGATTTGGTAATCTCAATTGCAAATCCGTGAATGATTATGACCAAAATATAATTACTGCTGAGGATCTTGATTTAAATACTGCAGCAGCACCATGCACATTATCACACACTATTTATGGTTCAATGGGCTATCACTGGGATGAGCGTTGTTACCCAACCTTTGTAGGCCTTGGTGGTTCATACGAGATTGTTACAAACAATACAAGTGTTAACCGTTGGATGGCATGGGCTAAGTTTGGTCTATCATTCTAATTTATAAATGAAATAAAAGGCAAAAAATGAATAAAAAGATATTGTTAACTTTAGCTCTTGTTTCAGGATTTGCGCTTGCAATGCGCAAATCTCCAAGGAGCATTGCAACAGCTCGTGCTAATGCACAAAAGCTAATTGGGCAAATGAAACCAGGAAGTACTAATTTTAATGCTCTAGCGGACCAAGTTAGAGCGATAGTTGCAAATCTCCGTGCAATTAAAGAAAATAAGATTGCTAGCGGTTTGCAGATTGCTCTTGATGCAAAGATCCATGCTAATACTGACAAGATAAAAAGAAGTCTAAAAGGCAAGATTGCAGGCGATACAGCAGACTTTGATCAACTGGTTAAAGCTTATGAAGCCGAAATAAAAGCAAAAGACGCAGTTATTGCGGAATGGAATACGTACGGAGCTATGAAAGCAAAGGAAATAGAAAAACTTCAAGCTATCTTAGATCAATTGGTAAGTACTTACAAAGATAGAGGCTATACAGCAGCATGGGCAGGTCAAATGGTAGACATTTTGGAAAATGACTATGACTCTACTATAAGAAAATAAGTAAATAATTACTTAACTAATTTAGACTTTAGCTGGAACAATTTTTTGTTCCAGCTTTTTTTTCAATTGCTTTTTATAGCTCATTCTTGGTATTACAAAAATAACATGATTTTTGAAAAGAAGGATGAATATGAAAAAGCAAAATTTCTTTTTACTGGTTAGTATTATTATTGTTCTGCCTCTTTTGGCAATGCGTAAAGCACCCAGAGCTATTACACAAGCAAAAAAACAAGCAGAACAAGCTATTGGGGTGAATAACTTTGCTCAAGCAAATTCTATTATTAGGAAATTGCGTTCAATTAGAGAGAATCATATTGCCAATCAACTCGAGATTAAATTATTAAAAAAACAATTAGTTCAATCCCAAGCACCGGGGCGTGCAATACCAGCAGCAGCAGGAGTTAGTGCGAATGTAGCAGCTCTGCAGCAGCAAAATACGCAGTTGCAGCAAGCAAATGCCAAGCTGCTCGGATCAAATGGTACATTAATGACTAAACTGCAAGCTATAAAAGATCCGTATGAAGTCCTCAAAAACAATTTAAATGCACTTTATGCAGAATTTTCTGCCGTATTGCATAGCTCAAAGCAAACGCACCCGGGTGATACTGGTAGTTATCAAGAGTTTATGCAAAAAGTTAACGAAGTAAGCTTTAATGAAATTTTTGTTGCCAATCTCACAGGTGTGCGATCAGCAATGGACCAAGTAAATAGTTCATTTGGTCAAGTTATGGCAGAGGCTCAGCAGATTAATCAGCAATTTTTTTCTTAAATACTATATACTCATTGATTAAAAGTATTTATTAAAAAGAAAGTATAATGACAAAAACAGTTTTGATTACCGGTGGTGCGGGATATATCGGCTCGCACACTGCTTTTTATTTTTCTCAAAAAGGATACCATCCTATTATTTTGGATACGCTTATTCATAATCAATCTTTTGATCATGCCTGGGCAACGCTGTTGCAGTATGATTTTGCAGAACGCGCGGTACTACAAGATATTTTTGAGCAATACAAACCTGAGGCAGTGATCCATTGTGCCGCTGAGATTGCAGTTGGCAAATCAGTTCAACAACCATTTTGCTTTTATGAGAATAATGTTAGTAAAACAATTAGTTTGCTAGATACAATGCTCCAGCATAATGTTACTAATTTTATTTTTTCCTCTAGTGCCGCAATTTATGGTGATGTGCAGCTTGGCTCAATCCCAGAAGAGCACTCTAAAGAACCGGTCAATCCTTATGGCAAAACAAAACTTATGATAGAAATGGTGCTACAAGATTTCCAAAAAGCCTACAACCTTAACTTTATCTGTTTGCGTTATTTTAATGTTGCTGGTTCTTTGGTTGATCATAATTTGCATGAACAGCACAAACCAGAAACCCATGTGCTACCATTATTAATTCATGCAGCTTTTGAGCAAAAACCATTTTCTATTTTTGGCAATGATTATGATACAAAAGATGGTACCTGCATGAGGGATTTTGTACATGTTTGGGATGTGGCTCATGCACACTGGTGCGCTTTGCAACATATGCAACAAGGCAATCCATCTGATTATTTTAATATCGGTTCGGGCGTTGGCGCTTCGGTCAGAAATCTCATTGAGCTCACCAGCAATATAGCAAAAAAAGAAATGATAATTCAAAATTCACAAAAAAGAGCTGGTGATCCGGCTTTGCTTATTGCTAATGTGGCAAAAGCAGCAAATATTTTAAAATGGAAACCACAATACTCTGACCTGCACTTTATTATTCAATCTGCGGTACAATCATTCAAAAAGCAAAAAGAGTAACTCCTATTGAAAGCCAATAGGAACGCCTAAACGCTTTGAATCTCTTTTAAGGGTATCTAGCCAAATTTGTTTTACTTTTTCAATGTGCTCTGGTTTTGTTGCAATTTGAGCTGCATAATTAAAACTATCGATCATATTTTTTACTGGCCCCAAATTGAATGCCCATTCGGATGGCATTTTTAAAGTAATAAGTTGGCTATTTGGTTTTTTTAGAAAGTTTAGGATTGCTTTGCCCTGTTGTTGTAAAAGCCCTATTAGTTGAATATCATAGTCATTCCATAGTGATTCTCTGTCAAACTCGGCAAGACTTTCAAATAACCTTATTTCTTCTTCTCTAATAATTGTACTCGGAGTTTTTACTAGCGGTGGTTTTGGTTCTGGCAAATCAATTGGTTCAACAATGATATCATCAAAAGGTGGAGTCGGTTTTGTAGGGAGTATTTCTTCTTCTGGTTCAGGCATATCTTGAACAGATGGGATTGGTTCAGCTGGTTCTGGAATTCCTATTTCTATTTCTCCTTCTTCTTCATCAGGTGGGAATTCTTCAGGTTGTTGAATTACAACAGGCCTTTCAACAGGTATTACTTGAGTAGGGCGAATTAATCTGAATTGTATTTCTCGGTCTTTAATTCTTTTGGCTTCTTTTCTGATAAGACTTTGTCTTGCTTCTTGTCTTGATTTTCTGACTTTTTGTAGCTCTTTGAAACGGACATTGGCTTTTTTTTGACGGTCTATTACCTCAAGTTGCTTTTTACGTTGTTGTTCTTTTAATTTAGCTTCTCGGGCTTTTTTTCTAGCAATAGCTCCCGGCCATGTTCTTTTTGGAGTCCGTTTAGGTTTTTGTGGTGCTGGACCTCTTGTTGGAGATTGAGCAGGTGTATCTACAGGACGAACCGGTCTTTTAGCGCTTCTTGGTTGTTCCCTTGGAGTGACGGTTGTTTTGCTCGAAGGGCGTCCAGTAGGGAGTGTCCTTGATGGTGGTCTTGTCTTACGGATGGTCGATGGTTTTGGTGGTCTAAACCTTCTCATTCCAAGTATATGACAGTTGAGAAAAACCAATAAAAAAAGAAGTATTTTTTGAAATTTCATTATTTTACCTTTTTTAATTTTTTTAAGCATAAAAAAGTCCCAAACATAAGTGCAATGCTTGGGAACAAAAAAAGAGTAAATAAGTTTGTGGGATTTAATTTGATAGGATGAGAGCAACCTTTAAACGAAGTGCATCTTCTTCTAGTACTTTGATTACTATTGGTGCAATTCTTGGGCGGTCCCTATTATAACAAGTAAAAAGAGTACTGAGTGGTGTAAGTAGGGGATATTTGACTAATTTATCAATATGTTGATGTTTTTTGACAGCAAGCAAGGTGATCGCCCCTTTATCAAAAAGAAATTGTTTCACTTGCTTGTCATAATTATTTAGTAAATCATCATCAAAGCTTTTACAGGAAAAGAAAATTAAACTTATAAGAATTAAATTGTATTTTTTCATAATGCCACCTTAGTTTGTTTATTCTTAACTAGTGTAGCCTATGAATAGAAATAATAAAAAAAGGTAATAGTTTAGCGTTATCTTTAGGGTTTATTTGCCCTGACCACAGCATTTTTTGTATTTTTTGCCAGATTCGCAGGGGCATGGGTCATTACGGCCAACCTTGTTTACCCGTCGTTCTTGCGCCTCTTGGTCAGTATCGCTAGAGCTCATATTAAGTTGTTCAAGCTCTTGCTCACGTTTGCGTTCAAGCTCATGCTCATCAAAGCGCTCAAGTTTCAAGTGAAAAAGATGATGTACCACGATACGGCGAATATCACGCATCATGTCTTCAAACATAATAAATGCTTCTCTTTTGTATTCGATTAATGGGTTTTTTTGTCCCCAGCCACGCAAACCAATACCTTCTTTAAGGTGATCAAGATTAAGCATGTGCTGCTTCCACGCTTGATCAATGGTTTCCAGTAAAAGCCATTTTTCTGCCGATTGAACCATTTCTGGTTTAAATTGTTTTCGAAAGAGAGTGTATTGCTTTAATAAGAAGTTAATAAGATCTTTTTTGAATAGTTCACTATTTGCAGTGCTGAGTTTTGCGTGCTCAAAAATTTCTTTTGGTAGGCCAGTGAGCATATGTATATCTTCAAAAACTTGGTCTATTTGCTCCTTATTAACGGCCCTTGCTGGAATGCGCAATGCAATACTATCTTGTACTGTTTTAATAATTAAATCACGAACCAGTTCATAAATTTGTTCTTCACCCTCTAATGCTTCTCGTCGGTATTGGTAAATGACATTACGCTGTTGATTTAGAACATCATCATATTCAAGTAAGTGCTTACGAATTTCGAAGTTACGCTTTTCAACCTTTTCTTGTGCACGCTCAATTGTTCTTGATACCAATTTAGATTCGATAATCTCATTTTCTTCCATACCGAACCATTCCATTTTCTTTTTAAGGCTATCCCCACCTGCAAAGACACGGATTAGTTCATCCTCAAGAGAAATATAAAATCTAGATTCACCCGGATCACCTTGACGACCAGCACGGCCGCGTAGCTGATTATCGATTCGTCGAGATTCATGGCGAGAGGTACACAAAATATAAAGACCGCCGGCCTCAATTGAATTTGGTGTTAACTTGATATCGGTACCACGACCGGCCATATTGGTCGCAATGGTTACATGGCCAGGCTCACCCGCATGGGCAATAATATCAGCTTCCCGAGCATGTTGCTTTGCGTTTAATACTTCATGAGCAATACCGCTTGCGTTCAAAACTTTACTCAATAGTTCTGATGTTTCAATATCAATAGTACCAATAAGAACAGGTTGTTTTTTAGAATGTCTTTCTTTAACATCCTCAACGATAGCGTTGAATTTTGCTTGTTGTGTGAGAAAAATAAAATCATCTTTATCATCACGAATTAGTAGTCGGTTTGTTGGTATCACGACAACGTTAAGGCCATAAATTTTGAAAAATTCTTCCGATTCAGTTTCTGCCGTACCGGTCATACCACCAAGTTTATTATATAAACGGAAAAAGTTTTGCAACGTTATAGAGGCGAGTGTTTGGCTTTCTTGTTCTATTTTGACACTTTCTTTTGCCTCAAGTGCTTGATGCAGACCATCAGAATAACGGCGTCCCGGCATCATACGACCGGTAAATTCGTCAACGATAAGTACTTGGCCATCTTTAACCACATAATCTACATCTTTTTTAAATAATGTATGCGCTTTGAGTGCTTGCTCAATATGATGAAGTATTTTTAGATTTTCGACCGCGTATAAATTTTTGACACGTAAGGCTTTTTCTACCTTATCAATTCCGATTTCGGTTAGTTGCGAACTGCGTGCTTTTTCATCAACTTCATAATCTTCATCTTTTTTTAATCTTTGTACAATGGTATCAGCAGTCTTATAAAGTCCACTAGCATCATCGGAAGCACCAGAAATAATCAATGGTGTGCGGGCTTCATCAATTAAGATAGAGTCAACCTCATCAACGATGGCGTAGTTCAAATCTCGTTGCACATAATCTGATAATCGAAATTTCATATTATCACGCAAATAATCAAAACCAAGTTCATTGTTGGTTGCATATAATATATCAGCATTATATGCTTCTTTGCGTTCTTGATCTGTCATTTTGTTTTGTAAGCATGCAACGGTGAGTCCTAAAAATTCAAAAATTGGACGCATCCAGTCAGCATCACGTTGTGCTAGATAATCATTAACGGTTACAAGGTGAGCACCTTTGCCAGAAAGGGCATTTAAATAAAGAGGGAGAGTTGCGCTGAGAGTTTTACCCTCACCCGTTCTCATTTCAGCAATTTTACCTTGATGCAAAACGATACCACCCATTAATTGCACATCATAATGGCGTTGACCCAAGCGGCGCTTTGCGGCCTCTCGAACTACAGCAAATGCTTCGGGCAGCAAATCATCAAGTGTTTTACCGTGGGCGATTTGTTCTTTAAATTCAATTGTTTTGTGAGAAAGCTCAGCATCAGAAAGTTTTTCAATTGCAGGTTCAAATGCATTGATTTTGTCTACAATCGGCTGTAATTTCTTAAGTTCGCGTGTATTTGCTGTACCAAACACTTTTGCTAAAACACCGGCAATCATTTGTATCCCTTTAATTCAATATATTCTTAGTTTAAAGAGGGAAAAGACTCTTGTAAATGAATAATTTTCTTTGTTATAATTACACATTGTAACATGTTTTGTAGCCTGCGCAAAAGTATGATTGAGAAGGCCAGAACTATTTTAATGAAACTACGGTCATTTGTCTGCAAGATTGTTTGCCTTGGGACCGTACCGAACAAAAAATAGGAGTGCAAATAGTACAATGGTTATAATCCATGACAAATGCATCTTTTGCAATACCCATATTCTCTAGTTGTAATCTATTGCATTTTGGAAGATCGAAGAAATAAGTTTCTTTGTTTCTTTGCAAAATTTCTTCAATAAACTCAAAATGATCCAAGTTTTGGATAAAATCGGGACCAACTTGATAGCAGCATTTTTTTGCTGAAGGACCAAAAATGACACGTGTTTTATCAGGTTGAGTACCAAATTTTTGTTGCATGTGCTCAAGCAAGGTTGGACCAATTTTTTTTACTGATCCTTTCCAGCCAGCATGGGCAATGCCAATAACTGCATTGATAGGATCAAATATAATTATCGGTAAGCAATCAGCTGTAATAACACCAAGGCCGACATGGCGCATATTGGTCACTAAAAAGTCGCCCTCAGTTCTAAAAGGCTGTACAGTTTTGGTGATTTCAGGAGTGATTATGTGCCCTTGTGAACCATGTTTTTGTTTGTTAAAGATAATCTTACTAAGTCCCATGAGTTTTTGAACTTTGCCGTATGGAGCAAAAGATAAAATATCTTTGTTTTCACGAATATCCTGATAATGAAATGGTTCTAAATTATCTTTCTTGCTACCAAAATAGATTTGGAATAAGGGTGCATTATGTAACATGATAAAAAACCTCCAAGATATATGTTACGGATTTATTCGAATGGTAAGTTCATATTCATCATTCTTATTAGAAGATGGCAAACTATAATGCTTTTCGTAAAGCTCTTTTTCTCTTAGCCTTTTTTGGCGCTCCAGTTCTCGCTCTTGTCGGGCTATTTCTCGTTCCATAGCAATGCGTTCACGCTCCCACTGTTCTTTTTGGTATAGCTGCAATTCGGTATGATATTCTTGTGTTCCGATAAGCATTCTTGTAATCGTATATAATTTTTGCCCAAGCTCTTTTGCTGCAGAGAGTCTTTCGGGGTAGGTAAAAGAGAGTCTGCTGATTTTCTGTTGCAGTGCTTTGTTATCTTTTTCAATCATCTGTATATATTTCATGTATGGATATCGATTTGTGTTATGGGCCATTACAAACCGTTTTAGTTGTGTTGTAAGTTCATACTCATCATATGCTTGTTGAACAATGGCCAGTTCAGTTTCATAATCACCTATTATATCGGATTCAAATTCAAACAGAAGATAGTAACCACGGTGATGTTTTAACAAAGCATGCAATAATTCAATACGTGGTAAGCGCATTTGAACTTGTTGGTATAAAGGATTCATTTGTGAATAAATGGAACTGTATGATGGTAATTCAACCATGCGTTGTGATAGTTCTCTTTTCTCGCTTCGCATGCGGCGTGTAAGGCGATATAACTTAGAAATATACGTATCGATATAGTCTGCTTGTATTTTTTCATATCCTAAATCATACAAACATGATTCATAAATAAGGCTCGTTGGACTGTTAATATGATATTGAAGTAATATTGAGTCCATAGATTGATAGTTCTCTGTTTCTTGTATTAACCGCATTACATCGGCAATAACTTGTTCATCAGTGCGAGTAAAAAGCCAATCTAATAATTTATAACCACCATACAACGCGCCTGCAGCCCCGGCAGCACCAAGGCCAATAGCCCCTGCCTTCATAACAGTCTCAAAATCATTATGGCAATGACATTCGGATTGAACAGTAAAAGAGCAAAGAAAAAGTAATAAGATTGTTTTTTTCATTTTTTCTCCATTAGAAAATAACATATAAAAAGGTGTATCATATGCTTATGAAAAAGTAAAAACCTTAGCTTTGTCTTTTAGTGTCAAGGAAGCAAATTTCCCTTTTTTCTACCACTATTGAAGATTACTTTTCGGTGATTTGTCTAAATAGTTGAGGAGCATACTCTTTTGGTGTTTTTCCTTCTAAATCCCGCATATTTGGATTAGCTTTCTTCTGTAGCAAATAAACAATTGCGGGTTTATCTTTATTTCTTGCTGCATAATGCAATGGTGTTTGGCGTACATTATCTTGTGCATTTATATTTGCTTTTCTTTGCACTAATGCCGTTACCCCTTTTGGCCATTTTAAGTGTATTGCATAATGCAAAGGTGTTCTTCCTACATTATCTTGTGCATTTGGATTTATCTTTTGTTGCTTCAACAAAAGATTTACTGCATCTAGATTTTTTTTGTCTATTGCATGATGTAGTGGTGTTCGGCCTAAGGAATCTTTGGTATTAGGATTAAAATCTTGTTGTAATAAATGTTTTATTTTTTGTATTTCGTTATTTTCTACTGCTTGATGAATATCTTTTTTGAATCGGTTTACTTCTTGAAAGATCTTTTTAGTTTCTGTATTTGCATATTGAATAGCTTTTTTATTTGCATTATCAGCTATTGTATCGTTTGCACCACTTTCTAGAAATAATTTTACCAGCGCTGGACTGCCTGCAGCAGCATAATGCAGTGCGGTTTTTCCTTCTTGATCTTTTTCATTAATACGGGATCCAGCATGAAGCAACAGTTCTGCCGCTTTGTCGTTTTGATGTCTTGCTGCGATATGCAATGCATTTAATCCACCCGCCTTTGTGTGTCGACTTGCACCTTTTTTTAATAATTTTGCAACAAGAGGGGAATTGGCATTGATTATTGCCCAGTGCAGAGGGGTATATTCCAAATATCCTGGGATATCAATGCTAATATCGGATTGATCTAGTAAAATTTCAACTGCTTGATTCCAGTTATTTTCAATAGCATGATGTAAAAGTGTTTTGCTATCATATTGCATATTAAAAAGATCAACATGGGTTTGTCTAACTAATCTTTCTAGATTTTTTAGTGTTCTTATAAATTCTTGTTCATTGTTTATTTTAAAAGCATTTATAAACTTATCGAGATCTTTGTTGAGTAATAATTTGAAATGAGTTTTTCTTGGTTCTTGCAGTATAAAACGAACTCCAGCAGCAGAGAGTATCGGATGGATATCAAATGAATAAAGGTAATCATTTCCTTCAGGGCTAATTCCAATGTCTAAAACTTTTTTATAACCAAAAGATATTAACTGCTCAATCACATCATGTGAATGCCTTCCTCCAGCATAAAGAATGATATATTTTTTATTAGAAATAAGAATATTAGTGAGCATTTCAAAATCAGCTACTTGAAAGACAACACAACTCATATAATTTGAAATAAACGCTTCATTGGAATTTAATTGTAAATAACTCTTACCAATTTTTGCATTCTGGTTATACTGACCTATTTGTTCTTTTACATTTGTGATGCATGTAGAGGTTGACTGCCAAATTTGATGTAACTTTTTGAACATATCAGGTTTTAATTTGTTTTTTGTTTTATCGAGTAATTTTGTACCTTCTTGGATTATTTTATTTAAATAATCAGTTAGGTCAGACATTTTGTAGTTAAGTAGTCTTTTATCTCTAGAGCGAGAAGGCTGTATAAAAGCAAGAATTAAATGTGCCAAGTCAGGATGCAAAAATCGTAGATTATCCGAAGAGACAAAATTAATATTCTTCATTTTTTTTGCTTCTTGATGTATTACTATTCCCGCTGAACCAAGAAAAGGAAGTTCTTTTGCATCCGATGAGTGTGCAAAAATATCGTTATTAAGTTCCCAAATAAGATCGACTGGCCCCTTAATGGGTTTGTTGTTGAGATTTTTTATTGCTTCTTTGAGCATTTTTTCAGCGATGGTATATTGCTTTGTTCGCTCAATTTTTGGTTCTTCACTAGATCCGACCCGAGTCACACCGGGATCAAGTTGTTTTATATCAATATGTTTTTCCCAAAAAACATTAACTATTTCTCCATTCGGGCCAACTAATCTCGTCAAGCGGTAGGGGAATGATTGTAAAGAGCTCATAATAAATACAAACAACAATAACAGTATTTTCTTCATTTCTATTTTCCTTTTTGTTATCAACCTAATGCTTAAATAAGTTATTTATCAATGATTATAGGTAATCTAAACATCAAGAAAATAAAAATAGCAGGTAACTTTTTGATAGGTTACCTGCTATTTTTTGAATTATTAAAAGGCAATCAGATTACTCTTTCGGTAAATAATCTTCTGGTGTTTTATCATTCTTATCTTTAATGGTCGGATCTCCACCATTGTTTTTTATATAGTTATAGATAGCTTTACTTCCGCCACTAGATACCATTTGAGCAGAAAGGTGAAGAGGTGTTTGTTTTTTATTATCTTGAATATTTGGATCAGCCCACTTATCTATGGCATTCTTTACTTTTTTTAAACTATTCATTCGAACAAACATATGCAACTCTGTTTCGCCTTTGGAATTTTGTTCATTAAAAGTACTAGATGGCCAGTAATCTACTGGTGTTTTGCCAGAATGATCAGTAATGGTTGCATTGGCGCCATTCTGTTTCAACAAATAATACATTGGCTTATTTTTAACCTCAGCTGAAAGATGAAATAGTGTTCTACCTTCACCATCTTGAGAACTCAAATAGAAACTTTTTACGCTGCCATATCTTGTGATTAAATTTTGTACCTCACGAGGAGTCATTTTCTTTACAATATCAAGTTTAAATAACCTCTTATGTAACTTAGTAAGGTTTAAATATTCTTTTGGTAACTTCCCATCTTTATCTTCGATAGGTATGGCACCATGATCTATTAAATGTTGCATACATTCTTCTGGGCAATCATTATTCATTGCAGCATAATGCAAAGCTGTTTTCCCAGTTTTATCTGGCAGATTTAGATCAGCCTTCTTCATTGTTAATGCCATAAAGGCCATTGGTGGTCCTTTTAGTCCAGCAATATGCACGGCTGTTTGCCCTTGGTTATTTTGCATGTCTGGAGAAGCTTTTTTTTCAAGCAAGAGTTTTAAAGCTTCTTCCCATTGAGTTTCTGCGGCAATATGCTGGGCTGTTTGCCCTTGGTTATATTTTGCATTTGGATTTAACCCGAGCTTTAGAAGTCTTTTTACTTCTGTGAGCTCTTTGTTTCTTATTGCGTTATGGATAGGAGTTGTTTTTTCAGGAATTTGAGGAGGTCCCATAGTAAGAATTGAACCAGAAATGGACAATAAAGTAAAAAGATATTTTTTCATTTTTTCCTTTTATTAAAAAGTTAATGACAAATATATATTGCGTTGCAGTGTAGAACCTTTAAAGCTTTTTGTCAATTATTTATAAATCAACTATATTTTTTAAAAAACAAAATTCAAATAAAAATATATCTATTTTTGGAACCATTCTAAAAACTTTTTTAGAGCACGGATTCGGTAAGAAAAACCATGAATATTTTTTTTTCGCAACTGAAAATAAGTTTTATTTGTTTTTTCAGGAATAAAAATTGCTTCATACGGAAGGCCAGGCAGATACTCTAGAACTTTTGGTTTAATGATCTTTCCTTTGCAAACACCCTCAAAAACTTCAAAGTTAGTTGGACCATGAGCAAAGACCAAATTGCATTGAAAATAAGCAGGGCTATTATCTCCGGTTAATGTTAAGATTCCTTCAAAACCAACACCAGTAAATAAAAATTTAGTCAAAATACCTGGGAAATTATTATATTTTTCAAAATATATTGCAGAATCATCAACTAAGACTGGGGCCTGGAGTTTTTCCCAAGCTTGTTTTGCTTTGTATAACGCGATAGCTTTTTGGTCATTTGTTTGCATTTCAACCAAATCTATATCTGCTTGTTCTAATATGATTTCAGGATTATTTTGTTCTAAAAATGATTTCACTTCGGCAAATTTTCCTTTATTGCTTGTTGCATAAAATATTTTCATAATTACCTTTGCTTTTTATTTTTTAAGTTTAACATACAATTTTCGTTTATATTGGCCTATTTGCCCCGGTCATTTTTTTCCTTTTACCACATTAAACAAATAAAATGTTGATCGATATAAATTAACCGATTAAAAAATTACGATTTGGCCAAAAAAATAGGAACCAAAAGCTTTCTATTTTTTAAATAATTTACCAATTGGCAAGTTGGAAAAACAACATTGACAAGTATGGGAATAAGTGGCTATCCTTCTGATAATTTGTACCTTTTTGAATAATTAAAAGGAGTTTAGATGCAAGATACGAAACGTTACGATTTTATGTGTAAAAAACTGCGAAAGTTTTTTCATGCTAAAGGTTATTTAGAAGTTCCGGCATTCAGCCGGCTTTCTATTATGGCAGCATGTGAAGATCCAACAACCATAACGGAGTATACATTGGGTGGTGTTCGCTATCCATTACCTCAAACAGGGCAAATGTGGCTGGAGATTGAATTACTAAAAAATCCTGATTTACCAGGTGTTTTTTGTTTGGGTCCAAGTTACCGTGATGAACCAAATCCCATACCCGGCCGCCATGTGCGTTTGTTTCCTATGTTTGATTTTGAAGGAAAAGGGTCTTTTGAAGATCTAAAAAAAATAGAATCAGAACTACTTGTATATCTCGGGTTCCAGGCACCAACGAGCCTCACCTATAATGATGTGTGTGCAAGTTATGAAACCCCAGTGATTGAAGCTGAGCATGAAGATTTAATGTGCAAGCAAGTAAACCAAGTAATTAGTTTAGAAAAATTTCCATGGCGAGCTAATCCATATTGGAATATGAAACATATTGGTAATAATATTTTTAATAAGATTGATATTATTTTGTACGGTATGGAAACTATTGGCTCAGCTGAGCGCTCGTGCAATGTAAAAGAAATGCAAGAATATTTCTTTGCAAACTCTGATGGTAAATATGCAGATCTACTCTTTTCTCGATTCGGTAAAGATAGAGTGCTAAAA
>JAJCZD010000006.1 GCA_029262615.1 Candidatus Babelota bacterium
ACGAGCAATACGAGAAAAATATTTTCCATTTTGTGCATTAATCAATTAATTGGTTATAAAAATTCTTTAAATTAGAGTACAATCTTTTTTCTTGAGTTTAAAAATGATTTAAAGCTACCATTTAAAACAACAAAAAAGGAATAAGGAGATTATATGGAAGAAGAATATCACGGTTTTGGAATAGCCACGCCACGAACTATTTCTCAGTTCATGTATAAAATATATGCGTGGATGTTTGCTGGCTTATTTATTTCTGGTATTACAGCATATACCATAGCGATTTCAAAAACAACGTTGGTGCGGAATCCAATTATTCTTGTTGGGTTGGTCATTGCGCAGCTTGCATTAGTAATTTCTTTAAGTGCATTTTTAATGCGCCTTTCTTATCCGGTAGCTTTGGGTATGTATCTCTTATATTCTTTTTTGATGGGCCTTACACTTTCATTCATATTTATCGCTTACACTTCTGGCTCGATAGTTACCACCTTCTTTATTACTGCTGGTATGTTCGGTGCTATGGCTTTGTATGGTTATTTTACTAAAACAGACTTGACTAAATTGGGCAATATCTTACTTATGATGCTCATTGGAATGATTCTTTCTATTGTCGTGAATATGTTCATAAAAAGTACACTTTTTGATTTACTCATTAGTGTGGTTGGTGTGGTAATATTTACTTTATTGACGGCATATGATTCCCAAAAGTTAAAAGAGATGGGCCAACGGTTTTCTGGAACGCCTGTAGTACGAGAAAAGCTGGCAATTTTGGGTGCTCTTATGCTGTATCTGGACTTTTTAAATCTCTTTTTATTATTGTTACGGTTGTTTGGTAGACAAAGAGATTAAAAGGAATTGTATGAAAAAATTATGGATCATTTTATTATTATTTAGTTTTGCTGTTTATGCAACAGACCAATCAAATCACAATGAAAAAGAAGAGATAGAACGTAAACGTAAAGATACCATTGCATTGGTTGAAAAAGCGGCAAAATTCTTTGAGGCGAATGATCTTGAGGAATCTTTTAATGCTTTTACAAATAGCCGTGATTTCTTGCAGGGTGAGTTATATATCTTTGCTTTTGACATGCAAGGTTTTTGTTTTGCACATGGCCAAAATAAAGATCTTATCTGGAAAAATATGTGGAATACACAAGATGATTTTGGCACTTATTTAGTCCGTCAGATGATTAAAATAGCACAAGAAGGTGGAGGTTGGATTACGTACGAGTGGCGGGGGGCATCAAAGGTTTCTTATATCAAACCAGTAAAGAAGGGCGATATGACCTTTTTGGTTGGTGCAGGATATTATCCCCATTCCAAAGCTGACGCAGTTATTAATCTAGTAAGGGGTGCTATCACTGCATTTAATAAAGTTATCGAATTGGGCCAACCATTAGATCGTGCTTGGGGACAAATGAGTTATCCTCTTGGTCAATTTGTTAAAGGTGATCTTTATTTATTTGCGGTACGATTCGATGGACTGCTTGTAGCACAAGGTGAGCGCCCAAGCTTCATTGGTTCTTATACCCTGGATTATAAAGACCAAAAAGGGGTGCCGTTTAACAAGCTTATAATTGATAAGTTAAAAGAAAGCCCAAAAGGTGGAGTTTGGGTTGAATACTTCTCCAAAAATGCTCTAAAAAGAACTTATGCTGAAAAAGTCACCGACGGGAAAGGAAATAATTATTTTGTTGCTTGTGGGTATTATCCAGAGGCAGATCGTCAGCGTGTAGTTGATTTGGTGCGTAAAGGTTATAAATTTATGAAAACTTCTGGATTATCAATTGCTGCAGAAAACTTTACTGATGATAGGAATAACAATTTCCGTTATGGAGACCTCTATCTTGTTGTCCGTGATATGAAGGGCATTGTACGTGCACATGGCCAAAACCCCGAATTGGTTGGGACAAATGAATGGGATAAAAAAGACCAGGATGGCCGTTATTATGTACGTGAGATTGTTAAAAAGGCAGAAGAAGGTGGTGGCTGGGTGACCTATAAAGTAAGAAATTCATTTAAATCTACTTATTGTGAGTTAGTACAGCTTGGTATCGGAAAATATGTAGTTTCATGTGGCTTGTTTCCCATATCAAAAGAAGAAACGATGATTCTTCTTGCCAAAAGTGCAGCAGGGTTTTTACGTGTCAATCCAATTCCAAATGCTATAGAACAGTTTGTATCTCAAAAGGGTAAGTTTGTAAGTGGTGATATTCGTATTTTTGTTTGCGATACGGAAGGTATTTTTTTATGCGATGGTAGTAGGTATGATATTATTTGGCGTAATTTGATTAATGCAAAAGATGATAATGGTAAGCCCTATGTTCGCTTGTTTATTAATACGGTAAAAGAGGGACCAGCTAAGGTGACGTACACCATTTATGGATCACAACGAGTTGCTTATGTACAAGAAGTTATCAAAGGTTCACGTAAATTTGTTGTTGGTTCCGGTTTTTATCTTTAGAATTATAGATTACGTTTTTTGAAAAATTTACCATGCAGAGTAAATGGGATTGGATGAGTAATTGTTGCTCGTCCAATTTCTTCACAAGTTTGTGCATCAAGAACAAGTAAAAAGGTTTGTTTTTTTCTAGCATCTAATACGACGCTAAGTATAATGCCTTCATCCTCTTGAGAACTATTAGGCTTAGAAACAAAAATGGGATCCCTGGTATAGCAATCCTTTTCCTGCCATATCTTTTCTTTTTTGTTAAGTAAATCTATCTTTTTTAATTGATTGGTATAATTATACAGATCATCTGTTCCGGAAGCCCAAATGTATCTATGGGGTTGCATACAGCAGTTTTTATTTATTGTTGGTACTTTGGTAGTTGTTTTTTGCAAAATACTTGAGGAAATTGCTTTTGTTTCTAGATCAAGTGTAAAGCGTGTGACCCGACTATCATCAAAGGGATGTTCGGGGTCGAATATTTTCTCAAGGGTATATGAAGTAATTATTGAAGGATCATCATAGGTTACTAAATCTAGTACTATGGCACCATTTTGTTCAAATGCGTTAACCTGATGAAAAAAGAAAAAGGGTTTGGTGTTTAATGTTGTTACTTTATGAGTATTTCTATCAACAATAATAAAATTTGTTTTGTCTTTAGGTCGCCATTTAAAGCATTCAATAAAAGAACCATTTGCCCCTAATAAGTCATACGGGTTTACTCGAAAGGGTGATTCAATCAAAATGATATAATTTTTTGTTGCGCAAAAACTATGCATATATGCAGGATTTTTTACCTTTATTGTAGTTATGATTTTCCGTTCTTTAGAATCTGGCTTAAAAGTAAATAATTTATAATAACATCGTGCTCCAAAGGTAGTACCATAATTAATCCACTCATTTTTTTCTTTATCAAATAGTGGATGCGCGCAAATATAATGGCAATCAACCTCATCTTTATATTGGGTATGGCCAATAGTTTTTAAGGTGCAAGGGTCAAAAGAATTTGTATGAGCAGACTCAGAAACAGCGATAAATTCATTGCCAATTTTCATTATATTAGTATTAGTATTATCGTAGATTGGTGCATCTGAAAACAAGGCCGTTGCTAATCCAGATAACCAAGATTTCTTATTCCTTGGTTCTTTCATAGAGCCACGTTCAATTACTTTTTTTGCAATCTCATTTTCAATAAACTTATTGGCATAAGTAACTGTTCCATTTTTAATCGACCATCGATGTATCATGGCAAGCCCACCAGACCAATTGGTGGTAAAAGTATCATTGATTTCAAATCGTCCAGGGCCAGCAAAAAAAAGATCACCTTCAAGCCATTCAGGGAATGTACCTTGTAGGATTGCTTGTTCATTTATTTCTGATTGAATATTTTGAAACCCGAGCATGTATGAATCTTGTTCAGGCTCAATTTCAATAGCAATATGCGTTGTTAATTGATCTGGGTAACTTTCTTTTTGAAACCAGATGAATGAGCCAAATACTACTAAACAAAGTACACCTAAGGATAGCGCTATTCTTTTAATCATATTCCCCCATTAAGAACTAAAGATAATTATTTTTACCATATCGCAATCAAATCAATCTGTCAACCGGTAGTTTTTTCAAATTGAATTTTATATTTAGTGATGCACCAATCGCCCGTTCTAGCTGTGCAAGGTTTTTGCTTGTATTCATCAAGAGCATGATAAACTGCTTTCTTTGTTCATAATAAGCAAGTTGATTTTGCATAGCCTGAAGCCAGTTGAGTTGCATTCCCTTTGCATAGGTTAGGTCAAAATTAATAGCTTCTTGATAAGAGGATAAGAGTTGCTGAAATGCGGGAATTTTCTGTAAATCAGTTTGTACTTGTTGGTAGATTAAAATAAGTTCAGTTAATAAAATATTTTTTGTTGAGATTAATTCCTTTTCACGTTGAATGAGTATAGTTTTTGCTCGTGATATTTGTGCTTGGTTTAGATCAAATAGTGGAAAGTTTATACCAAAAAAAGGTCCTCTTGTATCAAGGCCGGATGGGTCCCGTTCATATGCCAGGCCAAATTGTACATTGTCAAATACATTTGCTCGTTCTAGTTTTATTTTGTGCTGTGCTTGTTGGATATTGGTCTGAGCGATATGCACTTCCGGTCTGTTTGTAAACATGAATTGTTCAACCTGTTTTTGTGGAGGTAGTTGCGCTGGTATAGAAATATCATTAACAATATGAACTGGATTAGAATTAACAGGCAAATGGAGTAATTCTCGAAGTCGAGCATAATAATCAGTTAATTGGTTTTCTGCTTCGATTACATTGATTTCAAGCATTTTGACTTGTGCATTCGCAAGCTGAATTTCTTGCTCGGTATTATAACCAAAATTGAATCGATATTTAATTTGCTTATTTAATTCTTGTGCTTGCTGCAGTGCCGCTTGTGCATTAGTACACAATGCTTGCCAATAGATAATTCTCGCATAAGTAATTTTGGTTTCAGTATAAACATCTAATATTTTTTGCAGTACCCGCAAGGAAACTATTTCGAGCTCATCTTCTGCAACTCTTTTGCGCAATGGTACCTGCCATAAATCTGATAACTGCCAGAAGAAATCAATTTCAATATCGGCCTTTAAATTTGCAGTTTCTTCTCCAATGAGGACAGATCTCTTTTTAGGAATTCGAAAAGCAGCCACAAGTTGTGGGTTAGAAAATAATTGTGCTTGCATTAAATCAGCATTAGCAATACCAAGTTTTTCTAAATCTGCTTGTAGTTGTACATTATTGTGCATTGCAAAATTAATTGCTTGTTCCAAAGATAATGGTTGATCTGTGTTCTCGAGCAGTGGTTGATCCCATGCAATAGCGGTATGATATGTATCTTGCAATGTATGGTTTATATTAGAAAATGTTCTTTTACTTTTTTGTTTTATATGTTTTTGTGAACAACCAGCAAGGCAAAGAAGTAAAAGTAAAGAAATACCTTTTTTCATGAGTTATCTTTTTTCATAAGTTCAATCACTTGGTTTTGTTCAGATGGATGCTTCCACGGAGCATTTTTGTTTTTAGGTATAACCTCAACAATGGTATACATACCCCCATGAGGCATAATACCCATCGGGGAATCAGGATGCGCATTTACAATATGATGCAGTTTATGGCAATGCAACCGCCACAAGCCTGGGTTCCATGCAACAAATTCTACATCACGAGTGGTTCCTGGGGGCACATTAATTGTTGAGCCTTTTATTTGTGCAGATTTTTTAACTGGGCCACCTTCTGTGCCAACAAGTGTCCAAATATAACCATGGATATGAATTGGATGAGAAGCCATTATCACATTGCCAAAACGTAATCTAACTCTTTCACCTTGATTAACCGTTATCTTTGGAATACTAGGTGCTGCTAAACCATTAAATGCAAACCAATTAAACTCCATGGTTACTAAGTTAGGATATGGATTACCTGGTGGGAGAGAAAATTGTTGTAAGAAGATAGAAATATCACGGTCGATTTTGTTTTCGTATTTTCTTGGATGTACCACAAACATGCCATGCATCCCCATATCATCTTGTTTCATTACATTATAACCAGAGTGATACATTAGAGTGCCAGATTGATAAATGGTAAATTCATACGTGAGCGTCTCCCCCGGCAAGGCTGGCCTTTGTGTGAGTGGGGCTGCACCATCCATATCATTAGGAATTTCAAAACCATGCCAATGGATGGAAGTTGGTTCTGGCAATTCATTTTTTAAAATGATACGTACAGTATCACCTTCGGTAGCCTCTAAGGTAGGCCCAGGCGACATGCCATTATAACCCCAGCATCTAATTTTTTTGATAATAGGCTTATGCATACCGGTGCCTTTAATAAAGTTTTCTTTGGGGATTAAATCCTGGTAATCAGCTGGTTTGCCAGTGGTCAGATATTGTTCTACCGGTTGAGCAATTAAGGTAAATACTTTTACATCGCCATCAAGCTCGTAACCAAGTGGTGGTCGACCAAGTGTTTGGACTTTACCCATTTGTTTACCCATCAATTTTGGTGGGGGTGAAAGCTTTATTTTCGGATTTTTCCAGAGCTTGGTAAATTTAGATGGATGAGGTTCATATTTTATTATTGGTAGTTCTTTTTTTGTTATTGCACATGCTTTGGAGGTACCAATCAAAGAATTAAAGAGAAGGAAAAATAATAAAAACATAATCATAGCTACTCTTCTTTTTATAATGAGTACCAAATATTTTTATGCTTGTATACTTTGTGTAAGCTTATGGATCAATTCACCAAATGGCTCAGACCAATCCCCATACTTTTTTGGTCTGAATAAACGCATGGTAGGATACCAGGGTGTATCCTTTCGGTCTAAAAACCATCGCCAATCTGGGGCATAAGGAAGTATCGTCCATACCGGGATTGCCATCGCACCGGCAAGGTGAGCAATTGATGTATCACAGGTGATTACCAAATCTAAATAATGCATGATTGCTGCTGTATCTAAAAACCTTCCATCCTTGTCAAGACCTGGAATTATTTTTATTTTGTTTTTAAAAGAACAATTTTTTAGATCACCCTCACCATTAATTTTTTGCAAACTATACACTGAAACATATGGTAGTTTTGTTAGTTGCTCAAAAAATCCAAGTGGGATGCTACGTGTGTTAGGATAAGGAATGCGTGAACCAGCGCGCAAATAGGTGTTGGATGTCCAACAAATACCGATTTTAAAATTAGAGTCTGGTTCAAAAAATGATTGCCATTCTTCCACTCTGTTTTTATTAGCAAAAAGATAAGGTGTTTTGTCTGGAATTGTATCTATAGTTGTTTTGAAATTACGATACAATAAACATATCCAGCAATAGTAATCATGCTCTGGGGCCTCTGTTTTTAGTGGTATAATCTCATCAAAAAAATTGCATGCTTCTTGCATGAATGGGATTATTTGTGGTCGTAATTTTACAATAACATACGCTCCGCGTTCTTTTAGAAGTTTGGCGTATCGAATCCAATGAAACAGATCCCCATAGCCATTATGATCATAGAGCAAAATACGTTTGCCAGAAAAATCCATTTCCGACCAATCATCGATTACTGCATTTGAATCTTTTGCTTTCAGTTGTGCAATGAGGTTATCATACTCCCAAGCTTGGTCTAATTGTCCTTTTGCTAAACTGTAATCACGCAATGTATAATAAGGGTTGTGAGAATTAGATTTGAGTTTTAATGAATGCTGTGCGCATGCAAAAGCTTCATCGTATCTTCCCAACGATTTTAAGGCAATTGCTTTATTGTTAAAAACACCAGGCACATTGCTATTTTTTTGTAGAATCTTATTATACCATTCTATTTCTTTTTCAAACTTTCCCAAATGACCGTATTTATAACCAATTTGGAATATAATAGAAATATCGTTTGGCTTTATGTAATGGGCCGCTTTATAAAAAGTAATTGCACCTTTAATGTTTTTTTGTTTATAAAAGTGCTGTGCTTTTGTAATTAATTGGTTTGTATCAATCTCATTACACAAAAGTAAAAATGGTATAAAGCTCAAAAAATATAATTGCACTTTCTATTTTCCAAAGGTACTTTCAAAAACAAAATCACTTACCGGTTTTCGACCAGAAGGTTTTTCCATTGATTTCATTTTTGAGGGCAGATCTTTTTGTTTTCCTTGTTTGCCAACTGCAACCATGGCCTCAACAGTATATCCATTTGGAATACTGAGTTCTTTTTTTATTTTATCATAATCAAATCCTGACATACCATGTGCAACCATACCATTTAGAGATGCTTGCAATGCAAAATTTGCCCAAGCTGCTCCGGTATCAAATGAATGTGTGCGAGAAAACTCATTATTATGATCAAATGTATCTTTAGAAATTATGGTAACCAATAACGGTGCTTGCTTAACCCAGTCTTGATTAAAGGGCACTAAGCAATTAAACATTTTTGTAAATTCATTTGAACCATTGCGTGCCCAAACAAATTTCCAAGGTTGACTATTATAGCTTGAGGGTGCCCATCGAGCTGCTTCAAATAAACACATCAATTCTTCGGTTAAAACTGGCTCTTTAGAGAATACGCGAGAAGACCAGCGATTAGTAAAAACTTGATCTACTTTATATTCGGGTGTGCGAGTTCCATACATGCTACATATAAAAAAAGTGAAAGAAGCTAATATTATTTTTTTCATTTTTTTTCCTAACCCTATTGTAGTAGACACCCGTCAGATTCATTATTCTGATTTACTATTTTCTTTTTTTGTAATATTTGAAAACTTTGCAACTCAGGATTTAATGAAACGGATGCAAGTGATTTATCATTTAAAGCCATAACTACCTGCCCCAGCTTAGAAATGCCTAATTGATTACCATGTGCTCTGAGCTTTTGAGTTATATTCTGTTTCATTTTTGTATTATAAATATCGAGTACCCCAGATTTTTTTCCAACGGTCCAACCACAAGCTATAACAAAATCTTTGTATTTGTTTAGGGATAAAGGTGTGAGGCTTTGTTTCTGTTTATCAGATAATTTAACTTTTAGATTGTCAGATTGAAAAAGTTCAACAATTTCCTTCAATCCATAGCTGCCATCATCATGAGATAGAGAACCCCTGTAAACAGAACCGTTTGACGGTAAGCTAAAATAAATATTATCTCCATCTACTTCAAAAGCTAATTGCCAAAACTCTTCTTTTTTTGTTTCCCCAGATACAGATTGCATCTCTTTTGTATTAATGTTGTACACATAAAGTGGACCATATGCTGGGACTACTATTGCTTTTTCATCAGAAATAAATTTAACAAACTCTACAAAAGTGTGTGGTTCAAATTCATGGCTGGTAATCTTTTTATAATTTCTCGTATCAAACACTTTAACGGTGCCAATCGTATTCTGATTTTGACCATCCATTGTGCCACAAGCAACTAAATGACCTCTCATATCAATGGGAATTATATTGCCCATTTGACCAGTTGCAACCCCTTCAATTCGATGTATTTCTTCTAAGTTATTTGGACCATAAAAAACAAGATCATGGCCTGAACCAACAACTAACATATCATTCGTTGTACTACCACCCCAATTAGTTGCGCCATTTTCAACTATCTGGGTAGTTTTTAATGTTTCTAAATCCCAACTAGCAACTTGCCCTTTATGAGAAGGTCGCTCCATCGGTCCTGAACCAGTGAATGCTTTTTGTGGATCATTTTGTGGAATGGATACCCACCAAGCCTGATTGGGTAGTTTTTCTTCTGAATATGTAATGGGGAATGTTTCTACGACAGAATCTTGTGGAGTATCCATAGCAAAAGAAGATGCAGTGCTTGATAACAAGAGTATTAAAATAAGATTAGTATTTTTCATATTGGCGCTCCCATAGTTTTAGGAGCAAGAATAGTTATTTTTTTTACTCTGTCAATCAATGTTTCTATTTGTAACAATGCTTGACTAAGGTTAAGTACAATTTGTATAAAAAATAAAATAGTTTAACCTAAGAACTAAATAATCAAATGCTTTCTATTTGTATTGGAGGTTAAATACAATGAAATCTATTAAAAAACTAGCATTAGTAGCTCTTTTTCCACTGTTTTTAGCAAATACTGCTCAAGCAGGTTGGAAAGAGGTAGCTGATAGAGCTAAAAAAGAAGCTTGTTGGGTTTGTTCAGTTGCATCTGGTGCGGCGAGCGCAGCCTGTGCTGGCTTAGGATCTTACTTACTTTGCAATAAAAATGCTCGTGAAATGGCAGCGGTTGGGGTCTTGATGGCTCCTGCGGTTGCCTTGACCTGCATTTTAGGTGATGATGAGAAAGCAGTGGAAATCTGCTATGGTGGCCTTAAAGGAGAAGTAAGTCTAGGTACTGCTAAGTTTGTAGCAAAAAGCCTTATTTTTGGAGGTCTTGCTGGTGGAACCTATGGTTTTTATAAACTTTCTAAATATTTAGCAAAAAAAGCACAATAAAAAAAGAAGGCATGGGAATAAAAAGATTCCCATGTTTTTTATCTTTAGGAAAAATAGTATGAAAAAATTAGTATCAATGCTCTTAATTCTTTCAATCTTGACTTCATCTATTGCAATGGAAAATAAGCAAAGATCATTTTTCCAAAAAACTGCAGATTACGTTCCAGCAGTTGCAGGTGGATCATTTGCGGCATTAACCGCTGCAGCATCAATTTACTCAAAAAAATATTTAGAAACATGTTTGCAAAACCCGACACCATGGACAATTGCGGCGGCAGCAATTTTAGCGCCAATTTCATACGTTGGTTCTGCATGGTGTGTTGATAAAGGAATGCAAAAAGCAGGGCATAAATTTAAACGCTATGAGGCAACGCCAAATAAAAATAACAAAACAAGTTGGTGGAAAGTTGCAAAACAAGTATTGCATCCAAAAAATGTTGGCTTAATGCCATTTACGGTTGCAACAAAATTTGGCTACTATGCAAATGAAAACAAAGTTGGCATTAATTCAGAATTGCGTAAAGAAATTTATCGTTCTGCGCAACCAAATAAAAAAAGATGGTTGCATTATCTTAAGAACAATGGTCTCGCATGTTATATAAGCTTCCGTAATACATTAGAAAAAGGTTTTCCACAACTATGGCAAATGCAAAGAAGTACTGCGCAAGAGGAAATGCCAGATTTAAATATGCATAATATTCCATTTCGCGGTCAGATATTTCCAACACCAGAAAATGTAGAAGAGATGCTTATTATAATTCATAATCCTGATAATTATCCAATGCACGTAAATTGTATGCATGGTAAAGACCGTACTGGATTATTTTGTGCATTAGCACGAATGGAACTTAACCAAGGGTCCTTAGAAGATGTAATGGAAGAATTAGGTTATGAAAAATGTAGTCATATTGAAGCTCATTTACCAAAAATGAAAGCTTTTATTCGAGCTTGGCATGCTATTCGCCAACAAGTTGGCTTTGATAATCGTGAGGATGCATTAGAACAATACCAAGAATGGTATGATCAGTATGAAGATGATACATCAAAGGCTACAGCTGAAACAATGAAAAAAGTAGAATAGTAATCATTTTTAAAACTGCTATGTTTGGGCGCAGGAGAAATCCTGCGCTTTTTTAATGCATAAATATTTTTGCAATAGACCAAAGGCCAAATCCAAAAATAAGTAAACCTGAAACAATATTTAACAACCGCAGTTGCTTTCCTGAAAAACTATGACGTATGTAGCTAATGGTGGTACATAACATAATCCACCAAATCATTGATCCTAAAAAAACGCCAAGAACAAAAATCATAGGATTTGCAAATCCGGTACAGGAACCACCGATATCAAGCCCGGAAAACAGTGCAATGAATGCTAAAATAGTTGTCGGATTGGTTAGTGTTAACAAAAAAGTGATTGCATACAAGTTAGCAAGTCCAGAATGTTTAACTTCAAAAGTGGCTTTGGTTACCGGTGTTTGGAAAGTTTTAATACCAAGATACAAAAGAAAGAGTCCGCCAAATAAATGCAACCATATTTGATAATCGATTAAAAAACAGGAAACGGTAGAAAATCCAAGGCCAGCAATAGCACCGTAAACTGCATCAGCCGTTGCAGCACCAAGGCCTGCGCAAATACCAGCTATAAAACCTTGAGCCAAAGTTGTGCGCATGCATAAAATACCAATTGGCCCGACGATCATGCCGATGGTAAAACCGTAAATAATTCCCTGAAGGATTAATGAAATATTCATGGAAAAATGGTATCAGATTTTTACTTATCTTTCCAGTTCCACCATTTTAATTTTGTTGGATTATGCTTTTTAGTTGATGCATAATAAACCGCGCAACGAAAGACATACAAAACACACCGGTCATGTTTTGTGTTTGTTAAGTGGCACAATTTTGCATACAGATTTGCAGGATCTTGATTTTTTAGATCTTTGATTGCACGGATTCCTACTAACCATAGATCATTGGCTAAACTTGGGCCAACACCAGGAATTTGTTGCAGCTCTTTTATAATCTCTTTTTTACTCATTTTTACTTTTCTAAGCTTGCTCGCAACATCCAGGCAATTTTTTCATGTTGTTCCATAAGATCGGTCAAGAAATTTGCAGTACCCTCATCTTCAAAATCAAGACCACAGACCTCAAGATCATCACGTAAGATTTTAATTATCTTTTCATGATCATCAAGTAAATTCTTTAACATGCTTTTTGTAGATGCATTAGTGCGGCGGTCTTCTTTTAATCGGGTAACTTTCAAATAATCTTCCATACTACCCAAAGCCGGTTCACCCAGAGCCCGAGCTCTTTCTGCAACCTCGTCAATGATTTCTTCAGATTGTTTATATAAATCTTCAAGAAATTTGTGTTGTGCAAAGAAGTCTAGCCCGCGCACATTCCAATGATATGCCCAGGTTTTTATATACAAAACAAACTCATCAGCAAGCAGGGCATTGAGCAATTGACCAACTTCTTTTCGACTATTAACGATAATTCCAATATTTGCTTTCATTACTATTCCTTTCTGTATTCTTTTTTCTACTTAAAAGTATACAGAAAAGGGCACAGTAGAGTAAATAATTTATATTAGATAATTTTATTGGCCAGGTAGGAAGAATTTGCAATTTTTTTAAATCTATCGATTATTTTTTGTAGTCGTGCAAACAAGCCTCTATTCTCCAACCATCTGGATCAATAATAAAAGCGCCATAATAACCAGGATGATATTCGGGTCGAGGGCCTGGTTTGCCGTTATCTTTACCACCAAGTTCTAAACATTTTTTATACCAATTTTGAATTGCTTCAACAGATGGAGCTAAAAAACCGAAATGAACACCACGTGCGTTTCCAACTTGCTCATCTTGATTACCTTCATTGCATATCCAAAAGGCTGGTCTTCCTTCATCTCCATAACCGGCAACATAGATCTTTTTTCCATCTTGTTCAAAATCAAAAGTCATTACTCGTTTATAACCGAGTTCTTTGAACGTTTGGTCATAAAAATTGAGGCTTTTTTCCCAGTCATTAACTGAAATAGAAGTATGGTGCACCATAGAATTTCCTGCGTTTGCTTTAGTTACAAGATACATTGAAGAAATTGAAAGTAGCGATAATAACATTATTTTTTTGAACATAAAAGATTCCTGATACTTTTTAATTTTAATTTATTGGCGAAGCCAGACGAAGTTCGTAAGAGTGAAGACTGGTACCGGGAGTCGGACTCGAACCGACACAATGTTACCATCGCGGGATTTTGAGTCCCGTGCGTCTACCAATTCCGCCATCCCGGCAAATGTCATCGCTTCCATAAGCTTATCAAATAAAGCAAAATCGTCAATTATTATAGTACATCTGACACCTGTAAAATTGGCAGATAAACAGAAAATACCAGCAAAGCTACCAGAAGCCCCAAAATAATAAGTAATAATGGTTGAAATACAGTACTAATAAATTGAAAACTCGCCTCTGCTTTTTGTTTGTAAAAATTAGCTGCTTTTTCCAACATGATGCCTAAGCTACCAGATTCTTGTCCCACAGAAATCATAGCGATAATTTCTTGGTCAATAAGTTGGTTTTGCTCACTTTGCATTACATCTGACAGAGAGTATCCCTGTTGGACTAAATTTGTAATTTCTTGGAATTGTTTTTGTAGGTAAGAATTAGTCATTGTCTTTTGAGCAAGCTTAAGAGCGGGGACTAAGGGAACATGAGCTTGTGTCAAAAGAGCTAAAGATGAAAATAGTTGTGCTCGCTGACTATTTTTTACCAAATTGTTAATATAAGGTAAGCGTAAAATGAGTCTATCCAGGATTTTTTTTGACTCTTTGGTTTTTTGCCACTGATACAATGCGATACCAAAAACAATAAGTACCATTATAAGACCCAATGCGTACCAACTGCTTATAAAATTGCTCAAGGCGATCATTTTTTTGGTAAGTGCAGGTAATGGTTTATCAAATGATCTGAAGATTGGTACAAAATGGGGTATAATTAAACCAAAAATCGCCACAATGAAAAAGAGAAAAAACCCTAACGTTATTAATGGCATCATTGCAGTAGCGCGTAGTTTTTTGGAAAATTGTTCCTGTTGCTGTAAATATTGAATGAGGAGTTTAAGTGTTGCTGGCAATTGGGCTGATTTTTGGCCGATAGCAAGAACTTGAGGAACAATGGATGGGAATATATGCATCTGCTCAAGAACAACCTCTAATGGCTTTCCTCGTTTGACCTGTTGTGCTAGCTCATCTAGCTGCTGAGCAAATACAGGATGTTGTATGTTACGTGCAACCATTTCAAGTGCTTCTGGCAATAAAATATTTGCCTCTAGTAAGGCATGCAATTGCACTAAAGAAGCAATTTTTTGGTCGCGAGTTATTGGTTTAGGTAAAAACTGTTTTTGCTCTTTTGCTTGTATGAGTGCTACATTTTTATTCAATAATAATTGCTCCAGTTCTTTGGGGTTATGAGCAAACTGTTTTCCGTTTAGATTTTTACCAAGAAGGTTTACCCCTTTCCATGCATAGTATGGCATTACATTCCTTTAAGCTTTAATTGTTCTTGCAGACCAAGCAAATCCATTATTTGACGTTTATCTTTATCGGTTTCAATGTGGACAATTTTTTTACGGCTGGTTACTCCTGTAACTATCGCCACTTTCTGTTTTGAAACGTGCATCTTCTTAGCTAAAAAAGTAATGATTTCTCTGTTTGCTTTTCCTTTTTTGGGAGCACTTTTTATATAGCATTTAACCTGTCCATTTTTATCTAATATTATTTTTTGTTGACCAGATTGTGGAATTACTTTCATCTCAAGTCTTATTGTCATTTTTGTCCATTTTTATAAATTTAAGTATTTACTTGCATAAAATGCCAAATTCCGTATTATTTTGATATATTTTTGGTATAGTTATAGAATAACGGAGAGATGGCTGAGTGGTCTATAGCGCTTGCCTGCTAAGCAAGAGCCTGGGAAACTGGGCACGAGGGTTCGAATCCCTCTCTCTCCACCATACTTTGCTCCTTCCCCGCTCATCCTGAGCTTGTCGAAGGACGTATGGCAGGCCATTTTTTAATGGATTGAAATTTGATTAAATAACTTTGGAAGCAAGATGTATAAAACATCCTATGTTCCTTTCCGATCATCCTGAGTGATTTGTATTAACAAATTGTATCGAAGGGCGCTCTTCCTGAGTGAACAAAGTGAGTCGAAGGGCAAATATGAAGGTTGCTTGTTTTACAAGGTATTAGCTATAGATTGAAAATTTGAAATACCTGCGCCCATAGCTCAATTGGACAGAGCGTCAGACTACGAATCTGAAGGTTGGAGGTTCGACTCCTCCTGGGCGCACCAAATTTTATTCTTTCCTGGATTGAATTTTTGGAGAGGTGGCAGAGTGGTCGAATGCGGCGGTCTTGAAAACCGTTAATCCGTGAGAGCGGATTCGAGGGTTCGAATCCCTCCCTCTCCTCCATATTTCGCTTTTTCCCCGCTCATCCTGAGTGGTTTGCAAAAGTAAATTGTATCGAAGGGCGCATGGCCAACTTTCGCACCGTAAGAAAAATTAAAAAAGGATTTTGATGGCTGCAGATTGTCTTTTTTGTAAAATCATCAATAAAGAATTGCCAGCAACTATAATCGATGAGAATGATGATGTTGTTGTTCTTAAAGATATTGCGCCAAAAGCACCAGTTCATTACTTAGTCATTCCAAAAAAACATATTAAAGATATTCAATCTATACAAAAAGAAGATGCTAATTTGGTTGCGAAAATTCTTTTTATGGTCCAAAAAATTTCTAAAAAACTTCCCGGTTCGCAAGCATTTCGTTTAATTGTAAATAATGGTTCTGATGTTGGTCAGAGCGTCTTTCATATGCATTGGCATTTCTTGTCTGGCAAAAAAATGCAAGATTTTTAGAATATTTATATTTGCTAAGTAGTTTCCGCAGATATTAGATATTATCAATAAAGAGTTTGTATGGCGCTTATAATCGTAGCTAGAAGTGTATGATTACACCCATGAAGCATATGAACCGATCATTTCCAGAAGATTTAAGAATAATAGCTAAAATCTTTAAGCTCGTCTTGATAAAATATGAATAGGCCAACAAATACAATTAAAGCTGAAACATAAAAATGCCAGGTAACTTTTTGGCTTAAATATACCCAACTATAAAATGCTGTAAATAGTGGGGTTAAGAACCCACAGAAAGAAATAAATGTTGCACTATAGTGTTTGAGTAAATAACCATACAAGTTATGGCAGATAATATTACTGATAAGAATAACTGAGGCCAGTAATCCAACAAAAGGCAAAAAATTGCCAACGGGTGTGCAAGATTCAACAAAAAATGCAGTAATCAATGCTAATCCGCCACCAACAAACATGCATAGACCATTTACCATTGCAGGAGCATAACTTTTGTCTCTTATTAATTTGCGTACTACTATCCAGCTCCAAGCGGCAGTACCAACTGCACCAAACATTGCTAATTCTGGCCATGAGATCATTGCAAATTCTCCAATGTTTGCCTCCGCAGGTGTTGATGAAACCAAAATTGGGGTCATTCCCATAAAGCCAACAGCAAGACCAATCAACTGCTTGCGAGTTAATTTTTCTTTGAACATTAAATAAGAATAGATGGCGGTAAGAAAAGGTGACAAATTAAAAAAGAAAGATGCTTTCGGGGCAGAAAGAGTTTCCATTGCCCAAAAACGCAAGATGTAGCTGGCGTATATACCTAACAAGATTATTTGCAGGAAATATTTAAGATCTTTCCACTTAAAGCAAAATTGCTGATGTTCATAAAAATATTGATAGGTGAGCAGAATGGAGCCAGCAATAAACATACGAATGCCGGCAAGGAAAATAGGAGTAGTATAGGCTAGAAGCATTTTTCCAAATAAAAATGAAAAGCCAAATAATGAATATAATAAAATAATTAAAACCATTTTGTTCTCTATTGGTAAATAACATCGCTTGCAGCAAAACAAGGGAAAAAGATATAGGTATAGTCGTCTTTAATTTTTAAGTATTGACTGTTTCAGAAAAGAATGCAAGTAGGCGATCTCTGTATTGAGCAGTATGTTTCAAGTGATGGCATGCATGTTTTGCTGGTTTTTTGATCCACCAATGCGATTCATTTTTTGTAATCTGAGCTAAAGTTTGTATTTGTTCAATGTTACAATAGGTGTCATCGTAGGAATGAATAAACAATATGGGGCATTTAATTCTAGCAAACTGCGGGTATATAGTTGTTTTTTCTTCATTCCATAGATAAAAGGGTTTAATACTTAAAGTGATGGATTTAATAATTTTTGATAAAAACCATGTACTTAACCTGACAAGGTTGCGACTTTTAACTTCTAATTTTGAGTCTTTGCGGTACAGATTGTTTTTAAAAAACCAAGGTATTACCGATTCTTTAAAGTGATGTTCTGGAATATGTAATACATCCAAAAGAGAGACCAGGCCGCTATCAAAAACAAAACCAGCAATATTCAGAGCATTGAGTTTATTTTTGTTTGTGAGCTCAATAAGGGCACGAGATGCATGAAAAGCTCCTGCGCACAAACCAATAATAATGATAGGCTTGTTATTATTATCGTGTATAAATTCTATTGCAGCGATGATATCTTGATATTCATGTAGGCCATATGTATGTAAAGCAGAAAAAAACGCTCCATTGCTTTGGCCGTGCCCTCGGCTATCAAAAAAAAGAATATTAGTTGTTTCTGGCACTAATCGAATGAACGTTGCCATTCCTTCTTTTCTTCCAGGGTAAAAACCGGCACAAAAAATAATATTGAATGAGGCATCACTATCCTCTTTCAACAAGCCCGATAGATTTATATTATCAAGAGAACTGAATTGCACAGGTTGGAAATGCTCATATTCTATTAAGAAATCACGAACAAAAGGATCCTTTGTAAGAAAATTAGTATCAAAGAGATCAGGTTCTATGGCTATATTGAATAAAAAAATAAATATAATTAGAGTCAGCTTTTTCATATTATCCTCATATAGAGTATAAAGAAATTTTTGTTTTAGGAAAAAGCTTTTAAGATGAGGCTATAGTAAGGGTTTTTGAAAAAACATTAAAGTATTGTTCATTTCTTGTTTCTTTATATGATATTCTATTAAAAAATAGGGGGATTATTTATGAAGCGTTTATTACTATTGTTATTTTTTAGTGGCCCATTAAGTGCTAGTTGCTCACCAGGTTTTTGTAATCAAAAATCTAGTGTTAATTGTTTGGTAAAAAATTTGGCCTCAGATTCAGCAGGTCAATTACTTATTGGCCAACTAGTTGAAACAGTAAACGGCGAATTAATGCTTGTTGATTTGCTTATTTCAAACAAAACTGGTGCTGTTATTGTTCAGAAAATGCATGACCAAAATGCCTTGCTTAATAAAACAGATCCTGCAGTAGTCCAAGCATATTGCAAAATCATGGCAACCGCTACTTATAATCAAAAATTAATTAATCAATGTCATTGTAATAACAGCTGCCTGAACCCGTGTCCTGCTAGGTTAGGATGTAAAGATCGACGTTGCTTTTTACATAGTATTCGTTATATCTTAGGCTGTTACCAGCAGGGATTACGATGTTTACAATGTAAACTTTCGTTTAATTGTTGTGGTTCCTAAATTAACTTGACTGAAATTTGTTACTTGTTATAACTCA
Source organism: Candidatus Babelota bacterium (assembly GCA_029262615.1). Classification (GTDB taxonomy): domain Bacteria; phylum Babelota; class Babeliae; order Babelales; family Vermiphilaceae; genus JAJCZD01. Next base: position 19,086 of record JAJCZD010000006.1, read on the forward strand.
TATCATACTCCAGAATTGTGGAGCATTTATGAGAGTAGTAAGTAATGAAAAAATATATATCTTTTATATCCATTTTTTTTATAGGACAGTTATTTCCTATCGTTGTGGGCTCTGATACTGCCGTTTCGGTGGAGCCGTTTGCTGTTTTTCCATCTATAGATACCGATAATGTCATGCTGGGCTTTGGTTGGTTTAAAAATGGTTTTGCTCTTGAGGATAGCAGTACAACATGTACTTTTGATGCTGTTTACCCAGTTTCAGGTACTATAAACTGTAACCAAGGCACACTTATTCTTTTGCAGGATTTACATTTTCAGAATCCTGCTACCCTTTTAAGTCTTGGTAATATTAAGGCAAATAACCATATTTTAGATTTTAGTGCTACCATTACTAGTTTTCCTTCTCAAACAGTAGATTTACATGATGTAAAATTATTTTTTAGTGATGATATTGAAGTAGATAGTGCGGTACGTTACCATGGCGATTGTTTGATTGATGGAAATGGTAACACTATAATTCTTGGTGATAATGCACAAATTATTGTAGAACCTAATTCACGCTTAGTTTTACGGAATATACAATTTGACAATGTATCTACAGGGAAAATTATTTGCCTCGACAAAAGTTCACAGCTAGTATTTGATAATATCAAATTAGTACTAAATGAAGATTTTAGTTTTCCTGAAGGTAGTATTACTTTTTTTAATCATGTAGATTTTATTGGGGATTATTCATTCTTTTATTCCAGTTCAATGACAAGTACCATTAAAGATAATTCTGAATTGTTAATTACCAATAGTCTTGCTTTGCACGTGGGTAGAAATAACCAAAAAGAACCTCTTTATTTTGAAAGTGACACTTCAATAATACACTTTGATCGTGCAGATCTTGTTATATCTTCTTCTGGTATTACCATTGCTACAGGAACGTTAGAGTTTTCTCGGGATGTGCTCCTTGACATTCAATCAACTACAAGTCAAAAAGGAATGTTTTTAGGCAACGGAATTGCTGAAAATGATATGACCCTTGTTTTTAACTCCGGTACAAATATAACGCATAAACAGGGGTATATTGTTTATAATAATATTTCTCCTAATCAAATGGTCTCAACATCAAAAGAGGCGCAATTTACTCGCCTAAAAGATGCTCGTTTTTTTATGGAACAAAACGTTACACTGCCCCCATTTACTGCTAAAGTTTTTCCTGATACCCCAGAATTTGAATCTGCTCCAGGTAAATTTTTAATTCATACTGATACTCGTATAGAACTTCCATTGTCAGAATTTAATATCCAAGGGCAGCGTACTGGTCCATTTACTCAACTATTAAATGGAAATAACATTATTGAGGTCACAAAAGGGTTAATGCCATTTGTTATCCAAGTGAATAATACTGATAATGAAATTTTTGGCAATGGTGGTATATTATCACCAATTATATTTCTTTCACCAACAGCACAACTTATAATGAATATTGATGGCTTGGTATTTAGTAATCCTATTTTAAATGGGGGCCAACTGGTTCTTAATTCTGATTTACAGTTGGGTGCTGGAGTACAATTAACCGGTCCGGGAAACGTTAACTTGCAAACTAATTCTTTGAGATTAGCGCCTCAGCACCTTGCTTGGGGTACCGATATTTTTTGGACCGGCATGGGTGGTGTTATCAATTTACGTGAAAATGTAGATTTAAATAGTACCTGGACAATAAATGGTTTAGTTACTATTAATGGTAATGGCAATGCGATCAAACTTACTGATGGCACTATCGTTATTGATAGCAACTCAAAGCTTATTTTGCAAAATATCCGACTCGAGGATATTTCTGAAAATAATATTAGTTGTTTTGATGATACTGGTTCTATGGCCATTGATAATAGTCTTTTCATTTTGAGTGATGATTTTGCATTGACCAAAGGCAGTATTGAATTTCTAAACCAAGTAGATTTGATGGGAACGCATACCTTTTTAATTGATAGCTTGCGTACAAGTACGATTAGTGCAAATACAAATGTATGCATATCAAATAGAATTAATTTTTCTATTGGTCGGAAAACCCCGGGTGGTAGTGAGCCAATCTACTTTGTTGATCCAACAGCAATTGCACGATTAAGTAATTGTTCGCTACAAATTAATGAAAATGGGGCAAAATTTACAACAGGAACTCTAATAATCGAAAAAAATGTACAATTTGATATCAAATCTACCTCAACAAATAATGGCTTGTACCTTGGAAATGGAAATCCTGCTGAAGATTTAATCATTGAACTATCGCCAGGCTCTAATCTTATAGTAAAAAAAGGTCATGTTATATTTGATCTAGATGTAAATGACGGTATTCGATCACAATCACGAACAGCTCGTTTATTTAGATCCTCTGGGACTACTTTTTTCTTAAAAAATGACATTGTCCTCTCAGAAATTACCCTAGCAGCAGATTTAGATGCACAACTTATCTTAGAGACAGATAAAAAACTTTCTTATAAAAATGTATTTATTGATACTGGGGTTGGCACTTTTGAAATTGATGGAACTCAGTTAGGGCTGGGTTTGTTACAACTTATTGGCGACCAACAGATATTTTTGAATAATGGTTTTGTAGATTTCTTTACGATTGTAACCGGACAGAATAATTCTATTGTAGGTAGCGGCTCAATACGCGGCCAAATAATTTTTGGTGATCCTACCGCCTCTTTAACTTACGGAATTGATGGGCTTACTTTCCAAAGTATACAATTAAACGGTGGCGACCTAACACTTTCACAAAATCTTAATTTCGCAAAAGATGCACAAATTACCGTTGGTGGCTCGGTTAACATTTCTAAGTTTAAAGTTAATTTAGGACCAGGTAACTTGTTATGGAACTCGCCTATTACATGGACCAGTGATGGTGGAGTAATTACTCTTGACTCAGAATTATCTTTGGGCGCTATCTGGCTAGTAAATGGCGACTTAACCATTGATGGTAGTAGTAATACTTTGGCAATGTTAACAAATGGGCAAATCTTAGTTGGGAGCAACAGTACCCTAGTGCTTCGGGATATAAAGGTAAATGATATTGGGGGAATTGATATACATTGTATTGATAATACCGGGACAATAGTTCTTGAGAATATTGAATGGATACAAAATGGCCTTTATCAATTTAGTGCTGGAAATTTAAAATGCAAAAATCGAGTATTATTTGATGGGCCAGCAAGTGTATTTGCGTATCAATCGTCTCAACCATTACTCATTGAGACTGAGAGTAGATTAATTCTCGATCAAGGATTTACCTTTAGTTATGATCCTGTACAATTTGCTTCGAAAGATCTTCTACAGTTTACAGACCAAACTTCACGATTAGTTATGCGAGGTGCTACCCTTCATACAACATTAACTGGATTGAATATAATTGATGGGCATATTGATATAAAAAAAGATTCGTTTTTTTCCTCAGAAAGGAAAACTATTGAGAATGAGTTTGAGGGTATTACCTCAGAAATTGATGAAGGTATAACTATCGGTTCTGATAGTGGGCAAGAAACGATTTTAGATTTCCTCAATGGTGCATCATTAATCTATGCGAGTGGATCATTGCATTATAAGAATAAGGATGTTGCTTCATTTATTATGCCATCAGCTGATTCGGCGCTGCAACTGAATTCACAAACACGTTTGAATTTATTTGAGTCATTAGACCTGCAAAATGGGAAATTGATTTTGCAAGATAAAGCGATTTTATCTACCGCTTCTGGTGAAACGGTCATTGGAGTTGTTATACCTAAAGGTGAATTTTTTACGGTTACATTATAGAATGAAGAAATATAGTATTTTATTAATAGCTCATTCCTTACTCGCCGTTGATATTGGATCAGACACCAATATCACTTTATTTAATAGTCAGGTAACGATTAATGATGGTGATCGCATTGCAAGTGGTGCTGTTTTAAATGGTGGTTTAATTTTTTCCTCAAAGCAAGCGACAGGAATTTTTGATGCTTTATTTCCCATTTCAGGAACTGTTGATATTATTGGCAATTTGGTACTAAACCAAGATGTTCGCTTTAACAATCAAGCTGAAATACGTCAACTTGGAAACATACAAGGTAATAATAAAACTATAGAATTTTCCTCTTCAATCAAAACCATTCCAACTTTAGATAAGGCTACACTGGTATGTAATACCAGTTTACTTACCACAGCAAATCAAACTTCAAATATATTTTCAGCAGATTGGTCATTTGATGATAAATTCATTGCAACCGGAATGGTCAATTCTGCAGCTAATGAAATTACGATCTATGCTTTTGATGGGCAAACTGTATTATTCCAAACTTCTATTGCCTCAGATAATTTAACGGTTTATGCACTTCGTTGGCATCCAACCAAATATTTACTTGCAGTTGGGCTTCAAGGATCAGCAACATTTAATGAATTAAGAATGTATGAGTTTAATCCATCTGGCCCATCATTAACCTTAGTTGATTCTGTAGATTTTGCTTCAAGTTTTGTTCTTTCTGTGGCTTGGCATCCAAGTGGAGATTTTTTGGCGATTGGTTTGTTTCAAGCGACAACAGATGAAATTCGTATTTTTTCTGTAGATGCGTTAGGAAATTTAACCTTTGAAACAGCAGCCGATATTGTGCCCAATCAGGCAGTGTGGATTGAGACTCTCTCATGGGATCCATCAGGCCAGCATCTAGCAGCTGGCTTTTTTAACTCGGGAAGTAATCCAACCCTGCGAGTTTATGATTTTTCTACTTCACCAGTTTCGTTAACTTTCGATATTGGTTTGTTTACGGGAGCTACTGTGGCCTCTGTTGATTGGCATCCACAACAAAATATTATAGCTATTGGTACATTTGGTAATCCAGGTATTAAATTATATCGTTATGTCCAAAGTACTTCATTAACAGAAATTGAATCTACAAACAGTTCTACCGTTTATTCAGTTAATTGGAATCCTAATGGGACTTGTTTGATTACCGGCCAACCAGTTAGTGGTGGGATAGGGATTCAAAATTATTTTTTTGATAACACGAATGAGCAGTTACAATTAATCAATTCATTCACTCTTGCAAGTGGTTTTTCTTTGGATACACGTTGGAGTAAAAATGGTAATTATTTTGTTGGAGAAAATACCAATAATCTACAGATTTATGAAAAGCTCAATACTGGGTTTACCTTTTCTGATGTAACTATAAATCTTAATAGTGATTTGTTTATTTCAGATTCAATGATTACCTTTTTTGGCGAATCAGTTATTAATGGGAGAGGTTTTTCTCTTGAGCTTGCATCTACCGTAACCATTCGAGTTGCTGACAATGCTAATTTATTCTTTAAAAATATCACCTTAAAAGGGATTAACAATAATACATTAGCCAATAGTTCAGCAACAAGCAACATGGTTTTAGATAGTGTTAATCTTGTTCTAGATAATACTTTTACTTTTACTTTTGGAAACTTCCTTGTTGAAAACGATCTAGTAATTACCGTAACAGTTGGTTCACATGTATATTCATTTTATGCAGATAAAACAAACAATATTACGGGTAAAACCTTTATAGTAAATTGAAAATCTATTTTAGGGCATGGAAAAAGATGAAAAAATTTATAGTACTTTTTCTTGTAATTCACTTTTCTTTTGCCATTGATATTGGATCAGATACTCTTATTACTAATTTCGCTATCCAGCAAACAGCTCAAAATGGTGATAGATTTGCTCTTGGGGCTGTCTTAAATGGTGGTTTTTCCCTTGCTAATACTAATGCAACTATATTATTTGATGCCTTATTCCCAGTTTCAGGGGTTGTTGGTTTGGGTGGTGGTCAGCTTATTTTAAACCAAGATTTAGTATTTAGAAACGTTTTAACTTTGCCATCTTTTGGCTCGATAATAGGAAATAACCATAGTTTGAGTCTATCCGGTTTTGCTCAGTTACCACAAGCGGAAGCGGAATGTGATTTGTTTTCTTTTGATAGTATTTCTGGTTTGTCTGGTGATGTTGATGCCTTAGATTTTTCTTCTGATAGTCAGTTTATTGCAGCATCAGTCGATTCAACAACTGCGCCAGGAAGACTACGAGTTTATAAGATAGTTGATAAACAATTGATTTTTATAGCAGGTATCAATCCGACAGGTGGAACTAATACAATGATTCCAGATGTTAGATGGAATCCAATAAATAATATTATTGCAGTTGCCAGGAGTGCCAGCGCAACAGAAGTTTTGACCTTCATTTTTGACCCTCAAGCATCAACTATTGTACAAGCAGATGCGGTAGCTCAACCTGGCCGGGGACGTGCAGTCGCTTGGCATCCATCCGGAGGGTTTTTGGCCGCCGGAGGCACTGGTAACGCTGCAGAGTTACGTATTTATTCTGTTGATGGTTTAGGTAATTTAACGCAAGTTATTAATGTAAATATTGCACCAAACAGAGATGTGCAATTTAAATCTCTAGGTTGGGATAGTTCGGGCACATTTTTAGCAGTAGGGTTAAATTCAAGTGGTTCCAATCCAACCGTTTTGGTATATGAATTTGACCCAGGGGTACCATCTTTAATTCTCAATGCATCGATTGATGTTGGCTTTGTAAGATCAATCGATTGGAATAAGCAATTTTCTAATCTACTAGCAGTAGGTCTTGATAATGTTGAGTTACCGAATAACTTAGTACAAGTTTTACAACACAACAATGTTGCTGGCACTTTATCAGTATTGCTCAGTCAACCTGGTTTTACCAGTGATGTAGGTGGTATTAGTTGGAGCCCCGATGGAATTTGTTTGGCAACAGGATCAGACATTACTGGAGGGATTGGCTTATTGGAAGTTTTTCGTTTTAATTCTATAGTGCCTAGTCTAACCTCTGTATTTCAAAGATCTTTTGGTGCAAATGTGCGAGCGGTTCGATGGGCAAGTAATGGGAAACTTGTTGGCAGCGGTGATGATACTAATCAATTATCAGTTTTTGGTACTTCTTTATTAGAGGATTTTTTTGTTTTGAGTGATTTGTCTATTATTTTAAATAATGACTTGGAATTTCGAGCAAAAGCTAATTTTTCCGGAAAATCCTCTATAAGTGGTTATGGTCTTTCTTTAACGGTAACCCAAACAGGAGTCATACAGGTAGATTCTGATTCTGAATTATTATTCAAAGACATTACTTTAAAAGGAATTAGTAATAACAATTTATATAATAGTAGTTCTTCCAGCAAAATGAAATTTGATAATGTGCATATATTTTTAGATGGAACATTAACTTTTACTCATGGTAGTTTTGAAGTCATTAATAATTTAGTTATCTCTACAACGCACGGCAACGATGCTTTTTCTTTTTATGCAGATAAAACAAGTAATGTTATCAATAAAACATTTGTGGTAAACAAGTAGAAGGTCGTCATTTTTATTTCAATTGTCCGAAATACAGATATATGGTTAAAATCTTTACATGAAACACAAAATTATGTAGAGCTATTGTAAGGTTTAAAGTATTTGAAGTAGAAAACAAAAAGAGAGTAGTATGATACGTTTATCTCGAGTTATACCCGTATTTTTTAGTTTGTACAGTTTTGTGTTGCTCGCCGCGCCGATAAATTTTGACAGTAGATTCTCAACTATTAAAATCAATTCTGGCGCCCAACTAAATTTTGCAAGCCCGATTGCAGATTATGATGGCACGCTCGCAAAAGCATTAAATGGTATAATATCTGGTTCAGAAGTTACTTTCCTGGATGGTATTTTTGAGGATGAGGGTAATAACTTATTACTTACTGCTATTCTCGATCCGACTGGAATTCTGAAATTAGATGGTAATAGACGATTTAGAGCTGAGCCAGGAACAGTGCTTCAAGCAGTTACCATCTCATCTACTAATAACCGGCTAGAGGGACAGCCAATTTTCACTTCTGATGTTATTTTAATGGATTCAAGTGCAACAGCAACTCTTGCTTTACAAAGCACCATAAACCAAAATGTGGTGCTTAATAATGGTACTGTGGTTTTAGAAAACAATCTTACTTTCGCAGACCAAAAAACATTTACTGGGAATGGTACGGTAAATCTCAATGGTAATCGGCTTATCTTAGGTGGTAAAGAATTTACCTGGGCTTCCAGTATTCTTTTCCAAAATGCTACAGATTTACAGTTAAATAGTAAAACAAATTTAAGTGGGACTTTAACTTTTACTGCTGATGGTTGTATCAATGGTAATGGTAATATTCTTGATCTTTCATCAGGTGGTATGCTTGTTGTTAACTCAGGAACCAGTCTTGCATTATCTGATTTAGTAATTAAGGGTCTTGGGGCTGGAGGAGGTTCTATAGTTCTCACTGATACTTCGTCTAATATTGAACTCTCAAACATTACATTAGAATTAATTAGCGATGTTTCATTTACCACAGGTAACGTACTTGCTAATGGCCCGGTTGTTGCGGTAATAAAAGAAAATAATCTTACTTTTGGTGGAACTTCTCTATTAACTGTCGATGGAATTACTTTCTGGAAAGATCAAGCTGCTATTTTAGATGCAAGCCGTGGTGATGTAACTGGAAATATTACTTTGCTAAGTGATGGTGTAGTAAGTTATTTCTGCCGTGATTGTACCTTCTCAATGGTAGATATTGACACGAGTTTAATTGATTTACTGGTAAGTTGTTGTGATGCTAATGACTCACGTATTGATATCCTAGAAACCTGTTGCGAAGAGGCGATCAGTTGTTGTGATGCATTAACATCTGAAATTGATAATTTATTTGCAGAATGTTCTGAAATTGATATTTGTGGTATTTTCTCACAACTGGATATTTTAGAATCCTGCTGTGAAGCAAACGGTTCACGCATTAATATACTAGAGACCTGTTGTGAAGAGGCAATTAGCTGTTGTGATGCCCAAGCGTCCCAGATAAATGTTCTGGAGACCTGTTGCGAGGAAGCAATAAGTTGCTGTGATGCATTAACGTCTGAAGTTGATACTATAATAACTCAAATTGATGGAATAATATCTGATATAGATATTCTAGAATCTTGTTGTGAAGCAAACGGCTCACGCACTAATATCTTAGAAACGTGTTGTGAAGAGGCAATTAGCTGTTGCGATGCCCAAGCATCCCAGATAAATGTTCTGGGTTCTTGCTGTGATGTCCAAGCCTCCGAGATTAATACAATAATAACGCAAATTGATGAACTGATTTCTTGTTGTGACTCACTCACATCACAAGTTGATGGTATTACTGGCATCACCGGCCCTACTGGACCTACGGGACCAACAGGGCCAACTGGTCCAGCAGGCTCAGCAGATGACCAGTTAATTTCGGTTATTGATGAACTGATTTCTTGCTGTGATTCACTCACATCCCAAGTTGATGGTATTACTGGCATCACCGGCCCTACCGGCCCTACTGGTCCTACTGGAGCAACAGGCCCAACTGGCCCAACCGGTCCAGCAGGCTCAGCAGATGACCAATTAATTTCGGTAATTGATGAACTGATCTCTTGCTGTGACTCACTCACATCCCAAGTTGATGGTATTACTGGCATCACCGGCCCTACCGGCCCTACTGGACCAACCGGTCCAACAGGTGCAACCGGTTCTGGCGGTGGTTCTACGGGAGATTGCCCAGCATTTTGTTTCTGTACCATTACAGTTACCGGCGATGTGAACTTTACATTGGATATGTTGCCAGCAGCAAATACAACCGTCATTTTTGATTTTGATCCTTGCTTTGGTTCTTGTATTGACGGCGTGCCCCGACTAATTTTTGATCCTACAGTTTTTGGTAACGGTGGACAGGTTCCAATTCCTCCTGGAGCTCGAGTAATTTTCAATGGTGAGGGTATTGTTGAGGTTCGTGATGGTGTGCAATTTAATATGCAAGGAACCCCGTATTGCTTAGGTCAAGAAGATCGTTCAGATTGGCCATGTATTATTACACAAAACAAAGCTATATTCCATTTAGATACCACTAATAATGATCGATCAGTGGTATTTGTTGGTGGCCAAGGCAATGGTATGACTGGTGCAGGTCACTTTATTGCACGTTGCTGCGGTCAGGTTCTATTGGATGAGGATTGTTCACAACTGATTTTCGGCATCACTACCGGTGATGATTTGTTTGTAGTTGGTGATTGCGCTGCTACATATAATGTTGCCAATGAAAATGCTCTTATTACATTCCAAAAAGCATGTTTTAATATATTGTTTGAAAACCAAAGTTCATTAAATATTACTGAAGCTGGTGCCGTTGAATTTAATATGTTCCGTGGTGCATGCAATGATCTTAATGATGTCAATGCGACCGGTATTATCCGCAAGGTTCTATTTGATAGTGGTTCATTACTGCAAGTATTACGTCGTGGGCTTGATGTGGCTACATTGCGAATGGCACCAAACCTTTCACTTGCGCCAGTTCCAACGCTTGGTAATGATATTCCACTAGATTGGAATAGCCGTGGTGGTAGCGTTCAAGGTGCTGGCTGGATACAATTTAAAGAATTTGCAAATCTTGGCTTCTTATTGGCTCGACCAAGGGCATTTAGTCATTTAACTTTACTGTCTGCTGGTTCAACAATAGCCTCACCGGTAATTCTGCAGAATTACACATTAACTGAACCTCTTGAAGTAACTGCAGATATTACCTTATTATCCGGTTCTACTGTTGCTGCGGGATCTATCATTAATGGCGTTCTGTTCCCGGTAACAACCGTTTTAGGAGTTGATACTGCGGTAACCAGAAGTAGTTGTACAGCACTGAGCATTCTAGAGCCAGGTTCAATAATTCTAGGCCAAACAATCTCTGGTGCGTTAATGACTGCCGTGTACCTGCCGCCAATTACTACAATTTTACCTATGGGAAGTATCATGGCCCCATGTTCAGAAGTAGTAAATTCTGTTGCAGATATTCAAGAAGCATTATTTGATGTAATTAGCACAATGGTAGAAGTATTTATGCCCTTAACATATATTATTCCGTTGGACCCAGTGGTGCAAGAACAAAGACCACCTTCTGATGAAACGATATTAATGAGAAAAGGTTCACTGGCACCAGGGCAAGATGGCCGTTTATCAGCATTATGCCCACCAACCAGAAATGGTGTTAATAGAGATGGTTCACAAGTAGGGCTGCAAGAAGGTGATCATGACGTGTTCTATGATGGTGTTCCGGTATTAAATGAAGTAAAAGGACAAGCATTTGCGCAAGGCACCTTTATTATAACTGATTGTAATGAATTAACCAGAACTCAGTAAGAGTAGGGATAGTAGAAGTATGAAAATAAAAAAAGTAATAACCATTGCCGTAGCTCTACCTTTGGTGATTAACCTATGGGCAGAAAATGTGGTGGTTCAGCTTGAGATGCCTAAGCAAGAAAAAAAGATAGTGCAGCCAAAGATTCAAAAACGAGCACCAAGCAAACAAGACAAGGTTTTGGTAGTAAGCCAGAGAACACAAAAAGGAGTAAGTAAGCGCCATAAGCGAATAGCAAAAAGAAAAAATGCTCCTACAAGAGAAAAAAAAGTGAGTCCTGGCCGCTTGAGTTCTGCCCCTGTTGATTACCGTACGCTTGTTGATCCAGATGATAGCCAGGTGCCGATGACTCTCCCGCTTGGGCATGAGTATTATCATATGTTGTTAGATAAAGCTGCCGATACGAGATGGGCATTGATTACTTCTGCTTATTGGTCACTCGCATTTAAAGGTTATGATGATGATCATTGCCTCGTACCACTTTCAAGAAGTATTTTTGGTAAAGATGTTTCTATTGGTGATATCTTTTTGCTTGGTCGTTTAATGAATGATAACTTAGTGAGTATCTTAGAAAGCTTTCCAGCTCCTTATGTTACTCGTCCTCTAGAAAGACCTCAGGGTGCAGTTGGTCCATTTAATCCATTTGGAGCATTCCGTAGTGACCAATATCCAGCATTACTAGCAAGCGCATTGCTAAACTTAGAAGCTGAGCAACGCACATTTTGTGTAAATATAGGTGCAACCTATCGTTTTGATGTTACTTGTTCCGGTTCCATTCAAGCTTTTGTTGGCATGAACCTGCCAATAGAGGAACGATTGCATGTCCTTGATTTTGCATTTAAAGGCGGTTCTTTATATCGTCCTATTTTTACATCAAACAACACAATCAGAGATAATCCGCTTTTTGCATTTTATAATCAATTTTCTGGATTAGAAGATTATGTAAATTCCATCTTAACGGATAAAGATCTTGCATTTAAAGCGAGGCAACGAAGAATCGGTGTTGGTGATATTTCGTTGTTTGGCTTACTGGATTTTGCTGGTTTATTCAAACATATGGATGGCTTGCAAGTTGGCTTGAATGTAAATCTGCCATCTGGTAGAAAAGATGATGCAACAACCGTTTGGCAACCGATACTTGGCAATGGTGGTGGTACCGAGTTTGATCTCTTTTTCCAGGCATTATTTAATTCACCCTCACCTGTGTTTAATCCAACATTGCGTTTAGTGGGTGGTTTTACCAAAAAGTTTAGTTGTGTACAACGTGTTGGACGCCAAATTGTAAACAATAATCCCAATGCGAACTTTGGCCGCTCTGCCTTGCAAGATGTTGCTAATTTAAAAAATCCTTTGATTGATTTTCAAAATGGTTATTTTGTAGATGGATTTAGTTTGTTTGATGTGAATGTTCCTTTCTTTGCTGATACCGCAGTACCTACAGAAATTAAACGAGGTCATAGATTTTTAGTCAGTGTTGGTAACTATGTGTACAATTTTCTTAATCTTGGGTTTCGATTTGGTGCATTTTATGATTTTTCATACAAACGCTCAGACCATCTTTGCTTAGATACAGACAATTGTTGTCCTGCTATTGCAGATGGCACATTTGATTTCTGTTTGCTTGAACGGCTTTCACGATGCAATTTCCATCGCTTTAGTTGGAACCTCACCTATAAATTACGCAACTTAATTGAGTTGAACGTTGGTTCATCACATGTTATAGCTGGGCGGAACACACCACGAGTGAATGAAGTATATTGTGGCTTTGTAGCAGTATTTTAATTAAAGATATTTTGTAAACCACTCAACTGCTAGATTTGCAACTTCTTCTAATTTTCCTTCTTCAAACAGATGTATTGCATCTGGAACTATTTCTAATTTCTTTTGGCATTGTAGGTTATTTGATTATAAAGAAAAATTAAGGAGATAATATGAAAAAATTTTTAGCTTTTTTACTGGTAACCATTTTTTGCAAAAATTATGCATGGGATGGCAATTATTACCAAAGACAAAATTATAAACAATTACGCAGTGCTTACAAATTATTAACTGAAATTGATTTGGGGCATTGTCAAAAAATTGCTGATCTTGGCTGTGGAACGGGAGAGGTGACTGCTTGGATTGCGCAAAATACAAAAGCTCAGGTTGTTGGTTTTGATTATTCAGAAAGTATGATTAAAAAAGCAAAAGAGAACTTTGGTCATATTGAAAATATTTCTTTTGCCGTTTTAGATATTCGAGATTGGCCATTTGGGGCAAATGAATTTGATGCCATAGTATCTTTTTCAGTTTTGCATTGGATTAAGGAGATTGATAAAGTAATTGCATCAATAGCAGATAGTCTTAAAAAAGGAGGTATTTTTGCCGCAGTAAAAGGTCATACGGATCATTTTATGTACCAACCCATTTTAAAAGTTGCAAATACAAAGGAATGGTTTAATTATTTTGAGAATCCAAATGCAAAACCATGGTATGCACATACTTCTAATGAGTTTGAACAAATAGTTATAGAATATGGTCTTACTCCAAAATCAATTTATACCTGGTATAAAGTTTCGGAATATAAAAACAAAGAGCAATTAGTAGATTGGTTGATGGGCTGGTTAATTGGTACTCCACAACTAAAACAATTGCCAAGCAATCTAAGAATACAGTTTGTTAAAGAAGTGGTTGATGAGCATCTCAAAAATAATCTACCAAAGGCTGATGGTTCCATTACTATTGTTTCACCATTATTAATGATACACGCTATGAAGGAGTAATTATTTTGCCAGCAAGATGAGATAAGCTTCAATGAAATCCATTATATCACCATCTAATATGAGGTCTGGCTGTGGGGACTCAAATTTAGTGCGATGGTCTTTTACCATCTTATATGGATGCAGTATATAGGAACGAATTTGTGAACCCCATTCAATTTTTTTCTTCTCAATTGCTTTTTCTTTTGCTTTTTTTTCTTCTTTCTGTTTTTGAACTAATTTTGCTTTGAGCATTTTCATTGCGGTTTCTTTATTTTGCAGTTGAGAGCGTTCATTTTGACATTGGGTTACTGTATTAGTTGGTAAATGAGTAATGCGCACTGCCGATTCGGTTTTATTAACATGTTGGCCACCAGCTCCACTAGCACGATACGTATCGATGCGCAAGTCACTGGGGTCAATAACAATGGCAATCTCAGGTGCTTCTGGTGTTACGTTTATTGCAGCAAAAGAGGTATGGCGGCGCTTGCTAGCATCAAAGGGTGATATTCGTACTAAACGATGAATGCCTTGCTCGCTTTTTAATAAACCATACGCATTTTTACCTTTAACAAATAATGTGGCAGATTTTATGCCGGCCTCTTCTCCTGATTGTTCGTCAATTAATTGCACCTTAAATTTTTCTCGTTCGCAAAAGCGTAGAAACATGCGTAAAAGCATATTGGCCCAATCTTGCGACTCGGTCCCGCCGGCTCCAGAGTTGATTGTTACAAAACAATTTGATTTATCTTCAGGATCCTGGAGTAAAAGTAATAATTTAAATTTTGAAACCGCTCGAGATAACTTGTTTATTTCTTGAGCAATTTTTTCTAACTCTTTTTCATCAGTTTCAAATAATTCAAGTAACTCAGGTGTTTCGGTACATGTTTGGGTGATATAATCATACTCGTGTTTCTGATTTTTCAGATGTTGCAGCTCTTTTAACACCTCAATTTGTTTTGGATCTTGCCAAAAATTTGGGCCTTGGCTTTGCTGTTCAAGTGCTTGTAGTTTTTGTTCTAATTGTGCATTGTGCCAATAATCTTTTATTGTTTTAATATCGGGTTCAATGTCTTTAAGTTTTTGTTGTATATCATCAAACAGCATTATGATCCCGTTTAAATAAAGCTATAATTTACTTATAATTATATACTACTATAAAGAAAGATGAAAATGACTGGAAAACTATTTATTATCTCTGCGCCATCAGGGGCTGGAAAAACTACTCTCATTAATGCTGTTGTTGATAGGCTTAATAAGCAATTCTCGCTACAACGTTTGATTACCTATACTTCTCGCAAAAAACGTCCTGGAGAAATAGATGGCGCTGACTATCATTTCTTAACATCGGATGAATTTAAGCAACGAATAGCACGAGATTATTTTTTGGAATATAGTTGTGAATATCATAATTATTATGGCTCACCTTCTTATATTATCCAGCAGTTACAAAAGGGAATTTCTATTATCGGGATCTTGGACCAATTTGGTGCACAACAAATTGAAAAAAAAATTGATAACGTAGTTTCTGTTTGGTTGTATACAAGTAACCTTACCATTTTGAAGCAGAGATTAGAAAAAAGAAATACCGATCCAAAAGAGATTCAAAAGCGCCTTGAGATTGCAAAAAATGAATTGCATAGAGAAAAAGAAAAACCATTTTATAAGTACCATATTTGTAATGATAATTTTGACCACGCACTACAAAAATTAGAACATATTATAGTGTCTTTTTTACGTTCTAAATAACATAATAAAATAGAGGAATTTAAAGCCGCAAATTATGTATTTTTAGGTATCTGTATACCTTATTATATATAGCGTATTTTTCTTTTCAGAATTAATTTCAAAAAAATTTAAAAAAAGGTTGACAGCTGCATTTAACCCTGTATAATTTTACCTACAATTGGTTAAGAAATTAACGAGTTTAAAGGGGTTTTCAGTGAATCCCTCTTGAAATTTGAACTTTCAGCTAGAAATTAACTTTAACTGAGTTTTTCGAACTGAATTGATCTTTGAAATACGAGAAAAAATTAAGCCTACCGATCAAAGTAGATTTCTTAAAGAATTAGTAACGGAGAGCTTGATCCTGGCTCAGAATGAACGCTGGCGGCGTGCTTAACACATGCAAGTCGAGCGAGAAAGCTCCTTCGGGAGTAAGTACAGCGGCGGACGGGTGAGTAACGCGTGAGAATTTACCCTTTAGTGAAGAATACCTTCGAGAAATCGAAGTTAATACTGCATACGTCCCTTCGGGGAGAAAGATGGCCTCTTTGCTATCGCTGAAGGATAAGCTTGCGTACTATTAGTTTGTTGGTGAGGTAAAGGCTCACCAAGACGATGATGGTTAACCGGCCTGAGAGGGTGTACGGTCACACTGGAACTTAGACACGGTCCAGACTCCTACGGGAGGCAGCAGTGAGGAATATTGCGCAATGGGCGAAAGCCTGACGCAGCGACGCCGCGTGGAGGATGAAGGTTTTTGGATCGTAAACTCCTGTTAAGTGGGAAGAAAGACTTGGCTCTAATACAGTCAAGTTATGACGTTACCACTAGAGAAAGCACCGGCTAACTTCGTGCCAGCAGCCGCGGTAATACGAGGGGTGCTAGCGTTATTCGGAATTACTGGGCGTAAAGGGTGCGTAGACGGCGCATTAAGTCTGTTGTTAAATCCTCCGGCCTAACCGGAGATCAGCGATAGAAACTAGTGTGCTAGAGGATGGAAGAGAGAAGTGGAATTCTCGGAGTAGCGGTAAAATGCGTAGATCTCGAGAGGAACACCAATGGAGAAGGCAGCGTGTTGGTCCATTCCTGACGTTGAGGCACGAAAGCGTGGGGAGCAAACAGGATTAGATACCCTGGTAGTCCACGCCGTAAACGATGATCACTAGATGTTAGTCCCGTTTTACGGGATTAGTGTCGTAGCTAACGCGTTAAGTGATCCGCCTGGGGAGTACGGTCGCAAGACTAAAACTTAAAGGAATTGACGGGGGCCCGCACAAGCGGTGGAACATGTGGTTTAATTCGACACTACGCGAGGAACCTTACCTAGGCTTGACATGCTTCTGACACCCGTAGAAACACGGTTTTTCGAGTTTACTCGAACAGTTGCACAGGTGCTGCATGGCTGTCGTCAGCTCGTGTCGTGAGATGTTGGGTTAAGTCCTTTAACGAGCGCAACCCTTTCTATCAGTTGCTACTCACTTTGTGAGGCACTCTGATGGTACTGCCTGGGAAACCAGGAGGAAGGTGGGGACGACGTCAAGTCATCATGGTCCTTATGCCTAGGGCTACACACGTGTTACAATGGCCAGCACAATGGGTCGCTAGTCCGCAAGGGCATGCTAATCTCAAAAAACTGGTCCAAGTTCGGATTGAGGTCTGCAACTCGACCTCATGAAGTTGAAATCGCTAGTAATCGCGTATCAGCAACGACGCGGTGAATACGTTCTCGGGCCTTGTACACACCGCCCGTCACACCACGAAAGCTGTTTGTACCCGAAGTCATCTTAGCTAACCCGTAAGGGAGGCGGATGCCTAAGGTATGAGGAGTGATTGGGGTGAAGTCGTAACAAGGTAGCTGTAGGAGAACCTGCGGCTGGATCACCTCCTTTCGAGGGAGATATATATCCATTTAAGATCTTTTTAAGTTCTTAAATATTAGGTGTAAATACAAGAAATCATTTTGTTCGGTAGGTTTTTTCAAATCTGGGCCTATAGCTCAGTTGGTTAGAGCACCCCGCTGATAACGGGGAGGTCAGTCGTTCGAGTCGACTTAGGCCCACCATTTTTGGTGTGGCCAAGTCAGATTTTCGATATTGTTCGATTGCAAGAGGGGGTGTAGCTCAGTTGGTAGAGCGTCCGTTTTGCACGCGGAAGGCCAGCGGTTCGAATCCGCTCATCTCCACCAAGTCTAACTATATAATAAATTTTAATTTTTTTTCTCGTATAATGCATCTTCAAGGAAGAGTAGTTTTTAAAAAATTTTGTGTTCTTTGAAATTTTCGTAGATTAAATACCTTTGTCAGGTAATCTAAATTACGGTTAATTGAAAAGGGCTTTTGGTGGATGCCTTGGCATCAAGAGGCGATGAAGGAGGCGGAAGGCTGCCATAAGTTCCGGGGAGCTGTCAATCAAGCTTTGATCCGGAAATGTCCGAATGGGGAAACCCGTCTTGGTAAACCCAAGATATTCTTGCCTGAATTCATAGGGTAAGAAGGTCAACGACGTGAACTGAAACATCTCAGTAGCGTTAGGAAAAGAAAACGAAGTGATTCCCTAAGTAGTGGTGAGCGAAATGGGAATAGCCCAAATCTTTATCATGTGATAACCGGTGAGTGTTGTGATAAAGAGGTAGCGGGATGCGAGCGTTCAAGGATCACCGTCCTTGAGTTGTTAAGTTTCACATTAATTGAATTGTTCTGGAAAGGACAGCCAAAGAGAGTGACAGCCTCGTAAATGAAAATGTGAAAAAAGCATAGTTTGCACACCCAAGTACCACGGAGCACGTGAAATTCCGTGGGAATCTGCCCAGACCATTGGGTAAGGCTAAATACTACTTGATGACCGATAGTGCACAAGTACCGTGAGGGAAAGGTGAAAAGAACCCCGAGAGGGGAGTGAAATAGAAACTGAAACCAATTGTCTACAATCGGTGGAAGCACGATATACGTATGTGCGACCACGTACCTTTTGCATAATGAGCCAACGAGTTAACATATAGTGCAAGGTTAAGCTTTGAAAGAGTGGAGCCGAAGCGAAAGCGAGTCTTAATAGGGCGATTTAGTACTATGTGTTAGACCCGAAACCTAGTGAGCTATCCATGTCCAGGATGAAATCTCAGTTACATGAGATGGAGGTCCGAACCGGTGTGGGTTGAAAACTGCTCGGATGAGGTGTGGATAGGAGTGAAAGGCTAATCAAACTAGGAAATAGCTGGTTCTCCTCGAAATATATTTAGGTATAGCCTTGTTGAATTCATTATGGTGGTAGAGCACAGTTGAAGCTTTGGGGGCGTAAGCTTACCGGGTTTTTACTAACTCCGAATGCCATAATGTTTGAAAACAGGAGTCAGACTGTGGGGGATAAGCTCCATAGTCGAAAGGGAAACAGCCCAGACCATCAGCTAAGGTCCCAAAATATTCGTTAAGTGGTTAAAGAAGTGAAAATGCACAGACAGCCAGGAGGTAGGCTTGGAAGCAGCAATCCTTTAAAGAAAGCGTAATAGCTCACTGGTCAAGTGTTTTTGCGCTGAAGAACGAACGGGGCTCAAACGAATTACCGAAGCTATGGTTCATACAAAAGTTCGCTTTTGTATGGAGGTAGAGGAGCGTTCTTTGATAGATACAAGCCTGATCGTGAGAACAGGTGGTGGATCAAAGAAGTGAGTATGTTGGTATAAGTAACGAAAAAACAGGTGAGATTCCTGTTCGCCGTAAGTCTAAGGTTTCCGTGAGAACGGTTCATCCACTCAGGGTTAGTCGACACCTAAGCCGAGGCCGATTGGCGTAGGCGATGGAAAACAGGTTAAATATTCCTGTACCACTTGCTAGCGCTTGAGTGAAGGGGTGACGCAGTAGGATAGGTTGACTTGGCGCATGGATGCCAAGCTAAGCATTTAGAGGGACTTTGTAGGCAAATCCGCAAAGTCGTTATCCTTGAGATGTTATGGGTGCATCAATTCTTAATGGAGAGATGTATTCGATCGATTCCACACTGACTAGAAAAACCTCTAGCGAGCTATGTGAGTGATCGTACCGTAAACTGACACAGGTAGACGAGTAGAGAATACTAAGGCGTTGAGAGAAGTATCATTAAGGAACTCGGCAAAATTGCCCCGTAACTTCGGGAGAAGGGGTGCCTACTATGTGATTAGAATTTCGGTTTTATGAGCATGGTTAGGTTGCAATAAATTGGCCCAACCGACTGTTTAACAAAAACACAGGGCTCTGCTAACTCGAAAGAGGATGTATAGAGTCTGACGCCTGCCCAGTGCCGGAAGGTTAACAGGAGAGGTTAGTTCTTCGGAACAAAGCTTTGAATCGAAGCCCCGGTAAACGGCGGCCGTAACTATAACGGTCCTAAGGTAGCGAAGTACCTTGTCGGGTAAGTTCCGACCTGCATGAATGGCGTAACGAGTTGGGCGCTGTCTTAATGATATACTCAGTGAAATTGTAGTGCCGGTGAAAATGCCGGCTACCCGCGAAAGGACGGAAAGACCCCGTGCACCTTTACTACAACTTGGCATTGATCTTTGGATTTAATTATGTAGGATAGGCGGGAGACGTTGATTGTGTGGCGCTAGCTGCACAGGAGTCACCCTTGAAATACCGCCTTTTTGAATTTGAAAATCTAACTGCGTTCCGTAATCCGGGCGCAAGACATTGTCTGGTGGGTAGTTTGACTGGGGTGGTCGCCTCCCAAAATGTAACGGAGGCGTTCAAAGGTTCCCTCATGACGAATAGAAATCGTCGGTAGAGTGTAAAGGCACAAGGGAGCTTGACTGCGAGACATACAGGTCGAGCAGGTGCGAAAGCAGGACTTAGTGATCCAATGGTTCCGCATGGAAGGGCCATTGCTAAACGGATAAAAGGTACGCCGGGGATAACAGGCTGATCTCCTCTAAGAGTCCATATCGACGAGGAGGTTTGGCACCTCGATGTCGGCTCATCACATCCTGGGGCTGAAGAAGGTCCCAAGGGTT